>CALVNY010000029.1 GCA_944350085.1 uncultured Clostridia bacterium | reverse complement strand
ATTCAGTTTCCACATTAGGACAACATTTTGAAAAAGTTGAAAACTTATTGCAATCGTTCAATTGCAAAAACAGGGTTGGCTTAGAAATTCTTAAAAAATAGATTCAAAAAATATGGTTTAAGTCTTTGTTTTTAGATTCTTTTTATTTTCTTATAAAATATGTGTTTATAAGTCGAGTTTTTATATTTTAAAAAGCATAAAAATTTTTTATAAATAATTTATGAAAAATTTTATGGAAAAATACAATGTTTCACGTGAAACATTTGAGCAATTAAAAACCTACGAATCTTTGTTAAGAGAGTGGCAAAACAAGTTTAATTTGGTGAGCAACTCTTCTTTGGAAGATTGTTGGAACAGACATTTTGTTGACTCGGCACAGTTGTTTAAATACATTCCAAACGGAGCAAAAACCTTAGTTGATTTTGGCTCTGGAGCTGGTTTTCCAGGTATGGTATTAGCAATTATGGCAAAAGAAAAAACACCGTATTTAAAAGTAAGCTTGATTGAAAGTATAACTAAAAAAACACTGTATTTAAACGAAGTGAAAAAAATTTGCCGTGTTGATGTAGAAATCATCAATCAAAGAATCGAAAATATAAAAAAAGAAAAGGTCGATGTGATTACTTCGCGCGCCATGACCTCGTTAGATAATCTATTTAATTATACCAAAAACTTTGCCTCATCAAAAACAACGTGCATTTTTCCCAAAGGCAAAAAATTTGCAGAAGAAATTGAAGAGGCAAAAAAACATTGGTCTTTTCACTGTCAAATATTTGACAGTGAAACCAGCGAAGAAGGAAAAATTTTAGTCATCAGTCATCTGTTGAAAAAAGGAGAAAAATAAATGCCAAGAATCATAGCAATTGCAAATCGTAAGGGTGGTGTTGGAAAAACAACAACAACGGTCAATGTGGCCACAGCGATGGCGGCGGCCGGCAAAAAAGTTTTGTTAATTGATCTTGACCCACAAGGCAATGCTTCAACCTCAATGGGTGTGAACAAAAGAGGAAGAATGGTTTCATCTTATGAGGTGTTGATTGGCAAGGCAAAATTATCAGAGGCAGTGGTATGGACAGAGATTCCAAACTTTTCTATAGTTCCTTCATCAGAAGACCTGGCTGGTGCAGAGATAGAATTGGTTGATGTGGAGAAAAGAGAATTTGCATTGAAAAATGCTTTGAAGGAAGAGGCAATTAATTATGATTATATTTTAATCGATTGCCCGCCGTCATTGAGCTTGATAACAATAAATGCTTTGGTTGCCGCAAACGCTGTAATCGTTCCTTTGCAATGCGAATTTTTGGCCTTGGAGGGAATAACGGATTTGATTCGCAACATTAACCAAATCAAAAGAGTGTTTAATCCAGATTTGGAGCTGCAAGGCGTTGTTCTGACCATGTATGACAGAAGAAACAATTTAACCCAACAGGTTGAAGAGGATGTGCGCAACTTCTTTGGTAAAAAGGTTTATCAAACAGTGATTCCGAGAAATGTAAAAATTTCAGAAGCTCCATCACATGGAAAACCTGTTTTGATTTATGATTTCAAATGTCCTGGTTCGCAAGCATATATTAGTTTGACGGGTGAAGTTTTGAAAAGAGAAAAGGAATTATTGGCATGCTAGAAGAAAATAAGAAAAAAAATTTAGGTCGTGGCTTAGGTGCTCTTTTAGGGGGAGAAGATTTGGACTTAGATGTTTTGTCAGATAAGCCGGGTAGAAATGAAGCTGGTAAAGAAGTAAAAAATAGCGACAAAGTGGATATTGATAAGCTTGTTCCAGGAAAATATCAGCCAAGAACCGAGTTTGACAAAGATGCCTTAAATTCATTAGTTGAATCAATAAAAGAAAAAGGTGTTTTGCAGCCGCTTTTGGTGAGAAAACAAGGTGATAAATATGAGATTATTGCCGGAGAACGTCGCTGGAGGGCTTCAAAAGAAGCCGGTTTGAAAGAGGTTCCGGTAATTATAAAAGATTTTTCTGATAAGGAAGCGCTTGAAGTTGCCTTGATTGAGAACCTACTCAGAGAAAATCTTTCAGCCATAGAAGAGGCAGAAGGATATAAAAGATTGATGGATGAGTTTTCACACACCCAAGAAGCACTAGCTCAGGTTGTTGGAAAATCCAGAAGCCAAATTGCCAATACATTAAGATTGTTGAGTTTGCCGGTAGAAGTTCAAGAGATGGTAAAAGAAAACAAAATCTCTGCCGGACATGCTCGTGCCTTGGTAGGTCTGAACAATGCGGTTGCTTTGGCAAAACAAATCATTGCCAAAGATTTGAACGTGCGCCAGGTAGAAGATTTGGTTTCAAAACAAAAAGAACCTAAAAAGGCAAAGAACCCAAGGCCGATAGATGAAGATATTGAAGAAATTGAAAACGATTTAAGAAAAGAACTTGGTTTAAGAATCAAAATCACACCGAGCAAACAAGGTGGCGGTAAGGTCACTTTGCAATATGCTTCAGCAGCAGAATTGGATATGATTTTGAGTATTTTAGAAAACAAAAATAAACAAAATACAAACAATAATGTAAACACTGTATTTAAAAATACAAACTCAGAAGCAAGCAACCAAAAATTTTCAATAAAAGTGGTTGATTAAAATGCAGTTTATAAAAAAATTTTTGATAACGATATTTATTGTTACCATATTGCTGGTGGCATCAGTTGGTTTAGATGATGAAAACCTGATAAAAAAACTGGCTTATGCCACCGCAATAGTGAGCGGAATAATGATATTGTATTTGCTTGCAAAAATTGCCTGGAGAATATTGATTTTTATATTGCTGCTTATGTTTATGTTTTTTTTGCTAAGTTATTTTGATATTATAGAATTTAGCAAACCGGGAATAGAAACCGCCACAGAAAAGGTTTATGATAAAGCAACATCAGAAATAAAACTAACAAAATAAAGGTCTTGGTCAAACAAGACCTTTATTTTGTTGAAAGTAACGATATATTTACTAAAATAGAAGATATTATAATAAAATTGAAACAACATAAATGGTGAAGATATGGGCTTTCTCAAAAGAATTTTAACAGCAATGGGTGCTTTTCTCTTAATATTTTGGGGAGGAGCCGGAACACAAAGCAAAAGCATGATCGTTCAAGGCGGCGGTTTAATTTTATTTTTAATAGGCCTGGTTGTCTTGTATTTGTTTTTAAAAATGGCATGGCGAGCCATGGGATGTTTACCATCATTTTTGGTTTTTGCCGGTATTACAACATTTATAATTTATGCCATTGGCGGTTTTAATAATGGAATTGGAAATGTTATTCCCACGTTGCAGTCATTTTTGGGGCAGACACAAACACAAAATGACCCCGCAATGATGATTTTAGATAAAGAAGATATAGAAGAAAGCCAAATGGTCGATGATATGCCGCAAATTAGGGGTTCGGCATATAACAGCCAAAAAGAAAGTTCGTTTAAAGTGGCATTAAATAAGGTTTCAAATCGAGGACAAGAAAGAGCCATGACCCCACAAGATTATCCATCAATAATAGGACCCGTCAGAGTGGTAAATGCCGATACTTTGATGATGGATGGTCACTATATACGCTTATTTGGCATTGATGCGCCGGAAATTGATCAAACCTGTGCCAACAAAATGGGGCGGGCTTATCATTGTGGCAAAGTTGCAGCTACTTGGCTCAGAGATTGGTTGATGGATAATCCTGTAGAATGTCATATCATGCAGCAAGACAAAAATGGCAATATGTCGGGCGTTTGTTCTTTGGGGCAATATGATATTGGAGCAGCATTGGTTAATGCGGGTTGGGCTTTGGCTTATACCAAATATTCAGATATATATGTTCCCTATCAAGAACAAGCCATGAACAGAAGAGATGGCCTGTGGCAAGGAAAATTTTACAGCCCGGAAGATTGGCGCAAAATGAAAGCACAAAAGCCAAATATAAAGGTAAAAAAACCGAAAAAAGAACGCAAAAGCATGTTAGGTTTTTAAGATGACAGATGCGGTATATCAATATCTTTCCAAAACGGAAGAAGAGACAAAAGCCTTGGGTCAACGCATTGCCAAAATAGCACAAAAGGGAGATATTTTTGCTTTATATGGCACTCTAGGCATGGGCAAAAGTGTTTTCAGCCGCGCATTTATTCAAAGTTTTTTGAAAGACACGGATGTTCCAAGCCCCACGTTTACGCTTCTTCAAACATATGAAACACCAAATTTTGATATATATCATTTTGACTTATATCGGTTAAAAGAGACGGAAGAGATATTTGAACTTGGGATGGAAGAGGCCATGTATCAAGGCGTTTGTTTGATAGAGTGGCCAGAAAACATGGGAGGATATTTGCCAAGAAGAGCCATCAGTATAAAGATAACACCGCAGGCGGAAGGTCGTCTTTTTGAGGTCTTTTGCACACAAGAGGAAGATAAAAAACGTTTCAATCAACTAAACGGTAAAAACTAATGGCCAATATATATGCATCTTGTGTTTCATATTACGGAAAAGGAATTTTGATTCGGGGCAAATCAGGTTCTGGTAAGTCGGATTTGTGTTTGCGTTTAATAATGAACAAAGGTTGTCTTTTGGTTGGAGATGACAGAATTGATATTTTTGAGAAAAAAGGCAAACTCAAAGCATATGGTATCAAGACCATAGCAAACATGCTTGAGGTGAGGGGGATAGGTTTGGCACATTTTCCGGCCAAAAAGTCAGAGATTATAAATTTGGTAGTTGATTTGGAGGAAGATTTTAATAAAATCGAGCGTTATCCCGAACCAGAATATGAAGAAATAGAAGGGGTAAAAATCCCCAAGATTCGGGTCCATCCGTTTGAAGCCTCAGCAGCAGAAAAGATAATTTTGGCATTATCTTTGAGATAAAATTCATAAGTTAGTTGATTTCTGAAATTTGGCGTCATAATATACGATTAAACATGTTAATTAACTTGAAAGAGTAAGGTTATGATCCAAAAATTTTTGCGCAGACTTGGCCAGCCCTTGGTTAAGTTTTTTTCAAGCTTGGGAGAGTTATCCATATTTGTCATGCGTTCGGTGGCCAATTGCTTTGTTCCGCCGTTTTATGGCCGCAATTTAATGCGGCAAGTTATGGATATTGGTTTTTATTCCTTGCCGGTTGTTGGTTTGACCACCATTTTTGCCGGAATGGTTATTGCCCTGCAGAGCTATTCAGGCTTTTCACGTTTTGGAGCCGAGAGTGCAGTGGCCTCGGTTGTTTTAATTTCAGTAACAAGAGAGTTGGCGCCGGTTTTGTCTGCCTTAATGGTTGCTGGGCGTATTGGTGCCGCCATGGCTGCCGAGATAGGCACCATGCGTGTGACCGAGCAAATAGATGCTTTAACCACTTTGTCGACCAACCCATATAAATATTTGATCACACCGCGAATTGTTGCGGCAGTTGTTGTTCTGCCTTTGCTGGTTTTGATAGGAGGTGTGATTGGTATTTTTGGCGGCTAGGTTGTTGGTGTATATCAGTTAGGTTTCAATCCGGCAAACTATGTCAAAGCCACCATAGATGATTTGGAAGCCTTAGATATCACAACAGGTGTTGTCAAAGCGGCAGTTTTTGGTTTTATCATAGCAATGATGGGTTGTTACAATGGTTTCAAATCCAAAGGCGGTGCGCAAGGTGTTGGCGAGGCCACAACCAATGCGGTGGTGTCATCATCAATTTTGATTTTGATTTTCAACTATATCATAACAGGTATATTCTTTTCAAAATAAACTTTAGGTGGAGAAAAAAATGAGTGATATAAAGATAAAAATAACCAATCTTCACAAGGCCTTTGGCAGAAAAGTTGTTTTGGATGGTTTGGATTTGGAAATCAAGAAAGGTGAGTCTTTAGTTGTGATAGGTGGTTCCGGCACGGGAAAATCTGTGTTGATTAAATGCATTCAAGGCATTTTGACGCCGGAGCAAGGCTCTATTTTGATAGATGATGAAGAAGTTGTTGGTGTTTCTGAAAAAGAGAAAGAAAAACTTCATGCCAAAATGGGAATGTTGTTCCAAGGCGGCGCTTTGTTTGATAGTTTGAGCGTGTGGGAAAACGTGGCTTTTGGTTTGATAGAAAACCAGAAAATGGATAAAAAGAACGCCAAGATGGAAGCCATAAGGGTTTTGCGTCAAGTAGGTTTGGCGCCGGATGTAGCAGATTTATACCCGTCAGAATTGTCCGGTGGTATGCAAAAGCGTGTAGGCTTGGCAAGAGCCATTGCCACCAGGCCGGAAATTATCTTTTTTGATGAGCCGACCACGGGTTTGGATCCCATAATGTCTGATGTAATTAATGGTTTGATTAATGAGTCGGTAAAAGGTTTGGGCGCAACGGCTTTAACCATTACGCATGATATGGCTTCCGCCAGAAAAATTGCCGATAGAATAGCCATGTTATACAAAGGCAAAATCATTTGGCAAGGCACGGTCAAAGAGCTTGACAAAACAGATAATGAATATGTTCGCCAGTTTATCAACGGCAGTTCAGAAGGTCCGATAAAAGTGGAGGTATAGTTTGTCCAAAAAAGGGATAGATTTTGTTTGCCAAAATTGCGGAGCGGTATATCCCAAATGGCAAGGCAAATGTGATTCTTGCGGGGAGTGGAACACCATTGTGGAAGAGCAAGTTCACGGTGAGGGTTTTTCAAATTTAAAACCCAAGCAAAAAGGCAAGATGATAGACTTTGTGCCATTGGAAGGCGCGGCAGAAAACCTGGAGCGCATGACCACGGGGATTAAAGAACTGGACAGAGTTTGCGGTGGTGGCCTGGTTGCAGGTTCAGTGATTTTGGTTGGCGGCGATCCCGGAATTGGAAAATCCACCTTATTATTGCAAGCCTGTGCCAAAGTAGCAGAATTACCGAGCCGGCCGGAAGTTTTTTACATTTCTGGAGAAGAGGCGATTGACCAGGTGCGCATAAGAGCCAAAAGACTTGGCTTGGAAAAAGCACCGGTTCATTTGGCTTCAGCCACAGATATCAGAGATATTGTTGCCACATTGGAAAGATCTAATGCCAATGTGGTGATTATTGATTCCATACAAACCATGTATTTAGAGGATGTAGAGTCCACGCCCGGCAGTGTCACACAGGTCAGGGCTTGTTCTTATGAGCTGATAAAGCTTGCTAAGAGAAAAGGATTTACATTGTTTGTGGTTGGGCACGTAACCAAGCAAGGTTCGATTGCCGGACCGCGCGTTTTAGAGCATATGGTAGATACGGTGCTGTATTTTGAGGGCGAGAGGGGGCATCATTTCCGCATTTTGAGGGCAGTTAAGAACCGTTTTGGCGCCACGGACGAGATTGGCGTTTTTGAAATGCAAGACAGGGGTTTGGTAGAGGTTGAAAATCCATCAGCTTTGTTCTTGGCCGAAAGACAGGGTAATATTTCAGGTTCATGCGTTTTTGCCGGCATTGAAGGTTCAAGACCGGTGTTAGTTGAGATTCAAGCACTTGTAAGTCCCACGGGCTATGCCAGCCCCAAGCGAGCCGTTGTCGGTTGGGATTCAAACCGGCTGGCCATGGTTTTGGCTGTTTTGGAAGCGCGTTGCGGCATGAACTTGAGTGCACAAGATGTATATTTGAACATTGCCGGCGGATTGAAAATAAGCGAACCAGCGGCAGATTTAGCAGTTGCCATGGCGGTGATATCGTCCATGACCAACAAACCTTTACCGCCGGATATGGTTATTTTTGGCGAGATTGGTTTGTCTGGAGAGATAAGAGCCGTATCACAACCCTCTTTGCGTTTAAAAGAGGCGCAAAAGCTTGGTTTTGCAAGTTGCATCGTTCCGCCGACGCATAACAAGGACAAAAAAGCCGGCCTGCATACAGATATGAATGTTTATGAAATTGGCAATGTCCAAAGATTGATAAATTGGTTTAACTAAGAGGAAAAAAACGTGAACAGTTTAGATGTCGCAATATTAATTGTTGTAGCCATATCAGCTTTAATAGCCTTGAGTCGCGGGCTAATAAAAGAAGTTTTATCAATAATCGGCTGGGTTTTGTCTCTGGCTGCAGTAGTTTATTTAATGCCTGTTTTCACGCCCATTGTTGCCAATTATGTAGAAAATGGTTCGGTTGCAGCTGTTGCCACGGCATCAGGAATTGTCATCATATTTTTTATATTTTGGATAATTCTGACAGCAAAAATCATAGGCTCGATCAGAAAGAGCAAATTGAGTGGTCTAGATAGGATTTTGGGTCTGTTTTTTGGCATATTCAGGGCATTTTTGCTGGTTATTTTATGCTATATTTTGATAAACTGGATGGTTCCAAAAGAAAACCAAGCCAAGGTGATGCAAGAGTCAAAATATTTCAACATAGCCGGTTCTTTTGCCAAACCGATAGAAGATTTGATTCCAGAATCAACCTTAGCCAAGATAAAAGAAAAAACGCGTTCTGTTAGTGGCGAAGATGAGGAAGAAGAGCAAATTGAAGAAGATAAAAACAAAACAGATATAGATGTTTTGTTTGAAATGTTGGCACAGCCGAAAGTTGGCAAAAAAGCCGAGAAAAAGCCGATAAAGGTGATAGACAACAGCAAGGCCAACCAAAAGCTTGAGGCAGAGAAGAAGAAAAAAGAAGAAGCCGCTAAAGCCAAGAGCTATAATGCGAGCGAACGTAGCAATTTGGATCGGCTGATAGAAAATACGGTAGAGTAAGAAAAAAGCTCCTGCAAAGGAGCTTTTTTCTTGTGCATTAACCAAACATTAACCCAAGGCGTGATACTGTAAAAAGCGGATGAAAAGGTTTGAGTATGAAAACCGCATCCAAAGTATTGCAATATATCAAAAAGTAGTTGGTGGCCATGTCAGAAATCAGTTTAACAGCGTCAATGCGCAGCAATTTACTGAGCTTGCAACAAATAGCAAAGTTGCAAGATAGCACGCAATTACGCTTATCCACCGGCCTCAA
>CALVNY010000028.1 GCA_944350085.1 uncultured Clostridia bacterium | reverse complement strand
GCCCGATGCGTCACACCATATTCCCGTTCCAAAGGCTGATAAGGGTCACTCAAGAAACTAAACAAGATAGCCCGCTTGTCATTGGCTCGTTGCAAATCCGCCGCATCGCGCTCAAACAACTCCAACGCACGCTTTCTCAGATACACGCGCTGCGACCAATCCGCGTGCGTACAATGTAGACATCCCGGCGCAAAACAATAGACGCATCCATGCGTGCACCCTATGTACAGGTTGCACGCCAAGTCTGCGTACTCCCGCGCCCGTCCTCTCGGCTCATAAACAATCCGCATCCGTGACCTCAACGTTTATTAATAGTGTAGCACTTTTCTTCTTCTTGTAGGCATCATAAGAAACACAAATATCTCTCTTTCTATTTCTGAGTTTTCCTTCGTTGATCATTTCTACAATTACCTTCTTTGCCTGACTAGCCAAGAATCCCTCTGCCATGGCAAATAAATAAACGTCCTCTGTAGTCTTTATCGTTTTATCAAGCACAGAAGCTCTCAATCTTTCTTCAAAATCAAGTAGTTTTGTTGGGCGACCAACTGGACGCCCCTCTATTTCCAAGGGTAAGTAGTCATCTCCCAAATGACGATTTGCTTTGTCAATGTCAAAACCTGCTTCGCCACAAAAAGGATCCAATTTCCATGCTCTTTGCAGAAACTTTTCAATTCCGAGTATGTTATGAGAACCAAAGATGAGACCATTCACGTTTGCACCTCGCTTGAATGCGAAATGCGACAAGAAAACATTGTCCTGAGTCACCATGCGCTGATATGCTTTTGCAATATATCTTAGTGCCGTTGTTCCTTTCATCTCCTGATATTCGGGAGGTGTGATCTCTGGCAATTTAGAACGAATGCAATCCATTTCTTTCATCCGGTTAACGATTGATGCCGCAATATAGAATAAGAAATCTAGATTTGGTTTATTAATTAACCGTGTAAAGATTTCGCTTGTAACCTCTGAAACGCCAAATTGATCAATAAATGCAAGCGTAGCAATATCTGGCCTTCCCATTAGGTTTTCATATTTAGTGAAGCATTCCTTAAAAGAAAGATTTTCATAGACAATCGAAGAATATCGACGAGGAAGTCGATATTTAAGAGATTGTCGAAGGGATTCCACCTTTTTTGAGTCAAGATCGTTGAACACAAATGTCACATGTGGCAACGGAACTCCCTCAAGCTTTCCCAATGTCTTCCTTGTCTCTAATGCTTTGTCCAATTCCTCCAAAGCGATAATGGGACTTCCCGGATGTGGTCTTCCGGGGGGGAGCGTGCCATCGTATCCAGGCCCACAGAAAAAATCAAAAACAAAAATGGAACTAAAATATTGTTTTGATGATGAAATAAACACTGGAAACCATTCGCGCAAATATTGCCGATACAATTCCAACTTCATCAATGTTGGTTCATCAAATGGGTGGTTATGAAATTCGGCTGATTGAGACATTATGCCCTCCTTTCATTCGTCATCGTTGAGTTCGTCACCCATACGATACTTAATGTCGTAGTTAATGATGAAGTCGAGTTCCTCTTCGTTGAAACCATAGGCCTTAGCGAGAAACGTGTCGATATCATCAATAATAGACTTGGAATAACGTGGGATTATACACTGAATAGTAAGTGTCTCAGGGTCGAATTTCATGACCCGATATTCAGATGTAGAACGTAAATTGTCCATGAGACGCTGAGCCAACATCTGTGTTGTTTTCACTGAAACCTTTTGAGGAAGAGGTAAAGCTTCCACTTCTCGTTTGTTTAAGTTACGACAATCAGAATATAGCAACAAAAGTAAATGAAATAGACTAGAGTTTAAACCAATCAACACCAGGCTTTGATCAAAAGAAGAGGCAGAACGCATAATCTTCAGTGTTGTGGGCAATTTACGTTGCCCATCCTCTTGGATAAGTTCAGGGATAAAATCAAGAACCTGGACAAAAGACCCAAGTTTTGCCGTGTAATATACTTCGTATTGAGTACATGTTTTATCCAATCTAGCGGCGACAGCTCCGGAACACTTCCCCAACTTCTTAAGAATCGGGACCTCTATTTTGGAACTCAATTTTGGAAGAGTCCCCGTATACGAGGGAACGAAATCTACAAACACATACCCAAGGTTTTGAAAAAGCGTAGAGCGCTCATACTTATTCCAATGCCGATATGCGGTCGAGTAAGATTTTACTACTCCCCCTTCACGTGTTGCAAAAAGATGAATGGTAAGGCGAATGTGTTGCAAATTCTCAAAGAGGCGACAGGGACGATCATCGTAGTTGCTATACCAGTGGGTATAGTTTTTGTAAAGCTCCTGAAGGGCAAAGTATCGATTCGTGGAAACAGATGAAACTGGAACGATGTATCCGAGTCTGGCTTGTGAATGTACAATGGTGAAACACCGTTCCATCACAAGCGCATAAAGATTACCGCAGGACTTTGTCTTGTAGTAATTGGGGATGTCATAATCATCAATCGTCCGATTCTCTACATAGGGTGGATTACCGATGATGATGTCAAAGCCTCCACGAGCGACGGTGATGGCATAAAACTCCGAGAACCAATGGAAGGGACGCGTAGAAGCCTTCCATTCATCAAAGCGGTTCTTGTAATCTACGATGCCGGGACCGAGATTATGGTGGACTTGTGCGAGGGTGCGGTCAAGCGTAGCGTTAAGTGTATCAAGATGGACTTGAAGGTTACGCTTTGCATCATGATAAGTTGTATCGGCACCCTCTTGGGCCTGCATGGAACGGAAGCGTTTATAAAGCTGTGCGACATCTGCGGCTTGCCGCTCGATTTCCTGGTACTTCTCTTTGTCGAGAGCGAGGCCATCACCAATAAGGTCATCCTTGACAGACTGCGGATTGGCGTAACCAACAAGAGTGTTGCCGCAACGGATGTTGAAATCGATATCAGGCAACGGGTCGAGACCAAGATTCTCATCGTCTGAATCGACATCAACGGCGGCGACGATTTTGAGAAAGAGGCGCAACTTGGCAATCTCCGTAGCCTCGTGCATAATGTCGACGCCGTAGAGATTGTTAAGGATGATGGTTTTGTAGATATAGTGGTGCGTATTGCCCTTGAAGTTCTTCCGCAGAACGGCAAGCTCCTCTTTGAATAGCTCCGGCCATTGCTCCATTTTAGCAAGGCAAGTCTCATAAAGAGGCTCGAGGATATTGAGCGCAGCAAAAAGGAAGGCTCCGGAACCACAGGTCGGGTCAAGAATAGTGACGTGGGTCAGGGCCTCAAAGAAATGACGAACAAAGAGCGGGTCGTCCGTCCGTTCCAACAATGTTTGGGCAAAGGCGCGAATATTCAGATTGAGAGTAATCAGATCGTTCACGGAATGAATCGT
>CALVNY010000027.1 GCA_944350085.1 uncultured Clostridia bacterium | reverse complement strand
CTTCTTCAGTGTTGTTTCCACCTTGCGTTGGATCGTCAGTACCTGGTTTGTCTGTAGGCTCTCCTGATACATCAGCAACTTTTGCAAGTTTTACATAAATTGATGTGTCTTCAGATATTACTGCTGAAAAATCAAATTCTGTTTCGAATTTCTCATCAGCATATAGTCCGTCAACTTCATAATCAGCTAAACCTAATTTAGCTAAATCTATTTTTGCTTCTACTTCAGCTGCTGTTAAAGCTGTTCCTTCTGATACAGTAAATACAACTGTCTCATCTGTTTCTGCAAAGTATAATGTTACATTGAAGTCTTCTAAATATTCGTCACCTGAAGTTTGAACATCATTTTTTATTTCACTTGTATACAAAATATCATTGTTTTCATCAGTAACTACTAATGTTTTATCATCAATTAATATTTTGTTTACAGTGTTTTCAGTGTTTTCGAATCTAACTTCTGTTGTAGCATCGTTTGCGTCATCAGCTATTCTAACTACACCAGTTTGGTTTGTTGCAGTTAGAGTACCATTCATTATTACGTTTGGTACATTTGTTGAACCTTCTATTGATTTACCTTTTGAAATTTCAACACCGTTAGCATTGTCTGCACCATTTGCTTCTAATGCTAAGTCTTTTATTTCAATAGTACCAGCATTAACTAAAACTCCACCGTATGCACAGCTTTTTACTGTTACTCCGTCTAAAGTAACACGACCTCCATCATATACTTGAACACCATATTTAGGGCTATTCTCTAATCCTAGGTCTGTTAAAGTAACTTCAGCACCTGGCATAACTGTAACCATGCTGAAATTGTTGCTTGGAGATGATTCTCCACCTAGCATTCCTTTAGCTGCTGTTACTATATTTCCATTACCATTGATTGTAATGTCTTTGTATATTTCCATAACTTGTGATAATTCAACATTTTCTGTTATATTAATCACATCACCATCATTTGCTCCTTTAACAGCTTCAAATAAATTGGCGTTGTCTTCTGGAACATTGATAGTTGCAGCATTGCTTATTCCTGGAACTAAAAGTAAAGCTAGAAGTACAATAGCAAAAAGTAAAGCTATTTTTACTGTTCTACTCATTCTTTCACCTCCCCTCTTTTGTTTGAATTCGCCTATTATTTTATCACAAAATAAATTTTTTTCAATACTTTTTTTGTTTTTTATTATACTTTGTTTCTTTTTGTCATTTCCAGTATTTAACATTTCTTGTGTATGTATTGATTTTGTAAGCAAAATGTGGTATAATGATTGATATTAAAAAATAGGAGGTGCAAAGTTATGCACAAAAAATCAGACAACGCACCAAACCGGGAGCACAATGAGCATCCGGCCATTCTGAACCACAAAACACAGCTTTTTCGTACAGACTGGGAATGCCCTTTTAAGGACACACCAAACTGTGATGACCCTAATTGTAATGGTATCACCGAAAAACGCTGTGACAAGTGGTTGATGAGCAGCGCTCGTTGACCATATGGTGTATAGAATGGAACTTAAGCAAAGAGGGCTACACATAATATGTGGGCCCTCTTTGTTTTATTTTTCCCAGAATGCTTTATATCCTCTATAAGCTTCATACAAATCTAATTTACTTGTAACCTCATATGGTGCATGCATTGAAAGCACTGGTACACCGCAGTCTATTACATCTATTCCTTTGTTGGCTAATATATATGCTATAGTGCCACCTCCGCCAACATCTACTTTTCCTAGTTCTGTAATTTGGTATCTTATATCATTTTCTTCGAATATATTTCTAACCTCTGCAACAAACTCTGCATTAGCATCTGATGCGCCTGATTTTCCTCTTGCTCCCGTGTATTTATTTAATGTTAAACCTCTGCCTACATATCCTGCATTAATTCTGTCTGACACACTTGCATAAATTGGGTCAAATGCTGCATCAACATCTGCTGAAAGCATTTTCGATTTACAAAGCACTTTTTCTAATAGGTTTGGCCTGTTTATTCCTAGTTTGTTTAACATTTCTGACATAAACATCTCAAAAACATGTGATTCCATTCCAGTGTTTCCCATGCTTCCTATTTCTTCTTTGTCAGCAATAATACATACAGCAGTTCTGTTTGGCACTTCTTTTATGTCCATTAATGCACTAAGTTCTGCATATACACATATTTTGTCGTCTTGACCATATCCTGCTATTAAGCTTTCGTCAAATCCCATGCTTCTGCATTTCATGGCTGGTACTAGCTCTAATTCCGAACTCAAAAAGTCTACTTCTGTAATATCATATTTTTTATTTAATATATCTAAAATATTTAGCTTTACTGCTTCTGGAATGTCTTTTTCATATGGGATACTTCCTATTAATAGGTTTAGATCTTCACCATCTATTCCATTTTTTAATTTTTTCTCCATTTGGTCTTGTGCCAAATGTGGTAATAGGTCTGTAATCGTAAATATTGGGTCATTTTCGTCTTCACCAATATTCACTTCTATTTTCTCCCCATTTGCTTTTACTATCACACCATGAATACTTAATGGTATTGTTGTCCATTGATATTTCTTAATCCCACCATAATAATGTGTTTTAAAATATGCAAGTTCTCCATCTTCATATAGAGGGTTTGGTTTTAAGTCAAGTCTTGGAGAGTCTGCATGTGCACCAATTATATTTACTCCATTTTCTGCACTCTCCTTGCCAACTATGGCTAAGTACATGCTTTTCTCTCTGTTAATATAATAGACTTTATCTCCTGGCTTTAAACTTTCCATTTCCTCTATGTTTTTAAAGCCATTTTCCTCTGCCATTTTTTTGCTTTGTTTTATTATTTCTCTTTCTGTTTTGGCTTTAT
>CALVNY010000026.1 GCA_944350085.1 uncultured Clostridia bacterium | reverse complement strand
CGGAGAAGGCGCGGTTTTGTTATGCTAAAGGGCATGAAACGGTTTCTTTTGTCCTTTTTGATGATGGCATGCGCAGGCGTGGCCGGTGCTGCGGATGGGACGTTGGCCTTCGCGGACGGCTTGGCCCGACGTGGCATGGTGCGTCAAGCGGCCCAGGAATATGAAGCCATCTTGAAAAAAGGCCCGAACGACGAAGCCTCGTTTGCCCTTGCCGGTTGTTACGAAAAGTTGGGGTGGGACGAAAAGGCACGGGAAATCTATCGAGAATTGGCCGGACGGTTGACGGGGAACCGACAGGCCGCAGCCCGCTTGCGTCTGGCCGTCTCCCTGCTCTACAAAGGCGACAAGCCCGAGGAGGCGTTGACGTTGTTGCAAGCGGTGTCCACCGGTGCGGCCACGGAAGAAACCAGACAAGTGGCTCAGCTTAATCTGGGACGATGCCTGGCACGTCTGGGGCGTGCGGACGAAGCGGAAAAGGTTTTGTCGCAAGTGGCCGGCGGGACCGGGCTCTATGCCGCACAGGCCAAGGCCGCGCAGGCAGAGCTGTTGCTCAATCAAGGGAAGACAACAGAAGCGTGGTCGTATTATCGCTTGGCCTTGGCCGAGGCCCCCAAAGAAGAACGCGCCTCTTTGGCGGCGGATGCCTTTGGCAGAATGGTGGCGGCCACGGGGGCATTGGATGCGGCAAAACAGGAAGAAGCTTACGCGCAAGCGGCACGCCTCGCCCAAGTCGCGGGCAAAGAGGTGCTGGGACGCTCGGGACTTCTGCCTCAGGCCGCCTACGCCGCCTATCGCGCAAAACGTCCGGACGAGGCCAAGGCCTGGCTGGATGCAGAGAAGGCGTTGCGTCCCTCGGCCAAGCCTGATCGCCTCCTCTTCGAAGGAATCCTCGCCGAGGCGTTGGGCGATGATGTGGGCGCGCTGACGGCCTATGAACGTGTGCTGTCGGAGTTCCCCAATGCCGCAGAGGTTGCTCAAGCGGCCCAAGCGATGTTGACGTTGCGGGCCAGAGCCGGTGTGCCGGCAGATTTCTTGAAGGCGTGGGGGCGGGTTTCCGACAAACTCTCGCAAGAGGCTCGTTTGACCTTGGAACCTTCACGGCTTGACGCGGCAACACGCGTCAAAGACCTTGCCCAAGCCCGTGCCTCCGCGGTTTGGCTGATGGAGAACGCCCCGGCCGAACAAGCCGCAGACGCCGGTTATCGTCTGGGATTGGCGGAGCAACAGGCAGGGGACTTGGCCCAAGCGGGCGAAACTTGGCTCCGCACGGCGGAACGCTGGCCCGCCGCGCCTATGGCCGGTTACGCGGCCTATGCTGCGGCTTACGTCTTTGCGCAGACCAAGCAACCTGAGCGTGTCGAGCGTGCGTTGGGGTTGGCCTTGGGGTCCGGCGATGCGACGGTCGCCGCGGAAGCGCTCCTCTTCCGTGCGCGCACCGCGCTTTCCGAGGGCGACACGGCCACCGCCGCGGCCACGTTGGATGAGTATCTTTCCCGTTTTGCCAATGGCCAAGGCGTGGCAGAGGCGGCCTATTGGCGTGGCATCCTCTTCTTTAACGCGCAGGACTTTCAGGCGGCGGAACGACTGCTCGCGCAGGCGTTGGCGATCTCCGGCGAGCAAGGCCCCAAACCGCTCGACCATGCCAGGCGGACGGATGCCGCGATGCGCCGCGCACAAAGCCTGCATGCATTGGGGCGCGAAGACGAAGCTGCGGCCCTGCTTCAGCCCATCGTGGCGCTGAAAGACGCCCAAGGTTTGGCTCCCGAATATCTGGCTTGGTTGGCGGCCTTCCGCGCCGAGCGCAAGGAATGGCCGGAGGCCGAGGCCGCCGCACGGGCTTTGGTGGCGCGGGGCGGCGCCGACCGCGCCTGGGGCAACCTGCGCCTGGCCCAAGCCGCCGAGGCTCAAGGCCAACAGGCTACGGCAATCGCCGCCTATGAAGCCGCCCTCACCGATTCCGCGAACGCCTTGCATGCCGCCGAGGCCGCCGTAGGATTGGGACGGTTGCAGGCCAAGGCCGGCAATCAAGACGCCGCTCGTGTCGCTTTAGAGACGGCTGTCGGCAAAGCAGACGTCAACACGCCCGAGGGCCTGGCCCTTGCGATGGAGGCGCATGCGGGATTGGCCTCTCTTTATGCGGCCTTGGGCCAAAAGGACAAAGCCCTGCGCGAAAACTTTTTCTTGATTACCTGTTTCGACGATCAAGCGGTGGTGCCGCCGGCCTTCCGCGCCGCCATCGCCGAGCTTGAGGCGCAGGGCCGCACCGAAGAGGCGCAGACCCTTCGTGCCGAGTTCGCACAACGTTATCCGGATGCCGCCAAGGAATGAAAGGAATGACCATGGCCGAGAAGAAAAAAGCATTGCCGAAGACCTTTGAGGAAGCCTCTGCACGATTGGATGAGCTGGTCACGCAGATGGAAGCCGGGCAACTGCCGTTGGACGACATGATTGCGGCCTTCGAGGAAGGACGCCGGCTAGTAGCCTTCTGCAACGCCAAGCTCTCGGAGGTGCAGAAGCGCGTGGAGGTCATCAAGGCCCAAGAAAGCGACGGTACCATCACTCGCGAACCCTTCGCATGAGCCTGTCGAGACGAGCCTTTCTGAAAACGTTGTCCGCGGCCGGGGTCTGCGCGGCGATGCCCGCTTGGGCTGCCAAC
>CALVNY010000025.1 GCA_944350085.1 uncultured Clostridia bacterium | reverse complement strand
CTTGTCTCTATGCTCAAAGTAATATCGGTCTATCTTCGGGATATAATGTACCCCCTCCCGCAAGCAGCTTTCATCGCTGATTTCCTGTAATCTCTCGATCCGGATTCCGGTGATTCGGATTTGGTGAGGCATAAGGGAGACATAAACAAACTTATTGTTCTTCTTCTCCCACACGTGGATGTCTGGCTTGGTGAACATCTTGTTATTCCATCCTGGCGACTGAATGGCCGTGATGGGTGTGCCGTCATCCTTGTACGATACAATATTGTCGGGGGTTACGCCCGCATCTTTGTAGCTCTGTGCTATGGCGACAATCTCGCCGATTTTATAACGACAATATTTAGAATTACAAATGTCAATAAAATCACCGTCGGCATTCTCGTAAACCAAAGTATTTCCCCGAACATCCCATGAGAGAGAAAAAAATTCAGAAGGTATTACTCGTCTCGTCTCTGTCTTGCGGTCATTGATAACCGCATCTGTCAGACCGTATCGGTCGTTGAACATTATTTTTTTCATTTCTAATCTTGTTGTAAAATTTCCAACAGTTCTTTCGCTCGTAAGTACGTGTCGAATCCTTTCACGTTGACCCATTTTTCGGAGAATGTACCTTGGTTAAGCACCTGTACCCAATATATAGTTATCGGGATACAACCATTGTAACCTTGGCTTTGCTCTATTCTGTATCGGCTCATTATCCTCTCTTTTTGAAGTGTTCGACAATCTCCTCGGCGGCAGCCTTGTGGCATTGTGGGCTGATGGCCATGTTGAACATCTCGTCATTTTCTTCTACGTCCCATTCTGCTACTTGAATGGCCCAATATTCATCCTCACATATGCCCCAATTGTGACCGTCAGTGAACCATTGGTATAAGCAGTTCTCGTCATTCATAGCCGCAAGGGCTTTGAACAGCTCGACGTTCCTGCCGCAGTCAATCCATGAATTGTCAATATATGCTTGCGCATTCACATAATAACCATCTACTGTTGTGTAAACAATAGAACTGTACGACTGAAACGGATTGCCGAAATCCTTATAACCTATTCTTTTCAGCCATTTCATTAATTCTTCTCGTTCCGATGCATCATTGACGCGCACGAAACACGGGGTTGTAAATGCCATCACTCCATCAGTTTTTGTTTGAACTCTTTGGCAATTTTCTTCGGCGTATCTCCTTGAAACATTCCGGACATGAATTGCTCAAATAGCCTGGAAGCCTTCTCGGACATTTCCATCTCGGCAAAATCAATAGCCATATATGCCGTGCTCGCGTCAACCATGCGGTCGCCGTTGTTCATCACGATTGCGTCATCGTCGATGTACTTTTTTGCAAGTTCACTTTTCATAGTCGGTAATTACAGGTTCTTCAATTAGAAACGCTCCGTTTATTTCAATCGGTAAAATGTTGCTAATGGAAGCTCGATAACTTTTTCCGTCCATCGCTTTTATCAATGGGTGAATGATCTTTGGAATATGAGGTACACATTTACTGCAGTGTACTACCAGTTCAAAATGACAATCACGGCCATTGCGTTTACATCCACAACATTCGCATGCTATAGCATAAACGAAATAAGTCCGTTGCAAGGTGGCATCTTTGCCACATATTTCACATTTGCCGAATTCTATATCTCCACTCATACTATCAATCTATACGTTAATCAATCGTTATTTTCATCTCCTCGTTGTTTTATGTAAATAGTGCCGTCTATACCGTCGCGAAGACTGTCAAGTATCTCCTCCAACAAATTTGCGATTGAAATGGAACTTGCAGCTATCAGTAATAGCAGAACGGATATAATAACCATCGCAGGATCGGCATTTGCTGAAGTTATGTAAAAGAGAATAGATATTGTCATTGCGAACAATACCGAAAAGAATATCAGTGTTTTCATGAATTGTTATGTTATTTGGTTCAATCTATTTATGCTGCATGGAATATCGGCCTGACGTCCGTGTCGATCAGTTTTTTGCATAATGCTTCGCATAGGACACGGGCCATGTTGACCTCAACGGCATTGCCTATGAACTTCTTTTGGTCAGCCTGGGTGCCGACGAGAATATAATTTGCCGGAAACCCCATTATGAGTTTCAACTCATCTATGCGCAGCATTCGCATCGTTATGTCCACAATTCCATATATCGCCATGAATTGTTTTATTTTTATCGTCGCCGGACTGTCGGTTGCGGTATAGATTGCCGTGTGATATCCGCCGGTTTCTGTCTGAATCACGGATGGAGGCATTTTATCCATTCGGGCTATAAGCGTAAAGCAAGGCTTGTCGATTGATCCTCCGGCTGATTTGTATTGTGGATTCATCAAAAAACTGTGTTTGCATGTTATCAGGCAATGTTTGGGGTTTGTAGTGATCGTACCTGCCGGCACATCTATCCCTTTTGGGGTACCGTTCCCGTACTGCATGTCTACAAAAGCCAGTCGGTCCTTTGTCGTCAACGTCGGGGCCGGAGCATCAATGCTGTGATTATTGCCATTCCCGTAATAAGCTGTGATGAATGAATGATGGTCTCTTGTAGTGATTGTGCCTGCAGGTTCATCAATCGATATGTTCTTGCCTTCTGGGCTGCCTCCATAGTACTTCGACAGAAAACTTACATGCGCTACACCGAGACGGTTTTGTGTTGCAACTGTAGGGCATGGGGCGTCGATGTCAGGAGCGTTATATTTACCAGATCTTGACATCGAGTTCCATTTTACCAGAAAAGCGTCCTTCCCTCCCGCCACAAACTTAACAAGTCCCGCATATATTCGTTCCAACGTAGCTTCCGCAAGCGGCTTCTTGCGCATGAATATACTCTCCCCTTCGTCGGTAAGGTCAAGTACGTCCCGAACAGGCTTCCAACGTTGCAGGGAGCCGAAGAGACCGGCTGAACCTTCCTTGCTGTGTGTCGGCTCCGGAAAGGCGATCGGTAAATATTCTTTGGCGAATATGCCGAAGAACCGACGCCGCGATGTATATGCGCCATAATCAGCTGCGTTCAGCAGACGATAGGCGAAGCGATATCCATATCTGCATACCGAATTGACCCATTTAAGATACAGACGTCCCGCATCCTTGCTTATAGGTTTCCCGTTCTCATCGAGATCGCCCCAGGACATGAATTCCTCAACGTTTTCGATCTGAATATAGTCAGGCTTCAGGGCTTCGATATATCTGAAGAGATGTTCGGCCAGCGTTCGGCTGTCGGCATCACGCGGTTGCCCTCCTTTAGCCTTGCTGAAATTCGTACACTCAAGGCTTGCCCAGAGGACAACGAATGCATCTGGATATAGCCTTCGCATAGACTCTGTATGTGCAACGAGTGGGGATAGTTCGAGTGTGCGAATATCTTCTGTAAAATGCAATGCATCTGGGTGATTGGCAGCATGTGAGGCAATGGCATTGGCGTCATGATTGACACATGCTATTACCTTTGCGCATTGACGCCCATCGTATCGGGCGTTTTCAACTCCGGTCGACGTTCCACCGGCTCCGCAAAAGAGGTCTATGTACAATAGTTTCATAATTCAAAATAAACAGCCTTGTGCTTGGTGGTTAATCAGCCGCTTTTTCGCGGCCTCATAATAGTCTTTGTCCAACTCTATGCCGGTCATCTCGAAGCCCATGTCGTGGCAGGCTATGCAGATTGACCCGCTGCCGAGGTGAGTGTCGAGAATGCGGTCGCCCTCTTTTGCGTAATTGTGTAGCAGCCACTTGTAAAGCGCCACCGGCTTCTGCGTCGGGTGTATCTTATCTCCTGTCCTATTGTCGAATTTGAATATAGAAGATGGTCGTTCAAAATTTGTCCATGCATACTCTGCTTGGGAAAAATTACTCCACGGTTGACATTTGTCCCATACAATAAACCCTCGACATCGTGGTAATTCGAAATAATTTCCGCCCCATATAATTTGGTTTTTCGAAACTCTGAACAAAGTCTCAAAATATTTAGGAGATGGAGGAATATCCCATTTTGATATATGACCTTTGTTGAAAGTCCTATTGCTCAATTTCCCGCGGCCGTTTGTAGAGTCTATCGGCAAACCGTAAGGCGGATCGACTATCGCAAGGTCGAACGCCTTATCCGGCATCTCGCGCATGATGTCCATGCAGTCGGCATTGTATAGCGTTATGCCGCCGAAAATTTCCGCAGTCATAGGCATCTATTTTGTTTGATTTTGCAAACCAATACGCCTTTCCATATTTCTGTTAGGCCCTTCAATTAACTTTGCATAGACACCGTCAATTTCGTACACTCTGCCACACTTCGGGCATATCACAGAGACTTCCTTCTCGGCTTCTACAATCCCATCTGGCCATATTGCACAACATTCGAGAGCTTCTATATCAATGTCTTCAATATTATGGCCGCAAGCACAGATAAATTTACATCTCAGATTTCGACAAACGACCT
>CALVNY010000024.1 GCA_944350085.1 uncultured Clostridia bacterium | reverse complement strand
AAGATTCAACCACTATATGCAGCTAATGCATTAGCCGCAGTTCCCAATGAATATGTTACTCAATTAGAACAACAAGTCGGCGAAGGTGCTATGGAAGCTGCGACATTCGCCGGTGCCACCTATGCTTATCCATATACCGGTGATAATGGTTATTTCTTAATGTACAATGACGAATATGTCACCGCCGATCAAGCAAGCGATATCTATTCATTAGTAGATGCCGCAAAAGCAGCAGGCAAAAAGATTGCCTATCCAATCGAAGAAGCTTTCTATGGTGCAGGTGCTCTCTTCACATTCGGTGCAGGCTATGAAATCGAATTCACCGCAACTGGTGCTGTTAGCAGTGTCGATGCTACATTCGATACCGAAGCTGGTTTCAAAGCTGCAAAAGCATTCGTCGACTTACTAAAATATGCTGGCGATACTATCATCACTGATACCGGTGGTCAAGCCGCTCCAGATGGTGAAACCTTAGTCGCAGTCGTCGATGGTTCTTGGAACGCTGCAAGCTACACTGAAACTGTCGGTGATAGCTTACAAATGAGCAAACTCCCAGAAATCACCTACAACAAAGGTCAAGCTGATGCAGAAACCAAAACAATCGGTTCATTCTTAGGTTACAAACTCTACGGTGTTAACCCACAAGCTAATGGTGGCGACGCGGAAATCGTCAAACTCTCCCACGACATTGCTATGTATCTCACCAGTGCTGATGTCCAAGAAAATCGTTTTGATGAATTACAAATCGTCCCAACGAATGAAACTGTCTTAGAGATGGATAAAGTCCAAGCTAGTAAGGTTGTCAAAGCAATTGGTGATCAAGGTAAATATGCTACTGCTCAAACTGCAGTCCCAGGAAACCTTTGGTCCGCTCCAAACACCTTCTGGCAAAACGTTACCGAAAACTACGCTACTCTTACCGACGAACAAATTCGTGAAGCACTCGCGACTTTAAATACTACCGTCGAAGAATCTAGGTAATTTTTAGATAATTTTCTCCCGGGGGATTTTCCCTCGGGAGATTTTCTTATAGTTTCGGAGGAGAAATTATGACTACGATCGAATATCTATCCCTTAACAAAGGACAAAAGATCGCCTACAAGATAAGTAATTTCTTCATGAACATTCCTAAAGCAATTGGTAGTTTCTTTTACAAACTACCGAAACGTCTATTAGGGTTCATGAAAAAATTATGTAGCCCTTTCATAGTCCTAAAAGATGCACTCCTTTATGGTGATGCACGTGTTAGATTATCATTCTTATTCTGTGGCTTTGGTTCTATTACACGCCATCAAGTGGTGCGCGGGTGTGCAGCCTTAGTATATGAAATTGTATATATTGTTTATATGATCCTAGCAGGTGGTCCTCAACTTGCACTACTTGCTTCATTAGGTACTTTCTCATCGATTAGTACTGGTGTTCCAAACCCTTCTGGAACCGGCTACGTCAATGTCGCTATTAACTACGATAACTCATTTACTATTCTACTATTTGCTATTTTTACCATTTTGCTTAGCTTATTCATGATTGTCGTTTGGTACTCCTCCATCAAGTCCGCTAAAATCTTATGCGATCTTGAAAGAATCGGCCATCATGAATCAGACAAACAATACATGAAGGATTTCTTAGGTAAAAAATTCCACACCTTACTCTTATCTGTACCAGTTGTTGGATTAATTCTCTTCACTATTGTTCCTGTCATTTACATGGTATTAGTTGGTTTTACCAACTACAATAGTTATCACTTGCCTAATGCTGCTCTATTTGAATGGGTCGGTTGGCAAAATTATCAGATGATGTTTACCTCTAGCGCCTCCGCTACTGGATCATTCATCTTCTTACAGACGATTCTTCTCGTTCTCGCTTGGACGCTTACGTGGGCATTCTTTGCCACTTTCTCAAACTACTTCATCGGTATGGTCGTCGCCGTCATGATCAACCGCAAAGGAATTAAACTTAAAAAGTTATGGCGTACAGTCCTTGTAACGACTATCGCTGTCCCACAATTTGTCTCACTCCTCTTAGTGCAACAAATGTTCAATGAAAACTACGGTATCTTCAACTCATGGATTACTAGCATGGGTGGCCAAGCAGTCAAATGGTTGTCCGATGGTGTCATCGCTAAAGTCGTCATCATCGTCGTCAACACTTGGGTTGGTATTCCATATACCATGCTCATCTGCTCTGGTATTTTGATGAATATTCCTACTGATTTATATGAATCGGCAAGAATTGATGGTGCTTCACCATTTAAGATGTACATGAAGATTACTCTTCCTTACATGCTATTCATCACCACTCCATACCTCATCTCTCAATTCGTCGGTAATATCAATAACTTCAATATCATCTACTTATTAACATCAGGTGGTCCTTTATTCCAAGGTGTCGGTTCCATTCAACAATTGAATGGTGTCGGTGAGACAGACTTGCTCATCACTTGGATTTATAAGATGACTGTTGAGAATGCCTATAAAGATTATGGCGCAGCCTCCGTCTTAGGTGTCTTTGTCTTTGCTGTCGTCGCATTCTTCTCGCTCATCTTCTACGGACGTTCCAATTCAGTTAAGAACGAGGAGGATTTCCAATAATGGCTAGTTTAACAATGGGCAATAAGAAAAAGAATTATCGTTCACAAAAAGCACGTGAGAATACAATTCGTATTACGATTTACGTCATTCTCGCTATCATGTGTGTCATTTGGCTCTTCCCCTTCATCTATTTAATTTTGCAATCCTTATCAGCTGAATTTAAGGTTGGTGCATTCTGGCCTGAAAATTGGACGATGGATAATTATGTCAAATTATTCACGGATCCGAATTATCCATTTGGTATTTGGTTTCTCAACACTTTCATCATCGCTATCGTGACTGCTGTTTTACAAACAGTTCTCGTCCTCATGACTGCTTATGCTCTTTCGAGACTAAGATTTAGAGGCCGTCAGGGATTTATGAAACTTATCCTCATCATCGGTATGTTCCCTGGCTTCCTCGGCATGGTCGTCACTTATAACATCTTGCAATTATTAGGTTTAAGCACCTCCATCTACTCCCTCATCATTCTTTATGTAGCTGGTTCTGCTATGTCTTATTACATTGCTAAAGGTTTCTTCGATACGATTTCTAAATCGTTAGATGAAGCTGTTCTCATCGATGGCGGTACGAATAACACTGTCTTCTGGCGTATCATTCTTCCGTTATCAAAACCGATCGTCATTTACACAATTTTAATGTCTTTTACCGCTCCATGGGGCGATTATATGATGGCTGCTTATCTTGCACAAGGTAATCAAAATCTTATGAACGTCGCTGTCGGTTTAAGACAGATGATATCTAAAGAAGACATGCGTACACAATTCAACACATTCTGTGCTGGTGGTGTCTTCGTCTCCGTTCCTATCTTAGCCTTATTCTTCTGGCTACAACGTTATTACGTTGAAGGTATTGCTGGAGGCGCCGTTAAAGGTTAATCTTATGCCTAATAAATTCTTTCCCTTATCTATTGTCGCTATCGTAAGTATTACGGCTCTTGCTAGTTGTGATAATACACCGGACGTTCCACCCGATCCGCCTTTTGAAAATGGCGAAAGAATTCCTGAAGATCTCACTTCCACACATATCATTGACGACGATTATCGTAATTTCTATGAAATTTTTGTCGGAAGTTATTATGATTCAAACGGTGATCACGTGGGTGATTTGCAAGGCATAATTGAAAAATTAGATTACATCGAAGACTTAGGTTATAACGGCATTTGGCTCATGCCTATCTTCACTTCACCCAGTTATCATAAATACGATTCTGCTAATTATCTTGAGATAGATCCGAATTATGGAACGATGGATGATTTAGAAGCCCTCATCGATGCGTGCCATGAACGTGGCATAAACATCATCTTAGAT
>CALVNY010000023.1 GCA_944350085.1 uncultured Clostridia bacterium | reverse complement strand
GGGAGAAAAAGTAACACAAGCAGTTATAACTGTTCCTGCTTACTTTAACGATAGTCAAAGACAAGCAACAAAAGATGCTGGTAAAATTGCAGGACTAGATGTTTTAAGAATAATTAACGAACCAACTGCTGCAGCATTAGCTTACGGACTAGATAAGGGCGAAAACAAGAGTCAAAAGATTTTGGTTTATGACCTTGTTGGTGGCACATTTGACGTTTCAATTCTTGAAATTGGTGATGGCGTATTTGAGGTTATCGCAACAAATGGTGATGTAAAACTTGGTGGTGATGACTTTGATGAAGAGATTATGAAATTATTGCTTGACGAATTTAAAAAGTCAAACGGAATTGATTTGTCAACTGACAAACTTGCTATGCAAAGATTAAAAGAAGCCGCAGAAAAGGCAAAAATTGACCTTTCAGCAGTTACAAAAACTACAATTAACTTGCCATTTATTACAGCAGATGCAACAGGCCCAAAACATTTAGAATATGATTTAACAAGAGCAAAATTTGATGACATTACTAAAAAGTTTGTTGATAGAACACTTGAAATTATGCGTAGAGCAATGAAAGATGCAAAACTTTCATATAGCGACATTTCAAAAGTGTTGTTAGTTGGTGGTTCCACAAGAATTCCTGCTGTTGTTGAAGCAGTTAAAAATGAAGTTGGTAAAGACCCTTACAAAGGAATTAACCCAGATGAATGTGTTGCAATTGGTGCAGCAATTCAAGGTGGTGTTTTAGCAGGAGATGTTAAAGATGTATTGTTGCTAGATGTAACTCCATTGTCACTTGGTATTGAAACTTTGGGTGGAGTGTTTACAAAATTAATTGAAAGAAACACAACAATCCCAACAAAAAAATCACAAGTATTTAGTACAGCAGCCGACAATCAACCAGGTGTTGACATCCATGTATTGCAAGGTGAAAGAGAATTTGCAAAAGACAACAAAACACTTGGTCGTTTCCAATTAAACGACATACCACCAGCACCAAGAGGTGTTCCACAAATTGAAGTAACCTTTGATATTGATGCAAATGGTATTGTTTCAGTTTCTGCAAAAGACCTTGGCACAAACAAATCACAAAGCATAACAATTACAGCATCAAGTAATCTAAGTGAAGATGAAATCAACAAGGCTGTTGAAGAAGCAAAAGCACATGCTGAAGAAGATAAAAAACAAAAAGAATATGTAGACACTAAAAACAGTGCTGAAAACTTAATTTTATCATTAGAAAAAATGTTAAAAGAAAATGGTGACAAAATTAGTGCAGAAGACAAAGAAAAACTAGAAAAAGCAATAGAAGAATGCAAAAAAGAATGTGAAAGCACAGAAACCGAAGCAATTAAAAATGCTATTGAAAAATTAAGCAAAGAAAGCAATGAAGTTGTAACAAAACTATATCAAGCAGCAGCAGAACAAGCAAAAGCACAAGAAGAACAATCAAAAAACAAAAACAAAGATGATGAAGTTGTTGTTGATGATGATGACGACAAGAAAAATAAATAATTTTTAAGGGAAAATAATGGCTAATAAGAATTATTATGAGGAACTTGGTGTTGATAAAAATGCTAGTGCAGATGAAATTAAAAGTGCATATAGAAAACTAGCAAAAAAATATCACCCCGACCTTAATAAAGATAACCCTGAAGCCGCTGAAAAATTTAAAAACATCAACGAAGCCTATGAAGTTTTGTCAGACGAAACCAAACGACGAAATTACGACCAATTCGGTTCGGCAGATGGTCCAACATTTAATGGTTTTGGTGGCAATTCTTCTGGCTTTGGTGGTTTTGGAGATTTTGGTGGATTTAGTGGTGGATTTAGTGACATATTTAATATTTTTACAGGTGGATCATTTGGTGGTGCACAAACCAGAAGTGCAAAAGCACCAATAAAGGGTAGCGATATTAGAGTTGGCATAACTCTAACTTTTACCGAAGCCGCACTAGGTTGCAAAAAGATTTTCAGTTTAAATAGAGATGAAGTTTGCACTCATTGCAGTGGAACTGGTGCAAAAGGTGGAACAGAATACACAAAATGTAGTGAGTGTGGTGGAAGTGGTCAAGTAAGATACACCCAAGACACTATATTTGGTCGTATGGTTACACAAGGTGTTTGTAAAAGTTGTAATGGAACAGGAAAGTCCATAAAAACAAAATGTGAATATTGTAATGGTTTAGGGCACTTAAACAAACTTTCAAAAATTGAAGTAAACATTCCTGCAGGTGTTGATAATGGTGAAGTTTTAACCTTAAAAAATGGTGGTAACGCAGGCAGAAATGGTGGCGCAAATGGTGAACTTATAATTGATGTTAAAGTTAAAGAACACCCACTATTTGTTAGAGATGGGTCAAACTTACTACTTAAAGTTTATGTTCCTTTTTACACACTATTGCTTGGTGGTGAAATAGAAATTCCACTAGTTACAGGAAAACAAAAATTAACAATTCCACCACTTACACAAAGCAACACTGTATTTAAATTAAAAAACAAAGGAATTAAAAATTTAAAGAAATTAGGCAATGGTGATATTTTAGTAACAATTATTGCAGAAAGTCCAAAATCTTTAAGTAAAGAAGAAAAGAAATTGCTTGAAACATTGTCAAAAGATTCTTCAAATTATGCTAGATATAAATCATATGTTAAAGATTTAAGTAATTTAGATTAAAAAATAGAACTGACATAGTTCTATTTTTTTTAAAAAACAATATACAAAGCAATCATTAAAATGTTATTATATAATATTAAAATAAATTAAAGTAGGTGTTTTATGCGTTACGAACACGAAAATATGAATGAATACGAAAAAAATATAATGGGATATGTTTATGCATTTAGTGCATTAGGTTTTTTGCCTGTTGAAATTGAAATTTATAATGCTCGTGTTGTTATGGGTATAAAAAAGAAAAAAAGTGATGGCGAATTTATGTATAAATTTAACGAAATGGATCTAGACAGTCCAGATTATGCAAAATTCAGTGACCAAATAATTGATGAAGCAAATGACTTTTATGTTCAACTAGAAGAAAGGGGAATGGAAAAAAGAGATTTAGATAATTTTAAGGAATTGTTATTTGACCTTGAAAACAATAGGGGCGATATTTGGACAATGGGCAATTTGCTTGTTAATTATATGAACGAAAGAGCACCTATGTGGTTAAGGGAAAGATTTTTTAAACATAAATATAAAGTTTCAGAAAGTTTAAATTTATTGCTTCGTGATGCTTCATTTACCGAGTACAAAAGCCGTGGAGAGTCCGAACTTGATGGGGTAATTAGAAATTTAAACCAAGTTTATCATGAGGAGCAAATGAATCAAATTGATGCAAACAAATCTCGTGAAAAAACTTTAGATGAGTTAAATGGCAGAACATCACGCCAACCAAGGATTAGGCCAAGAACAATTTTAAATCAAATGGCAAGAACATTTATGTTAACAAGTGCCATTATGGGGCTTTAAAATAATTTAATGAAAATTTTTAGCGTTAATTTAGCGTTAAATTTTAATTAAATTAATTATAAAATTTTAAATAATAATTACTAGTATTGCTATTGCAATTTTGTGTGGTTAAAAATTTATTGAATATGGAATTAAAAAGATTTTTTATTGATAAGGCAAATTTTAATAATAACCAAATAACATTAGATGGAGTGGAACACAATCATTTAAGCAATGTTTTAAGGTTAAAAAAAGGTGAGCACATAATTGTTGTTATGGGCGATGGTTTTGATTATGAATGTGAAATTTGTGACATATTAAAAAAAGAAACCAAACTTAAAGTTTTAAATAAAACAAAAAATGTTTATGACCCTAAAATAAATGTAACAATTTATCAGGCAATAATAAAAGGCGATAATATGCCACTTGTTGTGCAAAAATTAAATGAATTAGGTGTTAACACATTGTGCCCAATTATAACTAAGTTTACTGTTGCATTGGGCAGCAAAAATTTGGTTCAAAAATTAACAAACACAGCAAATCAAAGTGTTAAACAATGCAAGCGTTCAATTCCATTAAAAATTTGTGAAATAAAAAACATAAAAGACATTGTGCAGGAATTTAAAAATTACGATTTGGTTTTGCTTCCTTATGAAAAAGAAAATTCAAATAATATACAAAGTGTAATAAACACACATATTAATGCAAAAAATATTGCAGTTGTTGTTGGAAGCGAAGGTGGTTTTGATGTTGATGAAGTTGAAATGCTAGAAAATTATGGTGCAATTAAAGTAACCATGGGGCCTAGAATTTTAAGAGCAGAAACTGCATGTATTGCATTGTCTAGTGTTTTAATGTATGCCTTTGGAGAGTGGAACAAATGAAAGCAGTTTTGGTGAATTTGGGTTGTAAAGTAAACAAATATGAACTTGATTCCATTGCAACTATTTTATTAAACAATGGTTATGAAGTGTCATATAATCATGAGTTTGCAGACATTTATATAATAAACACTTGTGCTGTAACAAACGAATCAGAAAAAAAGAGCAGACAATATATTTCTAAACTTTTAAAGTTAAATCCAAACGCAAAAATTATTGTTATGGGTTGTGCAAGCCAAAACAATGTTGAGCAATTTAAAAAATATCCAAATGTTTATAGTGCAATTGGAATAGAAAACAAACAAGAAATTTTGAATTTAATTAATAATTCAATTTACAATGTTTATGATAGTACTTTAATTTATAATAGCATTTCAAATCCAACTGTAAACACAACTCGTGCATTTTTAAAGGTTCAAGATGGTTGTAACAACTTTTGTTCTTATTGCTTAATACCTTATTTAAGAGGTAGAAGTAGAAGTAGAGATTTAAGTGAAATTGTTTTAGAAGCCAAAAAATTAGAAAAAATAGTTAATGAAATTGTTGTTGTTGGAATTGATTTATCAAGTTACAAAATTAACAACAAATTAGCACTTGGCGACTTGCTTTACGCATTAAAAGACATAAATGCAAGAATTAGAATTGGAAGTTTGGAAGTAAATGTAATAACAAAAGAGTTTTTAGAAAAAATAAAAGAAATTTCAAATCTTTGTCCACATTTTCATTTGTCAATGCAAAGTGGAAGCAATTCAATATTAAAAAAGATGAATAGGCACTACACAAAAGAAATATATTTGGAAAAGTGTAATTTGTTAAGAGAATATTTTCCTAATTGCAACATAACAACAGATGTTATTGTTGGGTTTAGTGATGAATCGGAAGACGAATTTTTTGAAACTATTGAAACAATAAAAAAAGCAAAATTTGGAAATATTCACATTTTCCCATATAGCCCAAGAAGAGGAACTGTTGCATATAAATTTAAAAACATTACAAACGACGAAAGGCATAAGCGTGTTCGTATTTTAGAAAAAATAAAAGACGAATTAAAACAAGAATATATAAATAGCCTAAAAGGAAATTACACACTACTAATTGAAGAGATTGTAGGCGAATATGTAACAGGCTACACAGAAAATTATGTAAAAGTGTATTTAAAAAATAACAATTATAAGTTAAATGATTTTGTTAAAGTAAAAATTGAAAAGCCATATTTAGATGGGGCTTTGGTTATAGAAGCATAAAAAAGGAGATTATCATGGAAGAAAATTGTTTATTTTGTAAAATGATTAAAGGAGATGTTACATCTTCAAAAGTTTTTGAGGATGATAATATGATAATAATTAAAGACATTAATCCTATTGCACCAATTCATTATTTGTTGATTGTAAAAGAGCATTACCAATTTTTAAACCAACAAAGCATTGAACAAGCACACAAACTAGGGGAATGTTTGCATAAACTAAGTATTATGCAAAGCACACTTGGCTTAGATAAAGGGTATAGGTTAATTATTAATCAAGGGGAATTTGCAGGCCAAAGCGTTCATCATTTACATGTTCATATTTTAAGTGGTAAAGAATTAAAATGGGAACAACTTTAATATTTAAAATTTTTTAATTTACATTTAATTATTAAGTAAGTAAAAATGTGTTAATAGAATACATTTAGTGTGTTTTATAACTAATTTTTGTTTATTTGCTTGACAAAATTTAGTTATAATGTATAATTTAATAGAAATTTTTAAACAAAGTGGGTGAAAAAAGTTGTCAACAGTTAAAGTTAACGAAAACGAATCAGTTGAAAGTGCTATCAAAAGATTTAAACGTAAATGTCAAAAAGATGGCATAATTGGCGATATTCGCAAACACGAACAATACGAAAAACCAAGTGTTAAAGCGAAGAAAAAACAAAAAGCAGCAATCAAACGCAGCAAAAAAATGAAATAAGAATAAAATAAAAAACACTACTTTAATGTAGTGTTTTTTTGTTTGTTATTTAAAACAGTAATATGTAATTTGTGTTACTTTTTTAATTTATTCTTTAATGTTTTTTAGTTGCTTTTTGTGTTAATTTCAAAATAATTAAAAATGTCAACCAGTGCAGAAGTAGATTTAGAATAACTAGTTATAGTTAAAGCATTTAGTCTTTTTATGTTTGAATATGCATAATTTAAATCGCCACACAAATAAAAACCAATCAAAATACTTATGGCAAGCACATTATCATTTTTATAGGTGTTTTGTTTTGCATAGTTGAAAGCATCGTTTATTTTATTTTCTTTAAGCAACGAAACAATTTTTTTAATGTGTCCTCTTCCTCCGTTGCTAATTATTATTGGAACAAATATGCAAACTCCAAACACTGTAAACAAAAATGGAATAACTGAAAATATTCTACTTAAATATTTTAAAGAACTTACTCCCATAAATATTGTTATTGAGCACCATATTAATGCAAAAATAATTATTGGCAATTTTGCAATTAAAGTGGATTTAATGTTAAAGTTATTTGAAGTTTCAATTACTTTAATCAATTCATCACAACTCAATTTTGGTTTAGATTTTTTTATGTTTGAAATAGTTTCAATTTCATTAACATCAAAAGTTGAACCACAATATTCACATATATTTGAATCAGGTTTAACTTTTGCTCCACATGACGGACATTTTATAACTTTCATTTGAATACCTTTTGCTTAGTTTTATTTTCTAATTTAATAATATCAAAAATATATTAATAAATCAAATATTCGTAAATTTTAATTTTAATTTTATTAAAACTTAATGATAATTTTTTTGTTGTCATTTTTTGCGATATTTTAAGTAATATATGTTTTTTTGTAGAAAAATAACTAATTTTGGTTTTGTAATCTTTTATTTTTTTAATGATTTATAATTAGGTTAATGTTTTAATACATAAAAATTTTTATAAAAAATGGGAGATACAAAATGGCAAAAATTTCAGAATTTAAAAAGTTAGCATTAATGGCAAAACAAAGATTAAAAGAAGGAAATTATAAAGATGTTAAAAATTTAAAGAGCAATTTTTTAAATAGTTATTATTATAAAAACATTTCATCTATTAAAAAGATGAACGCAGAACTTAATTTTGTTTTAATTAATAACTCCGACAATGACAATTTTAATAAAAAGGTTTTTGAACTTCTTAGTCAAAATGAAGATAACTTTACACCAATTAGAGAACTATGTGATTACTCCATATATTCAAAATTAAATGAAACCGAAAAACAAAATTATATTTTAAGGCTTTGTGAAAAGTACAATAAAGCAAAGGAATTGTATTTTAAAAACATACAAGAAAAAATTGGATAGTAGCATAAAAATTTTTATGCTATTTTTTTAATTAATATTTTTGATTACTAAATTTATTAAAATAACTAAAATTAAAATATTTTATTGCTTTATAAAAAATATATATTATGTTATAATTTCAATATGGAAAATTTGTATTACAATTTAGATAGTTTAAATAAAGAACAACTACTTCCAACATTGGACACAGATGGAATTGTGGTTGTAACAGCAGGTGCAGGAAGTGGAAAAACAAGGGTTTTAACTCATAGGATTTTCCACTTAATTTTAGACAAAAATGTAAAGCCTGAAAATATTTTAGCAATAACATTTACAAACAAAGCAACAAACGAACTTAAAGAAAGGTTAAGTAGAGTAGTAAGCAATGCGCAAGGTGTTTGGGTTAGCACATTTCACTCAATGTGTGCAAAAATTTTAAGAGAAAACATAAGTTACATAGATGGATTTAATAGATTTTTTACAATTTATGACACAGACGATCAAGACAAGGTTATTAAAAGAATTTTAAATGAACAAAAATTAGATTCAAATGATGATTTCAAAAAAAATGTTATGTGGCATATTTCAAAAGCAAAAAATGAAGGGCTAGAACCTAATGAATATTTGAAATATAATGCAGCAAATAAAGATATTGAAAACATTTGCAAAGTTTATGAATTATATCAAAATGAACTAAAATCCAACAATGCCTTGGATTTTGATGATTTGCTTCTTAGATGTTTGGAACTATTTAAAACAAATCCAAATGTTTTAAATTATTACTCTAACAAATTTATGTATATTCATGTAGACGAATTTCAAGACACAAACACTGTTCAATATAAATTAATAAAATTATTGTGCACTGTTCATAAAAACTTGTTTGTTGTTGGTGATGAGGACCAAAGTATTTATAGTTGGCGTGGGGCTAATATTGAAAATTTAAAAAATTTAATGTTAGATTTTCCAAATGCAAAATATTATAAACTAGAACAAAATTACAGAAGCACAAAAAACATTTTAAAAGTTGCAAATAAATTAATTAAAAATAACACTTCAAGAATTGATAAAGAACTTTGGACCGAAAATGATGAGGGCAAACAAGTTTCTTTATATAATGCTTATGACGAAAAAGATGAAGCAGAATATGTTGTTAGAACCATAAGCAATCTAACATACGCAAAAAACTATAAATATAGTGACATCGCAATTCTTTGTAGAGTAAATGCTTTAACCTATAATTTTGAAGAAAGGTTGTTAAATTACAATATTCCGTACACTGTTTATGGCAACTTTAAATTTTTTGAAAGGGCAGAAATTAAAAATGTTTTGGCGTACTTAAAATGTTTTGTCAACACTAAAGACGACACAAGTTTGCTTCGTGTAATTAATGTGCCAAAAAGAGGCATAGGACAAGCAAGCATTGACAAATTGCTAATACTATGCAAAGAGCAAAATGTGTCTTTATTTAACCTTATTTTAAACATTGAAGAGTATTCTGTTTCGCAATCACTTGTAACAAAATTAGCACCACTAAGTTTCCTACTAAAGGAATTAAAAAGCGACTACGAAAATATGGGATTGTATGATTTTGTTGAAAAAGTTGTAAAGTCTTCAAATATACTTTTAGAGTATGCTGAAAGAAATGAAGAAAATGAAAATAGAAAATTAAATATTGACACATTATTGCAAAGTATAAAAACTTTTGAAGAGAATAATGCAGATGCAACTTTGTCTAATTATTTGGAAAGTGTAACCCTTGAAAGTGAAATGGATTCCAACAACGATGATGGAAATAGTGTTGTTTTAAGCACTGTTCATGCATGCAAAGGCTTAGAATTTAAAGTTGTGTTTGTGGTAGGGTGTGAAGAAGGTCTTTTCCCACTTGCAAGGAGTTTGGATAACATAAACGATTTAGAAGAAGACAGGAGGCTTATGTATGTTGCAGTAACTCGTGCAAAAGATGAGGCTTACATAACCCGTGCTAAATCTAGATTTTTGTATGGTAGCAGAAGATACACAATCGAAAGCAGATTTATTCGTGAAATGGGTTTAGTTGACCCAGTACAGCAAAAAGCAAGTTATAATTTTGGGTTTGATGAAGATAATTCTTTTGCCAACAAAAAAAGTGGGTTTAATTTCCAAAACTACTTAAACTATGGAAAAAGTTACAACAATATCAGTAGTGACAATCAAAATTATGCAAATAAAACAAATAGTTCGTATGAATCTCAAAAAACACCTAACCAACACGGTAGTGTGTCAATGGTTGACAAATATTTTGAGGATAAAAAACAAACAATAAACTTAGAAGATTACACAGTTGGAACAACTGTTTCGCACATCAAATTTGGAATTGGAAAAATTATAAAACTTGAAAAAATGGGCGATAATAGTTATGTTTCTGTTGATTTTGGTGCACTTGGAGTAAAAACTTTGTCTTTGGCATTTGCTCCACTTAAAATATTAAAGAAAAATTAAAAGTTTGCTTTTTTAAATGTTAAGGAGTAATTATGGCTAATTTAATGGAAAAAAATGCAAAAATGCGTGAATTAGTTGAAAAATTAAATTATTATTCATATAGTTATTATTCGCTAGACAATCCTGTAATTTCTGATGCTGAGTACGACAAACTATATGATGAATTAGTTGCGCTAGAAAATGAGATTGGCATTGTTTTACCAAATTCACCAACACTAAGAGTTGGTGATGAAATTTTAAAAGGTTTTGAAAAACACACTCACATAAAAAAATTGTATAGTTTAAACAAAGTAAATTCTTATGACGAATTATATAATTGGTGCAACGATATTGAAAAACAATTTGGCAAGCAAGAATACACTTTAAGTTATAAATATGATGGTTTGTCTATTGCTGTAACTTACGAAAATGGTAAATTTGTTTGTGCTGCAACTAGGGGAAATGGAAGTGTTGGCGAAGATGTTAGCAAGCAAGTTTTAACAATCAAAACTGTTCCTTTAACAATTCCGTTTAAGGGCAAGTTGGAAGTTCGTGGCGAGGCAATGATGCGTAAAAGTGTTTTAAAAGCATACAACGAAAGTGCAAACGAACCATTAAAAAATGAAAGAAATGCAGTTGCTGGAGCAATTAGAACACTTGACCTATCAATTACTAGAAGCAGAAACATTGACTTATTCTTTTATGATGTTTTGTATATAGAAGGAAAAACTTTTAAAACCCAAAGTGAAGCACACAATTTTTTAATTGAAAATGGATTTTTTGTGGGCGATTATTTTAAGGTTCTAAACGGATATGAAGAATTAAAGAAAAGTGTTGAAGAAATAGATAAGTCTAAACTTGATTTGGATATATTAATTGATGGTGCTGTTATTTATGTTAATAGTTGCCAAGTTCAAGAAGATTTGGGGTACACAATAAAGTATCCAAAATGGGGAATTGCGTTTAAATTTGAAGCTGTTGAAAGAACTAGTGAAGTTAAAAACATTGTTTGGCAAGTTGGCAGAACAGGAAAAATTACACCTATTGCTGAAATAGACCCTATTGAACTAGCAGGTGCTACAGTAAAAAGGGCAACACTAAACAATTATGGTGACATTTTAAGAAAAGGTGTTAAACTTCATAGTAGAGTATTTGTTAGACGAAGCAACGAGGTTATTCCTGAAATATTAAGGGTGGCGGAATATTTAGATAATAGTGAAGACATAAAAAAGCCTGTTGTTTGTCCAAGTTGTGGGGCAGAACTTATTGAAATTGGTGCAAATTTATTTTGTCCAAACAAAGAATTTTGCACAGAACAAATTACAGACAAACTAACACATTTTTGCAGTAGAAATGCAATGAATATTGAAGGTTTAAATGAAAAAACTTTAAAATTACTTCATAATGATGTTGGGGTAAATGAACTAGCTGATTTATATAAACTAACATATTCTGATTTTGAAGACTTAGAAGGATTTAAAGATAAAAAAATTAGCAATATTTTAGATGGTATTGAAAAAAGCAAAAATGTAAATTTTGCAAATTTTATTTATGCTCTTGGAATAAATGGTGTTGGCGAAAAAACAGCAAAAGATTTAGCAAAAAGGTTTGCAACATTAAATGATTTAAAAAATGCCAAAATTGAAGATTTAGTAAGCATAAACGACATAGGTGAAGTTATTGCAAAAAGCATTTATGATTATTTTAATAGCAATTATGGATTAAAAAACTTAAATGATTTGTTAAATGCAGGAATTAAAATAAACTACACAAATGTTGTAAATTACAACGAAAATTTTAAAGGTAAAAATGTAGTTCTAACTGGAACATTGCAAAATTACACACGAGATGAAGCAAAAACATTACTTGAAAGTTTTGGAGCAAATGTTGTGTCAAGTGTAAGCAAAAACACAGATTTAGTAATAGCAGGCGAAAGTGCTGGAAGTAAACTAACAAAAGCAAATGCTTTAAATGTAAAAGTAATTAATGAAGATGAGTTTCAAAATTTAATTAAATAGAAATTGTTATTTTTTAGTTAAAATTGTTGTTTTTATATTAATTTACTATTATAATATTTATGTAATATAAGGTAATTTATAAACTTTAAGGAGAATCAAAAATGTTATTAGAACCACCTATTGATGCTTTAGTTAAAAAAGTTGGTAATCCATATAAACTTGCAGTTTTGGTTTCAAAAAGGGCAAAATATTTGCAAAAAGTTGAACCAGAAGAAGTTAGGGAAAAAACAAAAGAAACCACACAAGCAGTTAATGAAGTTTATAGTGGTAGAATTATTTAATTTAATCTATTGTAAACTTAAATTTTATGTTCTATTGCATAATTTCGGCAATAGGACATTTTTTAAATGGAATAGGTATGTTTGCAAAAGTTGTAGTAGATGTTAGCAATAATAATATTGATAAACTATTTGATTATCACATTAATGATGCACACAACATTGTTGTGGGCATGCGTGTTTTAGTGCCTTTTGGTGGAAGAAAAGTTGAAGGCTATGTTATGCAATTAACTGACACTTGTGATTTAGACAAAAAATTGGTTAAAGATATTATTGAACCAACATCTAGTGAGCCTTTAATTACAGATGAAAGCTTGAGTTTGATTTATTTTTTAAAACAAATAAATCATTTAAGATTAATTGATGCAATTCACTTGGTTGTTCCGTCAACTGTTAGGAAAAACACAAAAGAATTAACTGACATTTTAATAGAATTAAATAAAAATTCAAGTTTTGCTCCAAACAAAAATGCAAAAAACCAAATTAATTTAATTGAATATTTAAAAAATAAAGACTTTGAAACTAAGTCTAATTTGTGCAAAATGTTTGGCAATTCAACTGTAAATACTTTAATTAATAAAAATGCTTTAACAACAAAAACAGTTAAAAAAAATAGATTAAAACACAGTAGTGTTACATCAAAAAAAGAAAACACATTAACCATTAATCAACAAAAGGTTGTAGATAGTGTTATAAATGAACCTAATTTTTACTTGCTTCATGGAGTAACGGGCAGTGGCAAAACTGAAGTTTATAAAAACATTATTAAGCATTTTTTAAGCATAAACAAAACTGCTATTTTGCTTGTGCCAGAAATTTCTTTAACACCACAAATGGTGCAAAATTTTACTAGTTGGTTTGGTGAATTGGTTGCAGTTTTGCATAGTGGATTAAATGATGGCGAAAAGTTTGATGAGTGGCAAAGGATTTTAAAAGGCGAAGCAAAAATAGTTATTGGGGCAAGGTCTGCCATATTTGCACCACTTAAAAATTTAGGTGTAATAATAATCGATGAGGAACATGACGGCTCATACATTTCAGACAGCAATCCTAGATATAGTGCAGTTGAAGTTGCTAAATTTAGGTGTAGATATAACAAATGTAGTTTGCTTTTAGGTTCTGCAACGCCAAATATTGAAAGTTATTATCTTGCTCAAATTGGCGAATATAAATTGCTTGAACTTCCTACAAGAATTAACAATAATCCTATGCCTAGCATTGAAATAGTTGATATGGCAAAAGAATTTAGAAATGGCAACACATCACCATTTTCGCCATTACTATTGGCAGGGCTTCAAACAGCAATTTCAAATAACGAACAATCATTAATATTTATTAATAGACGAGGCTATAGTTCCTTTTTAATGTGCAGAGATTGTGGCTATGTTCCAAAATGCACCGATTGTGATGTTTCGTTAGCGTACCACAAAGAAGATGATTTGTTAAAATGTCATTACTGTGGCAAAAAATTTAAGGTTTTAACAGGTTGTCCAGAGTGTGGTAGTAAAAATATAAAATTGGGTGGAGTTGGCACAGAACGAGTTGTTTTTGAACTACAAAAAATCTTTCCAGATGTTAAAATTTTTAGAATGGACTTGGACACAACTTCAACTAAAAATGCTCACGAAAAAATTTTAAAGGAATTTGAACAAACAAAACCCGCTATTTTAGTTGGAACTCAAATGATTTCAAAAGGTCACGATTTTCCAGCAATTACTTTTGTTGGAATTTTAGATGCCGATTTAAGTTTGTATTTTAGCGATTACAAAGCAACAGAAAAAACTTTTGCATTAGTAACGCAAGTTGCAGGCAGAGCAGGTAGAGCAGAAAAAAAAGGAAATGTTGTTCTTCAAACATATTTTCCAAAACATTATGTTTATAATTTTGCTTGTGCTTATGATTACAAAAACTTTTACAAAAAAGAAATTAATTTACGAGAAACAACAAAATTTCCACCATTTAGCACATTGGTTAGGATTTTAATAACCAGCACAAATGATGATATTGCACTTTCAATCACTCACGACCTATTTTTAAAACTTAAAGAATTAAAAATGCAAAATAAAGAAAGCATTGTGTTTTTAGAAGCAATGAGAGCACCTGTTACAAAAGTAAAAGGAAAGCATAGGTATCAAATTGTAATGAGAGTGCTAGACAAAAATCTTTTAGATAACATTTACTTAAATGTAGAATCTATGTATAATAATAATGTACAAATATTTGTTGAAATCAACCCAAACAATTTTAGTTGATAATAAAAAAAGGAGAGATTATGGCATTAAGAAATATAATTTATTCCGACAACGAATTACTTAGGAAAATTAGTAAACCTGTTGTTGAATACAATGAAAGGCTTTGGCAACTACTTGACGACATGAAAGAAACAATGATTAAAGGCGATGGAGTTGGGCTTGCTGCTCCACAAGTTGGCGTTCTTAAAAGAGTAGTAATTGTTGATGTTAATAATATGTTTTTGGAATTAGTAAATCCTGAAATTATTAAGGCGGAAGGTAATCAATATAATGTTGAAGGTTGTTTAAGTGTTAAGGGAATAAGTGGCTATTGCAATAGACCATTAAATGTAACTGTTAAAGCATTTGACAGATTTGGAAAACCTTTTATGATTTCAGGAACTGATTTATTGGCAGTTTGTTTGTGTCACGAAATTGACCACTTAAATGGAAAACTATTTACTGATATTATGGTTGAAGAATACAAACCAAAAAATAAAAACAACAACCAAAATTCTAAAAAATAAAATAATAAAAAAATAAAAATTTCTAATATAAAAAAATCTTTTATATTAAACTAAAAGGATTGGTTAAATGAAAGTAATATTTTTAGGAACACCTGAGTTTGCAATAAAACCACTTGAAGCATTAATTAAGCACCACGAAGTTGTGGCTGTTGTAACACAACCTGATGCTATGGGCAAAAGGGGAAACAAGTTAGAGCCTAGCCCTGTAAAAAAATGTGCTTTAAGCCACAATATAGATGTGCATCAATTTAAAAAAATAAGAAAAGAAGGCACTGAAATATTAAAAAAATATAATGCTGATGTTATGATTACATGTGCTTATGGGCAAATTTTAAGTAAAGAAAATTTAGAAATTACACCAATTGGAACTTTAAATATCCATGGAAGTATTCTTCCTAAATATAGAGGTGCTGCACCTATTCAATGGGCATTAATAAATGGCGAAAAGGAAACAGGAATTACTATATTAAAAAGTGGTGTAGGAATGGACGATGGCGATATTATGTACATTAAAACTATAAATATAGAGCCAACAGATTCTGCTGAAAACTTATATCCAAAACTTAGTGAGTTGGGTGCTGAGTGTATTTTAAAAGTTTTAGATGACATAAAAAATGGCGTTGCAACTTACACCAAACAAAATGAAAATGAAGCAACACATTGCACAATGATTAGCAAAGATATGTGTAAATTAGACTTTACAAAAAGTGCAAAAGACATTGTAAATTTAATTAAAGGGGTTAACCTAAATCCTGTTGCACATTTTATTTTAAACGATAAAAATTTTAAAGTTTATTCTGCAACTATTTTAAGTGAAGAATTGTGTAATAAGTACAATTTAAAATTAGAAAATTTTAAATGTGGCGAAGTGGCATATTCAACAAACAAATCTGGGCTTATTATTAAAGCATTAGACGGATTTGTGCAAATACAGGATTTGCAACCAGAAGGTGGCAAAAGAATGAATAGCAAAAGTTATTTAAATGGAAGAAAAATTGAAGTAGGAAGTGTGATTGGTTGAACAAAGAGTTAAATTATAGTTACAACATTTTATATAAAATTTATGTTAAAAATTCCTATCTTAGTGTTGAATTAAATAATGCACTATACAATATGGAAGATGGTGTTAATAAAGGTTTAATTACTAAAATTGTTTATGGAGTTGTTGAACACGACATAGCATTAGAGTACATTATTAAACAGTTTGCACAAAAGTTTCCAAGTGTTGAAACACTAGTTGCTTTAAAAATTGGAACTTATGCTGGAATATTTTTAAATAGTATTCCAAAGTACACAATAGTTAACGAACTAGTTGAAATTGTAAAAAGGTTTAATAAAAATGTAAGTGGGTTTGTAAATGCAACCTTAAAAAATATATTAAATAGCAAAATTTCATTTCCAAACAAAGACAAAAATTTGGAAGAATATTTAAGTGTAAAATATAGTTACCCTAAATGGTTAATTAAAACTTTGTTTAATTATTACGACAAAGAAACTGTTTTAAAAATTTTGTCCACCAAAATAACAGAATTTACTCATATTAGGGTTAATTTGGCAGAAATCACAGTTGATGATTTTAAGAAATTACTAATTAAAAATGAAATAAAATATCAAAATAGCAATCTTGATTTTTGCCTATATGTTGATTACGAAAAATTATTAAACTACAAAAGTTTTTCTAAATATTATGTTGTGCAAGGGCTTCCAAGCATAATAACAGCACTAAATGCTGTTAACGATAGAAGTTTTAACATATTAGATGTGTGTTCAGCTCCCGGTGGTAAGAGCGTTTTAATGGCAAGTTTAAATAAAAATCAAAAGGTTACTGCTTGTGACTTGCACATGCATAGACTAGAACTTGTAAAGCAATATGCAAAAAAATATAACATAAAAAATTTAACATTTATGCAAAATGATGCAACAAAATTAAACCAAGAATTTGTAAATAAATTTGACAGCGTGTTGCTAGATGTTCCGTGCTCTGGAAGTGGCGTAATTGTAAAAAAACCTGATATTTTAATTAATAGAAAACAAGAAAATTTAAATGAACTTGTTAGTATTCAAAAACAAATATTAGAAATTAGTGCAAATTATGTAAAGGTTGGTGGAATAATAACATATAGCACATGCTCAATTTTGCCTTGCGAAAATGAAAACATTTTGCAAGAGTTTTTAAAATCACACACAAATTTTTCAGTTGTTCCAGTTAATTCTTACGGAATAAATGTTAAAGAAAGTGATTTTGGCATAACATTTTTTCCATTTACCAGCCAAACAGAAGGGTTTTTTATAGGGAGATTAATTAAAAATGCAAACTAATTTAATGGATTATAACTTAAACGAACTTAATGAAATTGTTTTAAGTTTAGGTGAAAGTAAATTTAGAGGAAATCAACTTTATAATGCAATGCTTAATGGCAAAGATTATGAAGATAAAATTAACTTGCCAAAAACTTTTTTAAATAATTTACAACAAAAAGAATTTTTTTTGCAACCTTTAAAAATTTATAAAACTTTTTCATCAAAAGATAATTCAACAAAAAAGTTTTTGTATAAACTTAATGATGACAACATAGTTGAGGGTGTTTTGATGTCATACAAATTTGGAAGAACACTATGTATAAGCACTCAAGTTGGTTGTAAAATGAATTGCTCATTTTGTGCAAGTGGTTTAAAATTTACTAGAAATTTAAGTGCTGGCGAAATTTTAGGACAAGTTGTTGCTGTTAATAAATTGCTTGGTGGCACAACTAAAAAAAGAGAAATAACAAATCTTGTTTTAATGGGTAGTGGAGAGCCATTAGACAATTTTGAAAATGTTACAAAGTTTTTAAAAATGGTTACAGATGAAAATGGTTTTAATTTTAGTGTTAGAAACATATCTGTTTCAACTTGTGGAATTCCTAGCAAAATTGAAGCATTGGCAGATTTGGGGCTAAATGTTACACTATGTATTTCTTTACATGCTCCAAACGACACAATTAGGAAAAAAATTATGCCTATTGCTAAAAGTTATAATATTGAAAGTGTTATTGAATCTGCACATTATTACTACACAATTACAAATAGAAGAATAATATTTGAGTATACATTAATTGATGAAGTAAATTCTAGCCCAAAACATGCAGAACAACTTGCAAATTTATTGCAGGGGCTAACATGTCATGTAAACTTAATTAACTTAAATGATGTTCCAGAAAGAGGGTTAAAAGGTGTTGATGATAAAACTAGAGACATATTCCTTCACACATTAATAAAACACCATATAAGCGCAACAGTAAGGCGTAGTTTAGGTGATGACATTGGTGGTGCTTGCGGACAATTAAGAAGTAAAGAATTAAAGGAGAAAACCAAAAATTAAAGCACAAGTTATAAAAGGTGTGGGTGGACAATATCAAATTTATTTAAATGCAAAAGTTTATAATGCCACACCAAGGGGTAATTTAAAACTTAATAAACTATATGTTGGCGATTATGTAGATGTTAGTTTAAATGAATATGGAACAGGTTATGTTATTAAAAAGGTGTTAGAAAGATTTAACACTCTTGTAAGGCCACCACTTAGCAATGTTGACCAAATAGTATTAGTTATTGCACCAATTCCAAAACCTGATTTTGTTTTAATTGACAAACTTATTATAAATGCAAAAATGCTTAATATTGATGTTGTAATTGTTGTTAACAAAAGTGATGTTGAGAATTTATATTCAAAGGTTTGTAGCGAATATTCGCTAGCAGTTTCGCATATTTTAAGCACAAGTGCACAAAAAAATGAAGGAATTGAAGACCTTAAAAATTTGCTTAAAAATAAATTTTCTTGTTTTGTGGGGCAAAGTGCAGTTGGAAAAAGTACATTGCTTAATGCCATAAATCCAACAATAAATGCTGAAACAGGTTCACTAAGCAAAAAAATAGAGCGTGGAAAAAACACAACACGCCATAGCGAAATTTATGTTTTTGATGATATTTTAATTGCCGACACGCCGGGTTTTAGTTTGTATGATTTAGATATTGATTGTAACGACATTAAATATTACTATCCAGAGTTTCAAAAATACACTTGTAAATATTTGAATTGCAATCATTTTAACGAAAATGAAAGCGAGTGTGAAGTAATTAAAAATGTAAATTTGGGATTGATAAATTTAGATAGATATTTAAGATATAAAGAAATTTACAAACAAGTTAAAGAAAAGTGGCAAAATTTATATAAATAAAACTTAAAATTTATTAAAAATAATTTATAAAAAATGTTTTAAATTAATGTAATGAATATATTTAAGGAGTTAAAATGGCTAAAATTTCACCAAGTTCAAATCCTGAAAAAGAAGAAAATTTAATTGATTATGTTAAACAAATGCAATCTTTGGGTGCAGATTTTATGCATATGGATGTTATGGATGGCAACTTTGTTCAAAATAAATGCTTAAATGCATCACTTGTAAATAATGTAAACAAAAACACAGTTATTTCACTTGATGTGCACCTTATGGTTGAAAATCCAAAAGAACATATTTTAAACTATATTTATGCTGGTGCAAATATTATAACTATTCATTATGAAAGTTATAAAAATATAACAGATTTGCTTGAAGACATAAACACAATACGAACAACTAATCACACATTAGTTGGAATAAGTTTAAAACCAAACACTGACATTAATGTCATTAGTAAAATTTTAAAATTGTTTGACTTAGTTTTAATAATGACTGTTGAACCGGGGAAAAGTGGGCAAAAGTTTATGGATAGTGTAATTTCAAAAATAAAGGCTTTAAAACAACAAATTGTTGAAAACAACTTAAACACATTGATTGAGGTTGATGGTGGGGTTAACATGGATAATGCAAAACAAATTGTTGATGCTGGTGCCGACATTTTGGTTATGGGAAATGCAATTTACAATGCTACAAACAAAAAAGAAGTTATTGATTATGTTCATTCGCTTTAATTATTATTTATTATAAAAAAGAAAAAGCATATAATTATATGCTTTTTTTATTTAATATTAAATTAACATACTAAAAAATATAATCATAAAATATATTGTATTATACATAAAATGTAAATTTAAAATACAAAGAGGATTAAATGAGAATTTATTGCATTAAATTACCAAAATTTTTAAGACCACTATTTAAATTGATTTTTAAAAACCAATTGTCTTAAAATAAAAAAACCACTTAATATAAGTGGATAAATAAGAAGGTGCTTAAATTATTAAGCATCTTTTTTAATTGTTTTTAAACATTTTGTGCATAAGTACTTTTGGGTAAGTTTGCCATCAATATCAACAGATTTCTTTTGTAAATTTGCTTCCCAAGTTCTTTTGCTTGCTCTGTGAGAGTGGCTTACTTGATTACCAGTTGTAACCTTTTTACCACACATATAACATTCTTTTGCCATTGTAAATAACACCCCCAGGTAATTAAAGTTTATTTATTGCAAACTAATTGTATCAAACTTTTTAATTAATTGCAAGAATAATATTAAATAATATTTAATTTTTTGGTTTTGTTTTAAGTAATAACTTATTTATAAGTCAAAGTAATTAAAAACACTTGCAAAAAATTGATTAGTATTGTAATATATTTTTGTATAATAAAAATAATATAGTATTGACACAAACTAAAAGGGGGTTCACATTGGCTGTAAATACAAGTAATGCTTATGGCAAAATAACAATTACTAATGAATCTATTGCCGCAGTTACAGGCTACATTGCTAGGGAATGTTATGGCGTTATTGATTTAGTAAGTTCAAAATTTTCAGATAGTGTTAAAAGCAGTATTAAAAAGAAACCTCTTACAAAAGGTGTTAAAATACTTACCGTAAATAATAGAATATATATAGATTTATTTGTAATATTAAAATACGGCGTTGCAATAAATGCAGTTGCCGATAGTTTAAAAAGTTCAATAAAATATGGGGTTGAACAATTCACTGGTATGATTGTTGACTCTGTTAATGTAAATATTGTTGGTGTTAGAGTATAACCAATAACTTTTTTGTTGTACTAAACAAATAGGTCTTTTAAAGTTAGGGGAGTTATATAATGCAAAAGAGTATTAATAGTGCCACATTTAGGAAGATGGTAATTGCTGGCGCTACATTGTTAGAAGAAAATAAAAAATTTGTTGATAGTTTAAATGTATTTCCTGTTCCAGATGGTGACACAGGTACAAATATGAGTTTAACATTTAAGTCTGCTGTAACAGAATTAAATGCTTGTTTAGATAATAGTTTTAGTGCTGTTGCAGATGCACTTGCAAAAGGGGCTTTAAGAGGTGCTAGAGGAAACTCTGGTGTTATTTTGTCGCAAATAATTAAAGGTATGACATCTGTAATTGGAGCAGTTGAAGATGCAACAATTACAACCAAAATTTTTGCAAAAGCATTAAATGAAGGTGCAAACATAGCATATAAAGCAGTTACAAAACCAAAAGAAGGAACAATTTTAACTGTTATTCGTTGCATGGCAGAAAGTGCAACAAGAATAGCAAAAAAGGAAAGTGATTTTGAAACATTTTTAAAAGATGTTTTAAATGAAGGTGAGGCTGTTCTTCAACAAACGCCAGAACTTCTTCCTGTTTTAAAAAAGGCAGGTGTTGTTGATGCTGGTGGTAGAGGTTTAATTGTAATCTTTACAGGATTTTACAAAGTTTTAGTTGGTGAAGAAGAATTTGATTTTAACATTGAAGACTTAGTTAGCACAGTTGACAAAACAAAAAATAACGAATTCTTTATTAATTTAGACAATTTAGCCGATATTGAATTTGCATATTGCACTCAATATATGATTTCACACATGAAAAAGAAAACAACCGAAAGCGACATTGATAAATTGCGTGAAAAATTGATGGAAATTGGTGATAGTGTTGTTTGTGTAGGTGACTTGGCATTAGTAAAAGTGCATGTTCACACCAACACACCAAACATAGCACTTGGATATGCACTAGAATTAGGCGAATTAATTGACATTAAAATTGACAATATGGTTGAACAAAACCGTGAATTAAAGCGTCAAAAAACCCAAAATCAAGAAAATTTAAAACCTCTTGGTATGGTTGCAGTAGCACCTGGTGATGGAATAGCTAATGTATTTAAAGATTTAATGGTTGATAGCATAATTGAAGGTGGTCAAACAATGAACCCTAGTGCTGATGACATTGCAAAAGCAGTTGACAGTGTTCCAGCAAAAGAAGTTTTTGTTTTCCCTAACAACAAAAATATAATTTTTGCAGCAGAACAAGCAAAAGAATTAACAAATAAATTTATACATGTAATACCAACAAAGAGTGTTCCAGAAGGAATTAGTGCAGCACTTGCATTTAATCCAGAAGGCACAGTTGAAGACAACATCGAAAATATGACAAGTAGTAAGGACAATGTAAAAAGCGCATCTGTAACTTATGCTGTTAGAACGACACATGTTGATGGGTTCGATTTAACAATGGGCGATATTATTGGGCTTGATGAAAATGCAATTTTAGCAAAAGGCAACCTTGTTAACGACACAACTATTAATTTAATTGAAAAAATGATAACAGATGATACAGTAAATATTACATTATTCTATGGTAAAGAAGTTAATGGTGACGATGCAGAAGCATTAGTAAGCAAACTTCAAGAAAAATATCCAAATTGTGATGTTACTTTAATTAAAGGTGGTCAACCTGTATATTATTATTTAATTAGTTTGGAATAATTAAAATTTAAACTAAAAATTTTAAAATATAAGAAAAATATTTTTGTTTGTAAAAACAATTAAAACAATTTTATATTAATAAATTTATTTAAAATGCCTAAATTTAGGCATTTTTTTTATTTATAGTTTTTAAAAAATACAAAAATTACCAATTAAAACTTGTTATAAATTTTATGTAATTGTGCAAAATAGAATTAACAAAGTTTAATACTTTGAAAATTTGGAGGGTAAAAAAACTATGGAATCTAAATCAAAAAAGAATGCTAGTAAACATTCTACAAAAAACACTACAAAAAATTGTTCTAGTAAAAAAACAGAATCTGCTAGTGAATCAAGTAGTAGAAGTGCAAACAAAAGTGCATCTAAGCGTTCTAATAGTTCTAAAAAACAATAATTGTTTTTTGCCAAAGATAGAAATTAACAAAATTTCTATCTTTTTTTATTTTTAAATCAAAAAAGTAGAAAGAAAAAACGCCTTAAAAAATGGATTATTGATTTATAAATTAAATTATAAAAAAAATTACAAAAAATTAATAAAAAAGGGTTGCAAAATTAAAAAATATTTGATATATTATAAGAGCATTGATTTGAAGTCAATGGAAAGTGTGGGAGCTTAGCTCAGCTGGGAGAGCATCTGCCTTACAAGCAGGAGGTCATAGGTTCGAGCCCTATAGTTCCCACCATTTATTTTTAAAATAAATTATGCGGGAGTGGCTCAGTGGTAGAGCGTCGCCTTGCCAAGGCGAATGTCGCGAGTTCGAATCTCGTCTTCCGCTCCATTTTTTTAAGATGCATCACCAAATTCATAAATTAGGCATAAATATTAATAATGGCACCGTAGCCAAGCGGTAAGGCCAAGGTCTGCAAAACCTTTATGCCCCAGTTCGAATCTGGGCGGTGCCTCCAAATGCTGAAGTGGCGGAACAGGCAGACGCACAGGACTTAAAATCCTGCGGTAGCGATACCGTACCGGTTCGATTCCGGTCTTCAGCACCAATAAAATGGCTAAATAAAGTCGTTTTATATCAATTTTGAAGATTTACATATTTTTTGTAAATCTTTTTTTATTTTCAATAATAGTTTAATTTTTATTTTAACAATTAGAAGTTATCAAGTGATTTGTCAAAAAAAAACAAAAATAATTACAAACAAATTTTTATATCAAATTTTGCTGTTGATAAAATTTTTTAAATAAAAAACAGTGCATAAGCACTGTAATTAAATTTTTAAATCTTCAGGTTTAAATTCATATTCAGATTTAAAAATTAAAACATAATCTTTTTCTTCAGGATCAAGTTCCATTTTTAAACCATAAGTTTTTAATAATTTATTGTAATATTCTAGATTGTTTAGGTCAATAGTTCCTATATTTTTTAAGTCTTTATATAAACCCATATAATATTCTGCGTGTTTAGGATTTGCGTTATTATACATACTAACAATTTCTTTTATTAATTTATCATTATTCATAAAACCACCTCACACTTTTTTAAAAGTATACACTAAATTTAAATATTACAAAACAAATAATTTAAATAAGAACAGAAAATATGAATAATTAATAAATATTATCTGATTAATATCTGAAAAAAGTAATATCAAAAATAAATAATACAACTAATAAATTTGTGTCAAGATATGTTAATAATAAATTTAAGAAAAAATAAAAAAAAGAGATAGGATGTCGGTGAATGCTAAAGCAAACCCGCTCTGTATCAACTATCTCTATAATTATTATATTCAAAAAAATTAAAAAAATCAATAATTTTTAAAAATGTTAATAAAAAAATAAAAATAGAGACAGGCGTCGATGAATGCTTATAAAAGCAAACTCGCTCTGTACCTAGGTCTCTAATATTATTATATAAAAAAAATTGAAAAAATCAATTTTTTTATTAAAAAAGTATGGGCAAAAAAATTGTTTCTAGAAAGTAATTCGATATTAAAAATTCAATTAATAATATAATAAATTATTAGATAAAATAAATCGAAAAATCAGTATTCTAATTTTTAAAACACATTTAAAAAATGCAACATTGTTTCAAATAAAAGCAAAGTTGTAATAAATTTTTTTAATAATAATGTTATAAATAAAATTATTTTTTAAACAATCATACAAAATAAAGAGAGCAGTTGCTCTCTTTATTTTTTATTAATAACAATTAAGTTGAAATTATTCCAGCATCTGTTAGTGATGTTATTAACTCGTTTAATTTTGTGATTGTAGTTTCAAGGTTTGCACCTGTTGATAATTCGGTAACAGCAGTTCCAGGAGTAACTGTTCCAGTAGGACCGGTTGGGCCAGTTGGACCAGTAGACCCTGTGGCTCCAGTAGGTCCAGTAGCACCCGTAGCACCAGTGGCTCCTGTGTCGCCTTGAAGTCCTTGAAGCCCTTGAATACCTTGTGCACCTGTGTCACCAGTGGCACCTGTTGGTCCCGTTGGACCAGTAGGACCAGTAGGCCCTGTTGGACCTGTAGCGCCAGTATCTCCAGCACCGGTTGGTCCAGTAGGTCCCGTTGGACCGGTAGCACCAGTATCACCTTGTATACCTTGAAGTCCTTGAAGTCCTTGTATGCCTTGAGCACCTGTGTCGCCAGTAGCACCTGTTGGTCCCGTTGGACCAGTAGGGCCAGTAGGCCCTGTTGGACCTGTAGCACCAGTATCTCCAGCACCGGTTGGTCCAGTAGGACCCGTTGGACCAGTAGGCCCCGTAGGTCCTGTTGCTCCGGTAGGGCCCGTTGGACCAGTTGGACCGGTAGGACCGGTTACGCCAGTAGGCCCTGTTGCACCTGTTACTCCTTGTACGCCTTGAAGTCCTTGTACACCTTGTGGACCGGTTGGTCCCGTTGCACCATTTGCACCGGTTGCTCCTGTTGCACCAGTGGCACCTCTTGGAATTGTAAATGTTAAAATATGTTCGTTTCCAACCAAGGTGTCTGTTACACTTGCATTAGTATTTGGTGCTCCTGTAATAGTTTCACCAACAGTTATTGTTTGAGTTGCAGGCCCAGTTGGTCCAGTTGGTCCAGTTGGTCCTGTGGGACCAGTAGGGCCAGTAGGACCAATTGAACCATTATTTGTTGTAAAACAAGTTCTTTTAATTTGTGGATTGCAGCATCTATTCAAATTTTTGTTTCTACAACAACATTTAAAATTATTAAATATCATTTCCCACCTCAATTTTATTATTTTTTGAAAACATTATTATTTAATTTTATTTTTATTGTTTTAATTTCATTTGTTTTATTTAATTTCAAAAAATAATGTTTAGAAAGTATGATACTTTCTATATTATTTTATTAAATATATAATTTATTTGACACTTGATTATATATTTTACAAAGTTATTATAATTTGCTATACTTACAAAGTATGAAAAAAATAAAATTTTCACCATATTTAAAAATAATAATAGCATTTATATCAATTATTTTAATTGGTTCAATTTTTTTAGTTTTACCAATAAGTGCAAAAGGGGAATCATTAAGTTTTGTTGATTCCTTATTTATGTCAACTAGTGCAGTTTGTGTAACAGGGCTTAGTGTTGTTTCCAATATTACAAAGGATTTAACCTTTTTTGGTCAGTTCGTCATTTTAATTTTAATGATGATTGGAGGGCTTGGAATTTTAACATTTTCAACTTTTTTCTTTGTAATTATTGGTTCAAAAATTGGTTTGACTGACAGATTTTTAATGAGAGAATCTTGGAATTTAGACACAGCAAAAGGTGTAAT
>CALVNY010000022.1 GCA_944350085.1 uncultured Clostridia bacterium | reverse complement strand
AATATTTTTTAATTTAACAACTTTATTCATAAAAAAATAACCTCCACAAATTAATGTATTGGTTATTTTAGAGTAAATACTGTTCCAATTTCGCTTTTGTTTGCAACCTCAATATATATGTTAACATTAGGAATAATTCCTTTGCTTAGTAAATAGTTGCACATAGTGTTGTAGCAAAGTTCGGGAGTGTTGTTTTCTGGGCTTAAATGGGCTAGGACCACTTGTTTAACATTGTTATAAGCCAATTTTTCCACAACTTCGCAAGCAGCATTGTTGCTTAAATGACCGTATTTGCCAAGGATTCTGTTTTTTAGTGCAAAACTATAATGTGGGTTTTGTTTTAGCATATCTATATCGTGATTACTTTCCAAAATAACCAATTTACTATTGCATAAATTTTGAATTATATCACTATTAGTATGCCCCAAATCTGTACAAATACTTATTTTATTTTGATAATTTTTTATAGAATATCCAACACAGCACGATGCGTCGTGGGGTAAAATAAAACTTGTTATTGTTAAATCACCTATGTTAAAGTCCATATTATAAAAAATTATAATTCTTCTTTTGTCTAAATTAGGTAATTTAGTTAAAAGTGCTTCGTAAGTGTTTTTGTGAACATAAATAAAACAACTTTTATATTTTTTTGTAAAGTTGTAAACGGATTTTATATGGTCGCTGTGCTCATGAGTAATTAAAATTGCAGAAATATTTTCTGGGTTAACTCTAAGCAAGCCTAATTTATATTCAATGTCCTTTACGCTTATTCCAGCATCTATTAAAATGTTTGTTGTTTCGCTTCCAATGTAAGTGCAATTACCCTTGGAAGAAGATGCAAGTACACATGCTTTCATATTTTCACCTTTATTTCCAAATAATTGTAGCAAAAAAGATGTATAATTGCAAATAAATAATGAATTTGGCAAACATTGTAAAAAACACACAATTTTGTGTGTTTTTAATTATTTTATTAAATTATAAAATGCAATTTTAAATTAAAAGAATAATATTAAGATTTACAATTCAACTTTTATTGTAAAAAAGATTTTTATTTGTTAATTGGTTGTGGTTTGAACTAAATTAATATTACTAACTTATTAAGATATAGATTTTATAACAACATCACCATTTATCCAACTATCAAAGAAAGGCTTTAAGTTTGTTCCAGAAGTTTTTGAAAAGTTTGCTATCAAAGTTTCGGGTGTAACATTTGTGAACATATTGTTTTCAAAATAATATTTTAATCCATTGAAAAACTTTTTGTCGCCAACAAGTTCTCTTAAATTATCAAACAAAAGCATACCTTTTACATAAGCCATATAAACATATTCAGGCTCTGTGTCGTATTCGCTAATGTTTCTATTTAAACTTGTGTCAAGGTTATCAAGGTATTGTGTGTAAATATCGACAAACAAAACATAACTATTTGTGCTTGCTTTTATGCTGTCACTGATGTTTACATTGTAAGTTGGATTTTTTTCGTAAAATAGTAGGGTAGAATATTCGGTTAGGCCTTCATCTAACCAACCATAATGATAAGCACTATTTCCAACAATTCCATACCACCATTGATGTGCAGTTTCGTGTATAATTACATTTTGATAATCTCCAACATTTTCAACAGCGTCACTTATGTAAACCAAGTTTGGATATTCCATTCCACCATGCACAAAGTTTGTTTCAACAACACTAAAAGTTGAATATGGATATTCTCCAAACAACTCACTAAATGTTTTTATTGCAAGAACTGCAGTGTTTAAACTATATTCTGGATTTTCATCTTTGTAATAATAATACTTAACTGCAACATTATTAACAGTGTCTTCCACCACATTAAATTTGTTACTTAAAACTAATGCAAAGTCACGAACACATAAGGCGCTTAAAAATTTTTTAGATGTGTTTTCATCAATTGTTTCTGTTTTGTTTTCAACTCCTGTGTGAGCAACAACAAAGTTGCTTGGGTAAGTTATGGTTACATTGTAGTTACTACATTCACTATAAAATGGGTCGCCATTGCTATGATACCCACTATTGTCCCATGCACCATTTTCATAAATACAAACTATTGGATAAAAGTTTGCAAGGTTGACAGTGTTTTCACCATAACCATATCTATGATTAATGTTTGGCAAATCAAAATTGTATTCAAAATATATTGAAATCTTTTTATCGTCTTTTAACTGCAAATCGCTTACAACTAAAATGTCATCATCTTCACCTTCATAAGATGGAGTTACTTCATTGTTGTTTACTTTAACCATTGTAACTTCATATGTGCCATAACTTAAGCCGTTTGGATATGCAGCTTCCTCGTTTAATTTGCTAACGGGTTTGTTTGTTGCGTCTTCCCCAAATGCAGTGGCATACAAATGAAATTTTATATTATTTAAAGTTTGACCTGTTTTGTTTGTGTATGTAATAGTTTGAGTTGCATCTATGTGGTTATTTTCATTATATTCTAAGTTTATGTCATAAACATTTAAGTTTTTGGCAATTTTGTTTAAATTTACATTTTTTGTACACCCGGATGAAGTTGCCATTAAACATAAACTTGCAAATATAAGAGCTAAAATTTTAGAATATTTTTTTATCATTTTATCACCTTAAAAAATTATTTTATCTTTAATATTTTATTGTTAAAATTTTCAATATAGTACAAGTTTTTAAATTTAACATTTTGATTTTTTTAAAGTAATTTAAACTTAAACAATTTAGATTAAAAGGAATTTTTAATAGTTTTTATAATCATTACAAATTAATGCAAAAAAACAAATGCATTTTATAACTTGTAAAAAAAATTATATTTTGTTATTATATTAAAGTAAATTATAAGGAGAAAATATGAGTTTTTGTAAGTTTGCTAACGAATTTATTACAGAAAAATATACAACCATTGATAATGCGTTTATAAATGAATTTATGCCTAACGCACCTAGTGATGCTGTTAAGGTTTATTTGTACGGATTATATAAATGCAACAATGGGGCAGACAACTCAATAGAAGATTTTAGTGTTACTTTAAACTTAACTTGTGATGATATTATTTCAAGTTTTTTATATTGGCAAGAGTTGGGGCTTGTTCAAGTGTTAAACACAACACCAATAGAGGTTAGATATTTGCCAACCAAAAATGCTAGTTACACAAAAAAACTTTACAACAAGGATAAATATAAGCAATTTAACATAACTGCACAGGAAATAATTTCTGGTAGATTAATAACCCCTAATGAGTATAACGAATATTACAACATAATTGAAAGTTTAAATGTTGAACAAGATGCCTTAATAATGATTATTAAGTATGCAGTAAACCTAAAAGGAAATGCTGTAAATTATAATTATATTATTACTGTTGCAAAAAATTTTGCTTATCAGGGAATTAAAACGGTTGAAGCAGTTGAAGAAAGATTGAAAGAGCAAGAAAAAAATTCAAGTGATGTTAAACTTGTTTTAAATGCTTTAAAAATAAAACGCAATGCCAACGAAATTGAATACGAAAAGTTTTTGCTATGGACTAAGGAATACGACTTTAAAGTTGAAGTGTTAGTGCATTTAGCAAAAAGTGTTAAGGCTGGTGGATTTTCCGCTTTGGAAAACAAAGTAAATAAGTGTTATGAATTAAAATTAAATTCAATTAAAGAAATTGAAGAATATTTTGAAAATGAAAAAGAACTTTTTGAAATAGCAAAAGTTGTTTGCAAAAATATTGGTGTTAGATACGAAAATTTAAGCATTGTTGTTGACACATATATAGCAAACTGGTTAGGCTTGGGTTACACAAAAGAAACATGTGAAGTGTTGGCAAATTATTGTTTTATTAAAGGAATTAGAAGTTTAGAAGGATTAAACGAATTAATAAACAAATTTTATAAACTTGGATATATTGAGTTGGAAAGTATTAACAATTATATTTATGAATTAAAGTTGATTGACGACAAAATTAAAGATATTTTAACCAAAGTGGGTCTAGATAGAAATGTAATAAATCAGGATAGAAACTTTTACAACACTTGGGTTAATGATTGGAGCATTAGTGAGGAATTAATTGATTATGCAATTTCTTTATCTATTGACAAATATCAACCAATGCAATTTTTAAATAAAGTTCTTGCAAAATTTCATACACAAAACATAAACACGGTTGAAGAAGCAAAAAATGTTGAAATAAACTTTGGAACAACAATAAAACAAAATAAGGCAAAAGTTGATAAACAGGCTAAGAAAAGCAATTACTCAAACGATGAGTTAAATTCATTATTTTCTGTTTTAAAGGAGGTTGAACTATAATTGGGTAAAAATAAAATTTTTGACGAAGCAAAAAAAATATTAAACGAAAATCATAATTTACTCCAACTTGAAGTGCAATCCAACATTTCAAAAGCAAAAAGTGATGATGAATTTAGCGCGCTTAACGCAAAAAAAAGAGAACTCATTTTTGAACTTGGTAAATATACCAATGAAAAAAAAGATGTTAAACCATTAATTGATGAATTAAAAGAAATCACAAAAAAGCAAGAAATAGTTTTAAAAAAGATTGGTTTAACATTTAACGATTTAAAAGAAAAATTTAATTGTGAAAAGTGCAAAGACGAGGGTGTTATAAATGGTGAATATTGTGTTTGTTTTAAAAGAATATTGAGCGATATTCTTTTAAAAGAGAGTGGATTAAACAAAACAAATTTACCAAAATTTTCTGATGTTGATTATTCTTTATATAGCGACGCTTATGTAAAAAATATGAAAATAATTTATGACAACATTGAAAATTATATTAACAATTTAAAAAATCAAGAAAAGCACATAGTTACAATTTCTGGGCCAACGGGTGTTGGGAAAACATTTTTAACAGAGTGCATAGTTGAAAGAGCCATTGAACAAGGTTACTACACAATTTACACAACAAGTATTGGACTAAATGTTAATATGTTAAAATATCACACTGCACAAGTTAATGAAAAACAAAACATTATTGAGCCTTACTTAACATGTGATTTATTAATTATAGACGACCTTGGCACAGAACCAATTTACAACAATGTAACTATTGAATATTTGTATTTGGTTATTAGTGAAAGATTAAAAGCAGGACTTTATACTTTTATAAACACAAATCTTACTCCAAACCAAATAATAGATGTTTATGGCGAAAGAATTTTTAGTAGAATTGCAAACATTAGGGACACAATGCTAATTAATATGAACGCCAACGACATTAGACTAGGTTTAAGAAAATAGCAAAATTAATTAAAAGTAAAATTGTAGTTTTTTATTATTTGTATTAATATTTTGATTAATATTTAGATTATTTAACTTAATAATTTTAACTTTAAATTATAAAAAAAGATGCCAAAATATTGGCATCTTTTTACTAAAATTTAGATTTCGTAGTGATATCTTGAACTTTGAGTAGGTGGCATAGTTTCACCTTTGTTCATATCTACGGTATATTGTCTATTACCGTTTTCATCTACAACATTATATGTTCCTGTTGTAGGGGCAGTTTCGCCTGGTTGCAATCTCATACTAATTTCCCTCCTTTTAGTATACAATTAGTTTCTATAATTTTTTTAAATTTATTCTTAAATTTTAAACTTTTTAAAGTTTTAATGTAATTAAGTAAAAATAATAAAATTTAATAAACTTTAATTTGTTTTATTGCCTTAAATTCAAAAAATTGTTTGTTATACACAAAAGAAAAGTTGGAAAATTGAAATATATAATATATAATATTATTATCAATAAGTATGTATATAGGATATAAATAATGAAAGAAAATCAAATTAAAAACATAGAAAATAAGCAGTTAAATAATAAACGAACCAATTTAAACTCAATTGATAGTTTTAAATGTTTTTTATATTCGCTTTTAGTGCCTGTTCTTTTTAGTGCTGCGTACACTTTTATTGTTATGATGCTAAGTTATATATTTAAAATTGACTATGAAGTTTTTACTAATCATTGGCTTGTTAAAGGGTGTATGTATATTTTAAATAGTGCTGCCTTTTTGTGTATATTTTTGTATTATTACAAAAAAAATAATATTAGTTTTAACGACACTATTAACATAAAAACAAAATTTAATGCCATATCTATAGTTATAACCATTGCATTGGCATTTGTTTTGGTTTTTGGCTTTACAAACTTTATAAATTTGGTAGATTATGTTTATGAATTAATGGGATATGCACCTAGTGGTGATTTGCCATTAAAACTTAACACTTTATCAAACACTTTAATTAGCATTGTTTTGTGGGCATTATTGCCAGCCATTTGTGAAGAACTTTTGTTTAGAGGAATTATATTTAAAGGCTTAACACAAAAATTTAAACCACTTTCTGCAATATTGCTTGGTGGAACAATGTTTATGTTGATGCATGGAAGTTTGCAACAAACAGTTTACCAACTAGTTTTAGGCGTTGTTCTTTGTATTGTTTATTATTATACTCAAAACATTTTTTATCCAATGTTGTTGCATTTTTTAAACAATGCAATAGTAATATTTATGGGATTTTTACAAAATGAAAGTGCTATTTCCTTTAATAGTGCTTGGAGTTACATTTGGCCAATTTTGGTTATGCTTGTTGCTGTTGGGGCAACAGTTTGTTTAATAATTGGGTTAAGATACAACACAAAAAACAAATATGGAAATGCAATCCAAACAGAATATGAAGTGTTTAAAAATGAACAAAACAATCTTTCTAATAAATGGTTTATCGCATCGTTTGTTGTGGGCATAGTTTTTTGGGTTTCAAACACCGTTGCTGGTTGGTTTGGATATTAATTAAATTTAAAATTAATGGGGATTTATGCAAAAAACAAATAGAATTTTTGGAACATACTTAATATATTTTATATGTATGGCATTATTTTGCGTAATGCGTATTCTTTCTGAGATTGGAGTGTTTAACAACATAAAAAGTCCAGAACTTAGAAGTGTTGTTACAACACTAATTATTCAAATAGGAATAATGTTTTTGTTGCCATTAATTTTATGTTGTTTATTTTTTAAGAAAACTCCAAAATCTATAATTAAGCATAATGAATATAAAAACATTGGTTTTAAAGCAATTTTAATATGTATTGCATTAGGTTTTTTAATTTATTTTTTAAATGTGGCCATTTCTGCTGTTAGTAATGGAATAATTGAAAGTTTTGGCTATAAAAGTTATGCAACAACAGAAGTTACATCTTTAACACCTACACAACTTTTCTTTTTGGAGTTGTTTTTGGTTGCAGTTCTTCCTGCTATTTGCGAGGAGTTTTTGCATAGAGGAGTGCTTTTGCAAGGAATAAGGTCTTTGGGCTATAAAAAGGCAATATTAATTAGTGGATTTTTGTTTGGACTTATCCACTTTTCAATAACTCAAACAGTTTATGCAATGGTTATTGGTATATTACTTGGATTTATTGCAATTGTTAGTAAAAGCATTATGCCTGCAATAATAATTCACTTTGTAAATAACGCCATATCATTGTATTTGTCCTTTGCAAGCACAAATGGTTGGGTTGGTGGCAAAGCATATAGTTTTGTAATTAAGTTTTTAGTAAGCACAAATCCAATTTTAACATTTATTGCATGTATGTGCTTTTTGGTAGTTATTAGCACGGGTATTGTATTTTTAATTTATTTGCTTTATAAGTACACCACTTTAAAATATGTTCAAAAAGAAATTGACAATAAATTAAGACAAGCAATGTCTGTTTCAAACAACAAAAATCCTATAATTTTTGAAGGTGCAAAAAAAATTCAAGAAGTGGTTGAAACTTCATACACGCTTAACCTATACTCTCCACCAATTGAAAGCCCGGTTGATGTAATGTTGCCAAAGCAACCAAATATTTACAAGGCTAATTTTATTGATAGAATATTTTTGTATGGAAGCACAGTGCTAGGAGTTTTGGTTACAATATTTACTCTAATTTGGGGGCTTGTGTGATGAATATAAATATTGTGTGTGTGGGAAATATTAAAGAAAAATTTATAGAACAAGCCATACAAGAATACAAACAACGAATTTCTAAATTTGCTAATGTTAATATAGTTGAAGTTAAAGAAGAAAAACTAACAAAAAATTATTCTTTAAAAGATATTGAAATATGTGTTGAAAAGGAAAGCGAAAAAATTTTAAATCAATTAAAAGGTTATAGTGTTTTGCTTGATATTGATGGAAAAATGCTTTCAAGTGTTGAATTGGCAAAAAAAATGGAAAACATTTTTTTAACAAATTCAACTATCAATTTTATAATTGGTGGCAGTTATGGTGTTAGTGAAAAATTAAAAAATTCGGTTGATTTTAGATTAAGTTTTTCCAAATTAACCTTTCCACACCAATTATTTAGAGTTAATGTTTTAGAACAAATTTACAGGGCTTTTACAATTATAAACAACATTACTTATCATAAATAGGTGTTTTATGGATATTCAATTTATGGAAAAAGCACTTAGTGTTGCAAACAAAAGCAAGTGTGATGTGCCAATAGGAGCAGTAGTTGTAAACAATGGAAAAATAATTTCTTTTGCGCACAACACTAATGTAAAATCAAAACTGTCTACAAATCATGCTGAAATTTTGGCAATTAATAAAGCGTGCAAAAAATTAAAAACAAATAAACTTGTTGGGTGCGACATTTATGTTACAAAAGAACCTTGTTTAATGTGTATGGGCGCAATAATAAATAGCCGAATTGAAAATTTGTTTTTTGGTTGTTACGACACTAGATTTAATGTTGTAAAGAATCTAGACAATTTTAAATTTAATCACAGTGTAAACATTGTTGGTGGAATAATGGAAAAAGAATGTGCTTTAAGTTTGTCAAAATTTTTTAAGAAATTAAGGGGGTAAATATGGAAATTGCTGAAATGGAAAAAGAAGTTGATGTTGACAAAATATTAGAAGACTTACAAAATAAGGAATATTTTGTTAAGAGCGATAATTCTTGCGATGTTATAATTTTAAAAATCGACAATCCTGCCTTTAAATTAAAAAATAAGAAAAGCTACAATCTAGAAATTTTAGGAAAATCAATGCTTGACTGGGTAAAACTTGCAGTTTGTGATTTTAATATAAGTGAAATAGAGTGTGATATATCTAGTTCAATTTTTGATGTTGTAAAGCCGTACTTAAAAAATTCTAAGTACACTATGATTTTATATGCTGACACTCCACTTGTTACAAAAAATACCATAAGCGACATTGTAACCTATGTTGTTGGAAAAGGATTAAAAGTTTGCAAATTAAGTAGGGGTTATGTTTTTGATACTGAATATTTAAAAACATGTGAAAAGGTGTATTCACTAAGCACATATTCCTTTAATGAATCTGACTTTATGCCTGTAATTAATTTTGCAGAGTTAAACAAGGTTACTGCAATTTTGCAACATAGAATATTAGAATTTCATTTAAATAATGGTGTGCAACTTATTAAACCAGAAACTTTAACCATTGAGGCTGATGTTGTTATTGGAAGTAATGTTGTAATTTATCCGTTTAATGAACTAAGGGGAGAAACTGTTATTGGAGATGATGTAACTTTATATTCTTCAAACACAATTATTAGTAGCATTATTTTTAATAATTGCAACATTGAAAAAAGTTATATTAAAAATAGTGTTATTAAGGAAGATTGTAATTTGCTTCCATTTTGTAATATTTATAACAATAGTTTGGTTAACAAAGGAAACACCATAGCATCAGTTGTTTTGGACCACAAGGAGATTAAATAATGGTTGTAATTTTTGGACTTGGAAATGTTGGAAACGAATATGCCAACACTTATCATAATGCGGGTTTTATTTTTGTAGACAATTTTGCAAAAAAACACAATTTAGTTTTTAGCAAAACAAAATATAACGGCATGCTTGCCGAAGGCGTTATAAACGGCGAAAAAGTTATGTTGGTTAAACCAACAACACTAATGAATTTAAGTGGAAAGTGTGTTGCAGAATATGTAAGGAAATTTAAACTAGACCTTAAAAATATTCTTGTGGTTTATGACGATATTGATATTTTGTGCGGAACATATAGGCTTAGAAAGTCGGGTTCGGCTGGAACTCATAATGGAATGAGGAATATTATTCAAGAATTAAATAGCGAAAATTTTGCAAGGCTAAGAATAGGAATTGGGTTAAAACCTGAATTTATGAATTTAGCAAACTATGTGCTTGGCAAAATTTCAAATGAAAATAAAAGTAAAATGGAGAATTTATTTGATTCAACAAATGAAATTTTGGAACAATTTGTAATGTTTAAAGATGTTGAAAAGATACATTTAAAATGATAGAAAATCTTATAAAACAAGAAGGAAATCTTAATAAACTTTTAACAAACATACCAAATAAACAAATTTCGGTGTTTGGTTGTGGAGAAAATGAAAGGCTAGCGATTGTTGATTCGCTAGATTCTTTTATATTGTATTTAACACCAACAATTAACGATGCAATAAGAATTAATGATGAATTGCTTTTGTTAAATAAAAATAGTTTAGTGTTTAATCCCGATTTTAATTTTAAAGTAAGTTCTTTTTTTAATTACAATTATATAAATTCCACACTAAATAAAATACTTTTTGGGGAAATAAATGCTCTTGTTTTACCAATAACAAATTTAATGTATAAATTGCCAAATCCAAATTCTTACAAAGAATTTTTATTTTTAAAAGTTGGACAAACATTAAAAAGGGCAAATTTAATAGAACAATTAAACAAATTAAATTATAAACAAGTTGACGAAATTGAAAATGTTTGTGAATATAGAATTTTTGGCGATATTATTGATATTTATCCTATAAATTGTGAATTAATAGTTAGAGTTAGTTTTTTTGATGATGAAATAGAAAACATTTATAGTGTTAATGAGGAATACCAAAAAGTTAATTCTTACAACGAGTTTTATGTTTATTCAAACAAGTTTTTTGATGATATAAACTACGAAAAAATAAAAAAAGAAATTAACGGATTAAAATCAAAAGCAAATAGTGCAAATGATATTGATGAGTTAAACAATATTTTAAATATGCTTGAATTAAATTCACTTTGTCCATTTTTTAATGTTTATGATGACACCATAAATTATAGTATTTTAAATTATTTGCCAAAAGATACTACAATAGTTTTAGATGACACAAAAATTTTGTATGACAATTTAAACAATTCAATCAACGATTTACTAAGTGATGTTGATGAAAATATAAAAAATTTTACAATGCTTGCATCGCATAAAAATATTGTGTTTAATCTTAACGAAGTTTTAAACACAATAAAAAACTTTCAAAGTGTTGTGGCTTTTCAAATGTTAACTCAGGCAAATAGATTTTTTAATCCACAAATGGTTTTTAATCTAAAAAGTATACCTGTTGGAAATTATATTAACAAAAATGATGTTTTAGCAAATGACATATCAAATTTTTTGGCAACAAAAAATACAGTGCTTTTGTTTGTAAAAAATAAAGACAACATAGAACATTTTCAAAACATATTAAATGCTCATAGAATATCAAATGTTGTTGCAAACTATATTAGAAATATAATAAAAAACACTGTCAATATTTTGCCGATTAATTATAATTTGAGTTTTGGTTTTAGAGAAGAAAATATTGTTGTTTTAGGTGGCGACAAACTATTTGGTGCAAAAAAACTTGTTAAAAGCAAACATCACGAAATAAAAACAGATGAGTATTTGCCACAAGTTAACGACTATGTTGTTCACGAAACGCATGGGGTAGGAAGATATTTAGGTGTTGAAAATCTTCATTTAAACAACATACAAAAAGATTATTTAGTTATAGAATACAAAAACAATGACAAATTATATTTGCCTGTTGAATACACAAATAGACTTGCCAAATATGTGGGTGGTGATAGCGCACCAACATTAAACAAACTTGGCAGTTTTGAGTTTGAAAACATTAAACGAAAAGTAAAAAGTAGTTTAAAAGAACTAGCGTTTAATTTAATAGAATTATACAAAAAAAGGGAAGAGTCCAAAGGTTTTGTTTATTATCCTGAACCTGAACTTGAAAATGCATTTAAAAACTCATTTCCATACACCGAAACAGTTGACCAACAAAAAGCAATAAATGATTGTATGCAAGATTTAGAAAGTGGCAAGGTGCTAGACAGATTAATTTGTGGTGATGTTGGGTATGGAAAAACTGAAGTTGCACTAAGAGTTATTTTTAAAACGGCAATTCATGGAAAACAATGTATGTTTATGTGCCCAACAACAGTTTTGTCTGAACAGCACTATAACACATGCGTTAGTAGATTGCAAGATTTTGGAATAAAAGTTGAAGTTTTAAATAGATTTAAAACAAAATCACAAACAAAAGCCATTTTAGAAAAATTGGCAAATGGCGAAATTGATGTTATTTGTGGAACCCATAGATTGTTAAGTTCTGATGTTAAATTTAAAGATTTAGGCTTGCTTGTGTTAGACGAGGAACAAAAGTTTGGTGTTGGAGATAAAGAAAAAATTAAAAACATAAAAACCAACATAAATGTTTTAACATTGTCGGCAACTCCAATTCCAAGAACTTTACACATGAGTATGGTTGGAATTAGAGACATAAGCATTATTAACACTCCACCAGACAATAGATTAAATGTTGCAACAACTGTTACTGAATATTCGGATGTTTTACTAAAAAATGCAATAGAAAAAGAAATCAATCGAGATGGTCAAGTTTTAGTAATTTACAATAGAATTGATGGGATTTACAATATTGCAAATCATATTTCAAGTATGTTTAATAATGAAATAGAAGTTGATGTTGCACATGGACAAATGACACAAGAAAAATTAGAAGATGCCATTTATAAACTATTTAGTGGCAAAACACAGGTACTTGTTGCCACAACCTTAATAGAAAATGGGGTTGATTTGCCAAAAGCAAACACATTGTTTGTTATAGATGCCGACAATTTAGGTCTTAGTCAACTATATCAATTAAAAGGAAGAGTTGGAAGATATAACATTCAGGCGTATGCATATTTTACTTATGCCAATTTTAAAGTTTTAAATAGCGATGCATATAAAAGGCTACAAGCAATTATGGAATATAGTGACATGGGCAGTGGGTATAAGATTGCAATGCGTGATTTAGAAATTAGGGGCGCCGGAAATGTTTTAGGTCCACAGCAACATGGACACATGTTAAAAGTGGGATACGCTATGTATGTTAATTTGCTTAATCAGGCTATTGAAGAAGTTAAAGCAAATAAGGAACTATCAAATTTTGTTGACACTAAAATTGAAACTAATTTAAGTGCATATATGCCAGAAGATTTTGTTGAAAATGAAAAAGATAAAATTTCAATTTACAACGAAATTAGTAATGTAAAAAATTCAACTGAATTAGTTGACCTTGTTAACAAACTAAAAGGCGAATTTAATGAAATTCCAATTCCTTTAATTAATTTAATAAAAGTTGCATTAATTAAAAACCTTGCAACTATGTTAAACATTGAAAAAGTGGTTATAAATAAAAATAAAACATTTTTGCAATTTAGAAATTCCAATGACCTTTTTACTGAAAAAATTCAAGACGCTGTTTCTATTTACAAACAAAATGTTGTTTTAAATTTAACTAATTTGCCAATAATTGAACTTATAAACATAACCGAAGAAAATGTTTTAGATCTACTAATTGATTTTTTAACTTACTTAAGTTAGGTGGTTATTATTTTTGAGTTTCTAATGTTGATGGTATGTTTAGATTGTAAAATATTAAGATAAAAAACAATAAAATTTTTGTTATAATAATAAATATTAATAAATAAATAAAGTTGATTTATTTTAATTTATTTAGTACAATGAGTAGTACAAATTTTTTGGGAGTTAAAATGAAAAAAAAGATATTTAGTTTACTAATAACAATATGCATGTGTTTATCGCTACTTGTAGGGTGCAATCTTTTTACAATAAATACTAATAAATTTTATAGTCAAATTGTTGCAACTGCCGGCGGATATGAATTTACCATGGAGCAACTTTTAGAAGCGTATGATTTATATGGTTCAAATTACACAGACAATGGTTATTCCTATGAAGACGCAGTTAAAAGTTCTTTGGACGATATGATTGAAAAAACATTGTTGATTGAATACATTAAAGAAAACAATTTAGTAACATTAACACAAGAAGATTATAATGACATTAAAACCAGTGTTTATGAATCAATTCAATCTTCAATAACATCTTATGAGGAGCAGATTAAAACCGAAAGAGGAATTGCATCTACAGAAGATGAAGAAGAAACTGAAGAAACTGAAGAAACAGAAGAAAGTAAAAACGAATTTAAAGATTACACTAAGAAGTTTGTTGTTGATGAAGAAAAGTTAAATTCTACAGGTGTTTTTGATATTAAAAGAGTTGTTGAAACTGACAAAGATTATGGCAAAGACCCAGGCGAGTTTGTTCAATTAATTGATATTGCATATCCAGACATCAGTGAAGAAGCAATGAATAGATACATTAAAACATTGCAATCGCAAGCAAGAAATTATAATAGAAGTGATAAAGTTGAAGATGTTAAAGAATATGAATACAATAGATTAACACGAATTTTAACTGAAAATAAATATATAACAAAATTGCAAGAAGAATATGAAAACAACTTAGAAATTAGAAAAGACTTGGTAGTTTCAAGTTATGTAGAACAATATTTGAGTGATTATGTAACATATAACAAAAACTTAAAATTGTACAACACAACTATGAGTTCAAATGCATCAAGTTATTCTGCAAATATTTATTATCATCCACAAGTAAATTATATGGCAGTTACACACATATTATTAAAATATGACGATGTAACAAGTGCAAAAATTAAGTTGTTACAACAAAAATTAGATGACAAAGATAGTGGTTACACAACTGAAGATTATAATGCCGATGTTTTAAAACTTTCGGAATCAATGGAAGTTTCATACACTGAAAATGGTGCTACAAAGAAAGCAAAAGCAAGTGAGATATTTAAGAGAATTCAAAACGAATTAAAGAACTGTTCAACATTAATTGAAAAAGCAGAAAAATTTAACGAATTGCTTTATATATTCAATCAAGATGATGGAATTTTTAATAGTGAATTTGGATATTTAATCCCTCTTGACACTAGTGTTGAAGGGGCAAGTGATAGTATGATTGAAGAATTTGCTAATGATGCAAGAGAACTACACGAAGAAAATAAAGATGGTGGAAATATTAGCAAAGAATTAGTTTTGGGTGAATATGGATATCATATAATTTTCAATTTGGGTGAAGTAAAAAATTTATTTACACCAGAAATTATGCAAAACAAAGAAGAAAATTTTGATTATATTTGGACAACACTATTTAAAACAAGAGTTCAACTTTACTTAGATAAAAGCTGGTTTGATAAAATTTACGACGCTAGTGTTGATGAAAGTAGTTTGTTTAACAATTATTTGACAAATTTAACAAACACCGCAAAAAGTGGAATTGAAATCAAAAAATACGAAAGCAGATATAAATCACTTTGGTCTTAATAAATTATAAATAAAAACAAAAAAGATTGATATTTTCAATCTTTTTTTGTTAATAATTGAATATAAAATTTATTAATAATTAAATATAATATAAAAAAATATTATTTTTTTGACATCTATAAAAAAATAATGTAATATTGTGTTGTATAGGTTAAAATGAAAAATAAAAACAATAAAAAATTTAATAACGACCTTAATGATGAAAAGCATTTAGATAATCAGCAAGATAAGTCATCAAAGTGGAAAAGAGTTTTTAAAACAGATAACGACACTTTAATTCCTAATGATGAAGATATAAAAATTGATATAAATGAATCTGATATCAATAAAGATGCAGTCGAAAAAGCAGAGGAACAATTAAGGGAACAAAAGAGTAAACGGGGTAAATGGTTTACGGCTGTTTTCTTTGTTGTTAATTTAATTGTGTTGGCAGGGGTTTTGTTGTATCAATACAACAATTTTGGTGTAAAGGACCTAGACACTTTTTTGGTTGAAAACAAAAATTTTAAATTTTTAATTTTTGCATTTATTACATTTTTTGTAATAATGTTGCTTGAAACTTTAAGAAATTATATGTTTTTACTAAAATCAACTAAGTTGCATAGGCCAATTCTTGCATACAAATCCGCTTCTATTCATAGGTATTATGATAGCATCACGCCAATGGCAACAGGTGGACAAGCATTTGAATTAATATATTTAAAAAGTAGAGGGGTAAAAAGTGGAATAGCAACAAGCATTCCTTTTGCAAAATATATAATTAATCAGTTTGCTTTTGTGTCTTTGGCAATTGTTTTGCTTTGTTTCAATGGTTGGGTTTTAGATGATGGTGCAAAATTTACCACTGTGCTTGCAATAATAACATTGGTTGTAATAACATTTGTTGTTTCATTTATAATATTTCTAAGTATAAGTAAAAAATTTGCACCGAAATTAATTTTGGCAATTCTTAAATTGTTGCAAAAATGCAAACTTATTAAAGATTACAATGTGGCATTTCAAAAAATTATGAGATTTGTTTTGGAATATCAAAGATGCATAAAATATTACGCTTCAAGTTTTTGGACACTAATTACTGCATTTATCTCGGCTTACGGAATATATGTTTGTAAAGCACTAATTGCATTTTTTATATATTGTGCATTTAATGGGTTTAACACGGCAGTATTTACAACTATTTTTACAAAAGTTATCCTTTGCGAATTGGTTGTTAAATTAATTCCAATCCCGGGTGGAAGTGGACTAAGTGAAATATCTTTTACAGCAATATTTATTAGTTTGTTTAATAACGGTAGTATTTTTTGGGCTCTTTTGATTTGGCGTTTGCTTGATTATTTTGCTTATTTGATACAGGGTGGCGTAATACTAATTTACGACTTTGTTTATGGAAATCGTAAAAATGCAAAACTAAAAGCAAAGTATGCCTTAGGTAATGATGAAGCCGACGAAATTAATGAATTTAATGAGATGTTAACAATAAATAAAAAAGAAAATAAATAAAGCATTTATGCTTTATTTTTTTACAATTCTAAACAAAATAAGACATGCAAAGGCATATTTTATTATTTATGTAAAAAGGCACTTGATGTACAATATACATGAGGTTAAAATATGTGCAACATAATAATAGAAAAAGAAGCAACTGCAAACTTAAAACAATTTTTGATTAACAATTATAAAGAAAAAAATGTGGCTTTCATTACTACTGAAAAAATATTAAACAAAAACAAAGAAAACTTACAATGTTTAAAAAATTTGCCACTACAACTTGAAGTGTTTTTTTTAGAAGATTTTGCAAGATGTGATAAAGTTAACACAGAACTAATTAAAGAATCGGTTAAAGATAGCGATTTTATTGTGTGCTTTGGATATGGGGATATGGTTGATGCTGTAAAATATGTGGCAACTGAGTGTAACAAAAAATATGCTTTAGTAGTTTCAATGATAGACTCAACAAATTACATTTTAAACTTTTGCAATTTTATAAATGCTGACGGACTATCAACAGGTATTAAATGCGAACTTCCAGAATGTGTTTATATTGACATTAATATAATTGAAAAAACGCCAAAAAGGTATGTAGCAAATGCATTTGCTTATGTGCTTTCGTTTAATTTAATGCTGTGCAAAATGTTGTACGACAATTTTGACGACATTAAAATAAAGGAATTAAGCGACATAATAAAGGAAATAAATATTTTTACCGATGAAAACATAACAACAGTGAAAGGAAAAACCAAACTTATTAAATTAATTTTGGAATTACAACTAAAATTAAACGAGTTAAAAATAGATTATCCTGTGTTTAAATTATGTTCTTTTTTTAATAAATTTTACAACAAAAATCTAAGTTTATTAAATGGTGAACTTTGTTTAATTTTTAGCTTTTTAATTTTAAGCCTTCAAGAATGTGTGTTAAACAATAAAATATGTTTGCCACCTTTAAACATAAACAAAAGAATTTCAAGGCTTAAATATTTATTTAAAAAGGATAATTATGTAACGGAAGTAGTTAGCAATTTGGAATCAACAAACACCGAAAAAATGCTTCAAGAAATAGCAGAGAAAAAAGAGCTGTTTTTAAAATACATTACTCTTGCATTAAATAGGATAACCAATAATATTTCAATGCTAAAAAGAATTTATATAGATAAAGGAGTTGTTTTAAATAATATTAATATGGAAAGTTTTTACAATACTTTAAGTTTGGCTAGTGACTTTGTTGAAGAAAGATTTTTAACAACTTTGCGAGATGTTGGGGTTATGGACAATATTTAAAAATTACAAAAAATGCATTATTGTTACAAAATAAGTTTTTATTTATTATTTTACAATTTTTAATTGTGTAAATCATCTATCTAAATAATAGATAGGTGATTTTTTATGATTATTTTTATTTGCATAATATTATTTATTTTTAACATAAATTTTAACACTTTTTTAATTGAAGATTTTAAATACTACAATGGGGAATATGTTGTTTATACAAACGAGTGTTATTTAGATTATTTGCAAGATGTAAATATCACTTCAAATTATTTGGGTCAAGTTTACAAAACATCAATAAGTAATTACAATAAAGTTTTGTTAAATGTTAAAGCACTTTCAAGTGAGACTATTATACTAACAAATATAGATATCGAAAAAGTACTAAATGAAACCAATGCTAAAATTATTGAAAAAGTTTGTGTTATGGAAGGGCTAACTCTTTATAATTGTTATTCACCAAAATATAAAAAGTATGTTTTGTCAAACAATCAAAAAATAAATATTCAAATTGCAATTTCAAACAATGCTGTAAATATTGGCTACCCAGTTTTAATTGATTATTAAATTGCATGTATAAAACATATCCTATGTGGACATAATCTTAAAAATTAAAAGGAGGATATTATGATAGGAGACGAAAATAAATTTAATAAGGAGAAGGTTTTAAGGTTTTTAAAGAAATATAGTTTTGCATTTGTTGCAGCAGTATTATTTATTGTGTTGTCAATAACATTGGCAGTTAGTGTCAGCAACCCACAAGAAAATGACAAAAACAATAACCAACAAGAGCCAGTTGATTCATCAGCAATTACATTTTATTTGCCATTGCTTAATGCAACAGTTAGTAAAGATTTTTCAGACACAAAACTTATGTACAATGAAACTTTAAAACAATGGGAGGCTCATAAAGCATTAGACCTTGTAACAACAGGTAATAGTAATGTTTATGCAGCGCTTGACGGAACAGTAACCAACATTTACGAAAACTATTTAGAAGGAAAAGTTATTGAAATTGAACATGCAAACAACCTAAAAACCATTTATAAAAGTTTAGATAGCACATCTTCTTTGCAAGTTGGTGACACTGTTTCAAAAGGACAAGTAATAGGAACTGCAGGAACTAGCGCTAGTGAAGCACATTTAGGTACTCATTTACATTTTGAAGTTGAAGAAGATGGCAAAAAAATTGACCCTAATGGTTACCTTGAATTAACTGACAAATAAAATATTCAAATTTTGCAACTTTAAATATTTTTAAAATAACAATTAATAATTGCTAAAAATATTTATAAAAGTTTTTAAAAATTTAAGTGTCTAAATTTTCAATATTATTTGCTTTACAGATTTAGTTTTGTATATTAAAATAATCTTAGACTAAATTAATAGGGGAAAATAATATGACATTTGAAAAAGTAAAAGAATTGCTATCTAATCAATTAAATATTGATGAAGAAAAAATAACATTAAATAGTAAAATCGTTGAAGATTTGGGTGCAGATTCTCTTGATGTTGTTGAAATGCTTATGACACTTGAAGAAGAATATGGAATTGTTGTAACTGATGAAGATGCAGTTAAAATAGTTACAGTAAACGATATTGTTAACTTAATAGATAGCAATAAATAATTTAATAAAATTTATAAATTTAGAACTTTTGATTTCAAAAGTTCTTTTTTTTATTTCATAAAAACATATTTATTTAAACACGCAATTTAATATTTTGTATGACAAATAAAAAAGTAATATTTTGTAATTTTTTGGCATAAATTGTAAAAAAGATTAAAGAGGTTTATATGGATTTAATTACTTCAAGGCCAGAACTTATTGCAGAATATATTATCAATAATAATTGCACAATTAGGCAAGCATCAAAAGTTTTTAACTTAAGCAAAAGCACAGTACATTTAGATGTTTCAAAAAGATTAAAATACATAAATAAAACAAAATACTTATTAGTTCGGGTAATTTTAGATAAAAATTTAAAAGAACGAAACATAAGAGGGGGAATGTCTACAAAATTAAAATATCAAAATTTAAAACAAGCAAAATAAAAAACGGCATTTGCCGTTTTTATGTTTTTTACAATTAACAATTTTGTTTTATTTTTTTTAAATAAAAATTAAAAGATTAAAGCAATTAAGGTTAATTCTAAAAATTAAAACTTAATTATAAATTATTTTTTTCTTTTGTCTTCAAGGTTTTTAGTGTCAAATAAATTATATCTGTCGGGGCTAGTTATTGCACTAAAAATTCTATCCTTTGCAAATGGAACGTCTTTAACTAGTTTTTTAACTAAATCGTTAATAAATTCTCTTTTTGTGTGCTTGTCGGCAGGGCAAGTGCTTTTTATTATTGGAAGAAAATTGCTTGCTCCTTTTGTGTAACTTTCATTTACAAAAATAAATGGCCTAATTACAGTGATATTTGTTTGAGTTAAATATGTTTCAGGTAAAATTGTGCTAAGCCTGCCTTCATAAATTAAACTTAACCCAAATGTGCTAATAACATCTTCATAAGTGTGCCCTAGTGCCACTTTATTGCAACCAAGTTCCACTGCTTTTGAGTTTAAAATTCCTCTTCTTAATTTACTACACAAACTACATGGATTTTTTTCTTTTCTTATGTTAAACACAACTTCCTCAATATCACTTCTAACAATGTGATATTCAATTTCGTTTTGTTTTGCCCAATTTTCAATTTTACTAAAATCTGTGTTTTGTTTGTTGTCAACTGTTATTCCAACAACATCAAATTTTTCCTTGCTAAATAAAGAATATTGTTTTAATGCCCATAAAAGCGACAAACTATCTTTGCCACCCGAAACTCCAACTGCAATTTTGTCGCCATCTTTAATTAAGTTAAAATCATTTATTGCTTTACGCATTAAACTTAAAATTTTTTTGTTATTATCCATATGCACCTTTAAACTAATAAGAATATACCAAAAAACCTTGTTTAATGCAATTTTATTTTAAAATTATTTTTTAGGTATTTGTTGTAAAGGAAACTTTAACTTTGAAATTATGTTTATAAATTGCTTTTTAAATTCTTTTATTTAATGAACTTATAAATAAATATATAACTTGTGATTTAATTGACAAAATATTACAAAAAAAATATACTAAGGGTGCGATTATATATATTTATATATATTAATACAAATATTTATTGAGTTTTTGAAGATATTAAAAGTGTAGCATATACATTTTGGGGTGTAAAAAAATGGTTAAATGGTTAAAAAGAATTAGTATATGTATGATAATAGCATTGTGCTCAGGAGTAATGTTAGTCGGCTGTGGTGATTTGTACAGCAGGCTAAATATTTCTTTGTCGCATGCAGGTGGTGTTGAAAACAAAGTTGAAATGACATTGGCTGATGGAACAACTAGCACCTATGAAATTACTGCCACAGTTACTGGTGTTAAAAAGGGCGTTAGCGATAGGATTAGATACGAAGTTCAAAATGGAAACAATCTAACCATTACAGATGACTATAAAGGTGATGGTAAAACAGTGTTAACCATAACAGCCACATCGCATGGTAAAAGCACATTAACAATTTCAACTGTTGAAGGAAATAAAAGCAAAGATGTTGAAATTATTGTTTATAAAAAAGTTGAAAAAGTTGCATTTTCTTCGTCGAAACTTGCAATTACAAAAAACGGAACTTTAAACCTAAATAATTACATAAAATTTACCCCACAAGATACAAATCAAATAGCAATGAATTATGAACTTATAAGAGTTCAAGATGAAGATGGTGAGTTTGCATATTCTGAAAATTATGCAAAAATAGTTGACGGAATTTTAAGTGTTGATCCTAATGCAACATTGCCAATTGACCCTGTAACAAACTTGCCTTATGTAACAGTGCAAGGAACAAGTGCATTTGATGAAAGTGTAAAAACTGAAGTTATAAATATTCCTGTTATTGAACAGGTTGACATTGATGACATTATTTTGCAATCAAATTCAAATAATGGTCAAGTTACTCTTGTTAAAAACACAAATGGCGTTTACCATGTTGTTTTAGCAAGCAATATTGGATTTACAAGTGTTGATGGTGCAAATAGTGTTTTATTTAAAAGAAGATTATCTTTTATAATTGGAAACGATGCTGATGAAGAAAAAAAATACGATGTTACTGTTCCTGAAAAATATTTAGAAAGCTATCAATTAAACAATCCTAATTTGAGTGATGAAGAAAAGGCTGAAATTGCAAATTATCCTGTTCTTATTACAAAACTTGATAGTTCAACTATTGAGCACATATCTTTTGATGTTACTCAAAAACAAATTGGTGACATAACAATTCCATTTACAATTAAATACACAGCGTATGATGGCTTGCCAGATTTAGAAATAGTGGTTCGTTTTGAAGTTTTGGCTTTTCCAACCGCAATTACAGCAATGAGTGGTAATCAGGAAGTTGGAGATGACAACCCACTTAAAGTTTTAAACTTATATTCAAACAACTTAAATGGAACACCACTAACAATTACAACAAACAACGATAATGTTTCAACAAGATTATACTTTACATTTAAAATCGAAAAAGGGACTGCTCCAACAAATGGAGTTTCTGTTGCTTCTAATAATCCTGAAAATAAATATGAAGAAGGAACAAATATCCACACAGGAACAACTTTGTATGTATATCACGAATATAGCACAGATGATGTTGAAAACATTAAGGATTCCTACATTGTAATTACATATACTTATGACTTAAACCCAGCATCTGTAACAGGTGATGGAGAAGGTGCGGTTGCTGGAAATTTTGCATATTCAATTGAAAAAAAGATACCTTTAACTTTTAGGGCTGGAATTGACACAATTCCTTTGCTTCAAGATGAATTTAGGATTGATGCAAGCAAACCTACAGAAACCAAAATTTTAGAAACAACTCTTGGAGTTTATGCTAATGAATTCACATACACAGTTAATACAAACTTATTTACATTAAGAGTTGAAAAAACTGAAACATTTATTGTTCCAAATAGAGAAGGACTAAGTGGTGAATACACATTAGTAATTCGTGATGAAATAAGAAGTTTGTATAGAGCATGTAAAGTTGTAGTTTATGTTCCTTTTGCATTTACAGAAGACAATTCTATGTTTTTGCAAATAGAAAATCCAAACAACTACAAAGATGAAATTTTGGATTCAACTTATGAAACAAAACAAGTTTCATTAATTACTGCTAGTGATGTTGAATTAACAAAAGAATATTCAACATTAACAAAACTTACTTTGCAGGTAAATTCTTCTATTCCAATAAATGCGTTTAACTATATTTTAAATCCACAGTATGATAGTAGTGAAGTTTCAGTTGATGATGACTTGGTTGAAGCAAGCAATAAATATATTCAACTTGTTAACATAAATCATTATTTGGAAAGTGTTGATATTCCTTATAGATATGGTAGTTTTAAAAATGGGGTGTTAACAGTTAATAACAACACTTACACAAACACAGAAAACCCTTTAATTATTACATTTATATTTACAGGATACGATAAGAATGGAACAAAAGTTACAATTAGACACAATGTTGAACTTTTAATATATTCTTTAATAAATAACTTAAATGTTTCTGTAACAAACCCTAATGTTTACGAATATAATTCGGTTGGTGCTTTAAATTTAGACAAAGCAACAACAACAATTTCTGTAAACAATACATTACATAATGCTTCTGTAATTTCTTTTGAAATTTTGGACAAAATTGTAAAAACTTTTAACACAATAAATGGGGAAGTTTCGTTTAGTATTTACGATTTATTTACCATTGTTTATGAGGAAGACTCAAACTTTATAACTTTAATTGCAAAGCCAACGGGCTCCATTGATGACCCAGATAGTGGTGTTGCAAAATTAAATTCGTTGTTAAGTGATTATGGTACAATAAACAATATTTTGGCAGAAATTTATGCAACAAACTTTAATATTGACATAATAGTAACATTAACACAATTTGATAGAAGTTTAAGCACAAATGTTACAATCGGAACAATTTATGCTATAAAATCTGAAAGAATAATTTTAAACAATGTAAATTCAACAGGTTTGTATTTTGATGCTAGAAATTTTGTAACAGGTTATAGTAAAGACATTACATTTTCTATTGAACCAAGCAATGCATTTAACAAAAATTTAAGATTAATTTATGACGAAAATAATGTTTTTAATTGTCTTTTGGTTAATTCAAACACTATAAGGATTTATCCAAACAAAGCAGGAGTTGCTACTTTAAGGCTTGCATTTGAAGATAGTTATGAAGAAATTGAGTCTGACAATGGAACAATATTGATGCCAACAAAATACATTGAAATTCGTGTAAAAGTTGCTGATGGAAGTGCGTTATATCCATTTGAAATTGCAACTCTTGACGATTTCAAAAGTATGATAAACGACATCAATAGTGGTGCTAATAGTTATAATTATGTTTTAACTAACAATATAAATTTAACAAACTACAATTATGTTGTTCCAACAAACGATTTTAATGGTAGTTTAAATGGATTGTTTGAATATAAATTAGATGACGTTGATTACAGCATTCAAAGCAATTTAATTGGACTAACAATTAATGTTAACGAAAATGATATATTAAACAATAATGCAAACATTGGTTTGTTTAAAGCATTAACCATAAATGCAATTATTAAAAACTTAAATTTAGTTGATTGTGTAATTAATATTAATAAAACTTATTCACAAAAACTTGAATCATTAAATGTTGGTTTAATTGCAGGAACAAACGCAGGCGTTATTCAAAATAGCAGAGTAACAGGCAAAATTAATGTAAAGGCTTTTGCTAATGAATTAAATATCGGTGGTTTTGTTGGACAAAATAATGGAGAAATTAGTGGCTTGCCATCAATTAATAGTGGCTTAGGCAATAGTGACATTAACAGCATTGTAAGTATTAATGTAAAACGAATTTTAAGTGTTACAAACGAAAATGATGAATTAAACGAAGTTACAAATTATGCAAACATTGGTTCTATTGCTGGATTTAATAATGGAAAATATAGAAACAACAATTTAAGTGATGTTGCTGATTTGTTAAATTTAAAATCACTTTCAACCATTTCAGTTGAAGCATTAGATTATAATTTAGAATTAGTTGAAGAAACCATTGAAGAAACTTACGCATTAAACAATCAAACTCTTTTAATTAATGTTGGTGGTGTTGTGGGTTACGCAACCAATTCTAAAATAAAAGACATTGTTTCAAGGGTTAACAACATAACAGCAATTAATATGATTGGTGGTGTGTTGGGAAGAGCAAACAATTCTGTATTGTCAAATAATGTGGTTCAGTTTGTAAATTCTGGAAAAGTGGGGATTGGGGCTACAAATATTGTTGGTTATTCAAATTTAGGTGCATTAATTGGTATTTCAACCGACGACACCGTTATTGAATATTCCTATGCAAGAAGTTTCTACAACAAATTAATTACTGACATTGACAATGTATTATATTTTGGAAACATTTCATCATTAAGTAAAGGTGATGGAAGCGATGTTGCAAAGATTAATGTTGGTGGATTAGTTGGTTCTGTTGAAAATGGAAGCGACAAAACATTAACAATTAAAAACAGTTATTCAACAATAGATATAAATGTTTCCTCAAATGTGTTATCTTCATCAACCGACAAAACCAAATTTAGCGTTGGAGCACTTGTTGGTTATGTAAATGGTGGAACAGTTGATATAACCAATTCTTATGCATTAAATAATATCAAAATGCCAGAATCAATTAAAGAAACAAAAGAAGTTGTTGTTACAGTAATAAATACTAGTGAAGGAGGCTCCACTAGTGAAGGTGGTTCTGATGGTGGTGATGGCGGAAGTGTCGATGAAGGAACTGACACAGATGAAATAGTAGAAGAAACAAAAACAATTGAAGTTCCAAGTTTTGGATACTTTATTGGTTCAACTGAAAATGCAACAAGCAATTTACAAGTTAACTATTCAGTAGTAAATTACAATTCAGTTTCAAATACAGGTTTCTTTACTTATGTAACACAAGATGGAACACAAAAAACTAGTGAAGAAGTCATAAGCGAAGATGTTTTAGATGAAGAAACTGGAACACAATACACATTTAAGTATTTAATGGACAAAAACTATTTGATTGAAAATTTAAACGAATTAAATGGTTTTAAAATAACATCAGAATATGACTACAATAAAAATGTAGAAAATGAAGATGATTATAAATTATGGTACATAAATTCATTATTAAATGAAGGCTTCCCAGTATTATTTGATAGCAATTATGAAGTTATGTACACAATATTACCTTCTTCAATTATTGCAGTAATAAGTGAAGAAAGTGAAACATTTACGAATAATAGCCACATTAAAGTTTCAGAAGACAAATTGATTTTATTCTACAATAAATTAACAAGTGGTGTTGAATATATTACAAACAACACATATAAAGTTGTTTTAAGTGGAAATGAAATTGAAAGTGGTGTTGAATACAACAATGTTTTAACAATAAATCTTGGTGTTGATCCGGCACTTGAAGGAATTGTTAAGGTTGAAAATTCAATTACAATTATTAGTTCAAACACAAATGTGGTTTCTGTTGAAGATGGAAACACTTTAAAAACATTAAGTGCAGGAACAACCACTTTAACTATTTATAGCACACTAGATTCAACCATTTATACAACTGTTGATATTATGGTTGTTGAAGGCGTTTCTGAATTTAACTTGTACAAAGGAAGTGCAAGTGATGTTAATAAAGTAACAACGGAAGAACAATTAATAATTGACAAGGTTAATAAATATAATGTAGATGCTGTAAATAGATTCTACTTTAATGGAATAAATGGCGTTTATGCAAAAAATAGCGATTTAGGCTATATTATCTACGCAAGTGAAACAAACATGGGCACACTTGGTGTTGACACAACATCATCTGGAAAATTAAATGCAGGTTCAACATATTTCTTTGAATCAACAGGATATATGAACTTAATTGGATTTACAAGCGGAAGTGTAAGTTTAACATTTACTCCGTTTATAAAAACTGGCTCAAATGAATTTGGTAGTGATATTTATTTAGATGGCAACAGAGTTTTAACCGATGAAGAAGTTGCAAACTACACTGCAAATGGAACAATAAACAATTATGTTAAATATAGTGGTGTTGTTTTAATTGAAAGGCTTCAACAAGAATATTATTTTGATGTAATTGAAAAAGCAAAAAGTTTATCGTTAAATAACAATATTGCAAAAACAATATTGCCAACAGGCAGTGCAGAAGTGCATATCACCATTGTAACAAGTGCATATACTTTAAATGATGATGGCTCGTATACAATAAATGAAAAATTAAATGTAATTATTAACAAAGACAATCAAGAAGTTGGAATTTTAAATTTAAACAATAATGAATCAACTATTGAATATGAAGATGGAAAATATAAAGATAGATATAACAATAGTTTAATTTTGTTTAATGATGTTCAAATTACTTACGAAAAGATTGAAAATGAAAACCAACTAAAAGTTGATTACAAATTCAATTTAACATTTGACCAAGAAAAATATTTAAGCAATGCTGATATGTATAGCATGAACGATTTAGATTATGAATTAATTTTCTATCCATATTCAAACATTGCTTTAAAAGAACTAAGCACTTCAAAATATTCATTTAGCATTAAACCACAAAGCATTAGTCAAATTTATACTTCATTTTACCCATCAGGGCAAACAACAGTATTGGACGAATTTAATCCATTGGAAAATGCCACTGAATATATTGCACCAAGTAGATATGGATTGCTTGTAATAAATGTTTATCCTAAGTTTAATGATGCAGATTATTTTGAAGTAACTGTTCCAAGGGAATATAGGCAAAATATAACAGTAACTCAAATGTACGCAGTGTATGACAATTCAGACAGCAGTGGTTTGTTAAGTGGTTATATTAGTGCTAACCCAGCCGCATTACAATTAAGCGACTATATGGGTGTTAGATTATATAATATTAGTAACAACTATGGTAATTTTGATGGTAATTTATATGTAAGAGTGTTGGTTACATCGTCAATTCCTATTGGTGCAAAAATTGATTTAACTGTAACTGCTTACAAAAATGGACAAAGTGAACCTGTGGCTGAAAGGGCTGTTTGTTCTTTAACTGTAAGTCCATTGCCAGGAATTACTGCAAATATTGAAGGTAAAACAAGTGATATACTACTTGCAAAAACATTCACAAAAACAGGAACAATTACTGCAACAGAATATGAAAATGAAATTGCTTACGAAATTATTAGCACAAAGAGTTCTTCAAGTGATTATGAATTAGTATTTACTGAAACAGGTTTTACAATAACTGCAAAATCAAGTGCACTTGGTGGCGATAATGTTACAATAAAATTTAGAGTTTCAAAAAATATAAATGGAATAAATGAAGAAAGCGAGTGTAGCATTAGTTTAAGAATTGTTGAATATGAAATATTGGGTGTTGGGGTTCAAGATGTTTCAACCAACAATGCAAATGAAAATCAACTTGATTTATTAAATGGTGTTACAAAACAATTAAATGTTCAAATTGTTGCAAACATTAATTCTAACGATAGCAATATGCTTGCAAGCAAATCTAACTTAGAAAAACAATTCGCTGGCCAAGGATATGTTTCAACATTAGTTCGTTCTCCAAATAATTGGTATAGAAGAACAAATTACAATGCTGACCCTTATAACGACATTTCATTAACCATAACAAACGACAATTCTTTGATTTTCCAACATTATGAATTTTTGTATAAAAACGAGGCATATTGTGTAAAAGCAACAAGAATTAGTGATGTTAATATTTTGGTTTTAAAAGCATCTTACTATTATGATGCTAATGGAATTCCAAGGGTTTATTATAATGGGTTGCAAGTAAGTTACACAATTTATGAATTAGATTTTGTGTTTAGGTTAAACATAAAGGACAATTCAACTTATGACCACCCAAATCCTGTTTATTCATACGAAGATATTGCTAATATGCAATCGGGAAGTCATTATATTTTAATGAACGATTTAAGCATTAGCGATTTTGTTCCATTTACAATCTCTGATTTTGCATCATTTGATGGAAATGGATACAAAATTAAAATTAACAATTTTGATTTAACAAAATATCAAGGTTCAACAGGAACAGTTAATGTTGGTTTGTTTGAAACCATATCTGCTTCAACAATAGTTAAAAATTTAGTTTTAGATGTTTCAGACTTATTAATTTCAAATGAATATATGTCCACATTAAATTCTTCTAATGATAGTGAATATATTTCTTCATACAATAAGATTAACGCATCTAACATTACAAACTTAAACTTTGGGTTAATTGCAGGCACAAATTCTGGAACAATTACAAATGTTAAAATAATTAACACTAAAAACACATCTAGCAATTATCTTTATGTTTACACAACACAAAGCAAAATTGGAACTTCTACTCCAAGTGCAAGAATAGGTGGTTTTGTTGCACAAAATAGTGGCAACATTACAAACTCATTTATTGGTGTAAATGCAAGCACTGAAACACATTCAAATGTTTACATTGGTGATGGAACAGGTGACAATGGCGTTGTTACAAGTTATCCATTTAGACTTTCTGGTTCAAACAACATTGCTGGTGTTGCTTATTCAAACTCTGGCAAAATTATTAGCACATATTCAAATGCTGTTGGAATTATTAACACAAGTTTACTTGGCGATGACAATTCGTTAACCGCTGGATTTGTTGCTGTTAACGAAAGTTCAGGCTTAATTTCAAATGCGTTTGTTCAGGGAAATAATATTCAAAACTTTAGAGCAAGCGAAGATTATAGAATTGAAAGCAAAGGAAATATGGGTGGCTTTGTTTACACCAACTCTGGTGAAATTAAAGATGCTTATTCTAACATAGTAATTAAAACAAACAGTAAAAGAAGTGGTGGCTTTGTATTTGAAAATAGTGCTAGTGGAACAATACAAAATGCATATTCAACTGCTAAAAATTCTGTTGGCTCTCGTGCACATGGTGCATTTATTGGAACAAATGAAATTGGCGAAATAAATAATGAAGCAATATCAGGAGCATTATCATCAATTTACTATTTAGTTGTTGGTGATGAATATGTTAATGAATATGAAGTTGCAACTCCAATAAAAAGCACAGGCAAAGTTGAAGGCGATGGCGCAATTGGAACAAGCCAGGCAGATCCGTTCCTTTATGCTGGTTCCTTTAATGGATTCTCATTTAGCGTTGGTGCAGACTTAAATAGTATTTGGACTTACACAAATACAAACTTAGGCCCACAACTTATATCTTGTGTTGCAAATGACACTTATTCAAATAGAATTTTGTCAAGCACCGATGAAAGTGTTGACACAGGCGATGGTTCTGTTGTTGTTTATACATACAACTATGATTACAACACATCAGTTGGTGGTCAAAACACAGGGTTTGGTGACAAAAACAATCCACTTATTGTTAGAAATGGTCAAGAATTTGTTGATTTTATTATCAACAATTCAAATGCTCAAAATATATTTGGTGGGGAAAATGTAACCACAAGTTATGTAAGGTTAATTAATGATATAAGTTTAAGTGATATTAACTTAAATGAATATAGAGTTGATGGCAAACTTTTAAGTGAAATTAAATTTAATGGTGTGCTTGATGGTAACAATTTAAGCATAACAGGAATTAAATTGCTTGATAATTCAAAAGGAACACCAAAAGAAGATTACGGCTTGTTTAATCAAATAGGCTTAGATTATGAAAGAGAATCAACATACAATGCTGTTATTAAAAATGTTTCTTTTGAAATTGAACAATTAGTTGCAACTAATGTTAAATTGGTTGGAACTTTGGCAGGTAAAGCAGTTAATACAACTTTTATAAATGTTGATGTTTCTGGAAACACAACAATTCAAGGTAGAGATATTGTTGGTGGTTTAGTTGGAATTATTGCTGGAAATAGTTCGTTAATTGATGTTTCAAGTAGCGTTTCTGTAACAGCAGTGTATAGAACACAAGTAAACACAACAAATTTAAACCCATATTTTGAATACGGATTCAATGGTTACGATGGGGAATATGAAAATTCTTTACTTACTCAAATTTTTGGAAATAATGAAAATAGCACAAAATATAAATATAATGCATTAAACAATGTTTTAGATGCTTGTTCTTGTGATTATGGTTATGTTGGTGGAATTGCAGGAATTATTGATGCAAACAATACAGACATTTTAGATAGTTCTCTTGCTTCAAGCACATATAATTATTTAGAAGAAGTGTTTAATGTGGGGCATGATGACGATAGAATTACAACCAAGTATAGAACTGATGAACCAACAAGCCCAACAATCAAAAACTTGAAAGTTTTTGGAAATGTAGTCATTTCTGGTGAACATGCAGGTGGTTTGTTTGGATATGTTGGAGATCATACTCATATTTATAATAGTACTTTTGAATTAACCAACGAAGGCACACAGGAAATTAATGGTTTGTATTATTCTGGTGGAATAACGGCAGAAAATCATGGGGTGTTAGAAAAAGTTACTGTTGAACATAAAAAAACAATTCAAGATGGATACGACAAAACAATTGTAACAACAGGCGAAACAGTTGGAAGTAAATATCTATTTAAAGCATCACAACCAATAGTTATTGGTGGAATTGTTGGCTACAATCAAGATGCAATAATAATTGATAGTTATTCAAAGGCAAATGTTTACAACAAAAATGCTTATGTTGCAGGTGGAATTGTTGGCTACAACAAAGGTTATGCTTTAATGCAACATACTTATTCGACAGGTTTGGTTTACTCAAACTTCGTAATGGGTGGAATAATTGGTTATGTAAATGCTAGTTTATATGGCTGGAACGGAGCAAGAAATTATCCTCAACCAATTAAAACAGCAGAAGGAACAGTAACTGGCTACACCAAAGGAATTGGAACAGAAACACAAGAAAAAGTTATCCTAGACTATGTTGTAGGATTAAATACTTGGAATTCCGAAACAAATGCAATAATTACAGAAAACTTTAATAGTGTTTACAGTTATTCAGCAGGTGTTGGCGAAACAGGTTACTATTCATTTACAAATGCAATGCCAGAAATTGGAAATCAATATGTTGAAAAAATGTACAAAGTTGTAAGCAAGGAAGTTAATGTTGAAGGTGAACTTCAAACTGTATTTGAAGATGTTTTTGAAACAAGTAGCAGTAAAGAGTTTGCAACAGTAAATCCTTACACCTATGCTCATTCTAAAAACATTGGTTCAATAATTGGAAGAGTTTCAAGTGTTGGTGTTGGATTAAATGTTGAAGAAATGTCCAAGGAAAAAGGTGCAAAAACTTCAACTTCAAATGTTTTTGATGTGGGTATTTTAAACATATTTGACACTCAAACTAAAGATTCTGGAAAATTAAATGAAGACCACACAACATCTGTAAAAGAATTAAATCAAGACGAAGTTACAGTTTATAGTGTTGTTTACAATGCTTCTTCTAACATAAATGTAAGCAATTCAGAATTGGGTGTAGAAAAACCATACGAATCAGAATATAATGCTTTTAATTATTACAACTATTTAGGCTGGCAAAGACAATTAAAATATTTAATTGGAAGCGAAATTGAAATAAATGGAAATGAACCATCAAACACATTAAATATGGTTCAAGGCAATGTATTCAACAATTGGGTAACAGTTGCAACTAGCGTGGACGACACCCAAGAAAAAGTTTACAAAATAAATGAAGAAACAGGCCTTCCTGAATATATTGTAGGTATTTATACTAATTTGATTGAAATTGGTAGTAGGGAAGAGTGGGATGAAAATATTAAAAATGCCACTTCAACAAAAAATAAATATTATGCAATTACAAATGATATTAATTTAACAATGACATCTACAAACTATGGCATTTTTGAAGGAAATATTATTGGAACAAAAGAAGGTGGAATTCCAACCATAACAATTAATGCCGAAAGTTTAGTTGCTGTGTTTGATGAAATTAAAAATGCTCAAATAACTAATGTAAATTTTGTAATTAAATATAATTCTACAAATACGGTTCAAAACTATGTTTCAAATTATGAAAATGTTGGTTCTTTTGCAAATGCATTAACAAATTCAACTTTAACAAACACAAGTGTTAGTGTTGAGTACAACAAAACAGGCAGTGGACAATTTATTACTAACAACAATACAAACATTGGTGGAATATTTGGAAAAGTTGATGGCTCAACATTTACAATAACAGAAGACTCAAAAGAAAATGTTGTTTACAAAGTTTCTAACTTCTCAAATTGGACCTTAACTTTAAGACAAAGCGAAAGAGATAGAAAAAATATTAATTTTGGCTTGTTTGCAGGATTAATAAACAACTCAAAAATTAGCTATTTACCATTTGAAGTTGGTGGGAACACAGACATAAAAGTTGGAGTTTCAAATTATAATCTAGCCAATGTTTCAGTTGGTGGAATAATTGGACAATCAATTTCAACAAGTTATCCTGAATTTAATTTAAGCACAACAAACAAACTAAATGTTTACCTATACACAAACTCTGGTGTTTTAGTTGAAAACGCTTATGTTGGTGGAATATTTGGAAAATTGTTAAGTGCAGAAAATTCAAATAGTGGGCAAATTGGAAAAATTTCTCATATTGGTAGTGTTTATGTTGGACCAGTTAATGAAACAAACGAACAAAAAGCAAGTATTAAGTCGATTTATGCTGGTGGAGTTATGGGGTATGTTAATTCAATTAACATATTAAATAACCTTTCTAACGGAGTTGCTTTTGATGTTAATGGAACAAACAAAGTAGATTCAAAACAAGATAGTGTAATAAAAGTTTATGCTGATGCTAACAACTCTTTAACAGCAGTTGGAGGCTTAATTGGTAGAATTAGCGATGGAAACTTAATTGGTGTTAAAAATTCTGCTGGAAAAGCAGAATCTGCAAACAATGCATCAATATATGTAAATTCAAATTCTTCAAATGCTTCAAACTATGTTGCAGGAATTGTTGGATTTGTTGAGGGTTATAATGCAATTACTGAAATTGAAAAAATTTACAATTCTGGCAGTGTAACGCTAGATTCAACAAGTAGCATAAACTATGTTTCAAGCATTGTTGGTTATGCAAATATTGTAAATGTAACTGAATGTTACAATATAGGAACAATAACAAGTAACACAAACTCTTTTGCTCTTGGTGGAATAGTTGGTGCAATCGGTTCAAAAACAATAACAACAGCAGAAAACTCATATGTTGCTTATTCTATAAGTTATGCAGACTTTACAGTAAATGCTGTTTCAAGCAATGCGCTAGTTGGTGGAATTGTTGGTAACAACTTGTTCCAAAATGCAACAAAGGTTAACATTGTAAGCTGTGTAAGCATGAGCAGAACAAATGGAACAAACGATAATAATGGATTTATTCAAGGAATAGGAACCAATATTACTGTTGATTCTAACAACAATAATTTCTTTATTGTAGAGTTTGCTTCTGCTTCAACAATTGGAACATCAACAACTTATGGAAATTTTGGTCAAACTACAAATTCAATATGTGGCAGTGGAAGTGCTTACATGCTTGAAAAAGCTGTTTACAATTCAACAACAACCATAACTCCATCAATTAAGAGTTTGTATATGTTTGATAAATTAAACATTGCAAATTTGGATTTAAGTGTGGGTTCAAAATACAATCCAAAACAAATTACAACTTCAAGAATTACAAACAGTAGTGATTTATTAGGTTATGTTGTTGTTGGATCTATACAAAATCTAGAAATTACAGTTCCAATTGCAGACACGGTTGAATATAAAGGTTTGTTTGCATCAACTGATTCAACTCTTATAACATATACAAGCAACAAGCCATTAGTTGGAATGAATTCAGGTATTTTGTCGGGATTAAAACTTAATGTAACAAACAATAATAATACTTCATATTTGGTTGATACAAATAATGTTAGTGGAATAATTTATAACTGTGGAATTGTTGGACTAGTTGAAAATAGTGGTTTGCAAGCAACAGTTGCTCAAACAAACAATGGTAAAATTTTAAGAACAGGTGTTGCACTTTTAAACACAACGGCAAGTTTAACTAGCACAGCATCATCAACATTTGTTTTAAATAATGTAAATGGCATTATTTATGAGTGTTACTCTACAATGCAAACACCAAACTTAACATCAGTAAAACAAGATATCTTTGGGTTAGTAAAGACTAATTCAAATGGTACAAATGCGGGCTCTGTTACAAGGTCATATTTTGCAGGCTGGTTTAATGGTAAAAAAGTTTTAGATGAAAAAGTTGCAAATAGTTCAAGTGGTGTTTACTATGAAGAACAAGCAGTGTCAACTGCTAGATATGGAACTAAGAGCACAGAATTCTTTAATTCAGCTTCTAATAAAACATTTACAAGTCCACCATGGAGAGCACAAGGAACAAATGTAACTAGCCAAACAAACTTTGGTTATCCAATACTTGACACTTCAAATTCGCAATATGCTGGTTCATTAACACTAACAACAAGGTATAGTTTAAATGGAACAGATTATTCTTATAACACAAGTGGAACAAATTTAATTGTTTCGCATATTGGAATGTATCAAAATATGGCTAGCCAAAATAATATTACTTATTCATATATTTTGGTATCAAATTTAACTGTAAATTCAACTTATAAAAATGATTTTAAAGGCAATTTCAATGGACTTGAAAAAACAATCACAATTTCAGCCCCTATGTTTAATACAATGTCAAATGGAGAAATTAAAAATATTAAGTTTGTTGGAAGTGGAAGTACGATAACAAGCGTAATTGCTGAAAAAAGTATTTCAAACACTAATATTTCAAACATATCTTTTGAAAATTGCAAAACAAACGATGCTTTAATTACTCCAAATTATTCTATTACATTGAATAAAAGTGTAACAATTAAAGATATTAAACTAAATGCAGGAAATTCTTTTGGAAATAGTCAAAAAACAACTATAGGTGCAATCATTAGCACAGTTAGTGGTAAAAATTCTTCTTACAAAGTTAAAATTTCAAATATTAATACTGCAAGAAATACTATTAATATTGTTTATCCAAAAACTACAACGGCTGCAAATGTTGGTGGATTGTTTGGAAGCGTAAGCAATGTTGATATTAGTTATGCTTACAATAAAACAAATATTAGTTCTAGTTCAACAAAATATAATTCTGTTGGTGGAATAGTTGCAATTGCAAACAACTCAACATTTACAAATTGTTATAATGATGGAAGTATTTCATTACAAAAAGCAGAAAAATCAAAAGTTGGTGGATTAATTGGAACATCAAATGATGGTTCCGTTTCACTAACAAATTGTTCTAATGGTTTTTACGATGGTTCAATAACAATTAAAGCCTACGAAAATGTGGGTGGAATTATTGGGACTGGAAAGACTGTTACTTTAAGTAATGTTAAAAACTATGCTGAAATTACAGCAAGACAAAAAATTGGTGGCATAATTTACAGTGCAACAACGCTTAATAGAAGTGGCTCAATTTCTAACTATGACAACATAACAGCAACAAAAACTGATCCACAATATGTAGGTGGAATTGCGGGTTCAATAACTAATGTTTATAAAACAGGCACTCTTACATCTAATGGAGATATTGAAATAACTTTAACTTCTTTAAGTAATAGTGATTTGAATAAAGTAAAAGGCAGTGAGTTTAGTTGGAAGTTGGTAAATTTGTTAGGGAAAAAAGATTGCAAACCTGTGTGGGAAGGTAGTGATTATCTTACAAAAGGAGTGACATATCCTAGCACAATCAAAAACGATAAGAATATTAGTATTTTTATTGGTAACAAAACAATTAATAGCAATATTAATAATAATTGTTATATATATGTTAATCAAAAACATGTTAAGTATAATGTTTATTGGTCACATATGTGGTGGCATTGGGGAACCAAGTATGTAAATGGTGTTGCTTTTGATATTAATGTTGCTGCGACGGGTTATAATAAATTTTATTATATGACTGATACATCGACATACATTTATTCTACTGATATTGTGGAAACAGATTCTACTATGATTAATATTGACAATAGACACAAAAACGGTAGACCTAATTTAGAAACTGCTAGGGATTGGCAAAACAAATTTGCAAATACAACTTTCTCGGTTTCAATATTTTAATAAAAAAACAAGGTCAATTTGACCTTGTTTTTTTGTTTTTCATAGTTAAATTTGTTAATTTTTTTGTGCTATTTTTTTAAATAATTATTATTAAATTTGTTAATTTTTTATGTGTTTTTGAGTGTTAATTGTGTTTTAAAAATGCCAAAATTTATGTTAAATTTTAATTCTTTTTAGCAGTTATTTTGTTATAAAAAAGCATTAAAATATATGTTAAAAATAAGTAAAAAAACTATGAAATTATAAAAATTTTTTTCAATAAAACAGATAAAAATATTAAAAGGAAAATCTAATTTTTTTATCAATTTTTTTATCAAAATTTTATTAAAATTTTTTATTAAAAAAAGTGCTTTTTTTTATTCCTTTTAAGCCTTAAAAAATTACAAAATTTTTTATATATATATTTATATTATATATATTTTATTAATTGACAAAATATTGCAAAAAAAATACAATTAAGATATATGTTATAATGCAACAAAAATTATCTTTAAAATTTATGCATTTAAACAAATAAAAAACTTATATTTTCAAAAAATAAATTAAGGTGTAAAATGGGAAAAATTAAATATTGGTTATTAAGCTTAATAATGATTTTAGTCGGCTCAACTTTTTTGCTTACAGGTTGTGACGAATATAGAAAACTTAGTGTAACTTTGTCGCAAAGTGAAGTTACGGTTTTTTTGAGTGATAATCCAGAAGAAAACATATTTGAAATTTCTGCAACTGTTAGTGGAAACAAAAAGGGCGTAAGCACCAATGTTATTTTTGAAATTTTGTCCACACAAGGAATCATTGAGGCTTATGGAAATCCAACAAAAGATGGAAACACCACAACTGCTAAATATTTGGCATTATCAAAAGGTAAAGTTCAAATTAATGTTGTAACAGAAGAAGGTAACAAATCTGCACTTTGCACAGTTAATGTTGAAGAACCATTAAAAGATATAACTTTTACAAAAGATGAATTAGCATTAAATCGTGGTGCTGAAAAAGATTTAAGTGAATTTATTAAATTTAACCCAACAAACACCTCACAAACAAATATAGAACTTAGTGTTTTAAATGCAGATGTTGATGAATTAGACAAAATACATATTAATGGCACAAAAGTTTTAGTTGATTCGGATTCCTCAATTACAAACTTTACATTGCAAGTAAAAAGTTTAGACAATGAGGAAATTATTAAAACAATTTCTGTTGATGTTGTTGACACTATTAATCAGTTAAAAATTGAATATACAGATTCATCATTGCCAGGCTTTGTTGAAGTTGAAAAGGTAGATGGGGTTTACACATTAAATTTAGCACAAAATGTTAACGATGAAGCACTTTACAAAAAACTTATTAAATTAAAAGGCTTTATTCAAAGTGGCGAAGATTTAATTGACAAAGGATATATAACAGCAGATTCTGATTATCAAATAAAACTATTGTCATTAAACACAGAAACAAACGAGTTTGAACCAATTGAATTGCCATACAATGGTGAATATTTTGAAATTTCAAAACAATTTAGTGATGGAAGTTTCCAAATTCTTCAAAGAAGAAAGGGAAGTGAAACTTTAAAACTTGTTGTTGACTATGCCAACCATGTTGGAGAGTTTACAACCGAAATAGTTTTAAAAGTTAATGTTTTAGGTTTGCCAACCAAAATTGATGTTTTGTATTCAAACGAAAGTGTTGATGAAATTACACTTTATGATAGAACAACAGGAACTGTTGAAGGAACAAGCATAAACTTAAATGTTGTTGGTGTTAATGAGGAAATTTTAAATGACGAACCTGTTTTAATTACTTTTGAAAGCGAGTCTGAAGTTAAAGTTTCTGTTTACAATAAGTATGGTGTTGAACTAGATATTGCAAACCCAATAACAATAACCAACGATTGTCCATTGCTTATTTCACATAATTATGCTAGTGATGAACAAGCTCCAACCGATTTAAAGATGGTTTTCACAAGTGTAAATTATGAAAAAATTTACAAAAAAGTTGATGTTAACTTTATTAGGGGTGAAATTGTTTTAGGAATATTAAGTGAAATTAGAATTCCTTACGATGCTACTAATAAAGAAGTTGAAATTGTTGGATTGATTGCAGGATTTGACAAATCTTTACTAAAAGTTTATATTGCAGATGAAAGCATTGTTAAAGTTGATAAAACAATTTTATTAAAAGAAAATAAAATTGTTTTGGTTCCGCAAGGAAAGTTTGGCAAAACAACATTTTATATTGTTGCACCAAATGGCGTAAAAAGTAGAACATGCACAGTAACAGTGTTTGAAGAATTAAAAGACGAATCTACAATCAAGATTTACGGAACAACAATAAAACCTTATTCGGTGGACCAATCAAACCACACAATTATTTTAAAAACATCTGGTACTTATAACATTAAGTACAATATAAACAATATTCACGATAATTTAATAACAGGAATGACAAGTTCAATTTCTGTTGTAGAACAAAATACTCAACGCATTGTAAACATTGTTGACGGAACAATAAAAACTTTAAGCAAAACAGGAACTGCAAGCATTACTGTAACTATAACAGGATATAATGAAAATGGTGAACTTACTAAAACTTTGGAATACAAGTTCGACATTGAAGTAAGGGCTCCATTGATTTCAGCAACACCAAACATATATGTTGCATCAATTTATAATTTATCTAAAGTTGTAGGGTACGAAGAAACCTTAGCAAAACAAAAAATTATATTTAGAGTAAATCCAAGCACGGCTAGTTTTACAAAAGACGATATGAATTGGATTATAAAAATTGGAAACGAAATTATACAACCACTTAATATTGTTGAAAATACTTCTGGCGATATCACTACAACAACTTACATTTTTGAATATAACAACAATGTTGTTTATATTGAAACCACAAGTGACAATCTTCAACAAGCAGTAGTTTATGCAGTATTAACAAGTGAAAGCATGGTGTTTAATGCTATTTGTCAAATAAGCCAAACATTCCCAAATGAAAATGGTGTTTTAATTACTACTGTAAATGAAGATGTTAATGTTACATTTACTGTTTCGCAACCAGTTAAAGTTTCTAGCATTATTTTAGACAATGTAAAAAAGACTAGCGTTTCTAATGGTGAAGTTAGTGAGGTAAAGAATAGTTACACTTTTGACACTAGGGAAATGACTATTGACTCTACTGGAAAATTTACAAGTGGAAATGTTTATGTGGTAAAATATACAATTCTTCCAGCAAATGCCACAATAAAAGAGATAACAGCAACTCACACACAAGCACAAAGTGACCTAGAACTTTCTGTTGACAATGAAAATCAAACAATCACTATTAAAGTAAATAGACAAATAAATGGTGAAACAATAATTTACATTAGAGCAAAAGATAGTGTTGATGAAATTGTTGAACAACAAATTTATTTAAAAGTTGCAAATGGAACAATAAATAATGAGTTTGAAATTGAAAATGCAGACGATATGTTAAAAATTAGCAACTCTTTAAATTCACATTATATTTTAACAGCAGATATTAATTTGCAAAGCATTACTAATTTTGAACCAATTGGTACAAAGGACACACCATTTACGGGTTCAATAAACGGTGTTCATAAAATTGTGCTTGGTGATAGTGTTGTTGATGTTCAACATACAATATATAATTTAAATATCACTAGAAGACAATCTGATGAAACTGGAAACATAAATTATTTTGGTTTGTTTGGATATGTTGGTGAAACAGGCGCATTGCTTAACTTGCAATTAAATGGTGTTAACATCAATATTCTTGATTCAAATAGTAATCAAGTAGTTTATGTTGGAGCACTTGCAGGGTTTAGTAAAGGTTTGATATATAACTGTTCAGTTGTTGATGGTTCGCAAGTTCAAACATCAAGTGCAACATCAATGTTCACTGATGCTACAAAACCAGTAGGCATTACATATCGTGCGCTTGCATCAAACAAAACAACTTACGTTGGCGGACTTGTTGGAATGCTTGTTGGAATTGTTGATTTAACTGAAAACTTTAAAAATGCTATTGATTTAGTTGATGGAATTACAACTAACTTTGAAAATAACAATGCTTATGTTAATATCGTTGCAACAAGCACTATAGAAACAAGTGCAATAATTGCAGGTGGACTTGTTGGTTATAACTTAGGCGCACACATTTTAAATTCAGAAAAAACAGATTACAATGTAGTTTCTTCAATAAACACATTGCCAAACACATCAATGTCAAATCAAAATTCGATATATGGTGGACTTGTTGGTATAAATTTAGGTGGAATTGAAAACTACACAACTAAATCTTATGTTAAAGGATTAACATACACAGGTGGACTTGTTGGTATAAATATGGGTCAACTTGTTAACAACACTGTTTTACCAGTTGTTAGAGGCAAAACTTATGTTGGTGGATTAGTTGGTTATAATATTTATAACGACAACTTGGAAATTAACACAATTTCTTCATATTTACTTCCTAATGTTTACTTGTTAGATTCAAATGAAATAGCAGAAGAATACAAAATTTCTTCTAACTTGTATGAAAATTTATTTAGTAAATCTAATAGTAAGGTTTATGTAAATGCAACACATGATGTTGTTAATAAAACTTACAACCTTTTAGAAAATGAATTATACAATGCTGTTTATGGAAATAAAGTTCAATTTATTGACAATGCAGAAAAAACAAGCGTTTATAACACAGGAATTATTGGTGAAACTTATGTTGGTGGTTTGATTGGTTACAACAATCAATATGCTAACAAAGAAGAAACAACATACTATACAACATATAATATTGCCGAAGCACTTTTTGGAAACTCTGTTTATAGTTACTTTAATGTGGGGATTACTTCAGGTTCAAGAAGAATATACAATTACAATGAAAACGACACATTAAATCACTATTTTGGAGATATAATTTCACTAAATTCTAGTTCAAATTCAGTTGGTGGGCTTATTGGTGGAGCAAATAATGCAAATATTGTAAAAGGTTTTGTAAATGCAAACATTGCAACTAGTGCACCAAGCGATGTTAAAATGAATGTTGGTGGAATTATTGGAACTATTGGAACAAGCAAAAATGGAATTTTAAGAATTGTCGACAGCCATGCTAATGGGGTTGTTAATAGTGTTAGTGGAATTGACAACATTGGTGCTTTCATTGGTGATGCCTCAAATATTTATGAGGCCAAATTTGAAAACAACAATATAATCAATCCAAGATATAACAACTTGAAAAATGGTTCAGGTTCTTTAAATTTCTACAATATTGAATCCAGTTATTCTGTATTAAGCAAATCATTAGGCACGGTTAATTATGTGTCAACAACATCATTTGTTGATTGTTTCAGCGGGATAGATACAACGGTAGATACAACGATTACAGTAGATGGTCAAACATTTGATTTAACTTATGATAATTTAACTACAATAAATTCCTTTTATATTGGGTTTACAATAAAATATTTACAAAATTCAACAGGTGGAATTGATCATAGCACACAACTTGGTTCTGCTGATATTAATAACATTACAACATTAACTTTCAATTATGCAGACGCGTTAAACGGTTACACATTATTAAATGATGGTTCAAAATTTTACTATTTTAACCAAGAGTTTGACGAAATAGTTGGCAGAACGGTTTTTTATTCAAACTTTAGAGTTGGTGAATTTGCAAAAGAAATCGGCAAAATTCAAGTTGAAGGTGGGGAAGTTGATGGAACTGTTGCAATTGATTTTGTTAATGTTCAAAATGTAGCAGTTGGAAGTGATTATACTTATAAAATATACTATGTTGAAACTGAAAACGAAGATGAAGATGGATTTGGTGCAAATTCCGAAACATTAGAAATTTCAAACGGCTCTATTATTAATGTTATTAACAAAAATTATAATTGGTATCAAAATATATATGAATACGAAAACAAATCTAACCCAGGAACCAAATATAAAGCATATAATGGTTTACCATTAATTTTAAACCTAAAAAATGTTTATAGAGTAACTAATCCTCAAACAGTTGAATATGATGACAGTATTAATCTTGTAATTGACCTTCCACCAATGGGAATTGATGTAACATTCAATGGAAATAATAATACATCTTTTGTTCATGATATTTTAGTTAATGGGAATGTTGAAAAAGAGATAATATTAACATTTACTGAATTAGATTCAAAATATTACAATTCTGATGGAACAATTAATTCGTTTAACAATCAAACTGAATTTGACAAAATAAATTATTCATTAGACATTAAAAATAGCATAATTAAAGAAAATACTTATAAATTAAAAGATGTTATTGATATTAGTGCATTACCAAAATTTGTTGGCGTAAGCAAACTTGAATATTACAGTGTAAATGGATTAATCAAATTTGGTTACGATTCAAATGGAAATGAAACTCTACAAGTTTTAGGTGCTGGACAAGACCAAATTGTTATAACTTCAAAATACAATAAAGAAGTAACATACACAGCAAATGTTAATATAATTAGCAAATTAAGTAATTTACAACTTTTGAAAAATAAAAGAAGCACAACAGAAATAACAAGTTTGGATATTGTTAAAAATGTTGAAACTTCGTTCTATGCAGACATAAATAGTACATATAGTAAAATTTTAAATTCAACAAACTATGTGTTTGATTTAGTTCAAAGACAAAATTTAGGTGTTAGATATTATTTTACAACATTTGTAAATGGTTCGTTGTCTATTTATCACGACAACAATTCTTCAACTTGGGATTTTGCTTTAAATGGAATTAAAGATATTGTTTGCGAAGAAGTTCAAGTTGAAGTGGTTAATGATGGAGTAGTAACAACTGAAACCAGATATTTGTATTATGTTGATATTTCATCTAGTGAAATCTCAATTCTAGGAAATATTGCATTTAATGAATATTCAACTCTTTTAGCAGTTCCTTATATTGCTTTAAGTAGCGAAAATTTCTTTATAGTAAGTGTTAACGATATTGAAGAAATTGCAAATTCTTATGTTAAAAATAGTTCTGGGCTTGCTGGAACATTTACAAAATCAAATGATTTAATAAAACCTTTGCAAATTAAGGTTTACAATGAAACATTTAATTTAAAAGTAGACAAAACAAGTGTTGAGTTTTCAGCATACACACAACCGATTTTAACAGTTACATTAGACACCGACAATTTTGATGAAGATTTATATTTTGTAATTTCTAATGGAACTAATGAAACGGCTGAAAGTAGTGCAGAAACAAGCAAAATAGTTACACTTGACAATTTACAAGTTTTATCATTTGCACCACAAAGCAATGTAGATGATAGAGAAAAAATTTATAAGTTTGAATTAAGTGTAATAAAGGTTAATAATATTTACACAACGATTACAGATGATAATCATTTAACAATTACTTTCTACACCAAGGAAAATGGAAATATTAAGTTTGTAAAATCTTGTGATGTAACACTTTTACCACAACCTATTAACGAAATTTCTGTATTACATTATCCAAGCAGTGAATACGAAGAAGTTGAAGTTAATGGTGAAATTGTGTTTGTTCCAAAAACAAACGAAGTTGCTTATAACAACATAATTCCGGGATATATGGGATTATTAAAAATTAATTTAAGCCCATATTACGGAAATGTAACAAGTGTTAATGTTACATCATCAACAGTTGATGGTAAAACAATTAATTTTGAACAATTAGTTTATTATGAAGATGGTGATAATTTTAATTACCAAACTGCTTATCCACAAGCAGAAAGAATTACAGATGGAATAATTGCTTTGCCAAGGTCAACAACTGATTTAAATTACAACTATTTATATGATGGCAATTTATATATTAGGACAATACTTCCTACAAACACATTATCAGGTTCAATCTTTGCTGTAACAATTACTGTTTATGCTTATGTAAATGGAAACTTGATTTCATATCCTGCAAAAACCATAGAACTTGAAGCAATAACTCCTCCGGGATTATATTTGTCATACAAAAATTCAAGTTATGGAGTTGTTGCAAGAGGCACAGACAACATCTTTACATTAACAGGTGATGGGCTTGAAAACGCATTTATTGATTTTAATGAGTACACAACTGTTAATATTTATAATGGTGGAACAGAATATGGTGTTAATGGCAGGGTTAGAGTTTCAAAAAATAATGATGGAACTTACACCTTAAGTGTTGCAAGTGATTTGCCACAAGGTAGCACAATAAATCTTGTTGCATACACTGAAAAAACAATCAACGATAGAATTTACACTTCGCAAGCAAAACTAACATTAAAAGTTGCAGATTTTGTTGTTGAAAGTATAACAGTTGAAAATGTGGTTGATGGGGTTTACCAATCAATCTTAAACCAAAGCAAAATGCTAAAAGTTGCTCTAAAAGATGTTTCATACAACCCTTATATTCCACAAATAAACAACAAACTAAGAGATTTTGCTGATAGTATTTCAAAAAAATTAAATTCAAATAATGCTAATAGCACATGGTATCAAAGGATTTATAACACTGATGGTAGTTTTAATGATGTTAATTTAGTAGATAAAGATTATGGCACATTTGTTATAAGAACTGACAGTGATGGCTCTATGTATTTAAGAAACACTGTTAAAAACACATCAGATGTGTTAGTTGCAAAAGCAATTATTAACTACGGATTTGGTAGTAGTTCAGATATTACACTTATTGACCCAAATAGTACAACAATGCCAGATTCTGTAATGGACGATTCATTTATTGTGGAACTTGAATGTGAATTTACATTTAATGTTCAAAGAAACACAAACGATGAAACGCCTGAACCAATTTCTACAACAGAGCAATTCTTGAATATGGAAGCTGGCATAAATTATATCTTGCTTGAAGATATAGTTTTGACAAATTACAAACCAATTTCCACAGAAATTGCTAGTTTAGATGGAAATGGATATATTATAACAATCAAAAGTTTTGACACATCTGTTGAAACTAATGAAGAAGGCGAAGTTACTGGTGACACTACAAACATTAATATTGGACTATTTGATACAGTTGCAGAAGGCACAACCTTAAAAAATATTACAGTTGAGATTGTTCCTTTGGGAACATTACATAATGTAGTTGAAGAAAGTAACAATACAACACAAGACTTGTTAATTGATGCAACTGCTTACAACAATGTAAATTTTGGATTTATTGCAGGACAAAACAATGGTGTAATTACTAATGCACAAGTTGTTAATGATGTTTTAGCAAACGAAATTAGGGCAGAAAGAGAAAAATTGCTTCAAGAATCTCTTGGAGATAATAAAGTAACAGGCGAGCCAAATTATGTTGCTAGAACATATACAAATGTTGAAGGTCGTTCAATTTCTGTTGTAAAAGTAACTGCAAAGGCAGATGTTTCAAACGCTCGAATTGCAGGACTTGTTGCAATAAACAACGGGTATATTACAAACAGTAGAGTTGAAAATGTAACAATCAATGGCGTTGGATATGTTGCAGGATTAGTTGTTCAAAACAATCAAACAATTTCTTCTTCATATTACAAAGGTGCAAACCTATTAAATCAAAGCAGTGACCTTATTGAAAATGCAGGAACTGCCGGACTTGTTGTGTTTAATGAAAGTGGTGCAACAATTCAGTATTGTTACACAATGAGTAGAGAAGGTTGGACTTATAACTACAATGAAAATTCCTTAGATGAAGAAAACAACTTAGCAAATGGAAGTATTGTTTGGGATAATTCTTCAATATTTACTAAGGATATTACTGGAATAAGTACTGTTGAAAAGAATTTATTTACAGGGGTTTATAATTCAAACACATTAACAATAAGTAATGGCGATAAAGTTGTTAGTGGATTAGATGAAAATAGTAAAATATATCAAGCTGCAATTAATGCTTTAAGAAATAATAGCGACATAGCAACACTTAGAGCAGTAAATTCAGGAATAAATGTAGACACAGATGCTTCTGGATTTGTTTATCAAAACAATGGAGCAATTTCAAATAGTTATTCAAATATGTTAGTAAATGCTGCACACTCAGCAGGATTTGTGTTTACTAGTGGTGAAAATGGTTTAATTGAAGATTGTTATTCGTTAAGTAGTGTTAGAATTGAAAATGATGCACACTCTCCATTTACAGGTAAAACTGTTAATGATGTTGAAAATTCATATAATGCAACAACTTCAAACATTTCTTATTCACATTACTTAAAAATTGATCAAACATTAAAATTTACATACAATCCAACAGGAGTTGTTGGAGATGATGGTTACGATGAGTTACAAGAAGAAACTTACACAATAACATTGTTAGATAGGTTCTATGACACAAATGAACCTGCAACAAGCCTTGAAGCAGAGGAATTTTATTCATATAATTCTTTCCAAGGTTATGCATTTAACACGGACTTTGAGTTAAATACAGACATTTTAAGAAGTGTATGGTTTATTCCATCAAAAATAACAGCAGAGTCCTATGACACTTATGATGTAATTACAAAAAACTTCAAGCATTCATATTATGCTCCAAGCAGGCCAGAACTTGTTTCTGCAAATTTGAGAACATTGAGTGTTAGATATTTAACTAGCGATTACGATTCAAGTGAAACATTAAGTTATGAATATGTTAATGGCTTAATAATTGGCGAAAGCATAAGAAACCCATATTTGGTTTACAATGCAACAACGTTTAATGATTATGGAACATTGGCATATAAAAACAGCAATGGACAAGAAAATGTTAATAGGAACTATTTAAGATTTGTTTCTAACATAACATTTGAAGGAACATCAGTTACCGACATTAAAGCTGAAACATACAATATTGATTTTGCAGGGGATATTGATGGAAATGGTATGTACATCAATGACTTAAAATTAATAGCCGAAAGTCAAATTGAAACATCACAAGCCATTACACATTTAGGTTTGTTTGGTAAACTATATGAAACACAAAATGATGATGGTTCAAAATTTAGTGCAATAGTTAGAAACTTAAATATAAATGTAACAAGCATTGATGGAACTGGTGTTATGTATGTTGGGGCATTGGCTGGCGAAATGATTAATGCATCGGCATACAATATTCGTATTTATGGTGAAGGTGTTTATGTTAACGGTCAAAATGCTGTAGGTGGTGTTGTTGGCAAAATAAGTGGAGATAGTGAACTTGTTAATGTTTCAACAAACATTTCAGTTTCGGCAACAAACAAATCTACAACTGTTGGCAGTCCAAACTTTAACGCTTATGATGGAACAGAAGAAACCTTAAAAGGTATTTCATATGCTGGTGGAATTGCTGGAATTGTTGATGTTAATGACCGTGGCGAAGATGTTAAGACTGCACAAAAATATGCAAGACTAAGAAAAATTGATGTTTATGGAAACACAACAATTTCTGGTGATATAGTTGGTGGTATATTTGGATATGTTGGTGCAACATCAAACATTTCAGATAGTCACTTTACAATTACTACTTCAAACGATTCAAATCCAAGGCTTGTTTCTAAATATAGTGCTGGTGGTTTGGTTGGTGAGTTAAGAGGTAAAATTGAAAGAAGTTACATAACCCATGAAAATCAATCAGTAATAAATGACGAGATAAAAACAAACATAAATAAAACAACACACAACTCAACAGGTAGCGATAAAATTTATAACAATTTGTTTAACAGCAGTGCTCTTGCTCAAAGTTATTACATTGGTGGAATTGCCGGAATTAATTTGGGTGGAACAATTTCTGATAGTTATTCAAATGTAAATGTTATAAATGGCGTTTCAAGTTATGCTGGTGGTGTTGTGGGCTTAAATGCTGGTGGAACAATTAAGAGTGTTTACACAACAGGCAGTGTTTACGCAAAACAAGTTGGTGGATTTATAGGCTTAGTTGTAAATGGTGGCTGGTTAAAAGATGGCTTGATTCAAGAAAGTGGTGGAAACATTTATATTGGTGTTGAAACTTTAAAAGAAGAAGGCTTTATTATAAACAATATAAAAGACTTGCTTTCTCAAATAACTTTTGGTTCATTAATTTTAAATAGTGCTGTTTCAGCAAATGTTTGGAGAAGTGAAGATTTAAGTAATTTAAACTACGATAATATTGGGTCATTTGTTGGTAAATTTATTGACAATATTAATGTAACAACAAAAATAATTTCAACTTCAAGCGATTCAGCAAGAGAAATGGCTGAACAAAACATATTCACCAATGCAACTGTGTTTAATAAAATCTCAAATGCTCAACGCGAAATCCAAGAAATTGGTGCAATTAATAGTGGTGCTGGTTATAGTGTTACTGAATATGTTTATGAAACAAGCCAACTTCCACAAAGCACAATAAAATATGTAAACGGCAGACACGGTGTTGTTTATAAAGAAGAAAACAAAACTTATTATTACTATTCAAGATTAAAAACTTATGGTTCACTTAGAACTA
>CALVNY010000021.1 GCA_944350085.1 uncultured Clostridia bacterium | reverse complement strand
GTTGTAATAATATCATGCAATTTTAATTCAAACATACTAAAAATCCTTTGTTTTATATTATCACATATTTAAAAAAATGTATATTTTTTTACACCACAAAACTTAGCACAATTTTTATATATTACATTTTTCTTAAAAAATACACTGCTATTTTATAAATTTTAAGTACTTAAAATTTAGCATCAATAAAAGTTGTAGTAACAACAAAATTCACTTTTACTTTGTTATATATTTTATTTTTAAATTTACTAAAATTGTGCTAAAATACAATATAATAAATAATGCTTGGTGAAATAAAATGAATTTAAAAGATTATGTGTACTTAAATATTAAAAATATTCCTGAATTAAATACAGATGTAGATTTGAACAATTTACTAATTTACACAATAGATAGTTCATTGGGTGATGTAAGTTTGCCTTGCTTTTCTTATGCAAAAAAATTACATTTAAGCCCAATGCAAATTGCAAACAATTTTGCAACAACAATAAATTGCGATGCTTTTGAAAAGGTGGAAGCAGTTAATGGCTACCTTAATTTTTTTGTTAACAAGCAAAAGTTTGCAACTGAGGTTTTAAATGAAGCATTAAATGAAGGAATAAATTTAGGCAAAAAGAACTTGGGAGAAGGAAAGGTTGTTTGCATAGATTACTCATCAATTAATCTAGCAAAATATATGCACATTGGACACCTTGGCACAACGATTATTGGAAACACCCTTAAAAATATATATAATTTTTTTGGTTATAAAGTTTATGGATTAAATTATCTTGGAAACTATGGCACTCCATTTGGCAAAATGATAACAGGATATTTGCACTATGGCAGTAAAGAAGATGTGGAAAAAAGGGGAGTTGATGCCATACAAGAATATTATGTAAAATTTAACCAAGAAGTAGATAACCACCCAGAACTTATGGACGAAGCAAGGCTTTGGTTTAAAAAAATTGAAGACGGCGACAAAGAGGCTTTAGAAATTTATAATTGGTTTATTGAAATTAGTTTGGTTGAAGCAAAAAGAATTTACAAACTTTTAAACATAACATTTGATGATTGGACAGGTGAAGCATATTATAATGACAAAATGACACCTGTAATAAATGAATTAGAACAAAAAGGCTTATTAAAAGAAAGTGAAGGTGCAAAGGTTGTTGACCTTGAAAAATTTAATCTTGGAACTTGCTTAATTTTAAAAAGCGATGGTTCTTCACTTTACGCAACAAGAGATTTGGCAGCAGTAGAAGATAGATACAACAAATATAAATTTGATTTGTGTTTGTATGTTACAGATGTTGCACAAAAACTACACTTTGCTCAATGGTTCAAAATTTGCGAACTATTAAACAAACCTTACGCAAAAAATTTGCAACACATATATTACGGAAGATATAGTTTGCCAACAGGAAAAATTGGAAGCAGGTTTGGAAAACAAGCATTAATTAGTGATATGATAGATAGTGCTTACAAAAAAGCAAAAGACATAATGCTAACTCGTGGCACAAAAGTTGAAGATATTGACAAAATCGCTATGGATATTGCCGTAGGAGCAATATGTTTTGGTGTTGTTAAAAATGAAAAAACAAAAGACAGCGTGTTTGATTTGGAAAAAGCGCTAAGTTTTGAAGGGGAAACAAGCCCATATCTTCAATACACTTTCGCTAGATGCAATAGCATAATTTCAAAAACAAAAATTAACGAAGATAATATAAAATTAAACAACGACGTTTCGGATATTGTTTCAACAAACACCTTTGAATTAATAAAACACATTAATGGCTATGAGGAAACTTTGCTTAATGCACTAAACAAACAAGAACCAAGTTTTATTTCTAAATACTTAATCAATTTGTGTAGTTTGTTTAATAGGTTTTACAACGAAAATAGAGTTATTGAAAACGGCATAGTAAATCAAAACAAACTTGCTATTGTTAAAGTTGTTAAAAATATTTTGTTTAGTGGATTAATGCTTTTAGGAATTTCGCCAATAAACAAAATGTAGTTTGTAAATTTTATTCTTGTAAATGATGTTTATTTAACACATTTACAATTATTGCAAACCCCCATATTATTGATTTGTTCGTTGCGTGTTAGTTCAACTCCACAATGAGAACAAACGCTTGTTTTATTAATATATAAGTTTTTCATACAACCTTCTTTATAAATTTTAATTTAAATTTTTTAATATTAGTTTGATATTTATTTAATTTATAATATACTATATGTAGAGATGAATAATTTAAAGTTTTAAATTTCCATTTCTATTTAGAAATATTATTTGTTTAAAATAACAAAATATACAATTACAAGGGGTAATTATTTATGGAAAATAATGAACACAAACCTTTTAATCCTATTGCTAGGGCAAGGGAACAAGCAAACTTAGCTTCAAAACATGCAGTTCACACACAAAATGAATATGCTGAAAAAAAAGAAGACATAGATATTTTTGGAAACACAGACCCATTGTCTGCTCAACAAATATTTGAAAATTCAAATCCAGTAGAAACTAAACCAGAAGCACCAACCACAACTGAAAATGCAACACAAGAAGCAGAACTAAAAACTTACACTGTTTCAAACAATGGTGTTGAAGAATCTGAAATGGTTATGACAAATGATAATAACCAAAACGAAAAAGTGGTTGAAGAAAATGAAAACAAAAAAGAAAAGAAAGAAAAAAGGGTTAGGATAATCAACAGCACCGATGCTGTAATCACTCCAGAAGACATTAAAGAAAGCCGTAAATATGCTTGGCTTGCATATATTTTATTCTTTATTCCTTTGTTTATTAATAGAAGCAATGAATATGTTCGTCACAATGTAAACGAAGGATTGGAAATTTTCATTTTTGATGTTTTGGCTGCAGTTTTATTAATTTTAAATGCTGTAATTGATAGTGCAAATATGATTGTTTCATTTATTTTAATGCTTGGAAGCATAATTGGTATTGTCCTTTTAATTTTAACAACTATTACAAAAATTTATATGATTGTTATTACTTTAATGGGTAAAAGAGCAAACACCCCTTGGCTTTGGAATTTTAGAATAATAAAATAAGATTAAAAATAAAAAATAATAATTAATAATTAATTTTAATAAAAAAGATGCTTAAATTTTAAGCATCTTTTTCTTTTAATATTGTAATTAACAATGTTTTAAATTTTTAAAAATCTAAATCATCATTTCCGCCATCATCTTGCGTGTCATCTAAAATATCGCTAAAATCATCATTTGTTGAATTTAATTCTTCTTCGGCATATTCCAAATTTTCTTCTGTAATTTGAGAATTTACGCTGTCAGTTGAATTTGTAGTTAAATTGTTTGTTTGATTAGAATTTTCTTCTAAATTGTTTGCTAATTCTTGTTCATCTTCTTCACTTGGAGTAGCAACAACTGAAACAATTTTTGCACCTTCTTTTAGTTTCATAATTCTAACACCTTTTGTGTTTCTGCCAATCTTGCTAATTTCTTTTGCTTTTATTCTAATAATTGTTCCATCATCTGCAATTATCATTATGTCATTATCAAGAGTTACTTGTTTTAAGTTTACAAGTCTGCCTGTTTTATCATCAAATATGCCAGCCTTTATTCCACTTCCTGCTCTGCCTTGAACTCTATATTCTTCTTGGTCGGTTCTCTTTCCATAGCCATATTCACTAATGGTTAACATATCATGATTTGGAAGTATTACGCTCATATCAACAATATAATCATCAGGCGACAACTTCATAGATTTAACACCCATTGTGTCTCTGCCCATTTTTCTTACATTACTTTCGTTAAATCTAATACATTTTCCTGTGCTACTTGCCATAATAATGTCGTCGTTTCCACTTGTGTAATGAACACTTATTAACTCGTCATCGTCATTTAGTCTTATTGCAATTTTTCCATTTTTATTTATTCTTTCAAATTCGCTTATGTCTGTTTTCTTAATTAGTCCATGTTTTGTTGCCATGGTTAAGTAGCCACTTGGTCTTTTTTCTGTTACAGGAATTATTGCAGTAATTCTTTCTTCACTGCTTAATTGCAACAAGTTAACAAATGCTCTGCCTTTGCTTTGCTTTTGTGCTTCTGGAATTTCGTATCCCATCAAAGTGTAAACTCTACCAAAATTGCTAAAACATAGTAAACTATCGTGTGTGCTTGTTACATAAATATTTTCAACAAAATCTTCTTCTTTTGTTTTGTGAGCAATTACTCCAACTCCACCACGATGTTGACTTTTATATTCGCTTATTGGCATACGCTTAATATATCCGTCGTGTGTTAAACTAACAACAACAGTTTGTTCTTCAATTAAATCAGCAATGTCAATATCACCATAGTCTAAGCTAATTTCACTTTTTCTTGGAACACCATATTTGTTTTTAATTTCAGTTAAATCTGCTTTAATAATATCTAAAACTTTTTGTTCGTCGTTTAAAATGCCAGTTAGTTCTACAATTAAATTATGAGTTGCTTCAAGTTCTTGTTTTACTTTTTCAACTTCAAGTCCGGTTAATCTTTGCAAACGCATATCAAGGATTGCTTGCGCTTGTTTTTCGCTTAACACAAACTTTTCTACTAATTGTTTAATTGCATCTTCTTTGTCGTCGCTGTGTTTGATAACTTTAATTACTTCATCAATGTTTGCTAGTGCAATTACCAATCCTTCCAAAATATGCGCTTTTTGCATTGCTTTGTCTAAATCAAATTGTGTTCGTCTAATGATAACTTCTTTTTGGAAATCAATGTAGTTTGTAATTATTTCTTTTAAATTTAAAATTTTTGGTGTGTCTTTAACTAATGCAAGCATTATAACACCAAAACTTACTTGAAGTTGAGTGTGTTTGTACAAAGAATTTAAAACAACTTGTGCGTTTGCATCTCTTTTTACTTCAATAACAATACGCATACCTTCTCTGTCACTTTCTTCTTTAATGTCACTAATTCCGTCAATACGCTTTTGTTTAACAAGGTCTGCTATTTGAATAATAAGTTTTGCTTTATTTACTTGATAAGGAATTTCACTAACTACAATTCTTTGTCTTCCGTTTCCATATTCTTCAATTTCGGCTCTGCTTCTAATTAAAAAACTTCCTTTACCTGTTTTGTAGGCTTGTTTTATTCCATTTCTACCAAGTATTAAACCACGGGTAGGGAAATCGGGTGCTGGAATTATTTTTATAAGGTCATCAATTTCAATGTCAGGATTGTCAATTACAGCAATACAACCATCGCACACTTCTTTTAAATTGTGTGGTGGAATATTAGTTGCCATACCAACAGCAATTCCGTCACTACCATTAACTAACAAGTTAGGAAATCTTGAAGGAAGCACTCTTGGTTGCATTAAACTTTCATCAAAGTTTGGATAAAAATCAACAGTGTTTTTATCAATATCCCTTAACATTTCGTTTGCAATTTTGCTAAGCCTTGCCTCTGTGTAACGCTGTGCAGCAGGTGAGTCGCCGTCTACAGAACCAAAATTTCCGTGGCCATCAACTAGCGGACAATTTATGCTAAAATCTTGCGCCAATCTTACTAACGCATCGTAAATTGCTGCATCGCCATGTGGGTGGTATTTACCCATAACATCGCCGACAATTCTTGCACATTTTTTGTATGGCTTATCACTAAACAAACTAAGTTCGCCCATAGAATACAAAATTCTACGATGAACAGGTTTTAATCCATCTCTAACATCTGGAATTGCACGGCTAACATTAACAGCCATTGCATAAGCAATAAAACTTTTTTCAAGTTCGTCTTTTACTTTAACTTCAATTACTTTGCTTTTAGAAAGCATTTCTTTTAATTCGTTGTTATTTTCTTCCATTTCAATTTTCCTATTTTTATTAATTTTTTACAATGGCATAAAGTTTCATATCTTGAAGTTTTCCATCTTTATCCATATCAAATTTTTTAAGTGTTCCTTCATAAGTCATGCCCATTTTTTGCATAACTTTGCCACTTTTTTCATTTTTAATATGATGCCAAGCATCAACTCTAACAAAACCTTCATTAAATAGGTGATTAATTACAGCTTTTCCTGCTTCTGGCATAAAGCCTTTTCCCCAAAAGTTGTAACCTAAAACATATCCTAGGCTTGCTTGATGTTTTTCTATTTTGTAATTAATAACATCAATTGCTCCAATTACTTCGTTTGTTTCTTTTAAAACAATCGCCCATTTGTAAGTCAATCCTAAATTATACTTTTCCAAGCAACATACTTGAAGGTATTCTTTTGTTACTTCAATATTTTTGTGTGGTCTCCATGTTAAAAATTCACAAACTCTTTCATCGTTACAGTAATTTTTAAACATAGCAACTTCATCACCAAGTTTAAATGGTCGCAATATCAGTCTTTCGGTTTCAATTTCTTTTGTACCTAAAAAACTCATAAAACCTCCTAAACATCAAGTTCTTTAACTAATGTTGCATTAAGTTCAATGAATTCACGCCTTAGTTCTGGGTCTTCACCCATTAACTTGCTAAAAATTTCATCTGCTTGGGCTGCATCTTCCATGGTTATTTTAAGCAATATTCTTTTTTCTGGGTTCATTGTTGTTTCCCAAAGTTGTTCGGCTGTCATTTCTCCTAAACCTTTATATCTTTGTAAAACAATTTTTGGTCTGCCTAAACTATCTAAAAGTTCGTTTAGTTCTTCATCGGAATAACAATAGTAATTATCTTTACCAACAGTTACTTTATACAAAGGTGGTTGAGCAGCATAAACATGTCCTTTTTCAATTAACGGTTGCATAAATCTAAAGAAGAAAGTTAAAAGTAAAATTCTAATATGGCTTCCGTCAACATCGGCATCAGTCATAATAATAATTTTATTGTATCTTAATTTTTCTTCATTAAATTCACTGCTTATTCCACAACCAAATGCTGTAATCATATCTTTTATGATTGCATTTTCTAAAACTTTGTGCAAACTTGCTTTTTCAACATTTAAAATTTTACCTCTAAGTGGCAAAATTGCTTGAAATTTTCTATCTCTGCCTTGTTTAGCAGTTCCACCAGCACTGTCACCCTCAACCAAGTAAATTTCGCAGTGCTCAGGGTCTTTTTCGGTGCAATCTGCAAGTTTTCCCGGAAGTGTAGTTGAATCTAAAACACCTTTTCTTCTAGTTAATTCTCTTGCATTTCTTGCAGCGTCTCTTGCTCTTTTTGCAGTAATACATTTTAAAACTAATTCACGAGCAATAACAGGATTTTCTTCTAAATATTCGCCAAACTTTTCTTGCATAACATCAGAAACAATTTTACGCATTTCACTATTGCCAAGTTTTGTTTTTGTTTGACCTTCAAATTGTGGATTTCTTAATTTAACACTAATGATAGCTGTTAAACCTTCTCTAACATCATCTCCACTTAGTTTTTCACTTTCTTTTAAGATTTTATTGTTTTTGCCGTAATCATTAATAATTTTTGTTAATGAGTTTCTAAACCCTTCAAGGTGAGTTCCACCTTCTTCAGTGTTAATGTTGTTTGCATAAGCATTAATTATTTCGTTATAGCCATTATTATATTGGAAAGCAATTTCAACTTCGTTAGTTTTATTTACAACATCAACATAAACAGGTTTTGGAAATATACATTCTTTGTTTTTGCTTAAATATTCAACAAATTCAACAATTCCACCAACAAATTTAAAGTTTTCCTTAACAGGATTTTCTTGCCTTTGGTCTTCTATGCTTATTGATAGCCCTCTATTTAAAAAGGCAATTTCTCTAAATCTATTTCTAAGTTCGTTGTAATCAAATTCCAAAGTTTCAAAAATTTCAGGGTCTGGGTAAAAGGTTACGGTTGTTCCTCTTAAATCTGTTGGGCCAACTTCTTGCAATGGTGCTTGTGGAACGCCACGCCTGTACATTTGATAATGCTCAATGCCATTTTGATAAACGGTAACTTCCAATTTTTCACTTAATGCGTTAACACAACTTAAACCAACTCCGTGCAATCCACCACTAATTTTATATCCTTCGCCTCCAAACTTTCCACCTGCGTGCAACTTTGTTAAAACAACTTCAACAGCACTTTTGTGTTCAGTAGGGTGCATACCACATGGTATTCCACGGCCGTTATCCTTAACTGTTATACTGCCTGATTTATTTATAATAACATCTATTTGAGTACAGTATCCTGCCAACGCTTCATCTACAGAGTTGTCAATAATTTCAATAACCAAGTGATGAAGTCCGCGTTTGTCAGTTGAGCCAATGTACATACCCGGTCTTTTTCTAACAGGTTCTAGTCCTTCCAAAACTTGGATATCTGCTTCTGTGTATTTTGTAGATTTTGATAATTCTTCTTTGCTAATTAAATCTTCCATTACCATTATTCCTTTAAAAAAATATTTACATAACGAAACTTTTAGTTATGTATTTTTACACTGAAATTATACCACATTTTTTTTATAAAATAAAGTAAATATATATATTTAATATATATAATATATATAAATATGTTAAAATTGCTTTAAATTTGCCTTGTGTGGCAAAGTTTTTTACGGGTTAAGTTGTTTGTTAAAAATTAATTACATCGTCTTAAAACTAAAATTAAACACAATTAAGTAGTGTTAAGCGCTAAATGATTTTAATTGATTTAATTTAATTTGATTTAATTTAAAAATAATTATTGTTTAAGTGGATTATTTTAATATGCTTTTTATTTTTAAAAAATATTAATATTTGATATAATATTTTAGTATGGAAGTTAAACAATTGACATTAAGTAATTTTCGAAATTACAAAAATGAAACTATAAAATTTAATAGTGGCTTAAATGTGCTAATTGGAAATAATGCCCAAGGTAAAACAAATATCTTGGAAGCCATTTTTATGTGTGCAATAGGGAAAAGTGTTAGAGTTAAAAAAGACAAAGATTTGATAATGTGGGACAAGGAATTTTCAAAAATTTCGTTATCATCAACAAAATCAAATTTTAGTAAAAATATTGAAATTTATTTGTTTCAAAATCAAAACAAAGCAATAAAAATTAATGGTGTTCCAATTAAAAAAATGGGGCAGTTGATGGGTGAATTTAATGCAATATATTTTTGCCCGGACGATTTAAAACTTGTTAAAGAAAGTCCAGAAGAAAGACGAAGATTTATGGACATTGATTTGTCGCAACTAAATAAAATATATTTTTATGCTTTAATGAAATACAACAAAATTTTGGCACAAAGAAACAAACTTTTAAAAACAACTAGTAACTTAAAAACTTTAAACGATACAATAAGTATTTGGAATGAACAACTTGCCGAGTGTGGGGCAACCATAATAAAATATAGGCTAGATTTTGTTAATTTACTTAAAAAGTTTGCGTTTGACTTACAAAACTATTTAACTGAAAATAAAGAAAAATTAGAATTGGAATACACAGGCATTGTTTGTGAAAGTGTAGAAGAAATAAAAAAAGAGTTATTAAACCAATTAAATAAAAGCGTTGAAAAAGATTTTGATTTAGGTTACACAACAGTTGGTCCTCATAGGGACGACATAAAAATTGTAGTAAACGGAATTGATATAAGACATTTTGGAAGCCAAGGTCAACAAAGAACATGTGCTTTAAGTTTAAAATTGGCCGAACTTGAAATTTTCAATAGTGTAATTGGTGAATATCCTGTGTTACTACTTGATGATGTTTTAAGTGAACTTGATTTAAACCGACAAAACAGATTACTAAATAAAATTAAAGATATTCAAAGCATAATAACATGCACTGACTTTAATTTTGATGTAAAATGCACCAAGTTTTCAATAGTTAATGGAAACTTAGAACTAACTTTAAAAACGGATTGACAATTTAATTTTTAATTATTATTATTTTATATATAAGGAATAATTTATGCAAAATTTTAGAAATATTTGGGCAGACACATTAAAAATTTTACAACAGCGTGTAAGCGTTGTTTCTTTTGATTTGTGGATAAAATCTTTAGAACCAATAGATTTTAAAGATGGAATAATGTATTTATCCACAACAAGCGAAACAGCAAAAAATAGAGTTTTAAAATTACATGAAGAACAAATTTTAGACGCTTTAAAAGAAGTTAGTGATGAAATTCAAAATTTTAAAGTACTAGACCCAGAAGAAAGTAAAAATTTTAATCTAAATAAAATTGAACCTCATAAAGAAGTTGAACAAAGTGCACCACTATGCAATTTTAATTCAAAATACACTTTTGAAAATTTTGTTGTTGGAAAAAGCAATCAAGTGGTATATGGTGCAGCAACAGGTGTTGCAAACCACCCTTTTACAAAAATAAACCCGTTGTTTATATATGGTGGTGTTGGATTAGGAAAAACACATTTACTTCATGCTATTGGAAATTATTTAAGAAAAACAAGGCCAGAACTTAATGTTTTGTATGTAACTTGCAACAACTTTACAACTGATTATGTTGAAAGTTTAAAAAGTGGAAATGCAAGTGCAAATAGTTCGTTTCGTCAAAAGTACAGAAATGTTGATGTTTTAATGGTTGATGATATTCAATTTATATCAAACAAAACCGGCACACAAGAAGAATTTTTCCACACATTTAATGATTTATATCAAAACAACAAACAAATTATAATTGCATCTGACCGTCCACCAAAGGAAATTGCAACCTTGGAAGAAAGATTGCGTTCTAGATTTAGTATGGGATTAATTCAAGATATTCAAACACCTGATTACGAAACTAGGCTTGCAATTTTGCAAAAGAAATGCTCACAAGAAAATTATAATGTGGACGAAGATGTTGTAAATTATATTGCCGAACATTCCGACACAAACATTAGGGAAATGGAAGGAATGCTTCATAAAGTTGTTTTTTATGCTGAATTGTTAGGAAAACCAAAAGCAACAATGGACATAGTTGCTGATGCATTAAAAGATATTGTTGACACAACAACACAAAGCGTAACACCTGAACGAATTGTAGATTGTGTTTGTAAATACTTTAATGTTTCAAAAGAAGATATTGTTGGAAAAAAGAAAAACAAAGAAATTGTTGAACCAAGGCAAATAGCAATGTATTTAATTTATGAAATGTTAGATTTGCCACTTATGAAAATTGGAGAAATTTTTGGTGGTAGAGACCACACAACAGTTATTAATGCAAGAACAAAAATTGAACAAATGTATAAAGAAAACAATAGAATAAAAGTTTGTGTTAACGATTTAAAAAATATGGTTAATAGAATTTAAACTTTTAAAATCAACTAAAATATAAAACATTAATTAAAAAATAATTTAAGTGTTAAACTTAAATTACACAGATTTACATTTACAAATAGTTACAAAAAATTTTAAAAAATTACAAAATGTTAACAACTTTTGTGTAAATGTGCATAACTACTAAAACTTATAAACAAAGTTATACACAATAAAAAAACTAGATATTGTTTAGATTTTAATAAAATAACACTATATATTGTGAAAAAATGATAAAAAAAATAGTTATCAACAATTCCACAACCTTAATAACAATTATAACAATTAAAAAATAATAAAATAATATTTTTATAATGGGAGAAAAAGATGAAATTAGTTTGTGAAGGATTAGACTTGTCAGAAGCAGTTTTGAAAGTAAGCAAAGGAACTAGCAACAAAACAACCAATCCAATTTTAGAAGGTATTAAATTAGTTGCAGAAGAAGATTATTTGCTTTTAAGAGCAACTGATGAAGTTTTGTCTATTGAAAAGAAAATAAAGGCAGATGTTAAAATTGAAGGTGAAACAGTTGTTCCCGGAAGATTTTTTAGTGAATACACAAGAAAATTAACTAACGAACAAATTGAACTAACACTAACTGATAAAAATGTTTTAAACATAAAATACACAGATAGTTTAGGAACAATTCAATGTTTAAATCCAATGGAATTTCCAAATCAAAAAGAAATTGATAATGAAAATTATTTTGAAATCAAAAAAATAGATTTAAAAAATTTAATTAACAAAAGTATTTTTGCAGTTGCACAAGATGATATTAGGCCAATTTTAAAAGGGTGTTTAATAGAAGTTAAAGGTTCACAAGTTAAAGCAGTTGCACTTGATGGTTTTAGAATTGCTGTTGTTGACCGTCCAGTTATGGCAAAAACAAGTGATTTTAGAGTAACCGTTCCAGCAAGGTCTTTAAGCGAAATTTCTAAATTGCTTGATGATTCAGAAGATGTTGTTAGGGTTTATGTTTCTAAAAATTATATTATGCTAGATTTAGAAGACACAAAAATTTCTTCTAGATTATTAGATGGTGAATTTATAAATTATGAACAAATTTTCCCAACTAATTTCACAACTGTTGTAACTATAAACAAATCACAACTTGAAGATGCTTTAGATAGAGCAGCATTACTATCAAGAATTGATAGAAACAATTTAGTTCGATTTGAAATAACCGACAAAGTTATGCTTTTAACAAGCAAAAGCGAAATTGGTGACATTAGAGAAAACATAACAATAGCACTACATGGAAACGATTTAAACATTTCATTTAATGCAAGATATTTTACAGAAGCAATGCGTGCAACAACTGATGAATTTATTAAAATAAACTTTACAACTCCAATTGCACCTTGTGTTATAACTGGAACAGAAAACAATGATTATTCATATTTAATTTTGCCTGTTAGAAGTTTGTAATTTTAAAATTTTAAAAAACTATTAAAAAATAAAAAAATATTTTATTTAAAAAAATTATTTACAATAATATAAAAATATGATATATTTATTTTGTTATTCGCATTTAGGAGTAGTATGAAAAAGTACAAATCTTTTAAAATGTTAAATAAAATAAATAATCAAACAAATTTATTTGTTGGAAAATTATATGTTGGCGCAATGGCTGGTTTGATATAAAAACCAGCCTTTTTGTTTGCAAATTAAAAAAAAGGAGGAAAATATGAGTTTAGATTATGAAAAGAAAAAATCGCTAGTTTTAAAAGAAATGATTTCAAACTATCAAAAACAACTGCTTGTTGAACGCGAAGAAACATTAAAATTGCCAATAGAAACAGAAAATGGTTTTAATGTTGAGCGTGAAGCAAAATTGATTGACATTGATGAAAAAATGGATATTTTAAAACGACACGAAAAGGACCCATATTTTGCAAAATTAATATTTACTGACACAAATGACAATGAAGAATTTATGGGGTATATTGGCAGAGTTAGTGTTGGAGATATTCAAACAGAAAATGACGAAAAAATAGTAGATTGGCGTGCACCTATTGCTGATTTATATTACAACGGCAGGGTTGGAAATAGTTCCTATGTTGCATTAAATAAAGAATATAATGTTGATTTAAAATTAAAACGACAAATTGTTTTTAAAAATGGCGAAGTTTCATCAATTTATGATTTTGAGGATAAAATTAGTAATGACGAATTTTTAACACCATTTTTAACACAAAGTGCAGACAACAGATTAAAAAGCATTGTTTCAACAATTCAAGAAGAACAAAACAAAATTATTAGGCTTCCAATTTCAAAAAATATGGTTGTTCAAGGTGTGGCAGGAAGTGGAAAAACAACAGTTGCTTTACACAGATTGTCATATTTAATTTACAATTATAAAAAATATGCAAATGCCGATGAATTTTTAATAATTTCACCAAACGAAATTTTTATGAGTTACATTTCAAGCATTTTAGTTGACTTAGAAGCAGACAAATCAAATAGTTTTAGTTTAAACAAAGTTTTTGAGTTTGCTTGTGGAACAGAATTCAAATTACTAAACAAACACACCAAATATGAAATGCTACAAACAAAAAAAATAAGCACTGATTATTTAAGTTACAAAAGTTCAAAAGAGTTTGCAATGTGCATAGACAAGTTTGTTTTAGACTATTTAAATAATTTAACAAACAAACCATTGATTGTTAAAGGTGTAAAAATTTTAGATGCCTTAGATGTTTTACCTTATTTAAAAAATAACAATGACTTAAATTTAAACACATTAATTTTAAATGCATCAAGAAAAATTGCACTAGAACTTGAAATAAATGAAGATTTAAAACTAAAAGCATTTAGCAATGTAAATAAATCAGATTCAACATTAACTAAAAAGTACGAAATAAAAAGACTTATTGAAAGTGGCAATTTTGGATATGTAAAAAATAATTACAACACAAATTTTAAATTATTTAATATTTATAAAGAATTTATAAGTAGTATTGAAAAATATTCTGACTATAAAGAATTAGACATTTTAAAAAAGCAAACATTAAATGATTTAAAAAATAAAACACTAGCTTATGAGGATATGTCTTGCTTGTTGTATTTATATTCAAAACTAACAAATATTCCATATTTTGAAAAACTAAAATGTGTGTTTATTGATGAAGCGCAAGATTTGTCATATCTAATGTTTTTAGCATTGCGTAAATTATTCAAAAATGCAAAATTTTCAATTTTTGGCGATATTGCACAAGGTATATATTCATACGAATCAATTAATTCATGGGACGAAATACTAGATGTTGTTGGAAATTGTGAATTGATGTATTTAGACAGAAGTTATAGAACAAGCATTGAAATAATGCAAGAAGCCAACAAAACTTTGCAAAAGTTAAACTTTAAGCCTGCAAACAATGTTGTTAGACACGGTGAAGAAGTTGAGTTTAATAAAGATTGCAATTTGGAATTAATAAAAAATCAATTAAAGGTTTTAAACGAAAAATACAACAACACTGCAATAATTTGTAAAGATGGAAAAGATTTAGAAAAAGCAACAGAAATGCTAAGCAGTTTAAATTTAATTGTTTTAGATGAAAACAATTTGTCATACAATCAAAATCAAAACACAATTTTAACTGTGCAAACAGCAAAAGGCTTAGAATTTGATTCAGTAATTATATTTAATGAACAATCATATTTGGATAATAGTTTAGATTTAAAACTTCTTTATGTTGCAAAAACTAGGGCATTACATAAACTAATTATAAATGGTTGCAAAAATTAAAATTTAAAAGTGATATTTACAACTAAAAGAAACCATGTTATTATTTAATTGCAAAAGTGATGTATAATTTTTTAGGAGAGCATAATGATTGTATTAATCAAAAATTATATAAATTTCTATCAGCAATTAAATAAATTGATTAACAAACACAATGTTAATAAGTTTAAAATTGAAAATAGCAATGATGTTTATAAAAAATATATTGTTTCAAGGTTAAATTACAAAAATTTTTTAACTTACAATTTAATGAAAGAAGTAAGTTTGCTTTTAAAAGAAAGTTACTTTTTTAATGATGAACAATTAGAAAAATTAAAGAAAAGCGAAAAATATAATTTAATTGTTGCCTTTAATGAAAAAGCAAAACCAAAAGCATTTTGTTTGTTAAAACAATCAATATATAATAGCAAAGAATTAAATTTGGAAGCATTATATGTTAGTGAAAATGAACAAAATAATGGAATTGCACAAGTTTTATTAAAAAATGCTTACAAATATGCAAAAAACAATAATTACAAAAAAATAAACTTAATTGTAACTAACGAAAATAAAATTGCTAGACATATTTATGAAAAAAATAACTTTATTTATATTCCACGACAAAATATGCAAAATTATAGCAGTATAAAAATGACTAGGTTTGCAAACAACAACAGTTTTAATTTTGGTGCAGTAGCATTTGAATTAATAAAAAGATATAAACCAAATAATATGTACTCTATTTTAAGCAAACCTTATTTTAAACCAGACTATAATGTTTTTTCAAAATATGAAAATTTAAAAAACGAAAAAAAATTTGTTGATAAAATTTTAAAAAGCACAACACTAAAAAATGTTTCAATGTTTTATAATGAAGTGTTAAGCAAAGGAAAAGAACCTGAAGAAGTTGCAAGTCAAATACAATTTTGCTATGAAAACAATATAGACACAGAAAAATTAAAAAATAATTTTCCACTAACATTTACTTTAAGCAAAAATGTTATTTTAAAAGTTTGCGAAATATGTGAAGTTGTAAGTGTATTAAAAGTTCAAGAAGAATTTTTAAAATATGAAAATGAAAACAATTACATAAACGAAAAAATTATTGAAGTTGCAAATCAAAGTGAAAATGAAACAGCAATAAATAACAATAAAGATAGTAACACTAAAAACATTTTAAATGATGATGGCGGAAATGAAATTTTATAATTTTAAAAAATCAAAATTATAAGTATTATATTTTTGTTATTATAAATAAATTTTAACTAACAATAAAAAAAATAAGAAGTTAAGTTTTGCTTCTTATTTTTATTTTGTTTTTATTTTATTAGTCATAAATTTATGTTTTAACCTAAAATAAACCATATATAAGAAATATTTTTGTTGACTTAAAGGTTTGTTTTATATATAATTAAAACGCTATAAAAAAATTAAGTGTTTTTTTAAGTTTATTTTTTTTTGAATTTAAAAAAACGATTTAAAATAAATACAAGGAAGGAAAAGCATAATGAAAAGAACATATCAACCTAAAAAAAGACAACGCAGTAAAGTTCACGGTTTTAGAGCAAGAATGAGAACAAAAGGTGGAAAAAATGTTTTAAAACGCCGTAGAAATCGTGGTAGAGCAAAATTATCTGCATAATTAAAACTTTTAGTGCTTTAAGTTTTTATCTTAAAGCACTTATTTGTAATTAGATAAAAAAATTAAATAGTAAGTTCAAAATCAAAAAGAAAAATTTAATAAGATTTTAATTTAATTTAAAATAGTATTTAAGTTTAGAGTGTAAAATGTTAAAAAAAGAAAATAGGCTTACCAAACGAAAAGAGTTTGGCTACATTTACAAAAAAGGAAAAAATGCGTACTCTAAGTTTTTAATGTTGGTGTATGTGCCAACAAAATTAAAAAAAATTAGAGTAGGTTTTTCCATAAGCAAAAAAATTGGCAAGGCACACACTAGAAACTTAGTTAAAAGAAGGCTTAGAGCAATTATATTTGAACTTATTAAAAATAATAAATTAAAAACAAATAACTATATTTTTATTGCAAATGTGGGAATCGACAATTTATCTTTTGAAGAACTTAAAAATCAAGTAATGTATTTAATTACAAAAGAAAATTTAGTTAATGAATAAATTTTTTAGTGTTATAACTTACCCAATAAAACTTATATGTTATTTGTTGATTTATATTTACAAGTTTTTAATTTCTCCATTACTTCCTAAAAGTTGCATATACTATCCAACTTGTTCAACATACATGCTTCAATCAATTAAAGAACATGGTATCATTAAAGGTATATGGCTTGGCACCAAAAGGTTATTTAGGTGCACACCCCGTCATGATGGTGGATTAGACTTAGTTCCAATTAATATTAAAGGAGAGCATAAATGGATTTTTTAAATTTAATGTTAGCAGTATCTGAACCAACTGGCATGTGGGCAAGCATAATAAAATGGATACAAAGTGGAATAGGAAACTATGCACTTACAATTATTATTTTAACAATAGCAATAAAGTTAATTCTTTTGCCAATGGATTTTTACCAAAAGTACATTACAAGAGTTAACACAAAAAAACAAGCAAAATTGCAACCAGAACTTAATAAATTAAACGCAAGATATGCAAACAATAAAGATTTGTTAAATCAAAAAACAATGGAACTTTATAAAAGAGAAAATTACAACATTGTTGGAACTTGTGTTGGAATGTTATTAAATTTGGTTATAACAATGGTTGTATTCTTTACATTGTTTGCAGGAATCAATAAAATGCAATACTACACCATTGAACAAGAATATTTAACACTAAAATCAACTTACGAAATAGAGTTAAAAACAAACTATGCCGACACAGAACTTTTTGATGAAAATGGTGCTTTACAATGGAACAAAATAAATGAAATTGTTTCAGATGAAGTAAAGGCACAAGCAAATAATGCTGTAGTTGAAAAATACAACGAAATAAAAACAAGTTTTTTATGGATAAAAAATGTTTGGATTCCAGACAATTATAAACCAGTTATTCCTGATTATAATCAATACTTAAAAAATACAAATCAAAAAGCAAATGAAGATGCAACTATTGAAGCAAACAATAAATTAGCATACGAAACTGTTATGAGCCCATTAATACAAAAATATGATGGTGCTTGGAATGGTTATATGATATTGCCATTGCTTTCAATTGGTGTAACAGTGTTGTCAATGCTTATTCCAACATGGATGGAAAAAGCCAAAGCAAAAAAACGAGGCCAACAATATGTTGCACAAGCCAACATGAAAGGTATGTTAATTATTATGCCAGTAATTCTTGGTATATTTACATTTTTCTACAACTCAGTATTTGGATTGTATATCGTGGTTGGTGCAATCATAAGTTTAATCACAAGCCCATTATTAACAATTTTAAGTGATAAATTAGAAGAACACAAAGCAAAAAAACAACCAGTTTATGAAACTGCAAGTTATTCAAGAAAAAACACCACACCAGTTGATATAACAAAACACCAAAATAAAGACAAATCAAAAAACAACAAGCAAAATAGCACAATCACAAAAAATATAACAAATGACAACAAAACAAATTCTAAAAAAAATAATAAAAAATAGGATAAAGTTATGAAACAAATTGAAGCAACAGGTAAAAACATTGAAAAAGCCATTGAAAATGGTTTAAAAGAACTAAACACTACAATGGAAAATGTTGATATTAAGATATTAAATGAAGGTGGACTTTTAAAAAAAGCAAAAGTTTTAATAACATTAAATGAAGAAGAATTGGAAAGTTCAAATGCTAAATTTGAAGATGATAAAGTAGAAGAAACAAAAGAAACAAAAACTGATGAAGAACAAAATCTTGAAGATGATTCAACAGATTTTGAAGAACATATTTGCGAAAATGGAGTTTGCCGAGTAGTTAAAAAGGAAAGCAAAACAGCAAAAAAAGAAACAGAAATTGACTTAGAAAAAGTTGTTTCAGTTGCTGAGGAATTTTTAAACGGACTAGTTTATATTTTAAATTTACAAGTTAACATTGAACACAACACAACCGAAAAATTGCCTTATGTTAAAGTAACTGGTGATGACTTAGGTGTTTTAATTGGTTATAGAGGAGATGCCCTAGAAGCAATTCAAAATTTAATGAATGTTGTTGTTTTTAACAAAACAGGATTTAAAGGTAAAATAATTTTGGATGTTGAAAATTACAGAGAAAAAAGAATTTCAACATTGTGTGAATTAGCCGACAGAATTTCAAAACAAGTTTTAAAAAACAAAAAGAGTTTTAAATTAGAACCAATGAATAGTTACGAAAGAAGAATAATTCACTCACACTTGCAAAATGTTGAACACATTTCAACTCATAGCGAAGGCAAAGAACCAAATAGATTTTTAATTGTTGATTATGTTGAATAAAAATAAAAACCCTACAAATTAGGGTTTTTGTTTTTTTATATTGATTTTTAATTTTTGATTTTTCAATTTAAAATTTTTTAATTTTATTAATATAATTTAAAACTATTTATTTTAAAAATCATATTTTTCATTGCCATCATTGTAATACAAAATACCAAGAGTGTTTTTTCCACAATGGCTTGTAACAGTTGACCCAGCAGTTGTGTGGTAAACAGTTTCAAATTTTCCATATTCTTCAACTGCTTTATTGGCAGCTTTAAGCATTTCATCAGTTGCAGAAGAATATGTTATAAAACAAAATGAATGGTCAGGAGTGTTAAATTCGGCTAGTGTGTCTTTAATATACTTATAAACAACATCTGCCATATTGCCCCTGTATTTTTTGTGCATACCCATTTTGCCATTTTTAACAATAATTGATGGCCTAATTTTTAATAAATTAGCACCA
>CALVNY010000020.1 GCA_944350085.1 uncultured Clostridia bacterium | reverse complement strand
CTAAAAAATGCCCAATAAAAAAGAATTAAATTCAGAGCAACAAAAACTTTTTAATGAGTTAAAAAAGTTGAGTAAAAGAGCGAATCAAAGAATTGTAAGACTTGAACGTGAATTTGGTAAAGATACATGGGCAACAAAAAAATTAAGGGACAAGCTTGCAACAGAACCGTTGCAAGCTTGGACTAAAACTGGACGTGTAAAGGTAAATAAATCAATGACAATAACACAAATGAAAGCAACAATAAAAGCTACACAACAATTTTTAAATTCTAAAACCTCAACTAAAAGAGGAATAAAACAAGTTAGAAAAACAACAATAAAACAGCTTGCAAAATCCTTGGGAACAGACGAAGAAGATTTGACAGACGAGGAGGCGGAAACATTATATGATATGTTGTCGGACGATTATGTAACAGACATTTTAAAATATATTCCGGCGTCGGACTTTTGGGCGTTAATTGAAGACGCAAAAGAATCGGGCGACAATGAACAAAGTTTTATTTCAAGAATTAGTGATTATATAGATTTTGGAAATGATGTTGATATGCGTAATAAATTAATTATGATATTTGAAAAATATGTAAAATAAAGGTGCATTATGTTGTTTTATACTGAATATAACGGACATTGTGTTGACATTGTAGGAGATAGAAAAAAAATTGATAATACAATATATTCATTTGATATTGAAACAACGTCATATTTAATATTAGACGGAAAACAAGTTGCGGGGATAGATTATCAGAAATTAACAAAAGAAGAACAGGAAAGAGCTGAATTTCGTTGTTGTATGTATATATGGATGTTTTCAATTAATGATGTTGTATATTATGGTAGAACTTGGGAAGAATTTAAAAAATTTCTTGATAGGTTAGAATTGTATGACAGAGAAAAAAAGATTGTTTTTATTCATAATCTATCATTTGAATTTCAATTTTTAAAAGGTGTTTTTAATTTTACCGATGTATTAGCAAGAAAATCACACAAAGTTATGAGATGTTTTTTTGAAGATTATAACATCGAATTACGTTGCACTTATATGATGTCAAATTGTGCGTTGAAATATTTACCAAAATTATTTAATTTACCAGTTGAAAAACAAGTTGGGGATTTGGACTATTCGCTTTTACGAACATCAATTACAAAATTAAGTTCGCAAGAATTAAAATATTGCGAAAATGATTGTTTAGTTATTTATTATTATATACAAAGAGAGTTAGAAACATACGAAAGAGTTGACAAAATCCCGTTGACATCAACGGGACATGTACGTCGCGAATTAAAAAACAAAGTATTAAATGATTGGAACTATAAAAATAAAGTAAAAAAAGCAATTAATACAGACCCGCATATATATAATTTATTACAAGACGCATTCGCGGGAGGATATACACACGCTAATTGGTTATATACTGACGAAATTTTAGAAAATATAGACAGTTGGGATTTTACATCAAGTTATCCATATATATTAGTAACACATCAATTTCCGTCAACAGAGTTTAAAAAATGTAATATAAAAGAAGTTGAAAAAATGTCAAAAAGATTTGCATATTTATTAAAAGTAAAATTTACTAATGTTAAATGTAAATATTATAATAATTTTATTTCGCAAAGTAAATGCAAAAATATTGTTGGCGGTCGTTATGATAACGGACGTATAATACAAGCAGAATCTTTTGAAATGGTTTTAACTGATGTTGACTTTTATTTTATATTACAAACTTATGATTGTCAATATGAAATATTAGAAAACTACTATTCAAAATATAATTATTTACCTAAACAATTTATTGAATTTGTACTTGAAAAATATGTAAATAAAACACAATTTAAAAACGTAGAGGGAAAAGAAGTTGAATATGCAAAAGAAAAAAACAAATTTAATGCGTTATATGGAATGAGTGTAACAAATATGATTCGCGACGAAGTAATATATGATAATAAAGAGGGTTGGAGCGAAAGACCATTAACAAACGAAGAAATTATTGAATCTTTACAAAATGAAAAGAAAAAAAGTTTTTTGTCATTTGCTTATGGTGTTTGGGTAACAGCTTTTGCAAGAAGTAATTTATTAAAAAATGTAATAAAATTAGACGAATATGTAGTTTATTGTGATACGGATTCCATGAAACTAAAACAAGGATATGACAAAAAAGTTATTGAAGATTATAACAAATTTGTTAATGAAAAAATAAAGCATGTTTCAGAAAAATTGGAAATACCAATTGAAAAATTTGCACCGGCGGACGTATTCGGAAAAACACATATTTTGGGTGTTTTTGATACGGACGGAAAATATGATAAATTTATAACGCAAGGTGCAAAAAAATATGCCGTTGAAGTCAACGGAAATATTGAAATTACAGTTGCCGGAGTTCCAAAACAAGGTGCAAAGGCATTAAAAAGTCTTGACGATTTTAGGGACGATTTTGTGTTTGAATTTAAAGACACAAATAAAAATTTAATAATTTATTGCGAAAATCAACTTGAATTTAATTTGAAAGATTATCAAGGAAATTACTATATTGTTAAAGATGTATGTGGTTGTTGTATTGTTCCAACAACTTATGTATTAGGGAAAGCGTTAGAATATTCAAATTTAATTTCAGATAATTCAAGTAAACGTGCAAGGTTTAAGGAGTGAAAAATGGACGATTTGGAATATATAAAAAAGTTTTCAAAAATATCTATTTCAGGGATATGTGAAAAAAACAAGATAGATAGAGCAAATTTATTAAATAACAAAACAACAAAGAAAAATATAAAAACAGTTAGAGAAGATATAGAAAGTGAAATTGCAAAATTATATATTAAGGAGCAAAAAACAAATGAGTAATAAAAAAGTTATACATTATAATTTGGATAATATCGACAAAATTGGTGCTAGATTCAATTTAATTTACGGCGAACGTTCTAACGGTAAAAGCTATCAAGTAAAACACAAAAAAGCGGTTGAAAAATATTTAAAAACCGGAAAACGTTTTATTCTTATGCGTCGTTGGAAAGAAGAAATTACATCTGAAAAAATTGAACAATATTTTCAAGATGTAGACGTTTCAAAGTTGACAAATGGAAAATATAATTGTATAACATTATATAGGAAATTGTTATATTTATCGGTATATGATAATGAAACGGGAAAAACAAAACGATATGAAAAAATCGGATATGTTGTAGCATTGTCAACAGAGCAAAACTATGCGGGTGCGTCTTATTTGGACGTTGAAGACATTATTTTTGAAGAATTTATGTCAAGGTCAATATATATTGCAAATGAAAGTAATAAATTAATGAATTTTTATGCAACAGTTGACAGAAAAAGACTAACAACTCGCATGTGGCTTGTTGGTAATACTATATCAAGGGTTTGTCCTTATATTAACGATTGGGGATTGCATAATTTAATAAGTAGTCAAAAACAAGGAACAATAAAAACAATTGATATAAAAGGGACAGACGAAAAACCGATAACAATTGCAGTAGAATATTGTAAATCAACTGGCGTTAGTTCCGGAACAATTGGAACAAATGCGAATATGATAAATACGGGAGCATGGGAAACAGCACCACAACCACATTTACCAAAATCATATAAAAATTATAATGTATTATATAGGTTTGGTTTTCAATATCAAGGGTTTAAATTTTTATGTGAATATTTAATGGACAAAGAAACTAAAAAAGATGTTTGTTGGTTTATTAGACCATATTATAAAGATTTTAATAATAAAATTATTGTTTTTTCTGATACAATAAAAATAAGTAAATTATGGCAACGTGATATATATAATATTTCAATTAAAAATGAAAAATTGCGTAACTTGTTTATGACATTTAAAGAAAATAAAATTTTCTATGCAAATGATTTGTGCGGAACAGATTTTAAACAAGTAATAGATTTTCAAATAAGGAGATAAAAAGTATGAATAGTCAAATAATATTAGTTAAAAATATTGGAATGGATAAAAATTATACCAATGTATTAAATTACACAGAATCACAAATGCTTGCGTTATGTAGAGCAAATGCGGTTGCTAGTGCTGATAATTATTCGTTTTTAAGACCAACGGGAACAATATTTGCGGGTTTTACTTATGCACAATGTTTGCAAGCAAATTATATTGCGTTTCAAAATCCCGATTATAGTAATAAATGGTTTTTTGCATTTATTGACGATATTATATATAAAAGCGACAAAAATGTTGAAATTAAATTTACAATAGACGCATGGTCTACTTGGTTTGATAAATGGACTAGAAAAAAATGTTTTATTGTTAGACAACATGTAAACGACGACACAGTAGGTTTACACACTATTCCGGAAAATTTAGACGTAGGACAATTAATTGCCGATAAAGTAGAAAACGACACAGAAATGGGAGCAGAAAGTTACTACTATTTTGTTATTGCTTGTAATTACGACCCGTCTAATGAAACACGAAATGTGGGCGTTGGTATGTATGCAGAATATCCTCAAGGTTCAATGTGGTTTGCATGGTTAGTTAATAGAAATAATTATGCTGACACTATTAATTCTATTTCACAATGGGTTTATGATGTTACACAACAAAGACATGCAGACGATATTTCAACAATGTTTGCTTTGCCATATCAAGCATTTAATCTTGTTGGGGATATTGACGAAACTACGCACAAAGTTATTAACGGAAAAGGTAGAAAATTGGATTCAATAAAAACATTTTCAAAATCTACTTACAGAACTTTTACAGATTTCAAGCCAAAAAATAATAAATTATTTGTATATCCATATTCTTTTATGAGAATTACAAACAATTTGGGAAGTTATAACGATTATAAAATAGAAGATTTTAACGAAACAGACATTGACAATAACCCAACTGACAACATGTCATTTAATTTAATTGGCGTTCCATGTTTAGGTTATTCGGGAAAAATAAGACCTAAATATTATCAAGGACTTACAAATAATGAGGACGAATCTTTGCAACTTGGAAAATATCCGACATTATCATGGTCAACAGACGCATTCACAAATTGGTTAACACAAAATGCCGTCAATTTAACAGTGGGAGCCGTTACAAATGTTGTCGGTAGTGCAATATCAATTGGAGCCGGTATTGCAACAGCAAATCCAATGGCAGTTGCAAGCGGAATAATAAGTGTTTCAAGTGGAATTGCGGGAACGATAGGTGCAATTAATCAAGCGTCAATGATGCCAAATACAGCACAAGGAAATGCAAATGCGGGCGATGTATCCTTTGTTTTCAATATTAATAGATTCAAATATTTACACATGCGTCCAAAAAAAGAATATTTACAAATTATTGACGATTATTTTACACGATTCGGGTATAAAATAAATAAATTAGAAATGCCGAATATTACCGGTCGTCAAAATTGGAATTATGTTGAAATTGGAGGAAGTGAAGAAATTGGATTTGGAGATGTTCCGTCAAAATTTATGGAAACAATTAACAACGCTTGTCGACGTGGTGTTACAATTTGGCATAATCACGCAAATATTGGGAACTATAATCTTGAGAATGCCATTGTATAATATTTCACTTTCTATAAAATAAAAAGAGAGGTTTAACCTCTCTTTTAATTTACAACTGCTATTTGATTATCTTCTACGGCTATAAAATGATACATTTTATAAGGCTCTAATGTTAAACTTCCACTCCATTTATTAGTCATAGAATTTGCTGAACCAAATACAATTAAATTAGAATTTTTAGTCCATACGTAACATTCGCTACCTTTTTTTCCAAAAATATTTAATAATGATGTAGTACCAGTTATTTCAAATATTGAAATAGCAGTATTTGACATATTAACATTATTATCCGTAATAGGTGTTCCAAATTGATTTTTATTATTTGTCATAAGTGAATAACCGTCATAATAAACATTTCCAAAACTTACAAAATAAGCTAAATTTCTTATTGCACCAGTACTTGTAGGGTCTACAAAATAATATTTAGGGTCTTTAGATGTTCCGGTTAAAGCTATACTACCTTTTAACATTAATGCTCTACTAGAAATTGTTTTTATAACATTTGGAATATTGTAAGCGTTAAAACTGTCTATTGAAACTTCGGCGTTTGCTCCAATATAAAATCCTATTCCATTTGTTAAAATACTTTCCATACGTGTATTATTAATAACTAAAGGTAGAGCGTATCCGTCAATATAAAATCCATAATCATTATTAGAAAATCCAATATTTTCAAATGTTACCATATTTGCAGAAACATTATATTCTGTTTTTACCCCGTATGTTAAATTTTGTAATAATAATGTTTCATATCTGTTATTAGTAGCATTTGCGATATCGTCTCCGCTTGTATGGATATATAAACCAATAGTATTTGTATAATTACGATTTCCATAAACTCTTGAGTTTTTTATAACATGATTAAAGCCATTTTCCATGTCAAAACCAATTGCATTATCTTTTACTAATTGAATAATATTTACATTGTCAATATATATAAAATATCCGTCTTTTATTCTGATTCCATTTCCACCGTTTTTTGATGTGTTAATTTGTACGTCTTTTATAGATACTTCAACGCGTGGGGAATTTATACCATTTCCAATTGATGTTAAAGCATATTGAGAATCTGCCGGAATTAATGTTGCGTTATTTCCGTCAAAAGTTCTATTTGATGGAATTTCAATCGGTTGTGTTATATTATAACTTTTTCTTGCTAATTTTACATTGTTTAAATTTATAGCCTTTTGTATTGGTGCGGTATCGTCTGTTACTCCGTCCCCTTTTGCTCCAAATTCTAATGGGTTTATATATTCTTTGTTATTTACATATTCGGCAACTAATGACGTATTTGCAAGCGGAATTAATGTCATATTGTCGGGGTTATCTTGATTCGTTACAGTTCTAATTTTATATAATGCACCACCACCGTCGTTATATGAATAAAATCCGTATGTTTTAGCAAAAGAACCGTCAATTAAATTTGTAGCTTGTTTCATATCTGCTACGGTATTGTACGCAAGAATTGATTTTAAATTTATATATGAAGAAATAATTTCTTGCAACGTGCCGTCTTGTGCCATTTCGTCAAGTTTATTATTAATTTCGTCTTGTACGTCTAAATTTTCAAAATAATTATTTACATAATTTTGTAATTCTATAAAAGCATTTGTTACATCTTCAACTTGTGTTCCTAATGTATTTACAGAATTTAAAATTTTATTAATTTCTTGACCTAATTTACAAAATAGTTGCCAATTTGTAATTGCGTCAAAATCTTCCTCAATGAAAGGGAAATTTTCTAAAACAAACCATTTGAACGGAAATAATTTTTTGTATTCAAATTTATTCATTTTTTATACCTCCTATATTACTTGATAGAATAAACACTCAAGGTCTTTGAATATCATTCCATATATACTTTGTATTTCATTTTTCATTTTAATATATGTGTCTAACATATCAACATTTGTAATTTTTTCATTATATATATTATTATCTTTTGTATTTGCGTTTGATTCTGATTCGCCGTTTGATTCTGAAACGTCGGTTGATGTTCCATTATTTTGGTCGTAGTTATAATCGCTTACATACGAACCGTCGCGTAATTGGTCAAGTTGATTTTGTGGTAACTCACTATTACGTCTGTCGCTTATTTCTTCTGTTGTAGTAGTTGAATTATTATTTAATTTGTTTGTTGTTTTATTTGTATTATCAATAGTTCTGTTGTCTGTTCCCTCTTTTATTGTTATATTTCCTAATGAATAATTCTCATACATTAAATCAAACATTTTATTATATAATGGCATAATTTCATTTAATTTTACATTCAATTGGATTCTAAAAGCTGTTACAGTATCAAAACCAATTCTACGCATTAAAAATTTATTCAAAATCATACATTCAAATTCTTCCTTATCAACATTTGATGTTAACGGATAATCAAAATTAAAAATTGTTTTTCTACCCTCTTTTGCAAGGTCTTTTATTTTTATTTTTTCGTCTGTTCCATAATTTACAATAGATTCTAAAATACTATACATTGTTGGAGGTTTATCGCAATTTGGAGGAATAGGCGGAAAAAATAAAAAATAGTTATTATCACAATATGGTATTATCATTTTCATTGTCCTCCTCTTCAATAAATTCGTCAACCTCTTTTTCGGTTGTTGGCAATCCGTCGTAATATCTAACTTCTATATTTTCGACAAATTTTTCATTTATCATTTTTATTGCTTTTTCTCTAGGTTCAAAACGACTATATCTACTTGCAACAGTTCCGCCTTGCATTGCTGAAATTTCGTCTTTTATATTTCTTTCTTTTTTCTGATATGATAAATTTGCAATACCAATCAAACGTAAAAATTCATTATATATTTTGTCTTTATCTAAATTAATTTTATCAGCAACATATGGTGCCGGTTCTAATACAAGGGTTGTGTCGTCAAGGTCAACGTCGTCATAGGTTAAAACAACGTTTTCATATCCGTCAACATTGTTTACAATATCTTTTATGGACTTTTCTTTTTCTGTTTTAGTTTTCCAAAATCTAGGTGTTTTTTGCTGTGCTATATTTATATCAATTGTTCTTGTTGCTTGTGCGATTCTTTCGGCATATTGCAATACATCAAGCCAAATAGGATAACGTCCGTTATTGTCATACATAATAATAAATTCGTCTTGTTTTAAATGTCTATTATAACCATTTCTAGCAATTACTTGTATTGCTGTTGGTCTTCCGTAAACGTCTAAATTTCCCATTGGTGTATAAGGTAATGCCAAAAGTCCCAACACATCGTCTTTAAAAAATGCGACGCTACCTTTACGCAATAATTGTTTATTCAAATATGCTGTGTCTATAAATTCTGGCATATTTTTAAATTCAAATACATTTTCGGCAAGTGTTAATAATTGACGTTTATACATTTCATAGGTTTTAAAATTTGACAATTGACTATTTATTAATTTTCTTTGCATGCTTTTACTCCTTTCTATATAATAAAAGGTAGCCAAAAATTTTAGCTACCTTTTTATAAAAGTTTACGCTACTGTTATTGTTGCTGTTCCTGTCTTTGTATTATCATAAACGCTTGTAGCTGTTATTGTTATTGATGTTTCACTAGCAACATCGCTAGGAACTGTAACAAGTCCGGTAGAACTTACTTTAACATTTTCATTATTGCTTGACCATGTTACCGCTTTATTTGCGAAACCAGTTGTAACAACTGACGCATTCAATTGTACAGATTGTCCGGCACTTACTGTTGCGGTGCTTGGACTAACGCTTACACTTGTAACGCTTGGTGTGTCACTTGTAAATACAACTCCGTTTTCAAATGGTGAAGTTGAAAAAACTCTCCATGCGTGCAAGAAATGATTATTTTCTAATGTTGTTGGGTTGTAAAATTCTGTTTGTTTTTCGCCACTTTCTGTATCAAGTGCGAAATCATAGTCCATAAACCATTCACGAGCAATTACAACAGCCGGTATTTTTGCAAGTGCTGTTAATTCTTCTGTTGTAAAGTTTACAAATGCTGAACCTAATAACTCTGTTAATCTGGCAACATCATGATTTGCAAATCCGTCAATTAATGCAAGTTGTGTTTTCATTTCTGCTTCATTTTTAAAATATGAAGTTGCTAAAACTTCGGTTGTTATTTTTGCGTCAAAATCTGTGTTTACAATTGTAATTTGGTCTTCAAAACGTGTTGCACGTCTTATTCCAGCTGGGTTATAATTTGGACTTCTGAAAGTCATTTTATTTGAGATTGATTTCATATCCGCAACTATTTCCCTTGTTGTTTTTGTTGCAAAATCTACTATTTGAATTGATGTCATTGTTCCGTCTAGTATTCTTCTACATAACATATATTTATCAACAATATATGTGTCATATTTTAAAGATTCATATAACATTGAAATTGCGTCTTCAATGAATGTAAATAAATCGTCGTTTTCAAATGCCATAGACATTTGAGCGTCTGAAGTTGTTGTTTGATAAAATTTCTGAAAATTAACTTCATGCATATAGTTTAAAACATTTGGAACAACAGTTTTTAAAAATCTTTCTTTGTCTGAAAAATTTTCGTTATAATCATAAACATTGCATAAATCGTTTATAATTTCTCTTATTTGATGACCAAATCTTAGTGTACCTCTTTTTGTAAAATTCCATGGGTTATCCCATGCATTCCTTTTAATAACAGTTAACCCTATTAAATTTACAGTATTAATAAAGGCGTTTCTATATCTTTGATTATTCATTATTATTTTACCAATTGGGGCAATTGATTGTCCTTGTACTGGTAAATCAATATTGTCTTTTAACTCCGGTGTTACATTTATAATATAACTTAATAATTCTGCCGAAGTTTGGGCTTTTAATACATTTTTTGTAGCCATGTTTTTTACCTCCTAAATTAAATTTCTTTGACGTCAATAACTTCTTCTTCTTTCAATTCTTCGTTATCGTCTTCGTCATTTTCTTTTACTTCTTCAACTTTTAAAAATCTTTCTTTGTATTTTGCTTTTAAATCTTCATATTTCCATTTTAATTCTTCAAGTTCTTTTTCTTTTGATTCGTCCATTATTGATTGATTATCTTCAACCATAGAATCTTCAATGTCTTCCAATAAAGAAATAACTAAATCGTCATTGTCTTTTATTGAATCTGAAATTTTTTGTTTTAATTCTGCTTTTGATAACTTCATTTTTTACTCCTCCTCTCTTTTAATTTTCAAAATATCTGTTAATTTTCCGATGTCGATTCCGGCTTTTGATAAATTTTCGGTTATTGACATTATTTCCATAATAACAACATAACCGCATACGATTTTTGAAACAAAAGTCAATGAAAACGCCATGTCTAAAACAAAAGATAATAAAACGATTAATATTATTAAAATCTTATGCAATAAACCAGTTCGCATTTTACTTGAATCTACATTTTTATTAATAACAGCTTGTATAAAACCCGTTATAATGTCTGCAAGACTAAATATAATTGGTGTTAATATTTGCCAAATTATGCTTGAAAAGTTAAGATTATTAATAATTTCGTTGACTTCCATAATTATTTTATCCCCCTTTCATAAATATTATAAACACTTTTTAAAATTTTTGTCAAGAAAAAAGAACAATTTTAAAAAATTGTTCTTTTTTGTCTTAATTTATTAGTCATTATAACCCATGGAAAATTATTTTTCTTTTTTACTGTTGGGGTTGGAGGAACAACGCCCCCTAAAAATTCAAACCAAAATTCGGCTTGCGTACCTCTTGCCGGTTGGTCAGGGTCTGCCGGTCTTTCATAATTGACAATAAACATCATTGCTAATTCGTATGGACTTAATTGCGATATTTTAAATTGATTAAATGTAAACGGATATTGTGTTGTCGGAATCCATTGTATTTCGTTATCTACTTCATAATTAATTCTAAATAAATTTGCGTCCATTTCTGACGGGTCATTATAACCTTGATTGACAATCCAATCCGTATATTTTGTATATGGTGTCCATTGTACTAGACCATATCCATGTGCTGTTGGGTCGCCACCTACAATATTGCTTTCCCAACGTCCCGGGTTTATTGAACTTTCACTTTGCATATTACCTAACATTCCGGCAACAGCATTCATTGACCAACCTTTTTCCCTTAAAGATAACCATATATAAGTTGCATTAATTTTCATTTGTTCCATATTAAGAGCAACCGACGAATCGTATGTGTTACCCCAATATTTCCCAAATATTCCCGTTCTTTCTTCTAATGCCATTTATTTATACCTTTGTTAAATTTGAAATATTAATTGCACATGTTATAGTTTTACCGATACCAATTACAATCCTATCGTTTTTTACTTCTATAACATCATATACATCATAATATTTTTTAAAAGGTTGTCCATTGTATTGTACTGCATTTATTACTTTTACTTTATCCCCAACATTTATTTTATAACTTGTATTATTTGTTTTTACTCCTAATTTTTCATTTATAATTTCTTGAATTTCTATATAATTATATCCGGCATTTGTCAAACGTTCCTTTCTTGTTTTACCAGTTCCCCAACCGTCATAATTAGGTTTATTAATTATATCGTTTGCAATTTCTTCATTGCTTTTTTTATTATCAACATTGTTATTCACATTTTCCACATCATATTTTGTTAAATTATTACTATTAATAATTGACATAATAGTATTTATATATGTTGGACTTGTTGCATATCCTCCATTTTTTATTGCTGTTATACATTCAAGAGGACTATTTGTATTTAATGCCTTGCTATATCTTGAAGACTTACAAATTAAATCAAAATAGTCTGAAATAGATTCTGCTAAACTATTATATGCCCTAAAACAAGCATTAATATTTGTATAATTTACGCCGTCGTAACATTCTTTTGTATTTGCATTATATACTTTGCCTTTCCAACTTGATGTTGCTTTGATTCCAAATATTGCATTTGCTTTCATCATAATTGTTGATTGCCCCCAACCACTTTCGCATATTGCTTGTCCAATTACAACACTGTTAAATAATGGGTTGCCCCTCTTTTTATTTTCCGCTTGAACTAATGGTGCAATTGTGTTTAAAAACTCTGTTTTTGTCATTTTATTACCTCCTTTATATATTTATTAATATAATATTTTATTTGTTCTAAATTGGCACTAAAAGTCAAATGCTGTTGCCAATCATAATAAAATGTTATATTTATTTTTATTATACCCTTAATTTTAGGATTTTTCAATAGTATTATAATTTTATATTTTCTTATACTTTCGTATTCTACATTTACATTAATATTATCATAACAATTTTTGACATATTCTTGCAAATGTTCTTCTATTTCTTCTACCATTGTTTTACCCTCTTTTCTTTCATTGTATTTTTTATATATTCTTTTGATTCTTTTAACATTTCTAATTCAATTTTTGTTCTTTCTGTTGGACTAAAACCCAAATTAACACATTTTAAAATTGTTTCGTCATATTCTAATACTTTCAAAATATAGTTTAAAATAATTTCTTCATTCATTTTATATACTCCTATTAAATAATATTAAAATAGTTTTATTAGTAATTTTATTATAATATTCAAAATACTTTTGTATATTTTGTTTCGCTGTTGCACTTGCTGTTCGCAAACTTCTTTCAACTCTTGTAGCTGTTGTCTGATATTGTTTGGCAATTTCTTCATACATTATTTGCATATTAAAAGAATAACGTCCATAATTTTGTCTAAAATATTCAATTGCCGATAACCAATAATCAAAACCAATTGAATTTATATTAAAACCCAATTTTAATAACAGATTTTTATTTAATTCGCGTATTTTTAATACTTCCATTTTTATTCCTCCTCTTGATAAAAATAATTATTAATTTTAGCAATAAACCAAATATAACCCAAACAACAACATTTTATAATTATTATTTTTATTGTTATTTCCTCAATTTCTCCAATTAATGTTATAAAAGCTATAAAACATGTAATAAATATAAATATTTCTTTTAATTTTTTCATTTCTTTTATTACTCCTTTCTTTAATATTCTGATGTTATAAATTTAATTTCAACATCTTCGGTTTTATGCTTGTCTTTCAATCTCTGTTTTAATACTGACATTGTTTCGATGTTAGTTCTTATTTTTCGTAAT
>CALVNY010000019.1 GCA_944350085.1 uncultured Clostridia bacterium | reverse complement strand
GGGTTATAGAACAAATGTATTATAACGTCATTGGCAGATTTCCTAATCTAGATAATCCTAAAAGCCTTAATGAAAAAATGCAATGGATGAGATTTAATTATCATGATCCGCTAATGACAAGATGTGTCGACAAATGTTCATTTAAGGATTATATTAAAGAAACTGTTGGTGGAAAATACGTTGTTCCGTTATATGGCGTATGGGAGAATGTAAATGACATAGATTTTGATGTTTTACCAAATAAATTTGCAATAAAATCAACTTGGGGTTGGGGAAATTTGCAAAATATTTTAGTAAAAAACAAAAAGGGGCTAAATATACATAAAGCCAAAGCCATGTTGAGTAATTGGCTTCAAGAATGGAACAATTATTATTACCAATCTTTTGAATGGGACAGCAAAGACATAAAACCGAGAATTATTGCAGAAGAACTATTGGAGTCTTCTTGTGGTGAAATTATTGACTATAAGTTTTATTGTTACAATGGAAAATGTAAACATTTTTTGATTTGTAAAGACAGAAATACAAAGACAAAATATATTAATTATGATTTAGATTTTAATTGTATAAAGCTATCACCTAATAGTTATGTAATAGATACTAAATATGAAAAGAATGCTTTATTTGATGAAATGTTAGAGATGGCTGAAAAATTGTCAAAACCATTCCCATTAGCTAGGGTTGATTTTTATGATATAGACGGAAAACTTTATGTTGGAGAATTAACCTTCTCCCCTGGCGGCGGGTTTAATACATATTATGAAGAATGGGACAATAAGTTAGGCGAATGGTTAGACTTAAACAAAATCCCCGTTGAAAACCTCAAACTTCTTCCCGAGTTTGTAAAAGGGGCAAAAAATTTTTTAGATGAAACAAAGATTAAAATTTGTTGCCCATTGCAATAATAGAAATTTACAAAGACTTAACAATAATTTTAAAGAGGGATGATTAAATGGAAAAAATTAAAAATATAGAGTTTTTACGAGTAATGGGTTGTTTTAGCATCGTCGCCTTGCATCTTTTTCATTCTTGGGAAATAAATAAATCTTTTCCAAATATTGATATATTTAACAAATTATATGTTACAACATCAAAAGGAGAAGTTGCAGTTGATTTATTTTTCATTCTTTCAGGTTTTTTTCTTTTATTGACTTTCGATAAAAATAAAACCATATGCGGATTTTTAAAAGCTAAAATATTCCGACTATATCCAGTTTTTATTTATATGCTTATTCTTGCTTTTGTTTTTCATTTTTTTGGACTTCTGCACTTTGATTTATATAATAACATTCTCGCTCTATTTGGATTTAGCGGAACCGGCTTGGCTTTTGATTCTGGAAATATAGTGTCATTTTGGTATGTTTCATCAATGTTATGGGGATTGCTCCTTTATTTTTACATATTGAAGTATTATGATAAAAAACATATAAATCTTTTTGCAGCCTTAGTTATATTTTTTTCATATACTTTCATGATTCATGCTAACAATGGCATTATAAGGAATCATTTAGTAACTTATTCTAATTGTTTTAATTCTGGATTATTAAGAGCCCTTGGGAGTATTAGTATTGGTTATTTAATTGCATATTGGTATAAAAATAATATTGAAAATATTAATAAATACATTCCTTCGATTAAATCAATGTTATTTTTGACCATAGTAGAGTTTTTATGCTTGTTTTTTATAATTAATAATTTAATGTTTCATAAAATCAAATTTAATAATGATTTTATCTTTATAATAATTTTTACGTTAATTGTCATAATATTTTTAATCAATAAAGGTTTTATATCAAAAATTTTAAATAATGATATTTGGGTACAAATAGGCAAATATACTTTTTCATTGTATATGACACATTCAATGGTAATAAGAATTTTTAAATATGCTCTGTGGAAAACAACTCATGATTTTTTTGCCATTCACCCTATTTTAAACATTGCAATTGTTTTAATTTCTGTATTATTATTCGGAATATTCACATATCATTTTATAGAAATCCCTGCAAAAAAATATTTAACTACAAAATTCTGTAATGTCCCTCAAACCCATGTAGCCGCCGAGAGAGAGAGAGAGAGAGTAATCACTCTTGTTAATTTCTTAAAAATTGCTTAAAGGGAGAATACTAGATGAACAAAGGCGTCATAAAAGCGCAAGCATATATAAATTACTCAAGAATTTTACCATATGTAAAACTATATTGGTTTAGAGCAATATTGGCTGTCGTAATTTGTATTTCAATAGGGGCCTTAGATGCAGTTATTGCCCTATCATTAAAACCTTATATAGATTTGGTGATGGTAGAAAAAAGTATTCAATTTCCATTATATATTCAATTGAAAATAGCTGCATTTACCTTAACTCAAGGAGAGTTTATCCGGCAATCCCTTTAAGTTCAAAACTTGATAACGAAATTAAAAGTCCGCTGTTTTAAAAAAAACAATCAAGAGAATAGAAAAAATAGGTAAACAATTAAAATCAAACAGTTGAAAAATTTAGATTTAGAAGGTGGTTATAATGAATTTATTCAATTTTAAAAAACAAGCCGGCAGAATAATAATTAAAATTTTTGGAATTAAAATAAGCTTTAA
>CALVNY010000018.1 GCA_944350085.1 uncultured Clostridia bacterium | reverse complement strand
TCAAATAAAAGTATTAGCAAAAGATAATAAAATTGTTATTATAATTTCTCACGATAAAAGATGCTTAAATATTGCCGACACAAAAGTAGAATTATAAAATAAAAACACTTTAATTTAATAAAGTGTTTTTTTAATTATTAAAATTGTTATTAATCCAATTAATCAATGTGTTTATTAATAAATTAAATTTTTCAATGTTTGTGGAAATATTTGTAATTGCTGAATTAACTTCAACTTGAATTGTCCAAACATTATATTTTCTAGAAAAATATGCACTAACTGTGTTGTAAAGTGATGCAAATGGTTGGTCAATACTTACTATAAATTTTTGTTTTATTAAACAGTTGTTTAAACTTTCAAACAAATTAACATCAGTTTCAATGGTTCTGCCAAGATTTATGCCTAAATTTATGTCCATAGGGCGATGCTTTGCCAGTCCGTGAAAATCAATAATATATTTTATGTTCCTAGACTTTATAATTTTTGATATTCTTTTTTTATAATTGCAATTTTCATCAAAATTGGCATCGTCAAAATTGTTTTTGGTTTTTATTATTATGTTTGAATTAGTGTTTTTTGCAACAATGTAACCTAGTGGTATTGTTCCAATTTCAGCCACTTTTAATTTTCCAAGCCTTGTTTGACTTACTCCATGTGGAACAGAAATTAAAACATTGTTACTTCCTTCAAAAAAAACAGAATCACAATTTTTGTTGTTTTGAATTATATTTTTTCTAATTTCTTGTGTTTTTTTAAATGATGTTTTAATCATATGTTTTTTGTTAACCATTTTAAATAATTTGGAGCTGATGGTGGGACTCGAACCCACGACCTATTGATTACGAATCAATTGCTCTACCAACTGAGCCACATCAGCATAGTAAATATTATATTAACATAACATTAAGTATTATATCATAATATTTGTTAAGTTTCAAATTTAATTAAAATATAATTTTTATATAACAAATAAAAAAATTGCTTAAAAGCAATTTTTATTTTTGTGTATTAAATTTCAGGTTCAAATCCATAAAATGTTATGTTGTCACAATATTTAACTAATTTTAAATATCTTTCTTGATTATTCACATCTGTTGCAATAATAGGCAAGTTTTTAAATTTTTTAATGTGTCTATTTGGTATGCCTGAATTATAGTACATTATAAATTTTGGTTGTGAATTTTTAAAATATTTTAACTTTTTTAACTTTTTTGTTTTATAACTACCTTCAATTTTATTTTCAAAATCTTCAATTTTAATGCCAAAAATTAAATTAGGGTGGTTTGTTGTTAAATATTCAAGAGTGTTTGGATTAAATGAACATAGGGCATATTCGCCATTATATTTTTTTAAGATTTTAACCACAGAACTTTCAAGTTTTGTTGTAAAAGTGTTGTTAACAATATTAACAACAACAGGAACTTTTCCATTTATTAAATCTAGTGCTTCTTGAAATGTTGGAACATTGTTTCCGTCTTTTAATTTCAAATTTTCAATGTCAATGTTTGTTAGGTTTGTAACATAACCATTTTTGTTTGTGTGTTTTTGCAACTTGCTATCTTTAAAACAAATTATTGTTCCATCACTTAGTGATTGCACATCTATTAATATTGGATAATTTTTGTCCATTGCTTTTTTGTATGCTGGCAAAGTATTTTCTAAGCATGTTTCATCACAAAGCCCGCCATCAGCGATATAATTATTAACCAACCAACTATCAAAAATATCCATAATCATCAATTCCCAATTTATATTATATTTATTTTTTGTTATAAGATAATAACTTTTTAGTTATTTATTTATAACTGACAAAATGCTACATTATTTGTAATTATTATATTAACAAAAAAATAAAAATATATCTAGTGTTTTTATTAAATTGTTAAAGTAATTGCAAAAAATACAGAATTAAAGTAAAATATTTAAGATAATTTTAAATGTAAGGAGTTCAAATGTCAAGACTAGATCACATAAGAAACTTTTGCATTGTGGCACATATTGACCATGGCAAAAGCACATTAGCCGATAGACTAATTGAAAAAACAGGAACATTGCAAAAAAGGGAGATGAGTGACCAAGTTTTAGACTCAATGGATATTGAGCGAGAGCGAGGAATTACAATTAAACTTACTCCAACCACAATGAAATATGTTTATAATAATGAAGAATACACATTAAATTTGATAGACACGCCGGGGCATGTCGATTTTACCTATGAAGTAAGCAGGTCACTTGCAGCATGTGAAGGGGCAATTTTAATTGTAGATGCAACGCAAGGTGTTGAAGCACAAACTTTGGCTAACACATATTTGGCATTAGATAATAAACTTGAAATTTTGCCAGTTATTAACAAAATTGATTTGCCAAGTGCAGATGTTGAAAAAGTAAGAAAAGAAATTGAAGATATTATTGGAATACCTGCTGACCACGCACCAGCAATTAGTGCAAAAGATGGAATAAACATTGAAAGTGTTTTAGATGGTATAATAAAAGAGTTCCCAAGTCCAAAGGGAGATGAAAATGCACCACTAAAAGCATTAATATTTGATAGTTATTATGACAACTTTAAAGGTGCTGTTTGTATGGTTAGAATTGTTGATGGCAAAGTAAAAGTTGGCGACAATATTAAATTTTTTACAACAGGAAAATCTTATGATGTTGTTGAAGTTGGAATTTTTACACCAAAATGTGTTCCTTGTGATTATTTAATAGCAGGCGATGTTGGATATATTTCTGCAAGCATCAAAAATGTGTCGGAAACAAAAGTTGGTGACACAATTACATTATCCAACAATCAAGCAGATGCTCCACTTCCTGGATATAAAGAAGTTAAGCCTGTTGTGTTTAGTGGGATATTTTCAGTTGATGGTTCAAAATATAACGAACTAAAAGAAGCCCTTGAAAAATTAAAATTAAGCGATGCATCATTAACATTTGAACAAGAAACAAGTCAGGCACTAGGCTTTGGTTTTAGGTGTGGATTCCTTGGTTTGCTTCATATGGAAATTATTCAAGAAAGGTTAGAGAGGGAATTTAATTTAGATTTAATAACCACAGCACCAACTGTAAATTATATTGTTCACACAACAAATGGAACTAGCATTTATGTTTCTAATCCTGCTGACTTGCCACAACCACAAAGCATTGATTATATTGAAGAACCTTATGTTTGTGCTCATATTTTCACGCCACCGTCATTTGTTGGTGGGTTGATGGACTTGTGTCAACAAAGGCGAGGGGAACATATTGATTTGCAATATTTAGACGAAAATAGGGTTCAGTTAATTTACAATATTCCTTTAAATGAAATAGTGTTTGATTTCTTTGATAACTTAAAAAGCATTTCAAAAGGTTATGCAAGCCTAGATTATGATTTAATTGGATATAGACCAAGCGATTTAATAAAACTTGATATATTGCTTAATGGCGAAATTTGTGATGCATTAAGTTTGATTGTTCACAAGGACAAAGCATATAGGCAAGGAAGGGCGATTGTTGAAAAATTAAAAGAGGTTATTCCAAGGCAATTATTCGAAATTCCAATTCAAGCAGCCATTGGAAATAAAGTTATTGCAAGAGAAACAATAAAAGCACTTAGAAAAGATGTTTTGGCAAAATGTTATGGTGGTGACATTACCAGAAAGAAAAAATTACTTGAAAAGCAAAAGAAAGGTAAAAAGCGTATGCGTCAAATAGGCTCTGTTCAAATTCCATCAGATGCCTTTATGTCCATACTTAAAATTGATTAATATGTTAGATATGGAAAAAATAGGGATATATGTTCACATACCATTTTGTGTTTCAAAATGCAAATATTGTAATTTTGTTTCTTTTACAAATAAAGAAAATTTTATTCCAGAATACTTAAAAGCATTAGTTAAGGAAATTGAATTAAAATCAAAAGAAGTAAAAAATATTATTGACACAATATATATTGGTGGCGGAACTCCAAGTTGTTTGCCCAATGGTACAATATCAACAATTTTAAATTCAATAAAAACCAATTTTAAAGTTGACCCCAATGCAGAAATCACAATAGAGTGCAATCCAAATAGTGTTGACTACACAAAAGCACAAGAATGGATAAATTGTGGTGTAAATAGGGTTAGTGTGGGTTTGCAAAGCATAAAACAAAGTTTGCTTAAACTAATTGGCAGGGTTCACACAAAACAAGACTATGTTAATGCAATTAATATTTTACATAGTGTTGGGTTTAAAAATATAAACACAGATGTTATGATTGGACTTCCAAAACAAAAACAAAGTGATGTTAAAAACACATTATTGGCAGTGGCAAAACAAAATGTAACGCATATTAGTTGTTATTCATTAATACTTGAAAATAACACGCCATTATATAATGCAGTTAAAAATAAAGAAATTAAAGAACTTAGCGAAGAAAAAGCAATAAATATGTATGCTTTTGCTTATAAATTTTTAACAAAACTTGGGTTTAATAGATATGAAGTTAGCAATTTTGCAATTAAAGGATATGAATGTAAACATAACATAAATTGCTGGAACTTGCATCAATACTTGGGTTTTGGAGTAAGTGCACATAGTTATTTTAAAAATATTCGTTATTCTAATGCTACAACCATTGAAGACTATATTGCTTTAATAAACAAAAATGGCAATGCTGTTGTTGAAAAAGAAAAACAAACAATTAACGATAAAATTGAAGAATACATTATGCTTGGGCTTAGATTAAAAAATGGAATAGATGTAAGTTATTTAAAAGAAAAGTTTGATTATGACATACTTAAAGAAAAATCCTTAACAATTGAAAAACTTAAAAAGTTAAATTTAATTGAAATTAAAAATAATAGATTGTATGCAACTGATTTAGGATTTTACGTTTTAAATACTATTATTTTAGAATTAATTTAATACTATGCAACACTAAAAAAACACCTTTAAATAAGGTGTTTTTTTAAACCATTTCATTTTCGTTTTGAATAACTGATTTTATCTCTTCGTTTTCGTGTTCAAATTTATTTTCTAGCATTGTTTCATACTCGTTTTTTTGCATATTATATTTTTCTGCATATTCTTCTAAATATTTATCTCTATTAAACAAAGTTTCAAACATTTTTGTTCTGTAATATGCTTCAAGTTTTAAAGCATTATTTAGTTTAGTAGTGTTTAAATTTTCAACACAATTTTCAACTGTTTTTATATAGTCAATTTTATCTAAATTGTTATATTCAATATATTTAAAACTTGTTAAGTTTAAAAACTTTAAGTTTTCATAAATGCATTTTGAAATGTTTTGTGTTAAACCATGATTATTAACCAAATCAACCATTTCTTTAATTATAGAGTTTTTTGCTTTATAATCTTTTTGTAAATCAAATATTGCAAAATCTTCAATTTCTTTTGCGTTTTTAATATCCAATTTAGACATATCAATTAAAACTTTGTTTGAAGCATTAAATGCATCTAGTTCGTGCAACCTTGAATAATAACCAGGGTGTGGGTCTTCTGGATATGGGTCTAAAACATAAAATATTCTTTTCATATAATGTGAATTAATTTTCATTGCATTGCTAATGTATTTTGTGTCCATATTTTTTGAAGTGTTAGTTGCTTGATAAGAGTGCCTGCATTCGTGAATAATTGTTGATAGCAATTTATATTGTATTAAACAATTTTTACTATTTAATTTTTTTAAATTGGATATTATTTTAATATAGTTATTATTTATATTAATATAATTTCCAAATGCACTATAACTCCCAAGCGAACAATCGCTTTTGCTTTCTAAAAATATTAAGGGCAAGTTTTTGATTTTCATTTTATTGCAATATGAATTGGCAACTGCTTGACATAACTCTTTAACATCTTCAATTTGTAATGTAAAGAAAGTATCACTTGAAAACATTTCTAATTGTTTTTCAAATGGTAAACTGTCATATTTAGATTTAGATGAACGAGTAATTTGTTTGTAATTTGAGTTGGTATATAGTGATAGTACGCTATGAAATCTATTTTTTAAAGAAATTAAGTAACTGTCTGTTTTTAAAGCATCTTGATATTTTTTTTCAACTTCATCTTTAATTTTTTTATAAATTTCTAAGTCAAATAATGCTTTTTTACTACTAAAATTTGCTTTGTAATTGCACTCTATTATCTTATTATTCAATGCTAAATCACTGAATACTAATTTATTATAATCTAATGAAGTTTTAATTATTATGCTTCTTCTTAATTTTTTTTCTATAGCCGTAATTTCATTATTTAAAAGAGTGCTTAAATCATAAATGTCTTTGCCAATGCTAACTAAATCGGTGTTAGTTTGATTGTTATATGCGTGCACTTTTTCAACTATTTCTTTTGTTTTTCTAGTTTGCTTAAATTTAGTTAACATTTTAAACTCCTTTTAATTATAGATATATTTTACCTTATTAATAGTTTTAAGTCAATATGTAAAAAAATCAAGTATGCAACTAAAACAACAAAATAAATTTTTTGAGTTTAATTTTTTATTGCAAAAAAATATTACAAAATTTTTAAAAATTTTTACATAAAATTGTTGACTTAAGCATAAGTTAATAATATAATTGTGTTAGCAATCTTGAAATGAGAGTGCTAACAATATAAAAATTAAAGTGCTAACTAAAGGAGAATGCCCTTGGAAAATCAAGAATTCACAATGTCAGAGCGAAAGCAGAACATACTTTTAGATGCTGTGGAAAGATATATTGACAATGCAATTCCAATTACAAGTAGTAATGTTCAAGAAAATTCTTTTAAAAATTTAAGTAGTGCAACATTAAGAAATGAACTTAATGCTTTGGAAGAATTGGGTTATTTAAAGCAACTCCATACATCTGGTGGTAGGATTCCAACCACAAAAGCATATAGATTTTATGTAAATAACTTATTTTCCAATGGAAGCATTGATGCTAAAAAATTTGGAATTGTAAAAGATAGGTTTACAAAAAGAAGTGCTTATTTAAAGGAAGTTTTAAATGACCTTGCAAAGTACATTTCAAATGTAACAAGTTATCCAACTTTTGTAGTAACAAAAGGTTATCAGGAATTAATAATTAAAGGAGTAAACATAATTCCTTTGGTTACTGGTCAAGGGTTAGTGTTATTTCAAACTGATGCAGGACTTATTAACAACACGATACCTTTAAGCCAAGAAGTTACAGAAGAAAATTGTAAAGATGCATCAAAATTTTTAACTGCAAGTTTTTATAATAAAACAATTAAAGAAATATTTGAAAATATTGATGAATATTCAAAATCTTTCAATAAACAAATAGATAGTTACCAAAACTTGTTTAATTCTTTAATTCAAATTTTAGAAGGATATGTTAATAATGGAATGAGTTTTTTAACTAGTTCAAACACAACTAAGTTACTTGAAAAACCAGAATATAAAGATATTAACAATGCAAAGAAATTTTTAAACATTTTAGAAAATGAAGAAGAAATAAAAAATATTATGGAAACAATGGACAAAAACAACACAAATGACATTGTGTTTACCATTGGCGAGGAAAATCTAGACAAAAAATATAGTGATTATAGCATAATTCAAGCAAATTACACTTTGGGCAATGGTGTTGTTACAAAAATTGGTGTTTTAGGGCCTGAAAGAATGGATTATGCAAAAATTGCAAGTGCATTAAAATATGTTGTAGATGAAATGAAAAAAAGTTAAGGAGATTAGAACTTTGGCTAATAAGGAAAATAAAGAATTTAATTCAAACAAACAAAAACACGAACATCAATCAAAAACTAAAACTGAAAAAGAAAATGTTTGCGATTGCAACGAAAAGTGTAATTGTGAAAGCGAAAAAGAAACAAATGTAAATAATAATTCAAACGACAATTTAAATAATAATGCAAATATAAACAATGTAAATTATTTGGAAGTTGCTCAAAGAATTCAGGCAGAGTTTGAAAATTACAAGCGTAGAAACAAGGACATAGAAAAGGTTTCTTACAATAATGGAATTGTTAATGCTGTAAGGAGTATGCTTCCAGTAATCGACAGTTTTAATCAGGCTATTGAAGGAATTAAAGATGAAAACACATTAAAAGGTTTAAACATAATTAGAAATCAAATTATGGCTGCATTTACAAGTTTAGGTGTTAAACCTATTGAATGTGTTGGCAAAAAATTCGACCCAAATTTTCACAATGCAGTACTTGCTGTTGAAGATAGCGAATATGAAAGTGGCGTTGTTTTGGAAGAATTTCAACAAGGGTTTATGCTAGACGACATTATTATTCGTCATAGCGTAGTAAAAATTAATAAATAGTTTTTAATCTAAAAGGAAACTTTTAGTTTAAATATATAAAAAAAATAAAAAATTTTAATTTTAGGAGATATATTAAAAATGAGTAAAATTATAGGTATTGACTTAGGAACAACAAATTCATGTGTTGCAGTTATGGAAGGTGGCGAACCAACAGTTATTGCAAATGCAGAAGGTGGAAGAACTACACCTAGTGTTGTAGCATTTAATAAAGATGGTGAAAGATTAGTTGGTCAAGTTGCAAAGCGTCAAGCTGTTGCAAATCCTGAACACACAATCATGAGTATTAAAAGAAAAATGGGAACAAGCGAAAGGGTTAAAATTGACAACAAAGAATATAGCCCACAAGAAATTAGTGCTATGATTTTAACAAAACTAAAAAATGATGCTGAAAGTTATTTGGGAGAAAAAGTAACACAAGCAGTTATAACTGTTCCTGCTTACTTTAACGACAGCCAAAGACAAGCAACAAAAGATGCTGGTAAAATTGCCGGACTAGATGTTTTAAGAATAATTAACGAGCCTACTGCTGCAGCATTGGCTTACGGACTAGATAAGGGCGAAAACAAAAGTCAAAAGATTTTGGTTTATGACCTTGGTGGTGGCACATTTGACGTTTCTATTCTTGAAATTGGTGATGGTGTATTTGAAGTTATTGCAACAAATGGTGATGTAAAACTTGGTGGTGATGACTTTGATGAAGAGATTATGAAATTATTGCTTGACGAATTTAAAAAGTCAAA
>CALVNY010000017.1 GCA_944350085.1 uncultured Clostridia bacterium | reverse complement strand
TGATTGGAGGGCTTGGAATTTTAACATTTTCAACTTTTTTCTTTGTAATTATTGGTTCAAAAATTGGTTTGACTGACAGATTTTTAATGAGAGAATCTTGGAATTTAGACACAGCAAAAGGTGTAATAAAATTAGTTAAAAATATTGTTATTGCGGCATTAATTATACAATTTTTTGGGAGTGTAATAAATTATTTTATTTTACTAAAAACTTTTGGTGCTGTTGATGCTATTTGGGTTGCTATTTTTCAATCGGTTTCAGCTTTTAACAATGTTGGTTTTGATATACTAGGAAATTCAAATAGTATGATTGATTTTAGTGGCAATGTGTTATTAAATTTATCAACAATGTTTTTAATTGTAATTGGTGGTTTTGGTTTTGTTTCTATTTTTGATATTATTAAAAACAAAAGATTTAGCAAATTAAAAATTTCAACAAAAATTGTGGTAGTTGTTACTCCAATTTTAATTGTAGTGGGTGCAATACTTATTAAATTAAGTATGTTTAGTGAAATTACTTGGTTGCAGGCATTTTTCCAAAGTGTTTCTTCAAGAACGGCAGGCTTTGCTAGTTTGGATATGTCAACAATAAACACTGCAACTTACATATTAATTATATCTTTAATGTTTATTGGTGGTTCACCTTGTTCAACAGCAGGTGGAATTAAAACCACAACTTCTGCTGTTATATTTATATCAATTTTCAAGTTAACCGTTGGTAAAAAACCAACAATCTTTAAAAGAAAAATTTCAGCTCAAACAATAATAAAATCATTTTCATTATTTACATTGAGCATAATTTACATATTACTTGCAACTTTTTGCATATCTTTATTTGATTCTGCTTTATCAATTAAAGAAATATTATTTGAGGTTGTATCTGCATTTGGAACAGTTGGTTTTTCAATGGGAATAACTTCTGGATTAAGCGCTGTAAGTAAAATAATAATAATTTTAACTATGTTTTTTGGTAGGCTTGGACCATTAACAATAATGAGTTCTATGAACAAAAACTGGTTAAATGATGATTTACAATCTGTTGATTATGTTGAAGAAAAAATTATAGTGGGGTAGTTATGAAAAAAAATGTAGCAATAATAGGATTAGGTAGATTTGGTTTGTCAGTATTAAAAACTTTAACAAATATGAAATGTGAAGTTATGGCAATTGACTGCAATAAAGATAGGGTTTCTGATGCAAGTAAATTTGTTCAACATTGCATAATATGTGACAGCACAAAAAAGGAAAATTTAGAGGAAATTGGCATACGAAATGTAAACCACGTTGTTGTGTGTATTGGAAAAAATGTTCAAGCGTCCATTTTAACTGTAATAAATTTAAAAGAATTGGGCGTTGAAAAAATCAGTGTAAGAGTTGATTCTGAAGAATATGTTAAAGTTATGAAAAGTTTGGGTGCAACAGAAGTAATATCTCCAGAAAAAGATTTTGGTGTTGATTTTGCTAAAAGAATTTCTTTAAACGACAACAATATTCAAAGTTATTTTGAACTATTTAATGATTATGTTTTAGTTAAATTTAAAGTTCAACCAAACATAACGCCAATTAAAATAAATGACTTGGCTCCTAGGTCAAAATTTGAAGTTTTGTTAAATTTAATTATTAGAGAAGACAAAATAATTTTTCCTGATGGGGAATCAATGATTGAGCCAAATGATTTAATTTATGTTGTTGGTAAGCATTCAAAAGTAATAAAATTTGAAGAATATCTTAATGATTAATTAAAAATTATTAATTTAATTAATTTTTTAGATATACATTAAATTTACTTTTATTTAAAATATATTTTTTGAGGTTGTTTTATGGATAAGACACAAGAAGATTTTAATTTGTGGTTGGACAAAATTTTAGAAGAAAAACCTTTTTCAAAAGAGACTATGGCAATAAATTTTAACTTATATGATATGAAAAAATCTTTTGATGTTCAAATTATTGGAAGTTCAATGTATGATGAATACGATAGTGATTGGGCGTGTGAGGAAACTTTTTCTAGTAAAGAAAATTGCTTTATTTTAAAAAAATCTAAGGAAATAGGAGATAGGGAACTAGCAATTGAATATGTTACTGAACTTATTGCAAACTACTTAGAAACTGAAAATGGAAAATATTTAAAAGAATATGTGGCAGTATGTGTTGGCTTTGTTGATGGCGAAATTGAGTGTGTTTGGTGCAGTGAAGACGAAGAAGATTAACCAATATTGCAATTAAAACAAAAATAATAAATATAAGTTATTATTTTATAACTATTTCAATTTTAAAATTAATTTATTAATTGAAATTTTATTTGTTAATAAATAGAAATAAAATTGCTAATATCTTAAATTAATTATGTTAATAAAAATTTTAAATTAAATAAAAAATGAAAACAAAGGGGAAGGATATGCGAAAATTTGAAGTTGTAAAAGATGAATTCTTAAAATATGATTTAAAAAAAGAGGATATAAAATTGCCAGTTAGAGCAACAAGAACAAGTGTTGCCTACGATTTTTATTCTCCAATAGATGTTGTAATTGAGCCAAACGAAACAAAACTAATATTTACAAATATTAAAGCATATTTTAATGATGATGAGGGTTTGTTTTTAGCAACCACATCAGGTATGGGGAAAAAAGGAATTATTTTAGCACAAGGAATTGGTGTTATTGAAAGTGATTATGCTGACAATATTTCTAACGATGGAAATTTAGGTTTTATGTTATATAATCATAGTAGCAATCCATATCAAGTAAATAAAGGCGACAAAATTGGACAAGCATGGTTTCAAAAATTTTTGATTGTTGACAATGAAGTTCCACCAACTGCTGTAAGAACAGGTGGGTTTGGAAGCACAGTTAAAAAATAAATATCATACATTTACTTAGATTTAAGTAAATGTTTTTTTGTTATAATATTAAATAAAAATTTTTAACAATTAACAAAGGAGTGTAAATGGCTAAGTACAAATACGAATATATTGGAGAAAAGAAAAAAGACTACAAATTGCCGGGATTTAGCAAAGGCGAGGAACTATTTAGTGCAATAAGCCACATTGTTGGTGGGGCTTTTGGTATTGTTGCATTAATTTTGGGCTTAGTTGTAACAATAAAAAATGGAACTTATCTTGGTGTAATAAGCATGATAATTTATGGAACAAGTTTAATTGTTTTATATACAATGAGTTCCATTTATCATTTTTTAAATGTAAACAACGCAAAACTAGTTTTTAGAATATTAGACCATTGTACAATATTTATTTTAATTGCAGGAACATACACTCCTTTTTGTTTAATAACATTAAATGGAAAAAGTATTGGAATTTTTATTTTGTGCTTTGTGTGGTTTTTAGCAATATTAGGTGTAATTTTTAATGCTATAAATATGCATTGGAAAGTTGTTAAAATACTTAGCCAAACAGCATATATTTTAATGGGTTGGTGCATTTTAATTGCATTTAACACATTGCTTAGCGAATTAGGAATTGCTGGTTTTATTTTGTTATTACTTGGAGGAATAAGTTATACAGTTGGTGCAATTACATTTGCCTTTGGAACAAAAGTTAGGTATATGCACCCGCTTTTCCATCTCTTTGTTTTGCTTGGGACTATTTTGCAATTTTTATCAATAGTTTTATATGTTTTATAATTTTTTACAATCATATTTTCTAAAATTTTACAATTACTTATAAAATATTTTTATGTCTATTGCATACAATACTTTTAGGAGTTACTATGTGGGAATTTACTATTGCAATTGATGTAAAATATAAAAACTATTTAAATTACATTTTAAAAGAAATTAAACTTAATAAAATTAGTGTTATTTCAGTGTTTTCAAGCGATTTTGAAGTTGAAAAACTAACTATTGCTGTTGATGTTAAAAGCATGCAAAAATTAGCAAATATTTTAGTTGATGCTATATGTAACATTATTTTATTAGTATACAAAAAAGATTTTTTTAAAAAGAATATTGATTTAAGTAAACTAGACGAGGCAAGTTCAAGTGCCTTTTTAAAAGCATTGGTTATGTTTGATAGTGTTTGCGACAAACAAGAAATCAAGCAAGAAATAATTTTACATAAGCAAATGAATATAGATTCCTTTTATCATTTTAAATTGAATTTTTTAAAAGAAAAATGGTTGGAAATTTTAAATATTGTAAATGCAAATGTTTACATTTCAAATTCAAATAATTTTTTAGAATTACTTAAATTTTTAGTTAATAATTTGGACACCTCAACACCTTTAATTAATGTTTATTACAAAAACAATAGATTTATAGTTTTGGACAACAAAAACAAACCAATTATGTTAAAAGATGTTGAAAAAACAAATGAGGCAAATTTACTTAGTCAAATAATTGAACTAAGTCCAAAAGTTATAAATTTATATTGCTCTAAAAATATTAGTCAAAGCACATTTAAAGTGATTTATTATTTATTTGACAAAAAAATAAATTTAATAAATTAATTTATTCTTGACATTTAAAATAATGTGTTATAAAATGAGTTATATTTTGAATACTTAGGTTAAGTAGAAGACAAGTAAGTTATACCTAAAACATAAAAAGAGAGTAGTGTCGTGGCTGAAAGCACTATAATGTTATCTATAACCCAAACCACTTTTGCGTCTAAGCGTTACTATTCGTAAAATAGATTTTGAGTGGCATTTTTGCAATAAAGGTGGAACCACGGATATGTAATATTCGTCCTTTGATTTAATATCAAAGGGCTTATTTTTTAGCCTTTTGGTAAATATTGAAAATGGGAGAAAGATTATGGAAGAAAAAGAAAAATTAGAAAAAGCAGAAAAAGAAAATATGTATCGTCATAGTATGGCGCATGTGCTAGCAAAAGCATTAATGGAACTTTATCCAACAACAAAATTAACAATTGGGCCATCTATTGAAAATGGCTTTTATTATGATGTTGATTTAGAACACAATTTAACACCTGAGGATTTTGTTGCTATTGAACAAAAAATGCAAGAAATTATTGCTTCAAATCAAGATTTTAGACGAGAAGAAGTTTCAAAAGAAAAGGCACTTGAAATGTTTAAAGGCAATGAATATAAAGAAGAATTAATTAATGAATTGCCTAAAGATGAAGTTATTTCTGTTTACTATTTAGGAGATGACTTTGTTGACTTGTGCCGTGGGCCTCATGTTGAAAATACTAAATATTTAAGGGGATTTTCGTATAAATTCAATAAAGTAAGTGGGGCTTATTGGAGAGGAAACGAAAAGAACAAGATGCTTCAAAGAATTTATTTCTTTGGATTTTTAGACAAACAAGATTTAAAACAGCACTTAGCATGGATTGAAGAAGCAAAGCAAAGGGATCACAGAAAACTTGGCAAAGATCTTGGAATATTTATGTTTTCCGAAGTCGTTGGAAAAGGGCTTCCTATGTGGTTGCCAAATGGCTTTATTTTAAGAAGAACATTGTCAGATTACATTACTGACAAAGAATTAAGCATGGGTTATAAACATGTTTGCACACCATCAATTGGTAGCAAAGAATTGTATGTAACTTCAGGACATTGGGACCACTATCAAGAAGATATGTTTCCTGCAATGGTTAGAGATAACGAAACTTATGTTCTTCGTCCTATGAACTGTCCACACCATATGATGATTTATAAAAACTTTTTGCATTCATACAAAGATTTACCACTAAGAATAGCAGAAGTTGCAAACGATTTTAGATTTGAAGCAAGCGGAAATTTAACAGGAATTGAAAGAGCAAGAAGTTTTACTCAAAACGATTCGCACATATTCTGCCGACCAGACCAAATTGAGCAAGAGATTAAAGGAGTTATAGATTTAATACTAAATGTTTATAATGACTTTGGTTTTAAAAATTATAAATTTAGGTTGTCTTTAAGAGATAAAAATGATAGTGCAAAATATTTTGGCAATGATGAACTTTGGGGAAAAAGTGAAAGTGCACTTAGAAAAATTTTAAAAGAAAGTGGTGCGGAATATTACGAAGCAGAAGGTGAAGCCGCTTTTTATGGTCCAAAAATTGATGTGCAAGTTAAAAGTGCAATTGGGCATGATGTAACATTGTCAACAGTTCAATTAGATTATCAGTTGCCAGAAAAATTTGAACTTGAATATATTGATGAAAATAGTGCAAAAGTAAGACCTGTTGTTATTCACCGTGCTATATTAGGTTCATTAGACAGATTTATAGCGTTTTTACTTGAAGAAACAAAAGGTAACTTACCAACATGGTTGGCACCAGTTCAAGCAAAAGTTTTAAGCATAAATGAAAATGTAATACCTTATGCAAAAGATGTTTATAATAGTTTAAAGGCACTTGGAATAAGAGTTGAACTAGATGATAGAAACGAAAGTATAAGCAAAAAAATTAGGGAATCACAACTACAAAAAGTTCCATATATGTTAATTTGTGGAGCAAAGGAAGAGGAAAATGGCACTGTTGCAATTCGTTCAAAATTTGAAGGCGATTTAGGTGCAAAAACTCTTGAAGAATGTGAAAAACTAATTATGGAAGAAATCAGCAATAAAATAGTAAAAAATAAGTAAATAAACTAAATTTTATGTTGACATACAAATTATTTGTATGTATAATATGTTCGTAATCAAAGTAGAAGAACCACTTCTCACCATACAAGTTTTGTCTTCGTATTGGTAATTAAATTAAATATCAAAAATATATTTATTGTTAGGGGTATATTTTATTGTTTAATTAAGAAGTGGGTAAATTTGTTTACTCACTTCTTCTATTTTGAAATAAATTTGGAGGTAAACGGTTATAAAAGAGTTATTAATTAACGACCAAATCACAGTAAAAGAAGTAAGACTTCAAGGTAAAGATGGTGAACAGCTTGGTATTGTGCCATTGTCACAAGCAAGAGTTCTTGCAGAACAATCAGGGTTGGACTTGGTTTTGATTGCTCCAACAGCAAATCCACCTGTTTGCAAAATTATGGATTATGGCAAATATAGGTTCGACACAATAAAAAAGGAAAAAGATGTTAAGAAAAAACAAAAAGTTGCTGAAATTAAAGGAATGCAATTAAGTTTAAATATTCAAGACAACGACATGGCATTTAAAGCAAAAAATGTTAAAAAGTTTTTACTTAACGGCGACAAAGTAAAAGTTTCACTTCGTTTGTTTGGTAGACAATTAGCAAACCCACAACTTGCATTTCCAATTATGGACAAATTTTATGCAATGTTGGAAGATGTTGCCGAAGTAACATCAAAGCCAGAACAAAATGGCAAACAAATAACTATGGTTTTATCACCAAAAAAATCTAAATAATAAATTACAAGGAGAAAACGATTATGCCAAAAATGAAATCAAATTCAAGCGCAAAAAAGCGTTTTAAAATCAAAAAAAGTGGAGTTATTAAAAGAAACAAACAAAATAGACGCCATATCTTAACCAAAAAATCACCTAGCAGAAAAAGAGGTTTAAGAAAAGCTACTTATGTTTCAAAAGCAGATGAAAAGAATATTAGGGAACTAATACAAGGTTAATAGTGGAGGAATAAGATATGAGAATTAAAAGAGCAGTAAATTCTTTAAAGAAAAGAAGAAAAGTACTTAAAAGTGCAAAAGGTTATCGTGGTGCTAGAAGCAAAAACTACAGAGTAGCACATCAAGCAGTTATGAAAAGTGGTCAATATGCTTACACTGGCAGAAAACTTAAAAAACGTGATTTTAGACAACTATGGATTGCAAGAATCAATGCAGGTTGCAGACAAAACAATATGAGTTATTCAACTTTTATGCACGGATTAAAAGTTGCTAATATCGACTTAAACCGTAAAGTTTTAGCAGATATGGCATATAGTGATGAAAAAGCATTTGCATCACTATGCGAAAAAGCAAAAGAAGCACTTAAAAATGCATAATTTAAGCAGGAATTATGTTTAAAAAAATTACATCATTAAATAATGATATTGTTAAAAATTTAATAAAATTAAATGATAAAAAGGACATTTCAACCTTTGCACTTTGTGAGAGTGAAAAGGTTGTTATGTCTTTGCTTAATAAACAAATAGTTGAAACTTTATTTGTTGAAGAAAAATTTTTAGACCAAATTAAAGAATATAACATAACCACATATATAATAACAGAAGCAATTTCAAAAAAAATAAGTTCACTAAAATCTCCAAGTGGAATTTTTGCGTTAGTAAGGATTCCAACTTTTAAGGAGATTAATTCAAACTTTTTAGTTCTTGAAAACTTGCAAGACCCATCAAACCTTGGAGCAATTTTTAGATGTGCACTTGCAACAAATTACAAAACTATTTATTTAATTGATTCTGTTTGTCCATATCTTCCAAAAGTTACAAGGGGAAGCATGGGATATAATTTTGACTTAAATATAAAGGAATTTAAAAATTTAGATGAATTTTTAGATTTTAAAAATAAAAACAATTTATATTTAATATGTGGCGACTTAAATGGTCAAAATATTTTCAATTATAAAGTAAAAACTAAACCTTATGGCATTGTTATTGGTAATGAAGGAAATGGCATTTCTAGTACTATGCAAAGTGCTTGTAACGACATTGTTACAATACCTATGCAAAATGAAGTTGAGTCCTTAAATGCAAGCGTTTCTGCATCAATATTAATGTATATGTTAAATAATTAAAGGAGGATATATTATGTCAGGTCATAATAAATGGAGTTCAATAAAACACACCAAAGGAAAAAACGATGCTGCAATGTCTAAAATTTTTAGTAAAATTGGAAAAGAAATTGCTGTTGCAGTTAAACTTGGTGGTCCAGACCCGAATAGTAATCCAAAACTTAGGAATATAATTCAAAAGGCAAAACAAAACAATATGCCTAACGACAATATTACTCGTTCAATAAAAAAAGCAAGTGGTGAAACAAATGCTATAAACTACGAAAGCATCACTTATGAAGGATATGGTCCAGCAGGCAGTGCAATTATTGTTGAAACTTTAACTGACAACAAAAATAGAACAGCAAGCGATGTTAGACATTTATTTGACAGATTTGGTGGCAGTTTGGGTAGTACAAATTGCGTTTCATATTTATTTAAACGCAAAGGTTTAATAATTGTTGAAAAGGGTGTTGGCGTTAGTGAAGATGACTTAATGATGAACGCATTGGAATCAGGTGCAGATGATGTTGCAAATTTTGATTTGTATTACGAAATTTACACAACACCAGAGGCTTTTGATGGAGTTAAAGATTATTTTGACGAACACAAAATACCTTATGTTTCAGCAGAGGTTACAATGCTACCAGACAATTACATTGAATTACCACAAGACAAATTAAATTCGTTTAATAAACTAATTGATGCATTGGAAGACAATGACGATGTTCAAGACGTTTATCATAATGTAGATGTTCCAGAATCAGATGAAGAATAATAAAAAACACCAGACGGTGTTTTTTTAATTTTTCACTATACAATTTAATTTAATATATTTATATAATTTAATTTATTATATATTAAGGGTATGTTATTTGTTTGACTTAAATTGCTTTTTTTACTACACTTAAATTAGTATGGTTTAAGGAATTTATTATGATAATTTTAGGTATTGACCCAGGATATGCAATAGTTGGATATGGGATTATTGAAAAAACTAACAAATACACCAAGGTTTTAGATTATGGTGTTATTGAAACACATAAATCTGAAAAAATGTCTAACAGGCTAAATAAAATTTATGATGGCGTTTGCTATTTAATTGAAAAGTACAAACCAGATGCATTTGCAATGGAAGAATTATTTTTCCAAAACAATCAAAAAACTGCAATTAATGTTGCAATGGCAAGGGGTGTAACATTACTTGCTGCAACAAAATTAATGGGTAGTGAAAAGTTATATGAATACACACCACTTCAAATTAAACAAGCATTAACAGGCAATGGCAGAGCAGAAAAACACCAAATTCAATTTATGGTTAAAGCAATATTGAATTTAAGTTCGGTTCCAAAGCCAGATGATGCAGCAGATGCTTTGGCAGTTGCTTTGTGTCATAGTCAAACAAATTTAATTTTAAGTGGAACTAACATTAAATAAAAAATAATAGTTTAACGAGGTAAAAATGTACTCTTTTATAAGTGGAATTATAGATGAAAAAACAGAAAATTATGTTGTTATAAACAACAATGGCATAGGTTACGAAATTGCTTGTTCTACAAACACAATTTCAGCACTTCCAATGATTGGCGAAAAAGCAACTATATACACATATTTTTACGCATCAGAAAACAATGGCGTTGGATTATATGGTTTTTTAAGTAAAGATGAAAAGAAGTTGTTTTTGCAATTAATTTCTGTTTCAGGAATCGGGCCTAAAATGGCAACCACAATTCTTAGTGGTATGAGCATAACTGACTTAAATAATGCAATTTTTAGTGGCGATAGCACAATGCTATCTAAAATTAAAGGTTTAGGCAAAAAAACAGCCGACAGAATAGTTCTTGAATTAAAGGACAAAGTTGACCAAATTGATTTGTTTAATTACTCAACTGCAACAAATATTCCAAACGGCAACATAAACGAAGCAGTTGATGTTTTGGTTAATATGGGGCTAAGCAAATATGATGCAACAAAATTAGTGCGACTTGTAGTATCGCAAGGCGACTCAACAGAAGACATCATAAGCAAAGCATTAAAAAATATGTCAAGTCTTTAAAAAAATATAATTGGAGAATAAATGGAAGAAAGAATAATAACCAGCACAAAAGGTGTGGAAGATAATGAAGTTGAAAATGTTTTAAGACCTTCTACAATGGAAGAATATGTTGGACAAGAAAAAGTTAAAAACAATTTAAAAGTTTATATTGAGGCTGCAAAAAAGAGAGGAGATGCTCTTGACCATGTTTTATTGTATGGACCACCGGGGCTTGGTAAAACAACACTTTCGCATATAATTGCCAACGAACTTGGTTCAACACTTAAAATAACAAGTGGCCCAGCAATAGAAAAAGTTGCTGATTTGGCTTCAATTTTAAGTAATTTAAACGAACATGATGTTTTGTTTATTGATGAAATCCATAGGCTAAGTAGGTCTGTTGAAGAAGTTTTGTATCCAGCAATGGAAGATTATTCGTTAGACATAATTTTAGGCAAAGGTCCTAGTGCTAGAACAATGCGATTAAAACTTCAACCTTTTACATTAATTGGGGCAACTACTAAGGCTGGTATGCTTACAGGTCCATTAAGAGATAGATTTGGAGTTGTTTGTAGGCTAGAAATGTACACAATCGAGGAATTGTCTACAATAATTAATAGAAATGCAAAAATTTTAAATATCGAAATTGATAAAGATGCTTGCATTGAATTAAGCAAAAGAAGCAGGGGCACGCCAAGAGTTGCAAACAGATTTTTAAAAAGAGTGCGTGATTTTGCCGAAGTTAAAAATAGCAAAAAAATAACACTTGACATTGCAAAAGAAGCATTAAATATGCTTGAAGTTGATGACTTAGGCTTAGATTACACTGATAGGGTTATTTTAAACACAATTATTGACAAGTTTCATGGTGGGCCTGTGGGGCTTGACACACTTGCTGCCGCAACTAATGAGGATAGTAACACCATTGAAGATGTTTATGAACCATATTTATTGCAACTAGGTTTTATTGCCAGAACTCCAAGGGGAAGAATTGTTCTTCCAAATGCTTACAAGCATTTAGGCAAAAAAATAAGTGCAGATAGACAAAAATATTTGAATATGTATGTTCAAGGTGAAGAAGATGGATGTAACAAGTAGAAGCACATATTATTATGATTTACCAAAAGAACTTATTGCACAAAACCCAATAGAACCAAGAGATAGTGCTAGGCTTCTTGTTTATAATAGAAAGGACAAAAGCATTAATCACAAAATATTTAAAGATGTAATTGATTATTTAAACAAAGGTGATGTTTTAGTAATTAACACATCAAAAGTTTTGCCAGCTAGACTAATTGGAAAAAAAGAAACAGGTGCAGTAATAGAAGTTTTATTGTTAAAAAGGTTAGAACTAAACAGGTGGGAAACATTAGTTAAACCGGGTAAAAGAGCAAAAGTTGGCACAAAAATTGTATTTAGTGACAATTTGTATTGCACAATCTTAGATGACACAGACTTTGGTGGCAAAATTGTTGAATTTACTTGCTTAAATTCCGTTGTTTTTGAGGACGAAATAAACAAAATTGGCTTAATGCCTTTGCCTCACTATATTAAGGAAACTTTAAAAGACAATTCTAAGTATCAAACTGTTTATGCAAATGAACTTGGTTCATCAGCAGCACCAACTGCAGGACTTCATTTTACAGAAGAATTGTTAAACAAAATAAAGGAAAAAGGTGTTATTATTGCTGAAGTTATGTTGCATGTAGGTCTTGGAACTTTTAGGCCTGTTAGTGAGGACAATATTTTAAATCACAATATGCATAGTGAATATTTTGAAATTTCAAAAGAAGTTGTTGACACAATAAACAATGCAAAGAAAAATGGCAACAAAATAGTTGCAGTAGGAACAACAAGCATTAGGACATTGGAAAGTGCCGCAACATTTAATAATGGTGTTTTGAAGGAATATAAAGGCAATACAAATATTTTTATTTATCCTGGTTATAAATTTAAAGTTGTTGATGCCGTTATTACTAATTTTCATTTACCAGAAAGCACACTAATAATGTTAGTATCCGCATTTTGTGGAGTTGAAGAAACATTAAATATGTATAAAGTTGCAGTTGAAAATAAATATAGATTTTTCAGTTTTGGTGATGCAACATTATTGTTGTAAGCAATGTTTTTAAATATTAAAAAATTAAATTATAGGTTAAATTATGGAACAATTTAGATTTGAAACAATAAAAGTATGTAAACAAAGTGGGGCAAGAATAGGAAAGTTTTACACACCACATGGAGTTATTGAAACACCTGTTTTTATGCCTGTTGGAACACAAGCAACAGTAAAAAGTTTGTCGCCTACAGAACTTAAAGAAATTGGTGCTCAAATTATTTTAAGCAACACTTATCATTTATATTTGCGTCCGGGGTCTGACATCATAAAACAAGCAGGTGGTCTTCATAAATTTATGAATTGGGATAGGCCAATTTTAACTGATAGTGGTGGATTTCAAGTTTTTAGTTTAAGCAGTTTAAGGAAAATAACTGATGATGGTGTGGAATTTAGATCCCATTTAAGTGGTGAAAAACATTATTTTACACCTGAAAAATCAATGGCTGTTCAACATGATTTAGGCTCAGACATTATGATGGCTTTTGATGAGTGCACAGTTTATGGAACTGATTACAATAAAAGCAAAAGAGCAATGGAAAGAACTTTAAACTGGCTTGATAGATGCTATAAATATCATAATGTTGAAAGTCAGGCATTGTTTCCAATAGTTCAAGGAAACTTTTACAAAGATTTAAGGCTTGAAAGTTTAAGAAGAACTTTGCCTTATGTTAAACACGGAATTGCAATAGGTGGATTGTCAGTAGGTGAACCAAAAGAATTAATGTATGAAATGCTAGACATTTTAAATCCAGAATTGCCTAAAAATGTGCCACATTATTTAATGGGAGTAGGAAGCCCTGATTGCATTTTAGAAAGTGTAATTCGTGGAATTGATATGATGGATTGCGTTTTGCCAACAAGAGTTGCAAGAAATGGAACTGCATTTACAAGCAAAGGAAAAGTGGTAGTAAAAAATGCAAGTTATAAAGATGATTTCAAGCCATTAGATGAAAATTGTGATTGCTATTGTTGTAAAAATTTTACAAGGGCATATCTTCGTCATTTGATGAATGCAGGTGAAATTTTAGGAGCAAGGCTTTTAAGTATTCACAACATAAGATTTTTAACTCATTTGATGGAACAAATAAAACAAGCAATTTGGGAAGATAGATTACTTGATTTTAAAGATGAATTTTTAAAAAATTACAAAAATTAACATAATACATTAAATATTCATTTTGATTAAAGTAATATATTTGTTATAATTAATCAGTTTTTAAAAAAAAGTAAGGAGTAATTTTATATGAAAAATTTATTATTAGCAGGTTTTGCAGATAGTTATATGTTACTAATAATTTTAGTAGTAGTTATTGTTGCATTTTTATTGCTAAGTTTGTCAAGACGCAAAAAAGAAGAAAGTTATAGAAACGAATTAAATTCAAAAATAGTTCCGGGTGCAATGGTTAAAACATATTCTGGATTATATGGAAAAGTTGTTTCAGTTACAGACACAACTGATGGTAAAATTGTTTTACTTGAAACAGGTGAAGGCAAAAAAGTTAGTTATCAACAAATTCATATAAATGCAATTTTTGGAATTGACACAAAAAGAGAATTGGTTTTTGATGAAAACGGAAATGACATAACATTTGCAGATGAAGATGAAGCAGATGAAGTTGATGTTGTTGAAGTTGATGAAGAAGACGAAGAAGAAGTTGTTGAAGTTGATGCTGAAACTGAAAATGAAGAAACAAAAGCAGACGAAAAAAATGAAGAAAAGGTTGAAAAACAACCAAAAACTGCTAAAAAGTCTTCAACTTCTGCCAAAAAGTCAACCAAAAAAACAAATAGCACAAAAAAATCAACAGAAACAAAAGTTGATGAAAAATAATTGATTAATCAATAGTTATGATTTTATAAAGTATGGATGTCAAACATATCCATACTTTTTTTAATTTTTGTGCAATATAAACAATAAATTTTTTTTTATGAATTTTATTTGATTTTTTTAATATGTTGTTTTAATATGGAAACAGTTACAAATCAATATATTGTAAAAATATTTTAAATTTTTACATATATAACCACAATATATTGTGTTTTGTATTTTAAGGAGGATTTTATGTCAAATTCATTAAAAACATGTAAAGTAATTAAAAAAGATGGTACAAAAGAGCCGTATAATGTAGAAAAGGTTATTGCAGCAATTAGTAAAAGTGCAGCAAGAGCATTAATAACATTTAACGAAAAAGAATTAGATGATATTAGGCATTATGTAAACGATCAAATTATTGAATTAGGCATAAAAGAAATCCCAATTCCAACCATGCATAATGTTGTTGAAAACGCATTGGAAAAGGTTGATGAAAGAGTTGCAAATAGTTATAGAAATTATAGAAACTATAGGCAAGATTTTGTTAAGATGCTAGATAATGTTTACCAAAAAGTTCAAGCAATTGATTTTATTGGTGATAGAAGCAATGCAAACACAGATAGCACATTGGTTTCAACAAAAAGATGTTTAGGTTGGAACGAACTTAATGGTGAATTTTACAAAAAATTCTTTTTAATGCCAGATGAAAGACAGGCAATGAAAGAAGGCTATATTTATGTTCACGATAGAAGTGCAAGGTTAGACACATATAATTGTTGTTTGTTTGATATTGCAAATGTATTAAAAGGTGGCTTTGAACTTGGAAACATTAAATACACTGAACCTACAACACTTGCAATCTGCTTTAATGTTTTAGGTGATGTTATTATGGCTGCTGCAAGCCAACAATATGGTGGTTTTACGCTTCCAGAAATGGACAAAGTTTTAGAACCTTACGCACAAAAAAGTTTTAAAAAATATTGTGAAGAGTATAAAAATATTGTTAAAGACTTAAATATCAATTTTACCGAAAAAGAATTAGAAGAAAAAACTAACGAATATGCAAACAACAAAGTAAGGCGTGATTTTGAACAAGGCTTTCAAGCACTTGAATACAAACTAAACACTGTTGGGTCTTCTCGTGGAGATTATCCTTTTGTTACATTTACATTTGGTTTAGGCGACAAACATTTTGAAAAAATGGCAACAAAAGCAATGTTAAAAGTAAGAGCAGGTGGTCAAGGTGCACCGGGCTTTAAAAAGGCTGTTTTGTTCCCAAAACTTGTATTTTTGTATGATGAAAATGTTCATGGGGAAGGCAAACCACTTGAAGATTTATTCGATGCAGCAGTTGAGTGTAGTAGGCACGCACAATATCCAGATTATTTAAGTTTAAGTGGTAATGGCTATATTGCCGATATGTACAAAAAATATGGAAAAGTTATTTCTCCAATGGGTTGTCGTGCATTTCTTTCTCCATACTGGGAAAGAGGTGGTCAACACCCAGCAGATGACAAAGATGTTCCAGTGTTTGTTGGCAGATGGAATGGCGGTGCTATAACTTTAAATCTTCCTATGATATTTATGAAAGCAAAAGAAGAAAATAGAGACTTCTATGAAGTTTATTTAGAATATCTTGAAATGATTAGGCATTTACATCAAAGAACAAGAGATTTCTTAGCAAAATTAAAAGCAGGCAAAAGCCCACTTGCATTTATGGAAGGTGGATTATATAAAGGAAATTTGAAGGCAACAGACCCAATTAAACCACTACTTGATTACGTAACATTTAGTTTTGGTTATACAGCATTAAATGAATTACAAAGATTGTATAACGGAAAATCAATAATTGAAGATGGTCAATTTGCAATAGATGTTATGAATTATTTGAATGACTATGTTAAAAGAATAAAAGAAGAAGACCATATTTTATATGCAATTTATGGAACACCAGCAGAATCATTGATTTCACTACAAGTAAAACAATTTAGAGAAAAATACGGAATTATTGAAGGCGTTTCTGACAAAGATTATTTTACAAATAGTTTCCATTGTCATGTTGGTGAACATATAAGTCCTATTCAAAAGCAAGATTATGAAGAACGCTTTTGGGAATTAAGCAATGGTGGAAAAATTACATACACAAAATATCCAATAGATTACAACACTGAAGCATTAAAAACTATTATTCGTAGAGGTATGCAAAAAGGCTATTATCAAGGTGTAAACATGGATAAATGCTATTGCGAACATTGTGGTTACGAACAACTAAATATGACAAAATGCCCAAAATGTGGAAGTGAAGACATAACAGAAGTTAATCGTGTATGTGGTTATCTAGGTTATTCAAAAGTTAAAGGTAGAAGTTTTATGAACGATGGCAAACTTGCCGAAATTAAAGATAGAGTTTCAATGTAGGAGATTATTATGCGATATCACAATATAACAAAAGATGATATGGTAAATGGAGACGGAATAAGAGTTGTGCTTTGGGTTGCTGGTTGCAATCATCATTGCAAAGAATGTCAAAATCCAATAACTTGGGATATTAATGGTGGAATTCCATTTGATGAATCTGCTAAACAGGAAATTTTTGATGAATTAAACAAAGACTATGTTAGTGGAATTACATTTAGTGGTGGCGACCCACTTCATCCTCAAAACAGAGATTGGGTTAAAGATTTAAGTGATGAGATAAAACAAAAGTTTCCAAATAAAACACAATGGCTTTACACAGGTTATCTTTGGAATGAAGTTAAAGATTTGCCAATAATGAAAAATTTAGATGTTGTAATTGATGGCAAGTTTGAAATAGAAGGGCGTGACACTAATTTAAAATGGCGTGGAAGCCCAAATCAAAATGTTATTGATGTGCAAAAATCACTAGAACAAAATAAATTAGTTTTATATTGCGACTAACAACCTCAAATTGAAGATTTTACATTGAAAATTTTATAGATTTTATTATAAAATTTATAAATTGTTTATATAAAAAATAAAAAGCAAAAACTAAAATAATTTAGTTTTTGTTTTTTTATCAACTTTGGTTTTTAATGTTTTTAAAACTTTTAATTTAATACTATTAAAATAAAATTATAAATGTTTGCATAATATCAAAGTAAAGCACATATAGTTTTATATACATAAAGTTTTTGAGGTAAAATATGAAAAAATCGCAAGTTAAAACTAAAACAAAAAGAGAATTTAAACTAAAAAAATTAAATGATTTTGGGCTTGGAGTTATAAAAGGGAGTTTGTGGGCTGTTTCAATTTCGTTAATTGCAATTTTGTTATTTGCAGTTATCATTAGATTTACAAATTTGTCGGATTCATTTATTATGCCAATTAATCAAGTAATAAAAATATTTAGTATTTTAATTGGTTGTTTAATGGCTGCAAAACTTAATCCGCAAAAAGGCTTAAAAATGGGCTTTTTTATAGGGCTTATATATTCCGTTTTAGCATATTTAATTTTTTCAATTTTAAGCACAAGTTTTTCTTTTTCAATGACAACAATAATAGATTTAGTTTTTGCAAGTTTAATTGGTGCAATATGCGGAGTTTTTGCAGTTAATGTTGCAAATAAAAATAAATAATTAAATTTGTTTTGCAGTATAACTAAATACAATTTAGGGCATTATTAAATATTTAATAATGCTTTTTTTGTGTTTTTATATTTTATGGTTTGCATTATTTTGTAAAACAATATATAATCATTTAGGTATTATATATATTTAATAAATTGACTTATTATTTTAGTTTTAGTAAAATAATTTGTAATTTAATTTTAAATAATTATAAAATTAATTTTTTTAGGGAGAAACTCACTTTAATGAAAAAAAATAGGGCAGTTCGTAGATTAATTTATATGGCAATTACAGTGCTAATTGGCATTTTGCTTGTTTGTTTTGGTTTTAATATTCCATTTACAACACAAAAGTTCACAGGGTTTTATAATGGCTTGTTAAAAACAAACGAATTAACTAGTGGCATTGTTGCTGTGTACAATATTGAAAGGGTTGGACTTGATAGTGATTACAGGCTTGATGTTGAAACCACAAAATCACATATTGAAAACTTTTTTGGAATTAGAAATCAATCTGTTAAAGTAACAAGGCTTGGTGATGATAAATTAAAAGTTGAAGCAGCTGCTTTGTCAAGTGTTGAAACACTACTTAACAACATTGGCTCATATATGCAACTAAATTTTAGAGGTTCAGCTGATGGCGAAAAAGCATTAACTGGTGAAGATATAAAATCAATATCAGTTCGTCGTAACACAACCGAAGGTGGCTATGGTGCATATTTTGAATTTACTGAAAGTGGTGCAGAAAAATTAAAAACCCTTTCAAGTTCAATTGTTTCAAATGGTGAAAGCTTGTACATTTATGGTGGTGAAGATGGCGAAACACAAATACAAACAATTAGTTTGTCACAAGAAATTACTGATGGAGCATTGTTCCTTTCAGGAAGTATGAACACATACCTTGAAACACAAACATATATTTCACAATTTTTAAATGGAATTTTCCCTGTTAAATTAACATTGGAATCTTCTTCATATATTTATTTAACTGAGCCATCATTAAATTATGGTGCACTTGTTGGAACTATTTTAACTGCATTATTTATTGTGGGTTCAATAGTATTTATTTGTTTGAAATACAAACATCTTGGACTTGTTACTGCAATGTCACTTTTAGCAAATTTTGTATTAACTATTGGAATATGTTCAAGCATAAGCATATTACAAACTAATTTATATGGAATGTTTGCTTTTGCATTTTCATATTTAATTGCTTACATTTGCAATTTAGTTATTTTAGAAAAAATCAAAAGAGAATACGCAAATGGTAAAAAACTACCTGGCAGTTTTAAAGCAGGTTTAAACAAATCTATATTCCCAATTTTAGACTTAAATATTCTTCCTGTAATTTTTGGGTTGCTTTTACTATGGTTAGGAAACTTACAAGTAAAAAGTTTTGGATTTATAATGTTTATTGGCTTTGCTGTTAATATGTTTACAAGTTTGCTTTTAACTCGTGGATTATTAAACACTTATTTAACTTACAATTCAACAAAACCTAATAAAATTGGTTTTAAAAGGGAGGAAAACATAGATGAAATCGCTTAATAATATAAAAATAACTCCTTTAAACACAGGCAAAGTTGTTAAAAGATTTTGGTTTATTCCTGCAATTATAATGATTATTGCCATAATTGTTGCTTCAATTTGTGGTTTGAATTTAAGTTTAGACTTTGCAAATGGAAGACAATTTGATGTTGTATTTAATGACACTTTAGAAGAAGATGTTGTAAAAGATTACAAAAACGATATTAAATCAATTATTAAAGACAACGATGTTGTAACTTACAAAGTTGAATATTTAGAAAACAATTTAACTAGCAGAATTTCAGTAACAATCAAAGACAAGGCTTTTTCAACTGATTCTGAAATGGAAGATTTATTAAACAAAATAAGAACAAGCGTTGCTGACAAATTAAATATAGACTTAACAATAACCGAAAATTACACCACACATATAACTGAAGTTGTAAAATATTATCCTCCATACAAAACAATAAATTTCTTATGGGGTGCATTAATTTTACTTGCATTTATGGTAGCAATATTTGTTTATGCATGGATAAGATTTGGTATAACATATTCAATAACAACATTTTTAGGTTTGATTTTTGATATGTTTATGACTGTAAGTTTTGTTATTATAGCAAGAATACCTGTTTATGTAACATTTGTAATTCCTTTAACAATCATATTATTGCTTTCAACTTTCCTTAAATTTATTGTATTTGGAAAAATGAAAGAAATCATAAAATTAGATGTTGAAAACAAATACACAGATGTTATGTATGTTGACAAAACTTTTGATAGTTTAACTTTAAATTTAATGACAGTAACAATTATAACATTTGTGCTTTTGGTATTATATTTGTTTGTTGGAATTACCACAACATTATGGTACATTTTGCCAATGATATTTGGAGTGGTAGTTTTGGTTGTAAGCACAATTTATGTAACTATGGCTAGTTGGTCAAAAATATACAATAAAAACAAAGATAAAAGGTTGTTAGAAAAGAAAAAGAAAACAGAAAATGACGATGTTGTTGTTTAAAATAAATTAAAATTATTTAACAAAAAATATTAAAATAAAGCCTTTTGTCTAAAAGGCTTTGTTTTATTTTAAGGGTACTATGCAATTTATTAAAAAAACTAAAAAACTTAATAATAAATTAATTACAAAATTTAGTGCAGACACAAATATTTCAAAGATTGTAGTTAAATTAGCATATATGAACGGAATGGAAACTGAAAAGGATTTATACAATTATTTTAATCCTTCAATAAATTCCTTTCATAATCCTTTTTTGTTAAAAAATATGACAGAAGCCGTTAATAAAATTTTAAACGCTATTTCAAGCAAACAAAAAATATTAATACTAGGCGATTACGATGCTGATGGCATTTGTGCAACAGCAATTTTATATAAATATTTAAAATCAAAAGATGTTTCCGTTGATTATTTCTTGCCAAACAGGTTTACGGATGGTTATGGAATAACAATGGACACGCTTGACAAGATAAAAAAAATGTACAATCCAAATTTAATAGTTACTGTTGATTGTGGGATTGCATGCAAAAATGAAATTGAATATGCAAAGGAATTAGGCTTTGACATTGTAGTTACCGACCACCATGAAATTCCAAAAGAAATTCCTAACTGCATTTGTGTTGATTGTAAGTTTGAAGATCAACCATATCCATTTAAAAATTTATGTGGTGCAGGGATTGCATTAAAACTTGTTCAGGCTCTTTCAGGGCTTAGCGAAGCATTAAAATACACTTGTATTGCATCCATTGCAACAGTTGCAGACATAGTTCCATTAATTGACGAAAATAGAGTAATCGTTCATCATGGATTGTCAAACATAAACAATCTTCCAAAAGGTGTTTTGGCACTTTTAAAGTCCTTAAACTTGCAAGATGTAACTTCAACCGACATTGCATTTAAAGTGGCTCCAAAATTAAATACAGCAGGCAGAATGGGTGATGCAAGTTTAAGTTTTAAGTTGTTTATTGAAGAAGATGAAAATGTAATTGAAAACATATTAAACACATTAACCGAACTTAACAACAAAAGGGTTGACGCTGTAAACACAATTTATAATGATGCAGTTAACATGCTAAAAGAAATTGATGTTTCAAAAATTGGAGCAATTGTTTTATGCAAAGACAATTGGGACGGTGGCGTTTTAGGAATAGTGTGTGCAAGGATTGTAGAAAAATATAACAAACCAACATGCTTAATTAGTAAGGTTGACAATGAATATAAAGGTAGCATTAGAAGCATAGAAAATATTGATATTTATAAAGCATTAGAATATGCCTCTAACTATTTAATTCGTTTTGGTGGACACAAACAAGCAGGTGGATTGTCATTAACTGAGGATAATTTAGAAAACTTTAAAAATAAACTTAATGAATATATTTTAAATAACTATGATTATACCGTATTTTTGCAAAAAAAATATTACGACTTAACCGATAAGGAACTTACATTTTCATATGAAGAATTTATGCAAATTGAAAAAATGCAACCATTTGGATTTGGAAATGAAAGACCATGTTGCTTATTCAATCTTAAAAATTCAACCTTTGACAGAATTAAAAATCATAATAACCACTTAAAAATAAAAAATGACAAATTAGAATTGGTTGCCTTTAATGCTGGCGAGTATTTTGAAAATTGCGAACATTTGTCTGAAAAACAAGCATTAGTAGAATTATACCTAGATGAATATGGCAACAGAAAAACAGTTAAAGGTAAAGTAAAAAATTTTGCCTTTGGTGGTGTTCCTATTAAAGTTACAAAAGAACAAGTTCAAGCAAACTTTTTAGAAACATTAAATTATTTAAACTTTGAAAACGAAGATAGTTTAAAAAATAAAGAGCAGTTATCAAAAGTTAAAATTATAGATTCTAACAAACTAGATGAAGAACTAAAATATATTTTAAAAGACAATTATTATGGCACATTAATTATTGCAAATTCAATTGAAACTTTTAATCAGGTTAAAAATTTTGATATAAAAAACATTATCAATTATCAAGTTTATAATAATTATGACACTGTTTACAACACACTGCTTTTGCTTGGCACAACACCATTAAACTTACATAATTATAACACTGTGGTTTTATTAAATGATGTAAACTTAGGATTTGTTAACTACTTAAGGTTGTTAGGATTAAAAGTTGTAGTTGCAAAAATTACTATGGACTTAAAATTTTTAACCACTTTAAATATTGATAGAAATGTTTTTGGAATATACCATAAGGGCATAATAAATACAATTAATAAAAATGTATTTGGCTACACAAAATATTTTTATTATTTGAGTTTTAAAAGACTAAATCCACAAATTAATTGTGATTATTCTCAATTTTGTTTTGTTGTTAATGTGTTAAAAGAATTAAATATTGTTGAAGAACTTATTGAAAATTTTAACTATAAAATTAAAATAAACAAAGATGTAAAATCTGAACTAAAAAATAGTTTGATTTATAATTATATAGAAAATTTAAAAGGTTAAATAAAAATGAAAAATGAAAAATTGTTCTCAAATGAAGAACAAAAAATAATTGAAAAAATAACAAACAATTTAACAGAATTAAATGATGATTTATTAAATTTAGATTTTGCAACAAAAACTGTTGCAACTTTGACCGAACTTAAAATGGATTTTTGCACAATTTTAAGTGCATATTTGTATCCATTATTAAAATTAGAAAAAATAACCATTGAAGAAATTGAAAAAGAATATGGTCCTGAATGTGCCAAAATGCTAAGTGCAATTACAAAAATTGAAAACATTAACATTCACAATAAAGAAACTCAGGCTGAATCTGTAAAAAGTATGTTTATTGCGCTTGCAAAGGACATTAGGGTTATAATTCTACTTTTAGCAATTCAAAATACAAATCTAGACAACAAAGAAAAATTGGATACAGAACAATTTATGTATCGTGTAAAGGAAGTTTATTCGCCACTAGCTAGCATGCTTGGAATTGGAAACATAAAAAATCATTTTGAGGACCAGTTGTTTAGATACTACAAGCCACAAGCATATACAAATTTGTCCAAAAAGGTATATAAATATGTTCAAGAAAGGCTTGAAGTTTTAAATAAAACAAAAGAAAAAATTCAAAAAGAAATTTCTGGTTTAATTAAAAATGCAATTGTTTATGGAAGGCATAAACAACTTTATAGCATTTATAAAAAAATGCAATGGAAAAATCTTGAATTAAATCAAGTTTTAGATATTTTAGCGCTTAGAATAATTGTTGACACTGTTGAAGAATGCTATATTGCATTAGGAAAGGTTCACTCATTATATAAGCCACTAGACCATTTTAAAGATTATATTGCACAACCAAAAGAAAATGGATATCAATCACTACACACAACAGTTGTTGTAGAAAATGGCGACCCTCTTGAAATTCAAATAAGAACAAGAGAAATGCATCAATATGCCGAATATGGTTTTGCAGCACACTTTGTTTACAAAGAAAAAAGAAAAGCAAACGAAGCCGATTTAAAAATAAGTTATATCCGTTCAATAATGGATATGGCAAAAGACAAATCAAGTGAAGAACTTTTAGATGTTTTAAAAACTGATGTTTATAGTGGAAACATATTTGTTCAAACTCCACTTGGAAAAGTTATGCAATTCCCAGAAGGAAGCCTTCCAATAGATTTTGCATATGCAATTCATAGCAACATTGGTAATAAATGTGTTGGTGCAAAAATAAATGGAAAAATGTGTCCATTAACAACTGAATTAAACAATGGTGACATTGTTGAAATTATAACAAACCAAAATTCAAAAGGACCAAGCAGAGATTGGCTTAAAATTGTTAAAACAAATGGTGCAAAAAACAAAATAAATGCTTTCTTTAAGCACGAAATGAAAGATGAAAACATCAAAAAGGGTAAAAGTATGCTTGAAACTTATGCAAAAACCCAAAATGTTTCATTGCCAAGCTTAATGAAAGATGAGTGGCTAGATGAATTGTTTGAAAGATACGCACTAAGCAGTTTAGATGATATGTATGCATCAATTGGATATGGTGGAATATCTTGCAACCAAATAATTAACAAATTAAAAAACCTTCAAAAAGAATCACAAAAAGACAGCAAAGAGTTTGAAATAAAAACTACAAAAGTTGTAAATTCAACTGACGACAAAATTAATATTAAAGGATTTAATAATTTATTAACAAAACTTGCAAATTGTTGTAAACCTTTGCCAGGAGATGATATTATTGGATATATTTCAAGAGGGAAAGGAATAACTATCCATAGGGCAGATTGCAATGTTGTTCATAGACTAGAAAAAGATAGATTAATTGAATGTGGCTGGAACGAAAAAAATAATTTAACAAAATTTTTAGGTGCAATTACAATTATTTGTTTAAACACAAGTGGTGCAATAGCACAAATTAGCAAAAAAATTAGTGACAGCAAAATTGATATTTCAAATATTAATACAAAAATTTTGCCTGATAATATGGGCAAAATTGACTTAGTTTTGTCAATAGAAAATAGACAACAATTAGATGACCTTGTTAAAAAATTAAAAACATTTGATTTTATTATTGATGTTCAAAGGACAAAATAAATTTAATAAACAATCATATTAAAATATGGAATTCATTTGCGAACCTGAAAATTTAAAAGACGAATTAAAACTTTTAATAAATTTATTTAACACAAAAAAAATTAAACAAATTAATTTTAATTCAAAAATAGTTAATGATACTTTTTATAGTACCATAACTATTTTTTCAAATCATTTAAAAACCTATAATTATTCATACAAAATAAATAGTTCCAACATAAAACAATTTACTCAAAGATATGCAAAAATAAGCCTTTATAAAGCACTTTCAAAGGAATTGCATAGCACTTTAAAATGGGGCAGTTTAACAGGTATTAGACCAACAAAAATTTATAAGGAAATAGTTTCAAATATCAAATCTTCAAATCAAAATTTGGCATCAAACAAAATTCTTGATTTGGCAAAAAAAGATATTATTAAAAAATATTTTGTTACTCGAAAAAAAGCCGAAATATTAAAGCAAATTTACATTACTCAAAAAGAATATATTGGCAATGATAAATTGGTGCATTTATATATAAATATTCCGTTTTGTCCAACAAGATGTGAATATTGTTCATTTGTTGCTTGTGGAATTGATAAATTTAGTTATTTAATAGAGCCGTATTTAAACGCTTTAATAAAAGAAATAACTGCAACTTTAAATTTTTTAAAAAATAACAATTACACAATTTCAACAATTTATATTGGTGGTGGAACTCCAACAACTTTAAATAGTGAACAATTAGACAAGTTGCTTTCAAATTTGGATAATTTAAAAGTTAAAGAATTTACTGTTGAAGCAGGCAGACCCGACACTATTACAAAAGACAAATTAGATGTTTTAAAAAAGCATAATGTAACAAGAATTAGCATAAACCCACAGTCTTTTTCTAACGCAACTCTTAAATCTATTGGCAGACATCACACAAAAGAACAAATTATTGAAGCATATAACCTTGCAAAACCCTACAATTTTAACATAAATATGGATTTAATTGCAGGGCTTCATAATGAAAAATTTAAAGATTTTAAGCATAGTTTAAAAAGTTGTTTAAAACTAATGCCAAATGACATTACAGTTCACACTTTAAGCATAAAAAACACATCAAATTTAAAACTAAATGGTGGAACAATTTCAACGCCTAAAACCGTTTCAAAAATGGTAAATTATGCTTATAAAAAACTTACAAAATGTGGATACAAGCCTTATTACTTGTATCGTCAAAAAAATATGCTTGGGAACAATGAAAATATAGGCTATACAAAAAATTTAAGTTGTTTGTTTAATGTTGTTAGTATGGAAGAATTAGCAAGCATTGTTGCTTGTGGTGCAAATGCTATAAGCAAAAAATATGTTTTAGAAAATAACAGAATTGATAGATTTGCTTGCGTAAAAAATATTAATGAATACATAACCCGTGTTGATGAACTAACAAACAAAAAAATAGATTTGTTTTGTGATTAAAAATTATGTGTGTTTTCATTAATTATTAAATATTAATTATTTAGTTTTATTTAATTATAAATTAATTAAATATGTTCATAATTGTTGTATAAATTAATAATTTAACTTTACAAAATATAAACAATATGATAATATGTTTTTGTACTTAAATCTAGGTTATTTGAATTCCCAACATTTAACTTGGTTTTAAGCGAATATTATAAGGGGGAAAATGAAATGCTTAACAAAGAAGTTAAAACTGAAATAGTTAACAAATTCCAAAGAGATGAAAAAGACACAGGTAGCACAGAAGTTCAAATTGCATTACTATCTAAAAGAATTGCAGAACTAACTGAACACTTAAAAGTTAACCCTAACGACAATCATTCTCGTTCAGGACTAGTTAAAATGGTAAGTAAAAGAAAAAAATTACTTAAATACTATGCTCAAAAAGATTTAGAAGCTTGCCGTAAATTAAAAAGCGACCTAAACATCAGATAGTTAACAAATAGGCGAGAGTATGGTTACTTTCGCTTTTTTTCAAAATTACACAATTTGATTTTTCAAATTTTTGATTTTTTCAAATTGTTGATTATATAATTTTAAGGAGAGTTTATGAATAATTACAAAAAGTTTGAAACCACCATTGGTGGTAAACCTGTCACTGTTGAAATTGGCAAGTATGCAATGCAAAGCAATGGAAGTTGCGTAGTTCGTTGTGGTGACACTGTTGTTATGGTAAATGCTACAATGAGTGCAAAAGCAAGGGAAGGTCAAGATTTTTTCCCATTAGGCGTTGATTATGAAGAAAAATTATATTCAGTTGGCAAAATTCCTGGTGGCTGGAAAAAGAGAGAAGGTAGAGCAAGTGACCAAGGCATTTTAACAAGTCGTTTAATTGACCGTCCACTTCGTCCACTTTTCCCAAAAGGATTTTTTAATGATGTTGCAATTGTTGCAACTCCACTTTCTGTTGATTACGACCATGCACCAGAACCATTGGCAATGTTTGCATCATCAGTTGCTTTAACCTTGTCTGATATTCCTTTTCAAGGTCCAACAGGTAGCGTTCAAGTTGCACTAGTTGATGGAAAATACATTATAAATCCAACAAGTGAAGAACAAGAAAAAAGTGAAATGCACCTAACTGTTGCTGGAACAAAAGAAGCAATTTTAATGGTTGAAGCAGGAGCAAAAGAAGTTAGTGAAGAAGTAATGCTTAAAGCAATTTTATTTGCTCATGAAGAAATTAAAAAACAAGTTGAATTTCAAGAAAATCTTGCAAAGGAACTTGGCATTACCAAAAACGAAAAGATTGAATATTACAAAGTTCCAGATGAAATTGAAAATGATGTTAAAGAATATGCAACTCCTTTAATTGAAGAATATATGGAAGAATTTGACCGTCATATTCGTCAAGAAAAAGAAGATGCTGTTTATGAAAATGTTTTTGCACATTTTGCTGAAAAATATCCTGATTGTGAAAGAGAAATTGGCGACACAATGTACAAAATCAAAAAACAAGTTATGCGTGCTAAAATTATAAACGAAGGAATTCGTCCAGATGGAAGAAAACTAACAGAAATTCGTCCAATTTGGTGTGAAGTTGGCATATTGCCAAGAGTTCACGGAAGTGCAGTATTTACTCGTGGAGAATCACAAGCATTAACAACCACAACATTAGGTTCAATGAGTGAAATTCAAAAGTTAGATGGCTTAGATGAAGAAGATGAAAAAAGATATATTCATCACTACAATATGCCACCATATTCAACAGGCGAAGCAAGGCCATTAAAAGCACCGGGCAGACGCGAAATTGGTCATGGTGCATTGGCAGAAAGAGCATTAGTTCCTGTAATTCCAAGCGAAGAAGAATTTCCTTATGCTATAAGATTAGTTAGCGAAATTTTAAGTAGTAATGGTTCAACATCACAAGCAAGTGTTTGTGGAAGCACACTATCATTAATGGACGCTGGCGTTCCAATTAAAGCCCCAGTGGCCGGAATTGCAATGGGTTTAATAAAAGATGTTGATAGTGGAAAAGTTGCAATACTTTCTGATATTCAAGGATTAGAAGACTTTTTAGGGGATATGGACTTTAAAGTTGCTGGAACAAAAAATGGTATTACTGCAATTCAAATGGATATTAAAATCAAGGGTATTGATGAAAATATTTTAAGAACAGCACTTGAACAAGCAAGAGTTGGAAGACTTTACATTTTGGACAAAATGCTAGAAGTTTTACCAGAACCTAGAAAAGAATTAAGCAAATATGCACCAAAAATCATATCATTTACAATAAATCCTGAAAAAATTAAAGATGTTATTGGAAGTGGTGGAAAAACAATCAACAAAATTATTGATGAAACAGGCGTTAAAATTGATATTGATGACGATGGTTTGGTTATGGTTGCATCAACAAATGCGGAAATGAACGAAAGAGCAAAACAAATTATTCAAGGAATTGCGTGTGACATTGAAGTTGGAAAAACTTACACTGGAAAAGTTGAAAGAATAATGCAATTTGGTGCTTTTGTTGATTTGGGCTACGGGAAAGAAGGTATGATTCACATATCAAAATTATCATCAAAAAGAGTAGAAAAAGTTGAAGATGTTGTTAAAGTAGGCGACACAGTTGTTGTTGAATGCATAAAGATTGATGATAAGGAAAGAGTTGATTTAAAACTAATTGCAGTTGAAAATAAATAACTTAATCATTAAATTAAAAAAAGGAACACCATTTAGTGTTCTTTTTTTATTTTTATTTAAAACAATTATAAAATTTTTAATTAATATTAAAACCAGATGAAGATATAAAACTTGAAAATGAAATTCCAATAAAGTTGTTAATAATAAATTAATTAATCAATAAATTTATAATTAAATTTTGGACCTTAAAATTTCATTAAGAGCAATTATAATGCCCAATTTACCATATTCATAAGTTACGCCACCTTGCATATAGCAAGTAAATGGTTCAACCATTGGTCCATCACAAGAAAGTTCTATTGTTGAACCTTCTGTAAAACTGCCACTAGCCATAATTTCGTCGTGTGGGTAGCCGGGAGTTGATGATGGTTCTAATGTTAAAAAACTTTCAACTGGCATAGATTTTTGCAAACCTTGACAAAAAGAAACTAAATTTTCAGCGCTTCCAAGTTTAATTGTTTGAATAATATCAGTTCTTTTTTCATCAAACAAAGGGTCAACATTAAAACCAAACTTTTGTAGCAACAAACTTGCAAATGTCATTGTTTTTAGGCTAGATGCAACAGTATTAGGTGCTCTATATAATCCTCTGTAAAAATCACCTAGTTGATTCATATTTGCTCCAATATCCTTTCCAATGCATGGCGCTGAAAATCTTTCAGCAACACTCCAAACCAAATCTTTTTTACCAACAATGTAGCCACCAGTTTTTGCAATTCCACCACTTAAATTTTTTAATAGGGAAGCAACTAAAATATCAACTCCAACTTCGGTTGGTTCTCTATCTTCAACAAAATCGCCATAGCAATTATCGCACATGATAATTACATCTTTGTCAACTTCTCTAATTGCTTTGCAAACTTTTTCAATTTTGTCAATAGTTAAACTTTTTCTATTTGAATATCCTCTTGACCTTTGAATTTCAACTAATTTAACTTTGCTTTTCTTTAATCTTTCAACAATTTTTTTGATATCAAAATCATCATTAATTAAATCTATTTGCTCATATTTTACGCCGTTTTGTATTAATGAATTTTTGCTTTCCCCACTAAGCCCAATTATGCTTTTCAAAGAATCATAAGGTTCACCTGTTATTGAAATAAATGTGTCGCCATGTTTAAGTAGTCCAAAAAAAGTTAAAGCAAGGGCATGTGTGCCACTCATAATTTGTGGTCTAACTAAGGCATCTTCTGCTTTAAATATTTCAGCATAAATTTTTTCTAATTTATCTCTGCCACCATCTGCATATCCATATCCAGTAACTTCGGCAAAATCTGAACTAGAAAGGTAGTTATTATGAAAGGCTTTTAAAACTTTTGCACTGCACAAAAGTGCATTTTTGTCATATTCTTTAAAAATTTCGTTTAATTCTTTTTCTGTTTCTTCTGCTTCTTTTATTATTTTTTCATCTATTTCGTATCCGTAGTAATTCATATTGTTCTCCCTAAATTATTAACCATAATATTTTACTTATATAATAGTATTTTGTAAAGAGAAATATAGAGTTGACAACAAAATCAAATTAATGTAAACTTAACTTGGCATTGTATTGTGTCATTTTTTTAATTTATAGAGAGGTTTTAAATTGCAACTTATTCTTTTTTTAAATGGTTATTTAATATTCCCACCACCAAAATTTTAACGAACAAAAAGTTCGTTTTTTATGGTATTACATTTGAAAAAAGGAAAAATTATGGATAAAAAAGAAAATATAAAAAAAGATGTTGAAATTCTCAATAAAAATACAAATGAAACTAATGAAAATGAAAATTTAAACAAACCAAATAAAAATATTTTTATTAAATTTTGGAAATATTTTACAACTTATGAAAAAATATGGCTTTTAATTATGTTTACTGGTGGAATAGTAATAACAGTACTATTCCCAGAAGAACATGGTTGGCTAATTGGTTTTGAAATTGTTACTTTGCTTGGTGGTTGCTCATGTGAGTTGTTGCTATCAAAACAATCAAAATGGGCGTTTATTGTTTCGTTCTTCTTTTACGATTTAACTCAAATTGTAATTTACATTGCCGATGGATACTATGTAAGTGCATTATTTGAAGTTTTGTTTTGGGTTCCAATGTTATTTATTAGTTTCTTTTCTTGGGACAAAAAACAAGATGAGGAAAATCAATCAAAAACGCAAGTTAAAGAAATTAATTACAAACAAGAAATTGTTATGTTTATAAGTGTTCTTGTAATATCCTTATTAACAGGCTTAATGTTCACTTTTGTTGGTGGGTGGTTTGAAGGACTATCAGATATTTGGTATATAGATGCACTTGCCAACACATTTAGTGTTTGCAATGGATTATTTTTGTGGTTTAGATACAAGGAACAATGGATTGCATGGTTGGGCGTAATAATTTGCGAAACTATTATGTGGAGTGTATCATCAAATTGGATTATGTTGTTATTGCAAGTTGGATACTTAACAAACACAATTTATGGCTTTATTTTGTGGACTAAATATATTAAGAAAAATAAAAATAACAACAAAATAGAAGATATTAAAGAAAATAAAAATTTAACAAATCCAATAGAAAATAAAAACAAATAATTTAATTGTTATATTTTATATTGTAACAAAGATGTTGACAATTTTGGCAAAATTTAATAAAATTTATATAGACTAATAGAAGGTGAATAAAGATGATTGATGTAAATAGTATTAAAAAAGGTATGACACTAATAATTGATGGCAATATTTGCCAAATTGTAGATTTCTTGCATGTAAAACCAGGAAAAGGTTCTGCATTTATGAAAGCAAAGTACAAAAATTTAAGAACAGGCACAACTTTGGAGCAAAACTTCAACACAAACATTAAGTTTGAAGAAGCAAAAATTGATAGAATGACTGTTCAATATTTGTATAGTGCTGGTGACACATATTATTTTATGAACACCCAAACTTACGACCAAATTGAACTTAGTGCTGAACAAATTGGCGACAATAAAGATTTCTTAATTGAAAATATGGAAGTTGATATTGCACAATACAATGGCGAATTATTAGGCATCACATTGCCTGAAAAAATTGTATTAACAATTACTAGGTGTGACCCAGCAGTTAAAGGCAACACTCAAACAAACGCAACAAAAGATGCTTATGTTGAAACAGGGTTACTTGTTAAAGTTCCAATGTTTATTGAAGAAGGCGAAAAAATTATTGTTACAACAGCCGATGGCAAATATTATTCAAGGGCTTAATTTTAAGCCTTTTTTTAATTTTGCATAGTATTAATTAATTGTTTAATAAAAATATATTTGTTATAATATTTAATAAATTAACTTTAAAATAATAATTAAATTATAAATTTAAAACTTATAAAAATTTTTAAATTACAATAAGGGGAATTTATGAATAAAGTAGCACTAGTAACAGGGTCTGCTAGGGGTATTGGCAGACAAATTGCAATCACATTAGCAAAAGCAGGTTACGATATAATTATAAATTACAATACAAGCAAAGATAAGGCTTATTTGCTTAAAGATGAAATTGAAAATTTTGGTGTTAAATGCATTGTTATAAAATGTGATATTTCAAATGAACTTGAAGTTAAAGAAATGGTAACCAACATTTTAAAAGAGTTTAAAAAGGTTGATGTGTTAGTAAACAATGCTGCAGTTTGTTTTGATTCCTTATTTCAAGATAAATCTGCTGAAAATTTTATGAGAACAATGGAAGTTAATGTGCTTGGAACATTTTTAGTTAGCAAATATATTGGCCAAATAATGTATGACAATAAATATGGCAAAATTATAAACTTAACAAGTACAAATGGAATAAACACTTATTTTCCAATGTGTATTGATTACGACGCAAGCAAATCAGCAATAATATCTTTAACACATAATTTAGCAATGCAATTTGCTCCTTATGTTAATGTTAATGCAATAGCACCCGGTTTTATTTCAACCGAAAGCGAAATAAGTGGTATGGACAAGGAATTTATTGAAGCAGAAGTTGAAAAAATTATGGTTAAAAGAATTGGCACAGAAGAAGATGTAGCAAACTTAGTTGAGTTTTTAGCAAGCGACAAAGCAAACTTTATAAACAACGAAATTATTCGAATTGATGGCGGAATATATGGAAACGTTTAAAAAATAATAAGGCAATAAATAGCCTTATTTTTTTGTTCTTATTCTTTTTTTTATAACATACATTATATTAAAAATATAATAGTGTAGGTTAAAATGAAAAAAGATTTTAAATATCAATTATACAAACATATAATACCAAATATATGTATTATTATAATGCTTTGCTTAGTTGGTGGTGCAACATTAAATTTTAATAGTGTAAATGTGTTTACAAAAAAAGATATTGAAGCAATTTATAACGGAAATAAAGATAGTTCTTATGTTTCATTAATGATTAATGTTTATTGGGGAACAGAATATTTAGATAGTATTCTTGAAACATTAAACACATACAATGTGAAATGCACTTTTTTTGTAGGTGGACAGTGGGCAGAAAAAGAACAGGAATATTTGCAAAAGATTTATGACTCAGGACACGAAATTGGAAATCATGGTTATTTTCATAAAGACCAAGACAAATTAAATTATGATGGAAATTACACCGAAATAAATTCAAACCACAAACTAATTAAAACATTGCTTAATATTGATATGAATTTATTTGCACCACCAAGTGGGGCATATAATAATTCAACTTTGCAAGTTGCATCTGATTTGGGCTATAAAACAATTATGTGGAGCAAAGACACAATTGATTGGCGAGATAAAGATGTTGATTTAATATATTCAAGAGCAACCAAAAATGTTTGTGGTGGCGATTTAATACTTATGCACCCAACTGAATGCACAGCAAAGGCGTTGCCAAAAATTTTAGATTATTATTTGGCTAACAATTTAACTGCAACAACAGTTACTCAAACACTTGGATAAAATTTTGAAATTAATATCATAAACTTGATTTATTAAAAATTTTTATTTATCATATTGTAATTAAAATTATATTTTTACTAATAATAAATATAGGTGAATTATGATAGAAACTTACACATATAAAAATGGAATAAGGCTTGCAGTTGAAAATATACCACAAGCAAAAACAATTAGTTGTTTTTTTGATTTTAATGCAGGAAGTGTTTATGAAAAAGAAGATGAAAATGGTATTGCACACTTAATTGAACACTTGCTATTTTCTGGCACTAAAAAAAGAAATAAATTTAAAATAAGAAACGATTTAGATAATATCAACACAATTTTTAACGCAAGCACATCAATTTCAAAAACAAGATTTTATATAAAAAACATTGTTGAATTTTTTGAAGATGCTTTTGAAGTTTATGCTGACATTTTGCAAAACACAACATTTAATATAAACAACATAAAAAAAGAAAAAAGTATTGTTGAAGACGAAATAATTAGGTACAAAGACATAAATCATGATGTTTTAAATGAAGCCACAAAATTGGCATATTTTAAAGGAACAGGTTATGACAAAATAATTTTAGGCACAAAATCTAGTTTAGAAAAAATCACAAGAAAACAAATTGTAAATTTTTACAATTCACATTATACACCAAACAATTTAATTGTTTCATTTGCAGGCAAAATTACTATGCAAGAAGCAAAAGAATTGCTTAAAAAACACTTAACAGAAGAATTTTTAAACAGAAAAAACACAGAATATAATGAATATAAAAACCAAATTTTTGTTCCAACTAAAAACTTTGTTGCAGTAAATAAAAAAGCCGAACAATGCCAAGTTTTACTTAAATTTCCAGCACCAAATTGTTTAAATAATATGTACTATGCAACTAACATTTTAGTTAGTATTTTAGGGGGAGATGCTAGTAGCAGACTTTTTAAAAGTGTTAGAGAAAATTATGGTTTAGTTTACAATATTTCGTGTTACTTAGAAGAGTGTCCAATAGGTGGTGTAATTAACATTTATTTTGCCACAGCACAAGATAATGTTCCAAAAGCACTAGAAATCATTAAAGCAGAATTGGAAAAAGTTATAAAAAATGGTGTTAGCGAAACTGAACTTAATCATGAAAAACAAAAATTTAAAATTTCTCTTTTAACAAGTAGTGAAGATTCGTTGAGTTGCTCTGCAGGTAATGCTATTGATTTCTTTAAATATAACAAATGCTTTGAAATTGAAGATGCTGTTGAAACCTACTCAAAAGTAACCAAAAAAGAAATTAAAGAAGTTGCAAAATTATTTTTAAACACAAAAAATTTTGTAGGTGGAATACTTGGAACAAAAGTAAACACAAAAATTTTTAAAGATTTTGTAATAGATTAAAGCACTAAGGAAAAAATTGGTGCTTTTTTTGTTTATTAATTTACTATTTTTGTTTTAATATAAATTATATATATGATACAATATATATGTAAAATTTTTTTAACAAAGTTATAATGTTTGGAGTGATATTTTGGCAATATATTCTAAAAAAACAAAATCAAAACAAAACTTAGATAAAAATTTAAAATTAAAGGTTGGAATTTCTCTAACCGTTATTTTTGGTTTGCTTCTAATTAATTTAGCATTTAATATTTTATCACTTATTAATTCATTTTTTCTTGGCACTTTTGGTTTGTTTTCTTATGCAATATTTTTAAGTGTTGTTGTAATTGGCATATTGCTAATTTTAAATAAATCTTACAAAGTTTCAAAAATAGATATTGCTTTATTTAGTTTATGGTTGTTTTTCTTTATTTGTATGCTACAAAGTTTAACCACAATTAAACTACCATTAGATAGTTTTAAAGATTATTTGGTTGCAAGTTACAACTATAAACTTACAGCAGGTGGAATTGTATTTTCAATTTTTTCATATCCACTTATTGCATTAACTCACACATTTGTTAGTGCAGTTGTTTTGTTTTTGATTGCATTAGTAATTGTAACAACTTTAATTGTTATTAGATTTTATAATTATTTTAAAATTAAAAATTTAAAAACTATTGACAGTGTAAATGAAACTAATGATATAGAACACAAAATTGAAAATTTAAAAACTTCAAAGCAATCAAACAATGAAAAACCTGCACCTCAATTTGATGATAGTATTTTTGTTGAAGATGAAGAAATAGAAAAACTTGAAAAAGAAAACAAAATAACAGAACTAACAACCTCTGAAAAAGATAAAATAAAAGCAAAAAGCATTTTGGGGCTAAACAGAGATGCAACAAACATTGAACAACAAAATGAAAATAAGCAAGTTTTAAAAGATATTTTTAAAGCCACTGAATCAAGCAACATTAATAACGATAGGCCACCAAGATATGTTCATGAAAACACATCTCAAAATAACACCCAACAAAGCACAAAACGAACATTATCTGAAAGGGATAGGAAAAACCTTGAATATTTAAGAGTTATAACAGGTAGGCCAATAAATGATGAAAGTGAAGAGCCAACAAGCGTTGTTGCACCTAACAAATCTGAAAATAATTTATATTTTGAAAAGTCTAACAATAGTTATAACTTTAATGAAGATTTAGACACAAACAAAGAGCCTTTAAACAATCAAACTCAAACTGAAATGTTTAATAATAAAAATTATGATGACGACATTTATGATGAAAATTTAACATTTAATGATGTTAAAAATGATTTTAAAAACAACAATTATTCGTCTTATGAAAATAATACAACCCAAACATTTAAACGTCCACCAATTATTAAAGAAGATGTTGAAGAAGAAATTAATTTAACACCTATTCAAACAGAACCTAAGAAAATGGCTCAAATGGTTATGGGTGAAGTTGCTGGTGAAAAATATAGTGACAAACCAAAATATAAAAAGCCATATCACTATATAAAACCACCAATTGATTTATTAAATATAATTCATAATGAAAATTATGACGAAAATGAAAACATAATAAAAGGTCAAACCTTAGAAGAAACTTTGGCAAGTTTTAAAGCCCCAGCAAAAATTGTTTCAATAAAACGCGGGCCTGCATTTAGTAGATTTGAAATGCAAATGCCATCAGGAATTCCTGTTAACAAAATTGTTAATTATAGCAATGACATAGCAATGGCAGTTCAATCCAATGGTGCAATTAGAATGGAAATTCCAATTCCAAAGAAAAACACTTTTGGAATTGAAGTTCCAAATAAAACTATTGATGTGGTTGGAATAAGAGATATTATTGAAAGTTCAAACTTTCAAAATTCAAAATCACCACTTACATTTTCATTAGGTAAAGACATAACAGGTGAAGCAAAAGTTGCTAAACTTGACAAATTAATTCACTTGTTAGTTGCAGGGGCTACAGGTAGCGGAAAATCTGTTTGCTTAAATACAATGCTTATTAGTTTCTTGTACCACGCATCACCAGAAGATGTTAAAATAATTTTGGTTGACCCTAAACAAGTTGAATTTAATCTTTATAAAGGTATCCCACATTTACTAATCCCAGAAATAATCACAGACCCAGATAGGGCAGTTATGATGCTTGAATGGGCTTGCAATGAAATGGATAGAAGATACAAACTTTTAAGTAGTGTAATGGCTAGAAATATTGCAGACTACAATGAAAAAGATGAAGTCAAAGATGGAATAAAAGAAAAATTACCTTATATAGTTATAGTGCTAGATGAGGTTGGCGATTTGATGCTAACACACAAAAAAGAAATTGAAGACAAAATTGTAAGGCTTGGACAAAAAGCAAGGGCTTCAGGAATTCATATGGTTATTGCAACTCAAAGACCAAGTGTTGATATTATTACAGGAACAATTAAAGCAAATTTACCTAGCCGAATTGCTTTTGCTGTAACTTCATTTGAAAATAGTAAAACAATTATTGGTTGCGGTGGTGCTGAAAATCTTTTGGGAAGAGGAGATATGTTACTTTCTGACCAGGCAAGCCCAGACTTAGAAAGAATTCAAGGGGCTTATGTTTCAGACAAAGAAATTGAAAATGTTGTAAATTTTGTTAAAGAAAACAATGAATGTGTTTTTGATAGTGATATTGAAGATGCAATGTTTAATCCAAAAACAAATTCTTTCAATGCTGATGGGCTAAAAAAGGAAGCCTTTGACCCATTGCTTAAAGATGCACTTAGATGTGTTTTAAGAACAAATAGAGCAAGCGTTAGTGGTGTTCAAAGAGCATTAGGCGTTGGTTATCCAAAGGCTGGAAAATTGATTGACCAAATGGAAAATGCAGGGTTTATTTCAGAACCAGACAGCAAAAACAACAGAATAATTTTCATAACTCAACAAGAGTTTGAAGAAAGATTTGGAGAAGATTTATAATGGACTTAAAAACACTAAAGAATAAAAAGGTTGGTTTTATATCACTTGGTTGTGATAAAAATAGAGTAGACTTAGAAGAAATTATTGCAAAAATAAAACAGTTTGGATTTAAAATAACCAACAATCCAGAAGAAGCAAATATTATAATTGTAAACACTTGTGCTTTTTTGGAAGCGTCAAGAAAGGAAAGTGTTGACACAATACTTCAAATGGCAAGTTATAAAAACTTGTCACTAGAAAAATTGATAGTTACTGGTTGTTTAACAAAATATAAACTTGATGAAGTTAAAAATAGTTTGCCAGAGGTTGACCTTTTTTTAGAAATTGAAAACAATAAAAATATTACAACCGAAATTGCAAAACTCTATGGTGTAGAAAACATTGTTGATAAAACACCATATAATAGAGTTCTAACAACACCAAAACATTTTGCTTATTTAAAAATTGCAGATGGTTGTAACAATTTCTGTTCATATTGTACAATTCCATATATTAGAGGCAGATTTACTAGTGTTCCAATTGAAGAGTTATTAAAGCAAGCACAGGCGCTAGTAAACAATGGGGTTAAAGAATTAATTTTAGTTGCACAAGATGTAACAAAATATGGAAAGGATTTATATGGCGAACATAGGCTAGTTCAATTAATTAGAGAACTTAGCAAAATTAAAAATCTAAAACATATTAGGCTTTTATATTGTTATCCAGAACTTATTACTCAGGAACTTATTGATGAAATGGCTGAAAATAAAAAAGTTTGCAAATATATTGATATGCCACTTCAACATGTAAATAACGATATCCTTCGTGCAATGCATAGAAGAAACACAAAAGAAGAAATTATTAATTTAATTAATAGAATGCGTGAAAAAATGCCTAATATTTCAATTAGAACAACATTTATTGTTGGCTTCCCGGGTGAAACAAAAAAGCAATTCAAAGAACTTTGTAATTTTATTAAAGAACAAAAACTTACAAATGTTGGATTTTTTGCATATTCAAGGGAAGATGGAACACCTGCAAGTTTGCTAAAACATCAAGTGCCAAATTTTATTAAAAAGCATAGAGTTAATGTTGCAGGTAAAACTCAATATAAAGTTGTTTTAGAAAACAATTCAAAACTAATAAACCAAGTTTTAGATTGTGTTGTTGACAAAATTGAAGGCGATTATGCTATAATGCGAAGTGAATATCAATGTCCTTATGTTGACACAGTTATTTATGTTAATAATAATAACCTTGTTTGTGGCAAGTATTACAAGGTTAAAATTATAAATATTTTAAATTATGATTTAGAAGGAGAAATAATAAAATGAATTTACCAAATAAAATAAGTATGACAAGAATAATTGCTATACCATTTGTTATGTTTTTTTATCTTGCTGATTTTATTCCTAATGCAATAGGAAAAATAATTGCTTTAGTGCTTTTTGCAGTTATAGCATTTACCGATTTAGTAGACGGCAAAATTGCTAGAAGCAGAGGGCTAGTAACCGATTTAGGAAAATTTTTAGACCCAATAGCCGACAAACTTTTAATGACAACAGGTCTATTATTAATTTTGGCTGATGGAACAATGATTGCACCATGGGGTGTTATTATGACTATTATTATAGTTGCAAGAGAATTTATTGTTAGTGCTTTGCGTCAAATTGCAGCAACTAAAAATGTTGTTCTTGCTGCCGACATGCTAGGAAAAATAAAAGCAAACTTTCAACCAGTTGCAATAGCATTGTTTATGCTACTTGCAATACATAATGTAACACCATTTTTAGGTTCATTTGAATTTGCATATACTGTTATATGCTACGTTTTAATGGGAATTGCTACATTGCTTACAATTATTTCAGGTGTTAACTATTTGGTTAAAAATAGAGCAGTTTTTAAAGAAAACAAAAAAGAAGAAATTTTAGATAACGAAAAATAAAGGTGAATTGTGAAAGTTTCAATTATTACAATAAGTAATGAAATTTTAATAGGAAAAAAGTTTGATAATATTGCTATGTATTTAGCAAAAAAACTTATGATGAGTGGGGTAACTATAAAAAAAAATGTAGTTATTCAAAACAACCCTGTTCAAATAATTGAAACTATTGAAAGCATTGAAGAAAATGATATTATAATTATTGGTGACACAACATCAATTAGAAATGCAAACATAAAAAAATCATTAAGCACTTACTATAATCAAGAAATTGTTTTAAATAATGAATTTGCAAATGTTGTAAAAAATTATTATTTTAAAAACAATATGCCTGTAACACTTGAAGATGAAAATGAATTTTATGTTCCACAAGACGCAAAAATTATTAAAAACGAATTTAGTGCTTTACAGGGATTTTACATTTTAAATCCTAAAAAGAATATTTACTTTTTACCTTGTGATTTAGTTTCCATACAAAAAATTTATTATACTAATTTTTTGCCTATTATAAGCAAAAATTTAGACATAATTTATGAAAATAATATAATTAAAACTTTTGGTATTTGTGAAGAAGATATTTTATCAATACTTGCCGATATCATTAAAAACAAATACAAAATTTTAATAACAACTTTTCCAAAAAATTTAGAAGTTGAAATTCTTGTTAGATATAATAGGCAATTAGATTCTTCAATTGTGCAAAACATTTTAAGGACAATTTATGAAAGGTTGTCAAAATATATATACGCAGATGAAGATATAAAACTTGAAAATAGAGCATTTGAATTATTAAAAATTTACAACAAAACTTTGGCTATTGCAGAAACCGTTTCGGAAGCAGACATAACTCATAGATTTATTGCAAACAATTCTGGAGCACAAGAATACTTAAAAGAAAGCATATTTGCAAGTAGCAAAACAAGTAAAATAAATAGGCTAAAAGTTAGTGAAAGCATTATTAACAATTACACAGAAAAATCAGTTGAGTTTGCTTATGAAATGGCTGCAGGGCTTCTTGAAACAAGTGGGGCAGATGTTGTTTTGGTAAACACCGGAAGCATTAAAGAATTTAGTGACGAATCCAACACAAAAACTTGTTTTATTGCTGTTGGCGACATTGATGGTATTCATGTTTACAAAAACACTTTTTCGGGCACAAAAGAACAAATTATAGATGGCGTAACTAAAACTTCATTTTTCTATTTAATTAAAAAATTAAAGCAAAACGATTTGCAAATTTATAGAAGTACGATATAATATTATAGAACAAATGTTCAATTATTATTTAAAACAATAAGGGGAATACAATGAACGAAGAAAAGAAAAAATTATTAGACCAAGCCATTTCACAAATTGAAAAGCAATTTGGCAAAGGTTCAATAATGAAATTTGGTGAAAATCCTGTAACAAATATTGAAGTAATTCCAACAGGTTGCTTAACATTAGATTATGCTTTAGGAATTGGTGGAGTACCTCGTGGAAGAATTATAGAAATTTATGGACCAGAAAGTTCTGGTAAAACAACATGTGCATTGCACATATTAGCAGAAGCACAAAAAATGGGTGGAACTGCGGCTTTTATTGATGCTGAGCACGCATTGGACCCAGTTTATGCTGAAAAACTAGGAGTAAATGTTTCAGAACTATATATTTCTCAACCCGACACTGGTGAACAAGCACTTGACATTTGCGAAGCATTAGTTCGCTCTGGTGCTATTGACTGCATAGTTATAGACTCAGTTGCAGCATTAACCCCAAAAAGCGAAATTGATGGCGAAATGGGTGATAATTTCATTGGAAGCCAAGCAAGATTAATGAGCCAAGCTTTAAGAAAATTAACAGGCATAACAAACAAAAGCAAAACTTGCGTAATTTTTATTAACCAATTAAGAGAAAAAATTGGTGTTATGTTTGGAAACCCTGAAACAACACCTGGTGGAAAAGCATTAAAATTCTACACAAGCATTAGACTTGATGTTAGAAAAAAAGACACCATAAAAGAAGGAACTGAAATAATTGGAAATAAAACACAAGTTAAAGTTGTTAAAAACAAATTAGCACCTCCATTTAAAGTTGCAGATTTCGACTTAATGTATGGAAAGGGAATAAGCAAAAGTGGTTGTATTTTGGATATGGCAAGTGATAATGATATTATCCAAAAGAGTGGTGCTTGGTATGCATATAATGGCGAAAAGATTGGTCAAGGCAAAGAAAATGCAAAACTTTACTTAGAACAAAATCCTTCAGTTATGGAAGAAATTGAAAAATTAGTTCGTGAAAAACTAAATTTTTAGATTTTAATTTAAACAAAATAGAAAATTAAAAAACTCTCTAAATAGAGAGTTTTTTTTTAGTAGTTTGAAATATAATACCAATTATTATTTTTATTATCATTCGTTTTAATATTTTCATTTTGTTTTTTTAGCATATTAACATAATTTTCATTATATTTTGGCGTTATAATGCAAATTTTTTCTGTTTGCTTAGTACTATGCAAACTTAAATTTTCGGCTTTAATATAATAATTATATGTGCAATTATTCATAACACTATCATCAACAAATTCATACAAACCATCATTATTAGTTATTGTTTCTAAAACTCTTTCATTATTGTTTACAACTCTAACAATTTCATATTTTATGTAATCTAATGTTTCAAAAGTTATGTAAACTTTGTTATCCTTTAAAACACAATCAAAATTTTCTATATTAAAATTAGAATAGTTGTCGTTTGATGTTTCGGGGATATGATTAACACTAACCAAAGTTTTCATTTTATATCTATCCGGACAATTTTCATTTGCAATCAAAACTTTATGATTTTTATTTAATTCATTAATATCAATATCAACTTCAATAACACTATCTGGTTTTGTAATATCACTAGGTTGATTATTTTTGTAAATTTCTTTAAAAGCATCTCGTATAACATAAGTTGCATAAGTTCCACCATTGTTTTTACTACTCAACTCAAATTCTTTTTTATATGAAGTATTACCAAACCAAACACCCATTGTGTCACTGCTTGTATATGCAACACTAATTGCATCAGTGTTGTTGTTGCTACCTTTAACGCAAACTGTTCCTGTTTTTCCTGCAACCATATATGGCAAATTTTTAAGTGCACGGCTTGTTCCTTCTTTTACTCCGTTGCAAAGCATATCATGCATTAAGTATGCCGTGTCATCTCCCATAACTTGTCTTTCATTTTCCTTATTTTCATATAAAACTTCGCCTGTGTTTGAAACAATTTTTTTAATAAATTTTGCATCTTTAATTTTTCCATCATTTGAGTATGGCAAATAACTATTTGTTAAATCAATCAATCTTATTCCATCAGTAAATCCACCCAAAGCAATTGCATAGCCGTTGTCGTTTTCATTAAAATTAATATTTAATCTTTTTGCAAAATTTTTGCATTTTTCAATTCCCACATAGTTTGTTAATTTTACTGCAGGTATATTTAAACTTTCGGCAACAGCTTTAGTTGCGCTCACATATCCATGGAACACATTTCCCAAGTTGTTAGGGCTATATCCATCAAACTCTATCTTTTCATCAAGAATTGGTGTTATTGGGCTAATATAACCATATTCTAGTGCAGGGGAATAAACCAAAGGAGGCTTAATTGCACTTCCTGGTTGTCGAACCAAATTAACCAAATCATATTCACTTCGTCCAGCATAAGCTTCAATACCACCTGTTTTGTTGTTAATTATAACAGCCAAACTATCGGCAATATTTCCATAATTATTTTTTAAATAATAGTCATCATTTTTTATTATATCATCTAATATCTTTTGTTTGTTTGGATTTTGATATGTATAAATTTTAATTCCATTTAAACCAATTTCTTTTTCACTAATATTTAAAATTTCCATTGCTTCGGCATATGTTTGTTTTATGTATAAGTTATTATAATTACTTTTTGCTTCAACATTGATGTTTAAATTAATATCACTGTTAATTGCATTATTATATTCATCTTCTGTAATGTAATAGTCTTCAAGCATTTCTTTTAAAACCAAATTTCGTCTATCCAAGCAATTTTCATAATTGTAAACTGGTGAATATTTTGCTGGCGATTTTATAATTCCTGCAAGAGTTGCACTTTCAGAAATTGTTAAGTCTTTAGCATTTTTGTTAAAAAAAACATTGCTTGCTTGTTCAATTCCAAATGCACTTTCGCCAAAATAAATAACATTTAAGTAGGTTTCTAAAATTTTATCTTTACTTAATGTGTTTTCCATTTTTCTTGTTAGTAAAATTTCTTTTATTTTTCTGCTAAATGTCTTTTCGTTTGTTAAGTGTGTATTTTTTATTAGTTGCTGAGATATTGTACTTGCACCTTGGCTTAAACTTTTGGTTTTAATATTGTTAAATAGTGCACCAGCAATTCTTTTTAAGTTTACGCCATTATGCTTATAAAAATCTTTGTCTTCAATGCTTAAAAACGCTGCAACTGTGTAATCATTTAATTCTTTTAAATCAATTTTAGCACTTTCATTTTCATTTATAATTTCATTTGCTTCGTTATATATATCCAACTTAATATTGCTTAATTCTAATTTGTTTTTATCAAATTTTAAACTTGAATTTAATTGAATTAAATAAAAACTAAATGCAACTAAAAAACATAGTCCTAAAATTAAAAAAATATTAAAAATAATAAATAAAATTTTTAAAGTCTTTTTCATATTTTTACCTTTTGTATTTGCTAATAATATTATGCTTATATTTTAAAAATATATTTAAATTTTATTTTCTAATTTTTGTTAATTTTTATTATTTAGTATTTATATTTAATAATTAATATATATTTAAATTTAAACTTGTAAAAATAAGTAAATTTTAGTATACTTTAATGTAGTAATTTTTTAAAAAAGGTAATTTTATGGAAGAAATTAAAAAATATTTTATTAAAACTTATGGTTGCCAAATGAATGTTCACGAAAGTGAAAAGTTGGCTGGAATGTTAGTAAGTTTAGGTTATACAGAATGTTCAAATGAAAAGGATGCTGATGTTATTGTTTTTAACACCTGTTGTATTAGAGATGGTGCAGAGCAAAAAGTTTTTGGAAATGTTGGTGCACTTAAAAAATTAAAAAAATCTAAGCCAAATTTAATAGTTGCAATTTGTGGTTGTATGACTCAACAAAAAGATAGGGTTGAAATTTTTAAAGAAAAATTTAAGTTTGTTAATATAATTTTTGGAACACACAATCTAAACCAATTTAAAAATTATTTAATTGAATACAATAAAACTCACAAAAATTTGTATGAAGTTTGGGACAATGAAAAAGAAATAGATGAAAATGTTGAAATGTACAGAACAAGCAAACTAAACGCCTGGGTTAACATAATGTATGGTTGCAACAATTTTTGTTCATATTGTATTGTTCCTTATGTTCGTGGCAGGGAAAGAAGCCGAAATATGCAAGACATTGTTGAAGAAGTAAAAGGTTTAATTAAAGAAGGTTATAAAGTAATAACTTTGCTTGGACAAAATGTTAACAGCTATGGCAACGATATTAACGACAAAAATGTAACATTTGCAAACTTGCTTAAAGAAATATCTATGTTGGACGGCGATTTTAGATTGAAATTTATGACTTCGCATCCAAAAGATTTAACCGATGAAGTTATAGATGTTATTGCAAATAGCCCTAAAATAAGCAAAGCAATTCATTTGCCAGTTCAATCTGGAAGTTCTAAAATTTTAAAAAGTATGAATAGAAAATACACCAGAGAACATTACTTAGAATTAGTTAAAAAAATCAAAGCAAAAATTCCAGATGTTTTTCTTACAACTGACATTATTGTTGGCTTCCCGGGTGAAACAGATGAAGACTTTAATGAAACAATTTCTCTTGTTAAAGAAGTAAATTATGGTGGTGTGTTTGGTTTTATGTACAGCAAAAGAACTGGCACTGTTGCTGAAACTATGCCAGACCAAATACCAGACGATATAAAACATAAAAGGGTTAATGAACTTTTAAACTTATCTAAAAGCATGATTAAAGAACAAAACAAACTATTAGTTGGAAAAACTTTAGAAGTTTTAATTGAAGAACAAAAAGATGACGGAACTTTTGTTGGTGTAACAGACAGCGGAAAAAATGTTGTAATTAATGAAAATGTTAATGTAGCAACATATTACAATGCAAAAGTTGATGCTATTGTAGGAAACAAATTAATTGCAAAAATAGTTAAATAATAAAAAATTTTATTCATAGGAGAAAAATATGGCACTTTCACCAATGATGCAACAATATTTAAAAACAAAAGAACAATATAAAGATTGTATACTTTTTTATAGATTAGGCGATTTTTATGAAATGTTTTTTGAAGATGCAGTTATAGCATCAAAAGTGTTAGAATTAACATTAACAGGCAAAGACTGTGGATTAGATGAGCGTGCTCCAATGTGTGGAGTTCCATATCATGCTGGAGAATCTTATATTTCAAAATTGATTGAAGCAGGCTATAAAGTTGCAATATGCGAACAAGTTACACTTCCAACAAAAGGTGTTAAACTTGTTGAAAGGGAAGTTGTAAGAATTGTAACACCCGGCACTTTAATTGACACATCAATGCTTAATGAATCTCAAAACAATTATATTTTAAGTTTATATAAATCTTCAAATTTAGTAGGGGCTAGTTGGGTTGATATTTCAACAGGCGAAGTTTTTACATCAGAATATTCAGGTTTAAATCAAACAACATTTGTTAATGATTTATTAATAAGAATTTGTCCTAGCGAAATTATAACAAACGAAGAAGCAAAAGACCTTCCAAACCTAAAATATTTAAGAAACACTCCATTACTTAATTTATATGATGAAAATGAATTTAATTTTGATAAAGCCTATGAAACATTAACAAAACAATTTAATATCACTGAATTAATATCATTAAATATAAAAAACAAACCAAGTTGTGTTTGTAGTTCAGGTGCATTAATTAATTATTTACTTGAAACTCAAAAGCGTAGTTTAACGCATATAAACAAAATCATATTGCAAGAAAATTCTAAATATATGCAACTTGATGTTAACACTAGACGCAACCTTGAACTAACCGAAACAATTAGAGATAGAAAAAAGCGTGGCTCTTTGTTGTGGCTTTTAGATAAAACCCAAACAAGTATGGGAAGTAGAGTTTTACATAGTTGGGTTGACCAACCACTTAATGATGAAATTGAAATAAACAAAAGATTAGATTCTGTTCAAGAACTATCTTCAAATAGAAGACTTCAAGGTGAAATTAAAGATTTGTTGTCAAATGTTTATGATATTGAAAGATTATGTGGAAAAATAAGTTATGGAAATTTAGCACCAAGAGATTGTATTGCATTACTAAATTCCTTAAAAGTTTTACCAAATTTAAAACAAGTTTTAAATGAGTGTAATTCTTCAATGATTAAAGAGATAAATGGAGATATTTATAATTACGAAGAAATTACAACCTTGCTTAATAATTCAATAGTTGAAAATCCACCAATCAATATGAAAGATGGCGGATATATTAAACAAGGCTATAATAAAGAACTTGATGAAATTAATAACATTTCACAAACTGGCAAAATTTGGTTAGCACAATTAGAACAAAAAGAAAAAGATGAAACAGGAATAAAGAATTTAAAAATTGCATTTAACAAGGTTTTTGGCTACTATATAGAAGTTACAAAAAGTCAATTAGATTTAGTTCCATTTAGATATCAACGAAAACAAACAACAACCAATGGTGAAAGATATATAACAGAAGAATTAAAAAACATTGAAGACAAAATTTTAAATGCCGAAGATAGAAAAATTGAATTAGAACAAAAACTTTTTGAAGAAATTAGGCAAATATTAATTTCAAATATAAGTGCTATGCAACAAACTGCAAGACAAATAGCAAACTTAGATTCTTTGCTTTCGCTGGCAATTTGTGCTAATGAAAACAATTATGTAAAACCTGAAATTAATAGCAAAGTTAATTCAATAGAAATCATAGATGGTAGGCATCCAGTTGTTGAAAAAATGCTAAAAGATGAGCAGTTTGTTCCAAACAACACTATGCTAGATAATAATGAAAATAGGACTATGATAATAACAGGTCCAAATATGGCTGGTAAAAGCACGTATATGCGTCAAGTTGCATTAATTACTTTGCTTGCACACATTGGAAGTTTTGTTCCAGCAACTATGGCTAAAATTGCAATCACTGACAGAATTTTTACTAGAGTTGGTGCTAGTGATGATGTTGCATTTGGTCAAAGCACTTTTATGGTTGAAATGATGGAAGTTAGCAATATTTTAAAATATGCAACAAACAATAGTTTGATTATCCTTGATGAAGTAGGCAGAGGAACAAGCACATTTGACGGATTATCAATCGCTTGGAGCGTAATGGAATATTTGTCAAAACATTTAAAAGCAAAAACATTATTTGCCACTCATTATCACGAATTAACAGAACTTGAAGGTAGCCTTGAAGGCGTTAAAAATTATAGAATTTCTGTAAAAGAATTTAACAACACAATATTGTTTTTAAGAAAAATTGTTAGAGGTGGCACAAATAAGAGTTTTGGTATTGAAGTTGCAAGTTTGGCTGGAATACCAAATGAAGTAATCACTCGTGCAAAAGAAATTTTACACACTCTTGAAGAAAATGAATTAAACAGAAATTCAAATTTAGTTGAAAAAAATTTAACAACTAAACATGAAAATAAATACACACAAGAAATTTTAAATGTGTTAAAAGAATTAAATGTAAATGCATTAACACCATTAAATGCATTTGATATGATTGTAAATTTAGCAGAACTTGCTAAAAAGGAATAACAAATGTCAAAAATAAATATATTAGATAAATCAATATTTAATAGAATTGCTGCTGGTGAAGTTGTTGAAAAACCAGCATCTGTTGTAAAAGAACTTGTTGAAAATAGCATTGATGCAGGTGCAACTAAAATTTCAATAGAAATTATTGAAGGTGGAATAAAACAAATTATCGTAAGCGATAATGGGTGTGGAATTGAGCCTGATGACATGGTTAAAGCTTTTTTACCACATGCAACAAGTAAAATTTGCACTGCCAACGACTTAGACAAAATTGGAACATTGGGTTTTAGAGGAGAAGCATTAAGTTCTATAGCATCTGTGTCAAAAGTTAATTTAATTAGCAAGGTTAAAAATTTAGACATTGGCAACGAAATAATTTTAGAAGGTGGAGAAGTTATTTCTCAAAATGAAAAAGGTTGTTCAGATGGAACATACATTTCAGTAAGCGATTTGTTTTATTGTGTTCCTGCTCGTGCAAAATTTTTAAGAAAGCCAAAAACAGAAGAAAGTGATGTAACAAATATAGTTTCAAGATTAATTTTAGCAAATCCAAACATACAAATAAAATATACTGCCGACAACAAACTTGTTTATTTTTCAAGTGGAAATGGAATTGAAGAAGCAATTTATGCAATATATGGAAAAAATGTTTTGGACAACTTAATTAAAGTTGACTTTAATTCTTACGACAAACTAATACATTTTAATGGGTATATTTGCAAGCCAACATTTTCAAAACCAAATAGAACATATCAAACATTAATCATAAACGGAAGATATGTTATTAATCAACAAATATCAACAGCCATTTACAAAGCCTATGAAAATTTTTTAATGAAAGGAAATTTCCCATTTTTTGTGCTTTATGTTACTTTGCCATTAGACAAAGTTGATGTTAATGTTCACCCAAACAAACAAGATGTAAAGTTTGAAAAGTCTGGCGAGATATTTACTTTGGTTGTAAATGCAATAAGCGAAATATTGTATGGCATTAATCATATTAAAAATATAGAAGATGAAAGTGAAGAACAAAACGAAAATGTAGATTTTAATTTAAAAGATTTGCAAGATTTACAAAAAGTTGAAAATGTTTCTTTAAAAACAACTGTTGTTGATAATGTAACTTTAAAAGAAAAAGTTTTTGATGAAGAAAAATTTAATCAAATTAAAGAAAATCTTAACTCTTATTTGTCAAAACAAGATAAACATAATGAAGTTACATTTAAAAGTGACAATGGATATTCTTACGATTTGGCAATGCAAGCCTACAAAAATATGCAACAACAAAGTTTTATAAGCAATTCAGATACAAATAGTGTTAATGACAACAAAATTAAGTTAGATGATTTTAAAATAATTGGAACTTTATTTAATACTTATATTTTAGTTGAACAAGACAAAAACCTTCTTATGATTGACCAACATGCTGGACACGAAAGATTGCTTTATGACAAATTTAAAAAACAATTTGAAGAACATAGTTTGCTTAGCCAATCATTGCTTGTTCCTTATATTTTAAATCTAAATTTCCAAGAATGGTCTTTTATTAATGAAAACTTAACCACTTTAAAAAACTTAGGTTTTGACATTGAAGGTTTTGGAAACAACAGTTTTAAAATAAATAGTGTTCCACTATTATTAAAAGATATTAATATTGCCGATTTCTTTAATTCAATTTTGCACGACATTAATAACAATTTGATTATAAAGAAAACTGATTTAATGGAAGAATATTTAGCAAAAAGTGCTTGTAGAAGTGCTGTTAAAGCAAATGATAATTTATCTTATAATGAAATTGAAATTTTATTAAACTTATTATCAAAAGAAAATCAAGTGTTACTTTGTCCACATGGTAGACCTATTGTTTTAAAAATTACTAACAACGAAATTGAAAAATGGTTTAAGAGGTTAGTGTAATGTATAATTGCATAATAATTGCAGGTCCCACTGCAAGTGGAAAAACAAAAATATCTATTGAACTTGCAAAAAAACTTAATGGTGAAATAGTAAATGCTGATAGTATGCAAGTTTATAAAGAACTAAACATAGGCACTGCAAAAATTACAGAAAAGGAAAAGGAAAATATACCACATCACTTATTTGATTTTGTTGATAAATTTAATGATTTTACGGTTGCAGATTATAGGGAAGTTGCATATCCATTAATTTTAGATTTAATAAAACAAAACAAAACTCCAATTATTGTTGGAGGAACAGGATTTTATATAAATTCTTTGCTTTACAACTTTGACTATGGCAATTCTTCAAAAAATGAAATTATTAGAAAAAAATATGAAGATTTGGCAGATAAATTTGGATGCGAGTATGTTTACAATATCTTAAATGAAGTTGACTTTGAAACTGCAAAAAAATTACACCCAAACGACCTTAAAAGAGTAATTAGAGCAATAGAAATTTACGAAACAACAGGCAACAAAAAGAGTGCTATGCAAAATACTATGCAAACATTTACAACTGCCTTAAAACCACTTATAATTGGCTTAACAATGGACAGAAGCATATTATATGACAGAATAAATCAAAGAGTTGATATAATGATAAAAGATGGACTTATAGATGAAGTTAAAAATTTGGTTAAGAGCGGTTTAAATTTGTCACACCAAAGCATGAACGGAATTGGTTATAAAGAAATTTTAAGTTATTTAAATAATGAAATTTCACTTGAAGATGCTGTTGAACTAATTAAAAAACACACAAGAAATTATGCAAAAAGGCAAATTACATGGTTTAAAAAATTGCAAACTATAAAATGGATTGATTTGTCAAATGGAATTAATAGCGAAATTATAAATGAAATTTCAAATGAATATTTAAGTTCAAAATAATAAAAAAACTACTTAATTAAATAAGTAGTTTTTTTTATTTTATTAAAGTTATTAAGTTATTAAAGTTATTAAAATCATTAAAATTTTCTTAGTAGTCCAACAACTTTTCCTAACACTTGAACTTCTCGAACAATAATAGGTGACATTGCATCATTTTCAGGTTGAAGCCTATAATAACCATCTTCTTTATAAAATCTTTTTACAGTGGCACTTCCATCAACAAGTGCTGCAATAATTTCACCATTGTTTGCAGTGCTTTGTTGCCTTACAATTATTTTATCCCCATTGTAAATTCCTGCTTTAATCATACTGTCACCACAAACAGTTAGCATAAACAATCCTTCGCCTTTAAAAAGATTAGGTGTTACCATAAAATATTCTTCAACATTTTCAACAGCCAAAATTGGTTCACCAGCGGCAATATTACCAATAAGAGGAATTTTTGTAAAATCTTTATCTCTTGCTGTAATGTTTCCAACAACTTCTAATGCTCGGTTTTTGTTTGGATTTCTTTTTAAAATTCCATCTTCAACCAATTTGTCTATGTAATATGCAACTGTGCTTGTGCTCGTAACATTTACGGCTCTGCACATTTCTCTAATTGTTGGTGGGTATCCATTTTTATCAATACATTCTTTAATAAATTCAACTAATTGTTCTTCTTTATTAAATTTTTTCATTTAACTCAAATCCTTTTAATTAATTTAATAAAGTATACCATTACAAAACAAGTTTGTCAAACATTTGTTCTAAATAAAAATAAAAATAAAAATAAAAATAAAAAAAGAATAAATTATATTATTCTTTTCTTAATTTAACTTTTTCGGCTGCACTTCGTCTTATGTCTTCTGAAATTGCCGCATAATGTTTTCTTGTTGTGTTTACATCTTTATGTCCTAAAACAGTTGCAACAACATAAATGTCTCCGGTTTCTCTATATAAATTTGTACCAAATGTGCTTCTTAATTTATGTGGAGTAATATGTTTAAGGGGAGCTGCAATCTGTGCATATTTTTTTACTAATTTTTCAACGGCACGAACTCCAATTCTTTTCTTTTGTAAACTCAAAAATAAGGCATGTTCTTCTTTTGGAATAGTTTTATCGTTATTTCTTTCTTCTACGTAAGTTTTTAGGGCAGAAGCAACTTCATCATTAAAATATAAAATAACTCTATTTCCACCTTTTCTAGTAACTGTAAATGCGTTTGCATCAAAATCAACATCTTCAACATTTAAGCCAACACATTCGCTAATACGAATACCTGTGCCTAAAAATAAAGACAACATTGCAACATCTCTATTTTTTGTGTGAGAATGAAATCCTCTTTGCATTTTAGTTAAATTGTAACCACTTTCAGATTCATTTAACAATTTAACCATTTCATCAATTTCTAGCCTAATAATTTCACTTTCATGAATTTTTGGAGTGTCAATTTTAGAACCAACATTTTTTGAAATTGCACCTTTTTTAAAGAAATATTTTAAAAGTGAGCGTATTGCACTTAATTTTCTGCTTTTTGCTTTTTCACCATTTCTATAAATTTTGCCATCTAATTTGTATAATGTTAAATAGTGTAAATAATGTTCAAGGTGAGTGCTTGTAATTTTTTCTAAGTCATCAATGGTTAATTCTCTAATGCTGTTTTTATTAATAAATTCGGGCATTTCTCTTATTAAAAAATCAAAAAAAATCTTCAAGTCAATTGCATATCCAAGTCGAGTTAAAGGTGTTGTGTTTGCTTCAATTCCCATAAAAAATTCACTACAAAAAAAAGGTAATTCTTTTTTCAAGTCTTGCAACTTTAGGATATTTTCTTCATCTCTGTTTTTAAAATAATTATCTTGTTTCATAACAATTTAACCTTATTTAATAAATAATTTATTTCTAATTTAATTATATAAACTATTCGCAAAATTGTAAAGAAATATAAAATAAAAGCAAATCAAAAACCGTAAATTAATGAAAAATTAATTGTATTAATTGTTTTAGATATTAAATTAAAAATGACATTTGAATATAAATGTGTTAAAATGATAAAAAATAATATAGGGAAGTTTATAATGGATAAATTAATAAAGTTTGAAGAAAGTTATGATTTGGAAAACTATGAAGAAATTTTAGATAATATAATTGAAAAAATAAATTATGCAGTTAATGTACTTGTTTCAAACAAACCAATGTTTAAAGCAGAAGACTTTATTTATTATAATTACGATGAATATAGATTAAACACAAACAACAATATTTACAATCCAATTAATGTTTATGTTTGTTTAAATAAAAAAGAAAATGTAAAAACACTTGAAAAAAAATATAGTAAAACAGTTGCACCAAGTTTACATTTTGAATTATATAAATTTAGGGAAGAATTATTTGATATTTTAGTTACATTATTTGACGAATCCTTTTTATTAACGAAAGACAAATATGGCATCAAAATTTCAAATAAAGAAAGTATGGCAAAATTAAATTTGATTGGACAAAGTTTTTATATTGTTCCTTGTATTTATTATGTTAATGACAACAATATTAATGGTGTTTTATTTTACACCAACAATAGAAAATTTATTGACATAAATTATCCAGAAAAAGCAATAAGCAATTTTTACGAAAAAGACGAAGCAACAAATGGCTTGTGTTCAAAATATATAAGATTATTTAAAAATATTTATATGAAATATTACGATTTAATAGATTTGCCTTTTGATATGTTTGAAGTTTTATTTTATAATGTTCCAAATGAACTTTATAAAGAAGTGTCATTTGAAAATGCAAAAAACATATTGGAAAATTTAATGAACCAAGATTTAAAAAATTTAAAAACTATTGATGAACAAGATTTGCAATTCAATTCAAAATATAAATCACTTTCTAAACTTTATGCAAAAAGGGTAATAAAAACTTTATATAAATTAATTTCAAATCCACAAAATAAATTTTTTGATTAAAAATAAAACATTAACTAAAACATTAAAAAATGAAAAACTAATTTATAAAGTTTTTCATTTTTTTATTTTAAAAATAAATTTTTGAATAGGTTTTGAAATAAAGCCGTTTTTTATGCTTAATTATTCGTAAAACTTGTCTTTTGCGAATAGTTTTTAATCACAAAATTGCATTTGCATAGTAGCCCCCTTTGCCATTTTTAACATAAATTTCAACTTTAAAAATTGCAAAATTAAACTAATATTTTTGTTCTTCTTTTATATGTCACCCTTTTTACCTTTGCCTTGTTAAAATTTAAATTATTTTTATTATTTATAAATTTTTATTTATTAGTCTTTTAGTCTTTATGGTAATCACCTATTTTATAAATCATTTATATTTTAAAATAGTTATGATTAGTTATTTTTCAACTTTAAGGATGTTTTTTATATAAACAAAAAAGCCATAACACATTTGTGTTGTGGCTTTATTTAATTCTGCTCCGCTTGTTTATCTTAACAAACCTAGTAAAAATCCATATTCTTTTAATTTGTTTCTTTGTATTTGCCAATCTGGCATTATGCTTGAAATTATATTATAAAAATTTTTAGAATGGTTAAATTCAATTAAATGGCTTAGTTCATGAATAATTATGTAATCTATAACCTTGTGTGGCAACATAGCAATTCTTAAATTAAATTTTAATATCCCCGATTTACTGCAACTGCCCCACCTTGTTTTAGAATTATCAATACCTAGCCCATCAAAATTTAATTGCATTAAATTTGCAAAATAACTAACCCTCAATTCCAAAATTTGCTTAGTTATTTCAATATACCATTTTTTAATTAAAAATATTTCTTTTTCGTAAGATAAATTTTGTGGGACTATAAATAGCGTGTTTTCAATTTCAACTTTTTTTTGTTTGTCAACATAAACTTTTTTATATTGTTTACCACAAAACAAAAAAACATCATAATTAATAATTTTTTGATTTTTTTGTAAATTGCTTTTAACTAAATTTTGTTTTTTTGATATCCAATCATTTTTTTGATTTATAAATGAAAAAATATCTTCTATGTCCATTCTTCTAGGTGCTTTAACTATTAAATCACCTTGTTTGTCTATGGTTAAAGATAATGTTCTTCTATTTGTTCTAACTATTAAATTTGGTTTTATCATTTTAATTCCCTAGCCTATTTTTTATTATAACAAATCTTAAAAAGTATGGCAAATAAATGACTTTTTAAATATTTGCATAATACTCTGTTTATAATATTTTGCATAGTATTTATTTGACTAATAATGACATAATTTGTATAATTTTAATATAAATATTTTTTATTTTGATAATTAATTAATTTTAATTATCAAAGGAGTGTTAATTATGGCATCAAGAAGTAGAAGTAGAAGAAACACTGCTGGAAGAGGTTTTGTAAATAACACTATACTAGAATGTTTGCTTAATGGCGACAAATACGGATATGAAATTATTAAAGAAGTTAAAGATAGAACTGACGGAAAAGTTGTTTTAAAGGAACCAAGTCTATATAGCAGTTTAAAAAGGTTTGAACAAAAAGGTTACATTTCTTCATACTGGGGAGATAGTGATATTGGTGGAAGAAGGCATTATTATAGTTTAACTGAACCCGGTAGAGCATATTTTAATAGTTTAAAATCCCCTAAATCCTTTTCTATTACAGAAGAAAATACAATTGATGATGAAAAACAGGAACATGTTGAGCAAGTTGAACAAATTTCTCTTGAAAATTTAGATGATGAAATTTATTCTTTTGAAGAAGACAATGCAACTGACATTGATGATTCAAATTACATTAACAAAATGAGTTTCAATGTTGATGACGAAATTAACAAACTATTAAATTCTTCACAAACAAATGAATTAGATAAGGAATTAGATGACGACAGCACAATTTCTAAAAATACAAACGCACAAAAAATTGATGATATTGTTTCATTAGAACCAATATCCGAAATAGAAGCCGACGAAATTGAAGATGTTTTTGAAGATAATAATGCAAATTTAGAAAATAATGTTAATAACACTGATGAAGAAAATAATGCTGACTTAATTAATGAAATAAATGAAGCCATAAAAGAAGATTCTACACTTTCATACAATACTGACAATGTAAATCAAAATGAAAATTCTAACTCCTCCTCTACTCCAATTTATGAAGATTATATGTTTGAACACAAATTTAGAAAAGAACATAAGCAAGAAGTTTCTTTTGGAAAAGAAAAATATGTTCAATATGACTTGTTTAACAACAATAACAATCAAATAAATTATGTTGACAACCCTTCAATTCAACCATCTACAAAAACATCAAATGAAGAAAAAGAACAAATAACAGCAAATAAAACAGAAACGGAAATTTCAAAAGAAATTCCTTTAATTAAAGAACAAGAAGTTGAATTTTTTAATTGGAACGAATTAAAAAGACAAGCCGTATCAAACAAATCAAGTTTTACTAATAGTTCTATAAATAAACCAACAAATAATTATGGTTTGGATAATACAGAAAACTTTGATGATAATATAAATGACTTCAACAAAGATGCAAATACTAAATTAAATTCTTATAAATCCACAAGTGATTTACATAAATTATTTGAAAATGAAGTTAATTACGATGCAAAACCATCTACTAAAATTTTTGATAATTTATCCCCTGTTAAGAATAACACTAAAATATTTGACAATGTAAAAGAAAGAATAGAATTAAATGACGCTGTTATTGGAACAAATAAACCAAAATATAATGACGAACCAGAATTAACACCAGAACAAATTGAATTATTAAATAAAAAATTTAATGAAAAATTTAATCAAATAGCCGAAGAAAAAGTTAATAGCAAACCAGAGCTAGATTACAAAAAAATTTTAGGTGATTTGTATTATGGTGATAATAAAGACGAAAGAGAAACCCAAAAAGAAAATTTGTATGAATATGAGCCAAATGTTAATGAAAATTTTGAAGAACTAAAATCAGAATTCGTTGACAACGAAATTGATGAAGAAAAAATTAAAAAAGCAATTAATAATTCAAAAATTTATTCATACAGCACATTAAAAGAATCATTAAATAATGATGGGTTTAAATTTAAACCCTACTCTATTGATATTGAAGATGATGAAACAGAACAGTTTGTAAGGATAAATAAAGTTAAATTTATTTATGGAACCATACTATCTCTTTTGATGATTTTACAAACTGCATGCGTGTTTATTTGTTTAAAAGTAAACAATTTAGTTTATGCTTATGATATTCCTTTGTATATTATTGCAATATTAGCCGTAATTGCAACATTTGTTGCTTATTTAATACCCTATATTTCTAAAAAAGATGAACGAAAAATAAAATACTATAATCTTAACTATCATATTATGTTTGGTGTTTTATATCTATTTTGCGGATTAATTTTAACTTATGCCGTTAACTTAATTTTGGGTTTAAATCATGCAAATACTATATCATTTTTAACAAGATTAATATTGCCTGCAATTTTGCTAACAAATTTTGTTATTGCACCAATAATTTATAAATTAGTTATAGAAAACAAAAATATAAAATAAAAATACAAAATAAAAAACCACTTTATTTAGTGGTTTTTTTTGATTTCTTTTTATAGTTATAAATTCTTTTGATTATAAAGTCTTCTATCTTGTCTTGGTATTTATAAACCATAATTACTGCAATTATTATAAGTACAAGCAAAAATCCCCAAACATATAATCCCCAACCTGTAAATGGAATGATATATCCCCCGCCAAAATAACACATACATATTACGCCAATTGGTCTAGTAATTGATGAAATTAAAATAAAATCCTTATATTCCATAGTTGTCATACCGGCAATTAAGCAAAGTGCATCATCTGGGAATAGTGGCAATAGAAATGCAATAGTTAAAAAAAACTTACCCCTTTTATTTAACACTGATGCATATTTTAAGGCACTATCACGCCCTACAACCCATGCTACAAGTTTGAAACCAAATGTTTTTCCTAAAGTAAATGACAAAATACTTCCACCTACTACTGCAATACAACATAAAACTGATGCAACAAATGGTCCATAAATTAAAACGCCTGTTAATGTAATTATTAACGAAGGAATAGGAACAAACATAACTTGCAATAATTGTATTAAAGTATAAACTATCATTCCGTAAGGTCCTGTGGACAAAATAAAATCTTTAAATGTTTGAACTGAGGCAAATATTTGAAGCATATTATAATTTGCCAAAATTGAATAAATACAAACAATTATAGCACCTAAAAAATTTAAGCATAAAAGAAATCTGCTTAAAGATTGTTTTAATTTTTTAATACACAAAATAATGCTTATTAAACTTAACAATGTTGACGCTAAAACAATTAAAACTTTAAAAAATATAGAAAAATTATAAACATTAAATGTTAAAAATAAATTTATTATAAATACTATTGGGCACAGTGCATTAAAAAAATAAAACCAAATCTTTTTTATCATATTTAGTTAACCGCCTTTTATGTTTTATTTCCTTAATAATATATTAAATATATAAATATTATATACCTTTACAAATAAAAAATATTATGATAAAATGTTAGAAATATGGAGGCAAAATTTGGCTAATGTTATTTTAAGCGTTGAAAATGTAACAAAGAATTTCGGCGAAAGAGTTGCTGTTAACAACATATCCTTCAAAATCTATGAAGGAGAAATTTTTGGTTTTCTTGGGCCAAATGGTGCTGGCAAAACTACAACTATGCGTATGATATGTGGTTTATGCAAAATCACTTATGGCGATATTAAAATATGTGGTTATAGTGTAAAAAAAGATTTTGAAAAAGCAATGAGAAATGTTGGTGGCTTGATAGAAAACCCTTTAATGTATGGTTATCTTTCAGGATACGACAATTTAAAATATTATGCCACTTTATATAAAGGAATAAAAAAAGACACTATTTTAAATTACGCAAGAATTGTTGGACTTGAAAACAGATTAAAGGATAAAGTTAAAAATTATTCTCTTGGTATGCGCCAAAGGCTTGGAATTGCACAAGCACTTTTGCACAATCCTAAACTTTTGGTTTTAGATGAACCATTAAGTGGCTTAGACCCAAACGGCGTTAAAGAAATAAGGGATTTTTTAAAGTATTTAGCAACTAAATACAAAATTGCTATTTTAATCAGTAGTCACATGCTTGCAGAAATGGAAAATCTTTGTGACACAATTGGTGTTATAAATAATGGCGAATTGCTTGAAGTTAAAACTATTAATCAACTAAAAGAAGGCGTTAAAGGCAGTCGAAAGATTAAATATACTGTAGACTACCCTAACTTTGCAGGCAAAGTAATTACTAACGAATTAAAATTCAAATGCGACATTGCTGGAAATTCTGTTATTATACACGCAGATGACGACCAAATAGCAAATGTTGCAAAAGTTCTAGTTAAATATAACATTTCAATTTTTGGAGTTGAAATGATTTCTAAAAGCTTAGAAGAAGTATTTATGCAAATAATTGAAAAGAAATCAAAAGGTATTACAAGTATTTTATAATCTTAGAGGTAATTAATGGGTTCTATTTTTAGAATTGCAAGAGCAGAATTTATTAAAATATTTAAAAGGCCAACCGTTTACATTATGGCCTTTGTTTTAGCTGGCATTATTGGTGGCAGTTTGTTTTTGTTTAATCCTATAAAAAAAGAAAATACATTTGTTGATATGGTTGGATCATCAACAACAGCAACAATTAGTGTTTTAAATGATAAATTCTTAAATGATGTGTCGTATAAATCAACTTATGATTCATATTCTAGTGATGCAAACAACGAAATAAAATTTTTCAAAAATATCACTCAAAGAAAATTAGATTTAACAGAGGCTTATAATAATTTAAATACTTCCCTAAATAAATTTATGAACGATATTTCTGAAAACGAAGTTGATGAATTTTTTACTAATTTCCAAAAATTTAATAGTACTTTTAAAAATGATGATGTGGCTACAGATATTTCAACAAGTGATCAACCTCAGTTTGTAAAAGATTACTACACTTCTGAAATTTACACATCAATTAGAAATGATCTTGACACTTTAAAAGCAAGTTTAGAAAATTTAAATGCACAAGGCACAGAAAAACTTATTGCATATTTTAAAAGCACAGAAAGTAATAATTTTTCTAATGCTAGCAATTTAATTTTAAAAGCATACAACACTGGCTACAACCCTTCAGTATCATTTTTAGAATCTTATATTACTAAAATTACAAACACACAATCTAATTATATTGCATTAGTTGGTGCTGGCTCCGTTAGCACAGGTTCAGCAAACACTGCTCGACTACAATTAAAAAGAGAAGTTGAAAGTTTTAAAAATTATGTTGTAAATATAGTTGAATATGACAAACACACATTTGCAGTTATAAATAACACTAATTACACCACATTTAAAAACAATATTGATAGTTTTATCAACGCTTTAAATATTAAAGAAGGTAGCGAAACAAATTTAGCAACTCATCAAACAATAATAAATAAGTTACAATCTAACAATTATGTTACATCAATTTCGCAAGTAATTAAGGACATTATGTTATTATCATCTGATATGGAATTACTTGATTCTTTAACAAAAACATACGATGAAATGCAAACTCGAATCAATTCGCAACTAGAAGTTATTAATGAATATGCAACATCAAAATCAACAAGTAAAGACATTAATGTTTTAAACACTTACAATACTTATGTTACACGATACAAAGAAATGAATGTAAGTTTAAAAAATTATGTTTATTATTCCATTTTAAATGATTTAGTTAAAGACTTTTCCAATTCTGAAGTTCAAAATTTTTATGGCAAAGAATTTAATGGTGTTTACAACGAATATGAAATAAATGAAAAAATAATTAAAAACAATTATTATATAAAAAATGATATATATTCTTACGAACTTGATAATGTATTTTCATTTAACACAAACAGTGGTTCTGAAACATCAGCTTACGACTTTATGTATTTTGCACTTAAAATTTCCACATTGGTTATAATTGTATTTTCAATATTTATGGCAGCAAATATCTTTGCCTCTGAACACGATAGTGGAACAATTAAGTTATTGCTTATGCGTCCATTTAAAAGACATAAAATAGTTTCAGGAAAATTACTTGCCACATTATTCTTCTCAACAATTTTCTTACTATTTAGCACATTAATTTCATTTATAATTGGTGCTTGTGTTTACACATTGCCATCAACACCAATTTTGGTAGTTTTTAATGCAAGCAATGCTTTCAAAATACACCCTGCACTATTAATGATTATATTTATTTTCTTTACACTTTTAGAAATTATTTTCTATTGTATTTTATCAAGTGCACTTTGTACATTATTTAAATCATATGCTGGTGCAATTACAATTTCGTTTGTAACTTACTTTATAACTATTGCTATGAATATTGGATTTGGCAATTCACTTTGGTATAGTTACTCACCTTTTGTTAACATAAATCTATTTAAATTCTTTGGAAATGGATTTATTACAAATCAAAACTCTGTCCTTTCATCATTTTTCAGCACTCCAATGCTTGGTAATATGGATTATTTTGTAAGCCTTGGAATAACTGCTGGATTAATGGCATTTTTACTTGCAATAACCTATGTTGTATTTAAGCGTAGAGATTATTAAAAAAAGCAGATTTAATCTGCTTTTTTTTGTTTTAAAAATTTATCAATTTCTGCTCTTGCTAATTTGTCACAAATGTTATTGTATTTATTATCGCTATGTCCTTTTACTTTAACCCAAGTGATTTTATGTTTACTCATTTGCAGTAGTAATTCCTGCCACAAATCTTTATTTAAAACATCTTTTTTTTGTTTGTTTTTCCAGTTATTAAGTTGCCAATCATCAAGCCAACCTAAATCAAATGCGTTCATTGTATATGCGCTATCAGTGTATATTGTAACTTCACAAGGTTCTTTTAATTTTTTTAAGCCCTCTATTACTGCCGTAATTTCCATTCTATTATTTGTTGTGTTTTCATCAAATCCACTAAATTGTTTTTCAACACCATTATAAATTAAAACTATGCCATATCCCCCCGGTCCCGGATTATATGAGCACGCACCATCAGTATACATATCAACTTTTTTCATAAATTATTCCTTACTAATCTCATTTATTGAATTTATTAATTTATTAATATTGTCATCAATTAAAGTTGGCAATTCTTTTTGTTTTTTATTGTAGTCAGAAATTATGGACTGAATTAATATTTTATGTAATCCCTTAGATCCATCAGTTTTTAATTCCCCACCCACAAAATAGTATTCACAACCATTATTTATTAATTTTTTTGCTTTTTTAATATAATTTTGGGCCTTTTCAGATTGTATGCCACAAATATAAACAAAATAGTTTTGAGTTGGTAAAACATATTTTTTCATTTTTTTAACACATCTAACAAATCTTTTATTTAATTTTCCATACCTAACATTTGTTCCTAAAACAAAATTATCATATTCACTAAAATCAATATAAAAGGTTTTAGATGTATCAAATATATCAACATCGTGATTTACACCATTTTTTATCATATTTGCAACAAGTTCAGTTGTTATTATATTACCAGAAAAAATAATTGCAGTTTTCATAAAATACCTTTAAATTTATTAAAAAAAACATTTATCAATCATAGATAAATGTTTTTCATTGGCAGGGGTGGAAGGAATCGAACCCTCCTCTGGAGTTTTGGAGACTCTCATTCTACCGATGAACTACACCCCTATGCTTTGTTATTATAAACTATCTAAAATTTTTAGTCAATAACTTTATATATTTATCTTTAAAAACAAGTATTGAAATGACTTTTTATTATGTAATAATTTCAAAATTAGAGATTAAAGATGTATGTAATTTCACAATTATTTAATAATGAAATGGGAGAATAAAAAAAGAGTGGTTAAACCACTCTTTTTATTTTGCATAATCAACTGTTCTTGTTTCACGAATTATATTAACTTTAATTTGTCCAGGATATTCCATTTCTTTTTCAATTCTTTGAGCAATTTCTTTTGCAAGGAAAACTGCACTTTCATCTGAAACTTCATTTGGCTTTACCATAATTCTAATTTCTCTACCAGCTTGAATTGCATAAGATTTTTCAACACCTTTAAAGTCGTTTGCAATTTCTTCTAATTTTTGTAAACGCTTTACATAGGTTTCTAATGATTCTCTCCTTGCACCTGGTCGTGAACTTGAAATTGCATCTGCAGCTTGCACCAACATTGCTTCCAAACTTTCAAATTCAATTTCGCAATGGTGTGCCGCAATACAGTGTATTACTGCTTTTGATTCCTTATATTTTGTTGCAAGGTCAACACCAATGCTAATATGAGTTCCTTCCATTTCAAAATCTACTGCTTTTCCTATATCATGAAGCAATCCACCACGCTTTGCAACATTAACATTTGCGCCAAGTTCTGCAGCCATCAAACCTGCTAGCCTACAAACTTCTAATGAATGTTTTAAAACATTTTGTCCGTAACTTGTTCTAAATTTTAATCTTCCCAATATTTTAACAAGTTCAGGGTGCATTCCATGGATTCCGGCCTCAAAAACTGCTTCCTCACCTGCTTCTTTTATGGTTTGGTCAACATCTTTTTTAACCTTTTCAACCATTTCTTCAATCCTAGCAGGCTGAATTCTGCCATCAAGGATTAATTTTTCAAGTGATAATCTAGCAATTTCTCTTCTTATTGGATCAAAACTTGAAATAACAACTGCTTCTGGAGTGTCATCTATAATTAAGTCAACTCCTGTTGCATTTTCTAGAGTTCTAATGTTTCTACCTTCCCTTCCAATAATTCTACCTTTCATTTCATCATTTGGCAAAGTTACACTTGAAACTGTAACTTCACTAGTATGATCGGCAGCACATTTTTGAATTGCCATTGTAATAATGTCTTTTGCTTTTTTGTCAGCTTCATCTTTTGCTGTTTGTTCAATGTTACGAACTATAATTGCTGCTTCTTTTTTTGCATCTTCTTCATATCTAGAAATAAGTTCGGCTTTTGCTTCATCTTTTGTGTATTTTGCAACTTTTTCAAGTTTTGCATCAACTTCCATATTTTTTTGATTTTGAAGTTCTATAAGATTGTTTAGTTCGTCTTCTTTAACTTTTAAATCATTTTTAGCCGCATCTAACAAATCGCTTTTTTTGTCTAATTGTTCTTCTTTCTTTTGAATAAAGTCTTCCCTTTGAACAATTCTTGTTTCAAGTCTTAATAATTCATTACGGCGTTCTTTAAGTTCTGTTTCACACTCATCTTTTAATCTTTGTGTTTCTTCCTTAGATTCAAGTAATGCTTCTTTTTTTACTTGTTTTGCTTCGTTTAAAGCATCTTGAAGAATATTTTGAGCAGTAACTCTATTTTTTGCAATTCTTGTTTTATCTAATATTTTGCAAATAAAATAGCCCAAAACTAATGCCACAATAAAACAAACAGAACCAACAATAATTCCAACGCCAGCGCTAGACATACCCAAAAGCGACTGAACTGAAATTTGTGTCATTTCTTATTACTCCTTTATTAAATTTTAATTGTACATTTTATATATTAAAAAATTTTGTATAAATTTTTAAATATTATTATACATTAATGATTTTAATAAAATAAACAAAAAAAGTCAAATGATATGCATTTAACTTTTTTTATATTCTACAAATTATTTACATCAATAATTTCAGTATTATTTAAAGCTTCAACAATTAACTCGTCAATATTTAATTTAGATTCTTCTTTTAAAACTTTATCCATCTTTGGTTTAATTATTGGATGTTCAGGCAAAAACACTGTGCAACAATCTTCGTATGGAAGAATAGATGTCTCAAAAGTCCCAATCTTTTTTGATATTTCTGTTATGTCATCTTTATCCATTCCAATAAGTGGACGAAGAACAGGCATTGTTTTAATAACATCATTTGTAACTGTTATGCTTTCAATAGTTTGTGAAGCAACTTGTGCCAAACTTTCTCCTGTTATAATTGCCTTACAACTAGTTTGTTTTGCTATTTTTTCTGCAATACGCATCATTATCCTACGCATTAAAGTAATCATATACTCCGGATTGCAATTTTCGTGTATACTTTCTTGAACATGAGTAAATTTAACCATATGAATTTTTATGTTTCCAGTATATTCACTCATAATTTTTGCTAAATCTATAACTTTTTGTTTTGCTAATTCACTAGTATAAGGAAAACTATAAAAATGAATTGCTTCAATAGGCATTCCCCTTTTTGCCATCATAAATCCAGCAACAGGGCTATCAATTCCACCACTTAAAAGTAGTAATCCTTTTGAACTTGTTCCAACTGGCATTCCATTAACTGCTTTAATAGAGTTGTAAAATATAAAAGCATCACCATTTTCTCTTAAATCAACATTTAAAACTGTTTGTGGACTTGTTAAATTAACTTTTAACCCTTCATTATTTTCTAAAACTGCTTCACCTAAAATTTTTGAGCATTCTGTACTATTTACTCTAAAATTTTTATTAGCACGATTAACTGTAACCCTAAAATTTTCAGTTTCAATCTTTATTTTTTTACAAACTGAAATTAAATCTTCTAAACTAGCATTTGGAACTTGTAGTGCAGAACTTATGCTATATAGTCCACAAACCTTAACAAGAGAATTAATAATATTTTCTTCAAATATTTCGTCAAAATCTGTAATTATGTATCTTCCACTAATTCTTGTCAATTCATATTTAAAAGATTGCAATTTTTGTTTAATATTATTTAATAAAACTTTTTCAAAAAAACCTCTATTTTTTCCTTTTAAATATATTTCGGAATATCTTAAAATTATTGCTTTTTTAGTTGTAACACACATATTATTTTCCTTTATTTGTAATTTTTAAATAATTTTCATTTACCTTTTTTATATATTCTAAAGCGTACTTTAAATCATCAATTTTTGTATCGTAATCAAAACTAAATCTAACACTGCTTTCTATTTCAGCAAAGTTTAACCCCATTGACTCTAAAATTCTATTACCTTGTTTTTTTGATGAACATGCTGAGCCATTGCTTATAAAAATTCCATATTCTTCTAGCATATGCAACATTGTTTCAGCCTTTACACCTAAAAAACTACCCTCTAAAATAAATGGAGAAAAACTTTCATTGTAAGTATAACATACAAAATTTTTAATGTTTTTTAATTCGTTATAAAAGAATTTTTTTAAGTTTCTGATTTTATCATAATCACTCTTTAACTTTAAAAAATTAATTGAAACTGCCTTGCCAAATGCACATATTCCAGCAACATTTTCGGTGCCACTTCTTTTATTATTTTCTTGCCCACCACCAATAATGTATGGGTTTATATTTAAACCTTTTCGCACAATTAGTGCACCCACACCTTTTGGTCCATTAACCTTATGTGATGATATTGTGTAAATATCTACTCCCAAATTATCTAAATTTACTGGAATCTTTAAAAATGCTTGCACTCCATCACTATGAAAAATTAATGATTTATTGATACTTTTTGCAATTTTAACTAATTCTTTAATGTCGTTTACTGCACCTGTTTCATTACACACATTCATAATTGAAACAAAACAAGTGTTTTCATCAATCAATGTTTTAAAATGCTCTTTGTCAACAACACCTTCTTTTGTTAATTTTGCAAACCTAACTTCAATTCCTTTGTTTTGTAAGTCTTTTGCAACATTAAATACACTTGGATGTTCTGCCATTGAAAAAACAAAATTTTTATTTTTCCTATTAGAAAAATTATAAATTGCCATATTGTTTGCTTCTGTTGCAGAACCTGTAAAAACAAGGTCAAAATTTGTTGCCCCAAGCGAATTTAAAATTGTATTTCTACTTTTATTTATTAAGTTTTTGCTTTCCAAACCTTTGTTATAAAGTGCTGATGCGTTAAAAAAATTGTTTTTCGATATGTTGTTATATTCTTCAATAACTTCATCATACATTTTGGTTGTACTTGCATTATCTAAATATATCATAAAAAACTCCCTATGTAGTGTATCACAAAAGGAGTTTTTTAACAATAATTATTTATTAATATGGAACAAAGTTTAATAATGTGTCTAATTGGTCTGAATACAAATACACTTCTGGAACTTTGCCAATTATTATGCTTTCAGAAATTAAAACCTCTTGCTCTGCTTGAACTTTGCTTGTAACAAGTGGTAAAACAGTACTTACTGAACTAGAAATAGTTAAATAAATTTTGTGGTTTGTTTGGTTAATACCTGCACTTTCAAATTTACTTGAAAATCTGCAAACAACTGCACCAACAGGTTTTACTTTTAAATTAATATTTGGGCCAAGCCCTACAAAAAGTGGAATGCCTGTAAAATTTCCAATAGGAATTTTAACACCCGAATTTCCCAAATTATTAATATAAATTTCTGTTTGTTGAGATAAATCTTTTGACAAATTATTAATTTCAATAGCATTTGCTGTAATTAAAGCAATATTTCCAGACTCATCATTTACAATATTAATTAAATCTTCATAGATTATGTTATCCATAACAATTTCGCTTATTGCATTATTCATTGCTTTTACAGCAAGAGCCTTACACTTAACATCAATAGTCTCATTAATAATTGAATTTATGTTATTTTTGTAAAAATAAAAAATACCATTGAAAATACAAAATAACACTAAAAAAACTACTAGTTTTTTTCTATGCCTTTTTATATATTTTTTAGTTTTAAAAATCAAAGTAAATACTGACATACTAAATTATATGTTTTAATTAATAATGTTAATGCTAACAAATTGATTTTATACATTAAAAAACAAAAAAAGGTTTTAAGTAATTCTTAAAACTTTTTTGTTTTACTACTAAAAATTAAAGCAAAGATATAAGCAAAAATTACTGCTGCGGCAATTCCTCCTGCTGTTGCAGTAAGCCCACCTGTAAAAATGCCCAAAATCCCTTTTTCTTTGACTGCTTGAATTGCCCCCTTGGCCAAACTTCTTCCAAAACCAGTAATTGGAACAGTTGCCCCTGCTCCTGCAAATGTAACTATCGGTTCATATAGCCCAAACGCTTCAAGTAAAGCCCCAATCACAACAAACAACACTAAAATTCTAGCACTTGTTATATTAGTTTTGATAATCAATATTTGACCTAACATACAAATAAATCCACCAACCAAAAACACCTTTAAATACATTAACCACATATTAATCATCACTCCTTTCTAAAACAATTGCATGACAAATTCCAGGTATGCTTTCACCTTGTTGACTACTAATTGGACTAAGCAATGCACCTGTTGCTGCAAATAAAACCTTTTTAAATGTTCCCTCTTGCAATTTTTTAAAAATATAACTATTTAGTACAACAGCACTACAACCAGCACCACTTCCACCTTGAAATGTTTTTTGGTTATTGTTGTATATCATTTGTCCACAATCATTATAATTGTTCCCAAGTTTATAACCATGGTGTTCCATCAAATCAAGAAAAATTTCACTTCCTAATTTGCCTAAATCTCCCGTTAAAATTAAGTCAAAATCCTCAGGCTTAGATTTTGTATCTTCAAAATGAGTTATTATTGTACGCATAGCAGCAGGTGCCATTGCTGCACCCATGTTATTTGCATCTTTAATTCCATAATCAGTTACTTTACCAAATGTGGCACTAGAAATTCTTATGTTGCTTTTTCCTTTTAAACTTAAAATTGAACATCCAGCACCTGTTACTGTCCATTGTGAAACTGGTGGCCTTTGATTTCCTAATTCCAAAGGATATCTATATTGTCTTTCAACTGTGCTAAAATGACTTCCTGTTGCACAAGCAACATTTATAAAATGCTTAGCATCAACCATACACGCTCCAATTGCTAAACTTTCAGCCATGGTTGAACATGCTCCATATAACCCAATAAATGTTGAATCAAAGTGCCTTGCGGTAAAACTCGAAGAAATTATTTGATTAAGTAAGTCACCACTAACCAACAAATCTATATCAGCAACAGTTAAATTGGCACTATCAATAGCCTTAAAAATGGTGTGTTCAATAATCTTTCTTTCTGCTTTTTCAAAAGTTTTTTCACCAAATTTATCATCTTTTAAAACATAATCAAAGTATTCCTTAAAATTGCCATACCCTTCTTTTTCCCCTGCAACGCTATAACTTCCTATAATTTTTGGTTTATTTTTAAAAACTATCGTTTGATTACCTACTTTCATAATTTCTTCCACATTCTCCTATAAAAATAAATATACTATTCCTACTAAAACTGAAATTGCAACCCCATTAACAATAACAGGTCCAGCAATAGAAAACATCTTAACACACAACCCAAATATAATGCCTTCTTTTTTAAATTCAATTGCAGGACTAGCAATAGAATTGCTAAAACCAGTAATTGGAACAATTGATCCCGCCCCAGCAAAAACCCCAATCCTATCATACCAACCAAGCCCTGTTAATAAACTTGCAAAAAATATAAGTATAATCAACATCCATGCACCAGCATCTTCCAATGTTAAACTTGGAAATAGTGCAAGCAAAATATCTTGTATTCCTTGTCCAATCATACAAATTACACCACCAACTAAATAAGCATAAATTAATGTTGGGAAATTTTTTGTTTTTGGAACCTTTGCATCAACATATTCATTGTATTTTTTGTTTCTTTCTTTAACATCCATTTATTTCTCCCCTTTTATTTACAAATAATTTACAAAAAAATAAACATTAAACAAAAAAATAAATGTTTTATAAATAATTTTATTAAAAAATCGCAAACTAAATAAAACGGAGGAATAAAAATGAAAAAATTTATTGCATTAACAATTTTATTTAGTTTGTGTTTGTGCTATCTATATGGTTGCACAAATAATTCCACACCAACTGCTGTAGGAAAAAATATTGATAAAAATTTAACATCACTATACAATACAGTTTCTAATTTAGACACTATTGACAATAGTTATATTGCAAACCCCGACATATATGAAATTGAAAACACATCTAAAACCAATGTTATAAGCAGAAGTATTGCACTACCTGAAAGAAAAGAAGCAAAAGAAATTAAAATTGATGAAGTTGAAATAACAACAGAAGATAACTCAAACAATGAAAATAATGTTATTTACACACTAACTGATGAAAACGAAGAAGCTGAAAATTTGGAAAATGTTGATGATGAAAATTTAAATAACAATGTAGAAAATAATTTAGATGAAACTACAAACGAAGAAAATCAAACAGAAAATAACGAAGATGATTTACAACAAACTAATATAAATGAAGAAGATAATAGCACATTAATTCAAAATGAAGAAAACACAGAACTTAAACAAGAAGAAAATATTGAATCTAACAAAACAAATGTTGATGTAATATTTGAAGATGATATTGATAGCAACACTGAATTAAATGATGTTTTAATTATTGATGAAAATGGAGATGGCACATTAATTGACGAAAACGGAACAAGTGAAAATGAAAACATACCACAAGAAACATTAGATGAAATTTTTAATAACACCATAAATGATGAAGAAATGAGTAGCGATGAAAAAGAAAGAGTTTATGTTTTCTTATTTGATAAAATTAGATATGTTCCTAGATACGCAAGCAACTATAATACAGATATTGCACAAAACACTTTAAACAATTATTTATATAAAGTTCAAGAATTATACACAATGACTGCAGATGTAGTTGAAGCAAACAATATTTTGAGTGATGAAAAAACCGAATTATTAAATTGCATTGAAAATTTAAAAACAATAAATAATAAAATGATTAATGGCGAAATTGTTCCAAACAATCAACAATTAATTGCACTTAATAATTATGTTCAAGATATTAAAACAACTATAAAAAGAATTAAAGCAAGTAATGGACAATTAAATAATGAAATTAATAATATTAGCACAATAAGTTCAAATTATGGTTTGTCTAAAAGCGTTGACATTATTAACAGCAACTATTTAAAAATTTTAAATCATATAGATGCAAGAATAACTTATTTTAAAAGCGCACTTGCAACTTTAAATCAAATTGATTACATTTTAAAAGAAGCACAACTTCAAATTGATTATAATTTTGAAGACATTAATCAAAGCACAGAATCTTCAAATTTAACAAATAACAATATAAACAAAACTAATATTGACACCTATAAAAACGCAAACAATGTGGCAAATAAAACAAATAATATAGAAAATGAAAATAATTTAAACAATCAAAAAAACACAAATATTGACACATTTAAAAAAGAAAATGAAAATGTAAAAAATAACCAAAATGCAATGGTTAATGACAATAACAATATAGATAATACCAATAACTTATACAATAATGAATTAAACAATCAAAATAATGTCAACAACAATGTGCAAAATGGAATTGCAATAAATAACAACTTACCGATTTATGGTGATGATGTTAATGCCCCAAATGGAACTTTCCAAAATGGAATAATAACGCAAAACAACTTAAACAACGGCACAAATAATGGAGTAAATGGCAATGGTTCTGGCTATGCAAATGGTAACGGATATGTTGATTACTATAAACAAAATAATTTTCAAAGAACCGATAAAAACATAAACACCTATGGAAAAAATACATTGATTGATATGATAAATAACGGAACAGTCAACAATGGCATTAACACATTAAATATGAATTCAGACTCTAAAAAACCTGTTATGGTTGATGGCAATACCGAATCCAACATTTCAGATGTTTCAACAATGGAAACAATAGAAGATATAACAAATGATGAAGAACTAAATGATGAAAATTCTGATAATGATAACACAAACAATCTTAACGAAAATAATAAAAATATTTTAGATAACGAAGAAGATGAAGACTTAATAAACAACAAGTTGGTTGAACAAGATTTAAACGAAACCGAAAATTCTGCAAATATACAAACTAATGCAGAAAGCGAAATTGCTATAGAAGAAAATGAAAAAAATAACATTGATGAAAACTTAAATAGTGATGAAGTTAATGATATTGAACAAGATAAAAATATTGATGAAGATGAAATCGTTGAAGATAAACTTTTTGAAGATGAAAAAGATTTAGAAGAAATAATTGATGACGAATCGGATAGTAATGATGAAAAAATATCTGCTTAATAATTTTTAATTCTTTTTAAGAAAAAAATAAAAAAGGCAACATTTAGTTGTCTTTTTTATTCTAGTTTAGATTTTATTTCTTTTAATATTTTTGTTTCTAATCTACTAACCTGCACTTGTGACACTCCCAAATATTTTGCAATTTCACTTTGCGTTTTATCTCTAAAATATCTTAGTATAATTATTTTTTTATCTCTGGGATTCAAATCTTTAATAATATTATATAAAAGCATTTTGTCTAGTTCTTTGTCAATAGAGTTGCCATCATCTAGTTTGTCAATCAATGTAAGTTCTTTATTTCCATCATTATCTCCTACAGGTTGATATAATGACACAGGCATTCTACTGCTTTCCATTGCAAAAACTGCATCTTGAATGGAAACATCAAAATTTTTAGCAATCGTATCTAATGTTGGAGATTTTAAATTTTTATTGTAATATTCTTCAACAAACTTTGATATTTGAATAGATAACGCCTTAACACTTCTAGAAACTTTAATTATGCCATTATCCCTTAAATACCTTTTAACTTCGCCAGCAATCATAGGAACAGCATAAGTGCTAAATTTTACATTAAAACTTTCATTAAAATTGTTTATGGCTTTTAAAAATCCCAAACTTCCTAGTTGATATAAATCTTCATAATCTACACCTTTGTTTATATATCTTTTTATAACACTTTTTATTAATGGAGAATTTGCTTGAACAAGTAGTTGTTTTGCAGTGTTATCTTCTTCTTGTGCACGCTTTATTAACAATAATGTTTCGGCACCACTTAACATTTTATCCCCCTATGGCACAAGCATTACTCCCTATTTTTTTAATCATAGTAACTGTAACACCTTTGCCCAATTCAGATTTAACCACAACAGAATCCATAAAGCTTTCCATTACTGAAAATCCCATGCCACTTCTTTCGCCCGTTTTTATTGTTGTGTAAAAAGGTTCTTTTGCCTTTTCAACATTTTCAATGCCAACACCATTGTCTGCTATGGTTATGTACACAGAACTACCGATTATTTTTACACTAATATCAATAAAACCTTTTTCAACTGGATATGCATGAACAACACAGTTTGTTACTGCTTCACTTACGGCAGTTTTTATGTCGCTTAATTCTTCTATTGACGGAATTAATGATGAACAAAAACTTGCAACACATGCTCTACAAAAACTTTCATTTTCACTTAATGCTTTTACTTTTAATTTCATTTCATTTCTATAAATCATAATTTGCTCCTAGCTAATTTTAGGCATAATTTCATATAGCCCACTCATTTTAAAAATTTTTTCAACATGATTTGATGCATTACATATATAAATTGGTATATTTTTATTTTTTAGTTTCTTGTACCTGCCTATCAACACACCAATTCCAGTGCTATCCATAAATTCCAATTCAGACAAGTCAAAAATAACCTGTTTATAGATTTCACTATTATCCAACAAATCATCAATCAAACTTCTTGTATAGTTTGCCGAACACTCATCAAGTTCGCCACATAACATAATATATAATGTGTTATTATATAATCTATTTTTAATTCGCATATCACTAGTTTCCTTATTAAAATGTTTAAAAAAATTTTATCATAACACGATTTAAAAAAAATAAGAACCTTTGTAAAATTTTGTTATTTTTTAACTTTTATTAGCGAAAAAATATCATATAAAAAATGAGTAAAAAATGCATTTTTTCTCTTGACATCACTTGCATATTATAGTAAAATTCTATTGTCAGTACCGAAAAACTATATTTCGGGGTGTAGCGCAGTTGGTAGCGCACGTGATTTGGGATCATGGGGCCGGGAGTTCGAGTCTCTTCACCCCGACCAATATAAATTTTGGTACTGCAAATTGGGCCTTTAGCTCAGTTGGTTAGAGCAACCGGCTCATAACCGGTTTGTCCGGGGTTCAAGTCCCTGAAGGCCCACCAATACCCAACCTAATTAAATATTAATTTATGGCCTGGTAGTTCAGTTGGTTAGAACGCCGCCCTGTCACGGCGGAGGTCGAGAGTTCGAGTCTCTTCCAGGTCGCCATTTTATGTTTGCCTCGGTAGCTCAGTCGGTAGAGCAAGGGACTGAAAATCCCTGTGTCGGTGGTTCGATTCCGCCCCGCGGCACCATAAATATGCTAGCGTGGCTCAACGGTAGAGCAGCTGACTTGTAATCAGCAGGTTGAAGGTTCGATTCCTTTCGCTAGCTCCATTTGGGAGGATTGCAGAGTGGCCAAATGCAACGGACTGTAAATCCGTCGTCTCCGACTTCGATGGTTCGAATCCATCTCCTCCCACCATAGTGTATCCAAATTGGTTACACTATTTTTTATTTTTAAATAAATGCAAAATTTAAATAAAAATAAAAGATTACATTAATTTTGATGTAATCTTTTTATTTATAAAACTACACTATTAAATGGCTTAATTATTTATTTTTTTAAAGCAAAAATTTTGAAAAAGTTATTAAATTATTAATATAATTAATTTATTATTAATTTAATATTATTAATTTAAAATATTATTTTTTAAACTTTATGTTTTATTTTAATTAAAACAAAAAAAGACAAAGATTAATTAATTCCTTTGTCTAATTTTTTTAATGCAATTTTGCAATTTTTAATTATTTTTTTATTTCTAATTTTTTCTTGTTTTGCTTTTAATTTGTCTTGTTTCTTTTTGTTGTAATCTCTAAGTAAACCATGTATTCTTTTCTTTAAATAAGCACTTGCTTCAGTTAGTAATTCTTTGTCAACCTTTCTCCCCTTAAATTCTTCCATTTCGCTTAGATTAAAAGGCTCACCAACCAATAGAACATTTCTTTTAAATGCCAATGTTTTTTTAACAAATGCCGCAGGAACTATAGGAGAATTTGTTTTAAAAGCAAAATTAACAACACCATTTTTCAAGTCATGTGCCTCTTCAGTTTTTAATCTTGCACCTTCTGGAAAAATACATAAAGCGTGCTCTGCTTTTAAATGTTTCAATGTTGTTTTTACAGATTCAATATCATTTTCTTTGTGATGCACAGGATATGCCCCACATTTCCTTAAAAACCAATTATTAAATTTGTTTTTAAATAATGGAGCTTTGCCCATAAAGTAAAATCTTCTGTTAATATTTAAGGCAACTAAAATTGGGTCGTTGGCAGTTTGATGATTTGCACAAAACAACATTCTTCCTTTTTTAGGAACATTTTTTTTGCCAATAACTTTCATTGGAAATATAAACAATTTTGCCGGAATATAAAATATAATTTTTAAAATATAATACAACATATTAATACCATTTATAATAATTATTTTTTATTTATATAACTTAAAACTTTTTCTATTGCTTCATCTAAAGTTAAATTTGTTGTTGAAATATATATAGAATCTGGTGTTCTAACCAAAGGACAAATGTCCCTATGACTATCCCTGTAATCTCTTTCTTTTAAATCTTTTAAAACTTGTTTTATTGTAATTTTTTCACCAGAATTTTTAAAATCTAAATATCTTCTATGTGCCCTAACCTTTTCAGATGCTGTTATGTAAAATTTATAGTCGGCATTAGGCAAAACATGTGATGTTATGTCTCTACCTTCAATTATAACACTTTGTGTTTTTGCTGTTTCTCTTTGAATACCTATAGTTTTTTCTCTAACTTCTGGATAAACACTAACTATTGAAGAATAATTCCCCATTATAGGTGTATTTAGTTTATCACTCACATCAACACCGTTTAGATATGTGTGTTGATTACCATTTATATATTTTATTGATAAATCAATATCTTTAATTGCTGAAACAACCTTTTCTTTGTCATTGGGATCTATATTATTTTCTAAACAATAAAGTCCACATGCTCTAAATAATTGTCCTGAATTTAAATATAAAATATTTAATTTTTTGCTAACCCCCTTAGCAATTGAACTTTTACCAGAAGCAAAAGTCCCATCCATAGCAATTGATATCATATTCTACCCCTTTAATACACTAAAATTATTATAATAAATATAATTATTTTTTGCAACTTAAAAGCATTAAAATAAAAGTTGATATTTATCAACTTTTATTTGTAAAAATATTTTTTAATTCATTTGTGGTTAAATATCTATATTCGCCTCTTTTTAATTTACCTAAAGTTAAATTTCCAATGGACAATCTTTTTAAATTAACAACTTCGTTGTTTATTTGTTCAACCATTTTTCTAATTTGTCTGTTTCTTCCCTCAAATATAGATAAATTAAAAATATATTTATTTTTTATTTTTCTATAATTGTTTAATTTTGCTGGTGTTGTTTTATAGCCATCAATAATCATTCCTGAAGTTAACTTTAAAATATTTTCATTGTTTAAAGGATATTTAACTTCAACTTCGTATGTTTTACAAATATTATTCCTTGGATGAATAACTTTATTTGCAAAATCTCCATCGTTAGTTAAAATCAACAACCCTTCTGTGTCGTAATCAAGCCTACCAACAGGATAAACTCTAAAAGGCACATCTTTTAATAAATCTAAAACAGTTTTTCGATTATAAATGTCGCTAACTGTTGTTAAATATCCTTTAGGTTTATTTAATAATATATACACTTTTTTTGCAACAGGAACAACAATTTTATTATTAAATTTTACAACATCATTTTCATTAATTTGTGTTGACAAATTGTTAACAACACAATCATTAATTTTTACTTTTCCCTGCAAAATATATTCTTCAACTTTTCTTCTACTACCAATTCCACAATCGGCTAAATATTTATTTATTCTCATATTTACATATTAAAACATATTTACAATTTAGTCAATTATGCATACCATTTATTTAAAATATTATCTAACATAAATTTAATATCAACATTGTCAACACTATCAATAGAAACCAAATTTTCTTCAAATATTGTTTCCCCTTCATACATAACAACAACATTGCCAATTATATCCCCATTCTGTATTGGTGCATCAAGTGTTTCTGGAATATTGTATTCTATTTTATATTTATCAATTTCTCCCTTCTTTATTACAGTGCTAAAACCTTTTATTGTAGCAACATTTGTAATATTTGAACTTCCATTATTTATATTTACTGAACCAACAAAATTATAAGGCTTAATTAGTTCCACATACTCATAATTTTGTACAGCCAATTTATTTAATCTATCTGCCTCTTCAAACATTGATGGGCAATTAAGCAAAACAGTTATGATTTCCATTCCGTCTTCTTGTCTTGTTGCGTGAACCAAGCATCTACCAGCATTATCAGTAAAGCCTGTTTTTACTCCAATGCAATTTTCATCTGAAAATAACAATCTATTTTTATGTTTTAAATATCTTGCTTCAACTTGACTATTTCCACTAATAGTTGCATTTTTAGTTGAAACAATTTTTAAAAATTCCTCATTTTTTAATGCATAACTAGTTATTAATGCTAAATCATTTGCAGTTGTATAATGATTTTCAGCATCTAATCCATGAGGATTTGCTAAACTTGTATTTGTTGCCCCAATTTTATGAACAAACTCATTCATCATCTTAACAAAATTTTCTTCGCTACCACCTATATGATAAGCTATTGCCATTGCACTATCATTACCACTTGCAAGCATTAAACCTAAAAGCAATTCTCTAAGTGGCATTTCTTCGCCCTTGGTCAAATAAATACTTGTACCTTCAATTCCAACACTTTCATCAGCAATTTTTACATTTTCATCTAAATTATCACTATTTTCTATTGCCACAATACAAGTTATAATTTTTGTTAAACTAGCCATTGGCAATTTTTCATCTTTATTGTAGGAATATAAAAGTTTGTTAGTATTTCCTTCCAACACAACCATTGATTTTGCACCAGCCATTATATTTGGTTCGTTTGCATAGCACATAAAATTTGCCTTAATATAAGTTAAAAATATTGATATGCATAGTATAAATAAAATAATGCTTACTAAACTTTTGCTTTTATTTTTTGTCATTGTTATTACTCTCCTTGTAAATTGTTTTAAGTATTCCGTTAACAGTAACAAGTAAATCGCTATATAAATTATTTTGTTCAACAGCAACAAAAGAAAACACACCGTTTTTGCCTGTTAAAAATCCCGTTGGAACAATAGTGTATCCTGCGCCACTTCCACCGGCAAATGGATATTCACATTGTTTTTTACAACTTGTGCTAAATTCACCACCACCACAAACAAATCCAACTAAAACTTTTGATATAGGAATTATTGTTGTTCCGTCTTTTGTAATAACTGGCGTTCCCATAATTGTGTTAGTTTCCACCATATTTTTTAAGTTTTTCATAGCATCATTAACAATTTCATCTATGTTTTGATTAACATTCTGTTTTTCTTCTTCTTTCTTCACCATTTTTTCTCCTATTATTAAATAATGTTATAATAAATGCCCAAACAATATCCAAAATACTAGCATAAATAGTTGTGTTGACATCTAATTTTAAAATATTTTGCCTAAAGCCAGTATTCACATTATTTTTTATTGTAATATCAAAATTATTTTGTTTTAGTTTTATTAAAAATAAATTACTTAATATTGAGTATAAACTAGATAATATTGCAATCCCTGCTGGATTTTCAAGACATAATAATGTTTTAAGTTCTAAACTATTAATATAAATTTTTGTTGAAATATTCTTATTTAGTTCTTTTAAAAAAAGTAATTGTTTTTTGGATATTTTTAAATTTATATTAAAAGATTTATTGTTTTTCTTTTTTATCTGAATAAAATTATTTTCAATTTTAAAGTCGCCATAAAATAAAAACATATATTTAAAAAGTTTTATTGTAAGGTTTCCATTATTACTTAAAACATCATAATTTAAGTTTGCGCTAACTCTAAAATTGATTGTAATAAATAATATAAAAGTAGTTAAAAAAATTAAAATCATTATCATAGTTTTAGTATTAGTAAAAATAATTAATTTATTAGTATAAAATAAAAAAAAGTGGCAAATTGCCACTTTAAATAATTAAATTAAATCTTCCTCATCATCGTCGTCATCATCGTAATCTTCTTCAAATTCATCTTCATCAAAAATTTCATCTAAATTGCTTGATGCTTCATTAATTTTGTCGTTAATTTCGTTGTAGATTTTTATTTGTTCTTCTTCATTTGATTCATTTGCATCTTCACTTTCAGAATTGTTTTCATTTGTTCCATTGTCTTCAACAACATGTTCACCATAATTAAATAAACTATTGTCTTTTGGTGTTTCAATTACTTTAATTCTATTTAACAATTCTTCATAATCAGGCAAGTCATCAATAGAGTTTAAATTAAACCTCTTTAAAAACAAATCAGTTGTGCCAAATAACAATGGCTTACCAACAGCATCTTTTCTGCCTACAACTTCAATTATATTGTTATCAAGAAGCGTTGAAATTGCATAATCACAATTTACCCCTCTAACATTTTCAACATCAAGCCTTGTTACAGGTTGTTTATATGCAATTATTGCTAAAACTTCTAAAACAGCTTTTGTTAATTGTTTTTCCTTAATTGGATTTAAAACAACTGTTACTTCATTGATATAATCTTGATTAGTGCTTAATTGTGCTTTATTATTGTATGTAACAACTTTTATTCCACTGTTATATGATTCATATCTTTGTTTTAATTCTTCAACAGCATTTTTAACTTCTTTTTCACTAATTTCCAATTTGTCTGCAATATCAAAATATTGCACTCCATCACCTGCAACAAATAATATTGCTTCAATTATATTTACTAAATTATCCATTGTTTTCTTGTTCAACTCCTACAATTTCAATATCTCCAAACTCTTGATTTTGAGTTACTTTAATGGTTTGTTCTTTTAAAAGTTCCAAAACGGCTAAAAAAGTTGTTATAACCTCATCTCTATTTAAACTATTAATAAAAAGTTCACTAAACATTATTTTGTTTCTTGAAATTAACATATCTTTAATTGCACAAATTTTTTGTGGAATTGTAAATTGTTCTTTTGTTATTTCCTTTGGACCTTCATTTTCATTAACTGCATTTGCCTTTACCATAATCCTAGCAAAAGCATCAAGCAACAAATCTAAAGACATATCTTTTATAACAATTCTAAATTTGTTTGCTTGGTCTTCTGGTTTTTTATACAACTTGTTTACATCTTCCAAAGGTTTCAAAACTTCACATTGTTCTTTAAACAAACTATACAATTTTAACCTTTGAGCAAGCAATGCTGCTTCGTCAATATATTCCTCAGTTTCTTCATCATGTTTAGGCAATAATGCTTTGCTTTTAATCTCAATAAGAGTGGCTGCCATTTCAATAAACTTGCTTGCTTTTTCCATGTCAATATTGTTAATATCTTCCATCATTTTTAAATATTGATCTGTTAAAATACTAAGTTCAATATTTTCGATATCCATTTTATTTGCTTTAATTAAATCAAGCAATGCTTCCATAGGGTCATCATAGTTGGACATTTTTAAATTAAATGTTTCAACATCTTCTTCCCTTATTGCTTTAATAATTTCTAATTCCATAATCCACCTAAATAATTAATCCAAGTAATAGTGTAATTGGTAAAGACACAAACTCAACTATACATTGTAAAATAGACAAACCTATTGTAAAATACAATATATCATCAAATATCAAAATACATAGCAAAGTTATAGGACCTTTTTCTTTTGCAAAATTAATAAATTTATTGTTTTCTCTTGTAAAAGAATTTACTAAATTAAAACCATCTAATGGGTACAAAGGAAGTAAATTGAATACAAACAACATAATATTTAAACTAAACATTAAATAAAAGAACAACTCTAAAAAAATAAAGAAGTAGTTATAATTTACAACGAAACGAACACATAATACATAGCCTAAATATGATAAAAATGCCAAAATATAGTTTGTAATAACTCCGGCAACACTAACCCATGCCATACCACTTCTATATTTTTTAAATTTTAAAGGGTTAACAGGAACAGGTTTTGCCCAACCAAAGCCAAATATAATACAAAAAAGTAATCCCATAGGATCAAGATGTGCAATTGGGTTTAAGGTTAATCTACCCATTAATTTTGCAGTATCATCACCATTTTTATATGCAACAAAAGCGTGTGCTAATTCATGCATAGATAGTGAAATAATTAATGTAAGTAGCATTGCGATTCCTGCAATAATTAATTCTGTACCTGTAAAATTTCTTAATAATGAAATCATAATTCTCCCAATTAAAATAAATACAATATATTATATAATATATATATATATTAATCAATAAAAAAGCCCAATTTTTAATGATTAAAAATTGGTAAAAAAGCAAAAAAGAACCATAAATATGGATCTTTTTTTGTTAAATTAATTCCCATTTGTTTGATATTTTATCTAATATATCTTTAAAATTTTGCTTGTCAATATTACTTAATGCTATTAAGTTTTCTTCTGCAATCACTTTACCTTGTTTTATTATTAAGCACTTTCCAACAACATCTCCTTGTTTTATAGGAGCTTTGATAGTATTTGGTATATCAAACTCAAAAGAAACATCATGATTTTCTCCCTTTTTATTTAAAACATAAAAATTATTTTCTGCACCAATGTAAGTGCTATCAATTTTGCCATTTTTAACTTTTACTGCATCAGAAATTGGTTCATTTTTAAATAAAATTTGCTTGTTTTCAAAGTTTGCAAAGCCATAGTTAAAAAGTTCAATGCTTTCACTAAATCTTGATGCAGCATCTTTACAATTTAAAACTACAGCAATTAGTGTTAATCCATCTTTTTGTGCAGTACTTGCTAAGCAATAACCAGCTTCATCTGTAAATCCTGTTTTCCCATTTAAACAATATGAATAATATTTAATTAATCTATTAGTGTTAACTAAATCAGTTTCTCTACCACTTGGATGAATTAGTTTGTCCATCCATATATTACTAAATTCATTATACAAATCATGTTTACTAATTTCTTTAAGTATTAGTGCTGTATCCATTGCAGTGCTATGTTGGTTTGGAGTTGGCAAACCATTTGCATTTTCATAAAATGTATTTGTCATACCAAGTTCTTTTGCTCTTTGATTCATAATTTTTACAAATTCTTTTTCGCTTCCACTAATTGTTTCTGCTAAAACAACACTACTATCATTGGCACTTGCCACAATAACACTTTTAAGCAAATCATATACTTTATACTTGCAACCATCATCTAAAAATGCTTGCGACCCCTCCATACTGCACGCATAAGTGCTTGCTACAACTTCCATATCTAAATTTAACACCCCTGCGTCAATTTTTTCTAAGGTTAAAAGAGATGTCATAAGTTTACATATACTTGCAACAGGAAGTTTTTCTTGAGCATTTTTCTCAACAATAACTTCCCCACTATTTTTATCTAATAAAACATAACTTTTGCTTGAAAAATTATCAAATAAATCACTTGCATTAACACAATTTGTATTTTGTGGTGTTAATATCACTCCAATTATTAAAATTAAAGATAATATCCCTAAAAAAATTTTTTTCATAATTTAACTCCTTTCTTTTAATTTGTATAAATAATAAAAAAATATACAAAAAAAAGAGCAGTTTTAACTGCTCTATATTTTATAAATTTTCCCATTCAAAATCGAAATCAATTAATCCAAAACTATATTCAGGAATTCCAACACAAGGTGTTGTACATCCTTCATCTTCAAAAAATTCAAAGGATAATTCCATATAGTTGCTTCCACCATCAAAATATACTGTGGCACTTACACTATTGCTTTGTTCCATTGTGTATGGATTATTAAATGTGGTAATATCGTCTATTGGCAAATTATGTGGGCTCCAAATTGGAAATTCATAAATTGCACCATTTTCATCTTCACCCATATAAAATGGATTGTCTTCATATTCACCAAAGTCAGATGCTTCTATAAGAAATGTATTGTCACTACTAGATAACTCTGGAATATTTGGGCCAGAGGAATTACCACCAGTTCCTTCTTCATAATCCCCAACTTCTTGTTCGCCAATTTTTACAGGAGTAGTTTTGCTTGTTGTGTAACTATTGTCATCTGCAACAAAATTTATATTAACTTTTGCATAAAAATCTTTGTCACCAGTTAATGCTTCAAAGAAACATAGTGCTAAATTTAATCTAACAATGTCTTTTGGCAAAATAATAATACTATTTATTTTTAAAGAAGTGCTTGTTTTAAATTCTGTGCCCGTTGCCTCTGCTTCTGCATCAATTTGTTCCCAAGACATATACATAGAACTTAATCTTGGCATTTCAGCATAAATTGGTGCAACCCCATCAAAAGTGTTGCTTGCTGCTTGCTCAACAATAGCATCTATAATTAAGTCGTAAGCTTTATATGTGTGCATTGTGTCAAGAGTAGCAATTTCTTCTTGGCTCATATTTAATAATGTGTCCGAATCTGGTTCAATGCCTGTAAAATTGGTTAAATCAAAATTTTCTTCAAGCAATCTTAAAGCTTCATTATCTGCATCAATTAAATCTTTGCCAATTATAACATCTTTAATAAAATTTTTTATAACTTGTTTGTCATAACTTAAAAGCCCAATGTGTCCAATATTTGACAAATTGTTGTCGTAAGTTGTTTGATCAAAATCGTATGAACTTTCAGCATCATATTCACCAGTTAAAAGTAGTGATGACAAAGCCATCCTTAAATTATCTCTATATTTTTCACTAAATCCATTTATAAATGTATCAAAATCAGTATCATCATACACATTTTGATCTAGTGTCCATTTCCAAGGATTTAAATATGATTCAATATTAATAAATCCAGTAAACATCTTTGTTATACCACTTCTATCTGCAGTAGTATTCCATCCAATTATTGCATTTTGAAATCCAAAATTTTTGTTAATTTCATTATCTTGTACAGAAGTTCCATAAATTACAGTACCTTTATTATCATTTGCAGTATAAGCCCAACTTGCAATTTGTGTTAAATCAAAATACGAGTCGTCTGCAACTGAACCATCGGAGTATAAATAGCCACCTTCTAATTCATCATAAGTTGCAAAAGCATTTTTTGCAACATAACTTGCTGGTATTGATTGATACTCAGGAGAAATGCCCTCTTTATCTTTTAACTCAATAACTTCATCAATTGTATTATAACCTGTTCCATAAACACCAACTAACCTATTTAGTATGTCATCAGCAAGCATTGATATTTGCCTATCAAGAAGTTGATTAAATGTCATTTGAGTTCCAGTTATGCCATCCATAAAACTATCTTCTGCACTATTTGCATCTGGTCTAAACAAAATTACAACACCATCAAAATAATCCGATGTGGCAACATCTGGTTCAGGTTCTGGCTCATCTCCACCATCATCGCCACCAGAGGAACTTCCTCCACCATCTTCCACACTATCACCACCCAAATCTGGATCTTCTAAATTACCAGTACTACAAGCTGTTAATGCAAAAAGAGAAAAGCACAAAAATAGGCTAAGTATTATTGATAGAAACTTGTATTTTTTCATAATAATTCTCCACTAATTATTTTAAACAATTAAAAAATATTTATGTTTTATTTATATTTATTATATATTAAAATGATTTTTGTGTAAATATAATTAATACAAAATCTATAGTGCAAAATCATAAAGTTTTAAATAATAAAAATTAACAATTCATTAATTTTAAAAATTTTGAATATATATTAATATGAAAACCAAACAAGGAAATATTAATTATTTTAAAACACAAAATGTATTAAAAGATTTTTTTAAATGTTATAATAAAATTATAATAATTTTATGTTTTATTAGTTTGTTAGCAATTTTAACAGGAGTTTTAACTGCAGCAAAATATTCAGGAAGCATTGAAATTGACAATTTATCAAACAGTACACTAATAAATTTTTTAAAAAGAGAAACAGGTGTTTGGCCTTTATTTTTTAAATACTTGTTAAACTTTTTAATTATATGTGGAATTGCAATATTTTTAAATATAAAGCCATTTTGTATAACTTTTAATATCATAGTTTTATGTGTTCACTGTTATTTAAATGCTTTTGATATAACAGTTATTATTATGAATTTTTCATTATCTGGAATTTTAAATGCAATTTTTATTTTAATACCGTTTTTTTTAATAATTTTATATATTTATTTAATAATTAGCGCTATTGCAATAAAAAATAATATTTTACGAAATAAATTTGGAAAAAGTTGTGAATATTTTTTATCCTCACCGTTAAAAATTTATTCATTTTTAATATTATTAGTTGTAATTTTGTATATGATACAATGTAACATTATGCCGATAATTCATGCAACAATTATAATTGATTAAAAAATGGAATCGTTATGATTCCATTTTATGCTTTTTTAATATTGTTTAATGATCTATCAACTAAATATCCCAAAACAACTTTATTTGATAATCTAGTTCCAGATGTTAATTTGCAAATATCATTATTTTTAAAATTAATTTTTTTTGCTTGCAAAATAGCATTTCTAATATTTCTTTCAACATTTTCAACAACAGTATTAAATTTTGTAGCAACATAAGGATAAACTTCTGAACTTAAAGAACCTAATGCTCCTCGTTGCGTTACAACAAACATTATACATTCTTTTATATATGCAAATCCTTTATGTTGTGGGCTAAAACCATTAACAATTAAATAATCAGTAACTTCTTCCCCCAACTCATTTAGATTACAATCTATATTTCTTCTAAGTGCAGAAGTGTATTTTAACTTGTGTTCAATGAAATACAAATCATTTTGTAAATTTAAAGGACTTATTTTGTAAAAATTTTGTTTTGAAAAATCTATTTCAGGTGTTTCCTTGTCAGTAATAACTACAACACTTAAAGATTCATTAAAATTGTAATTTAAAATAAAATCTAGAACTGAACTCACCCCTTCCATATTGTCATAATCTAAAAATACTATAGAAGTTGAAGTGTCATTTAACCTATAAATAAGTTCAGTAAATTGAATTACATTAAAAACATTTGCATTAATATTCCTACACGCTTTTTTAAGCGAATAAGCAAGTTCAATATTCCCTTTTGAATAAAAAATTGCATTCATCTCAATATCATTCATTTTTTCACCTAAATCTTACTAAAAATATGTTTGATATTGAATTGTAACATAATTATTTGTAAAAATCTATTATTTTTTACAAAATACTATAAATATACATAATTTTTTACAAATATAGACATTTACTATTCAAATAACATCCAATCTAAATATAATCCAAAACCTTTTAGTGGGTCATTTACAAAAACGTGAGTTACTGCACCAATAATTTTGTTATCTTGAATTATAGGACTTCCACTCATCCCCTGAACTATGCCGCCTGTTTTTTCAATTAATCTGTCATCCGTTACCTTTATAATCATACTTTTATTTTCTGCTGAAACTTGATAATTTGTTTTAATTATTTCAATGTCAAATAATTCTATATCATACCCATCAACACAAACCATAATTTGTGCAAATCCTGGTTTTGCAGTTAATTTACCACCAACCAACATTTGTTTTTTGTTTTCTATAAATGTGTTATTTTCATATAAATTTCCAAAAACTCCATAGTCAGAATTTTTGTCTATATCTCCTTGTACATTTCTTCCTTGTGCAAATAATCCCATAAGTTCGCCAGGATTGCCTTTTTCACCTTTTTTTACTCCAATAACATTGCACTCGTAAATGTTTCCACCAGACACTTCAAGATTTTGTCCATTTTCATTAGTTATTGCGTGTCCCAAACAACCATATCTATTGTTATCCTTAACAAAAGTTAAAGTTCCAACACCCAAAGAATCGTTTTTAATCCAAAGCCCCAACTTGTATTTGTTTGTTTGTATGTCTAGTGCGGGTTTAATTTTTGTAGTAAAAGTTTCACCATTTCGTTTAGCTTCAACAATAATATCTTCGTTTGGAATATAATTTTCTAAAACAGTTGCAACATCACTTACATCGTTGATATATATATCATTTAATTTTGTAATAACATCACCAATTTTTAGATTTGAATTTAAAAGAGTATTAACATTTCCATTTTTAGTTATAATGTAGTTGTTTCCAACTAAAGTTACACCTTTTGTTTTTAATGCTAATCCTACACAATTTCCACCAGGATAAACTAAATTATCATTTACAACTTTAACTTTTAAATTCTTAATGTTAAATGAATTAAATAAATTGTATTCAATAACATATTCGCTCACCTTTTCTTCTGTTCCATTTGATGCACTTAATTTTTTTATGTTTGTATTAAAAAATAAATTATTACCTTGTTTTTTAATTAAATCTAATTCGTTTTTTGCAATAAAAGTATTTGTATTTATTCCACTAATTAAAAAATAAGGAATATTTAATGAAATTAAAACAAAAAGCGAACAAAACAAAAAAAATGATATGGCTTTAAAAAATTTGTATTTCATTTTATCCCCTAAAATATTTCTTTAATCAACTAATTTTTAGTCACAATTAGTTTGCATATTTAAAATAAATATTATGCAAAAATAAAAAAATGCCATTTTTTGTAAATGGCATTAATTTTTAATTTAACTTTTATTAAAATTTTCTTTGTATTTTTTACTTTCATTTATAATTTCAATTGCGTGTAGTTTTGAATATTCACTTCCACCACCAATCATTCTATCAATTTCTAAATATCTTTCTTCATCACTTAAAGGCTTAACATCTACTAATGTTTTATTATCTTTTTCATATTTTAAAACTTTGTAATGGCTATCTGCATAACAAGCAATTTGTGCCAAATGTGTAATACAAAAGACTTGATTTTTCGTTGAAATATTAAACAATTTTTTGCCCAAAATGTTTCCAACATTTCCACCAATTCCTGTGTCAATTTCATCAAAAACAAAGGTTTTGTAACTATTACTACCACTAACAACGCACTTAAATGCCAACATAAATCTGCTAAGTTCACCACCAGAGATTATTTTGTTTAAAGATTTTACTGGTTCACCAGCATTAGCGCTAAACAAAAATTCAATATTGTCTGCACCATTTAAAGTAAATTTATCTTCAATATTGTTAATTGTATAATCATTGTTAAACGCAACTTCAAAATTGGACTTTTCCATCCCTAATTCTTTTAATTCGTTTAACAATTTTTCTTTTAATATTTTGGAATATTTTTTCCTAATCTCAGTTAATTCTACACAATTATTATATATTTCTTTTAAAATATTCTTTTTACTAATTAAAAGTTTGTTTATTTCTTCATCAGCATTAACTAACTTATTTAATTGAATTTTTGCATTAGATAAATAATCTAAAACCCCTTCAATATTATTTGAATTGCTATACTTTCTAATTAATGATTTAATTAAATCTAATCGTTCTTCAATTTTATTTAAATCTTCTTCACTATATTCAATAGTTTTTAAATTATCTTTTAGTGTTTCTGCAATGTCTTCAATTTCATATTTTACATTTGTTAAACGCTCTTTTTGTTTTTCAATTTCTTCATCTAATCCAACAATACTATTTAAACTTGAAATTGCACTAGAAATTCCCATCAATGAATTGTAATTTCCATCATACAATGCATCAACACTTGCCGTAATATTTTCTACAAGTTTTTCACTATTAAGGTATTTGTTTTTAGTTTGAACCAACTCTTCATCTTCATTGATTTTTAAATTTGCCATTTCTATTTCATTTATTTGATAATTATATAAATCAATGTTTTTTTCTCTATCTAAACCAACACCACCAATAGCATTAATTTCATCAATTATTTTATTGTATTTTTCTATATTTTCTTTTAATTTGACCTTAATGTTTTCAATTTCATTTTTAGAAAAAATATCAATCATCTTAATGTGCGTTTTTAGATCCATAAGCATTTGATGGTCAAACTGCCCATGTATATCAACTAAATTTGTTGTTAACTTTTTTAGCATATTTAGGGTAACAATTTCACCATTTACTCTGCACTCATTTTTGCCTTGCAAATTTAAATTTCTTGAAATTATAATTGTTGATTCAGGTTCAATGTCAATGCTTTCAAAAAAATTTAAAATATTAATATCGTTAACATCAACATCAAAAACAGCCTCAACTTTTGCAAAATCTGTTCCGTTTTTAATTAATGACTTGTCTGCTCTATCTCCCAAAACAAAAGTTAAAGCATCAATAATAATGCTTTTACCTGCACCCGTTTCACCGGTTAAAATATTTAGACCTTTGTTAAATTCAACTACTGCTTCATTTATTAACGCAATATTTTTAATTTTTAAACTTTGTAACATATTTCACCATTTAATAATAACTATAAAATTATATCAAATATTACTAACAATTTACAAACAAAAAAGTCACTTAATTTAAGTGACTTTATTTATATTTTTATGTATTAATTCAATAACTCAATCAACTTTGATTGTATAAATTTACCATCTTCAACATCTTGTGTTACAACCATAACAGTGTCGTCCCCATAAGTGCAACCAAGTATTGTATTTAATGATAAACTATCAATAAAATTTGAAACCAATCCGGCAGTTCCATTTAATGTTTTTACAACAACTAAATTTAATGCTGTTTTTATAGAAATTACACACTCTTTAAAGATAGTCATTTTTTTGTTTGTTGCAATAGGATTTTGAGTGTTACCAATAACAGCATATTTGTATTTATTGTTTTCAGTTGCAATTTTTATTAACCCAAGTTCTTTAATATCACGACTTATAGTTGCTTGTGTGATATCAAAATTTGCTGCCCTTAATTCTGAAACCAATTCATCTTGTGTTTCAATTGCTTTATTGGATATTATTTCTAAAATTTTTGCTTGTCTTGAATTTCTTGCCATAAAAAATTTAACCTCTTATGTAATTAACTACTAAATATGAAAACAAAAAATAATTTCTGTAAAACATATTTATGCAACATTAATTTTTGATTGCATTGTCATTATACATTATTGTTTATATTTATGCAAGAGGTTTTTGTATATTTATACAAAATTGTTTTGTATTTTTATGCAATGTAACTAATTTTTATAAAAATGATAGTGTATAAATATTCTGTATAAACATACATTGGCTAAATAAAGCCATTTTTTAACCATATTTAATTGTGTAACGACTCAAATTATTCATTTATTTATATGCAAAATATAAAAAATAAGAGGCCTTTTGCCCCTTATTTTTGCTAAATTATTTAATATTGAATACCCCAAACCACCAAATGTTTTGCAGGTTTTCCACAAACCACACATTTATCATCAATTGGTTTTTCGTTTTCAAGAATACATCTTGATTTTGTTCCCCTAATCTCTTTCATCTTAAGTTCACACTCTTCTTCCCCACACCACATTGCTTTCACAAATCCAGGTTTAGAGTTCATAATTTTTTCAATTTCTTTTAAATCTTTGCATTCGTATGTTAATTCATTTCTTCTTGCCAATGCCCTATTGTACAAATTGTTTTGTATGTCGTTAAGCAAATCTTTTACAACTTTAACCACATCACAATTAATATCTTCTGTAATTTTTTCTCTTGTATCTCTTCTAGCAAAAGTTATTATTCCATTGTCATAATCTCTTTTTCCTATTTCAATTCTTACAGGAATGCCATTAACTTCATACTCAGCAAATTTAAAGCCCGGTGATTTTTCACTATTATCAATAAATGCTGTAATATCGGCATCGTTTAATTTATTTAAAATTTCATTTGCAAAATTTAAAATGTTTTCATCATTTCCAATAGGAACAATTACAACTTGTCTTGGTGCAATCTTTGGAGGAAGAACTAAACCATTTTCATCACTATGAACCATAATCAAACCACCAATCATTCTAGTTGTAACACCCCAAGATGTTTGATAAACATATTCCCATTCATTATTTCTATTTAAAAATTTAATGTCGTATGCTTTTGAAAATTTTTGACCAAAATAATGGCTTGTTCCACTTTGTAGTGCCACCCCATTGTACATTAATGCCTCAACAGTGTATGTAAACTCAGCACCTGCAAATTTTTCTTTTTCAGTTTTTCTTCCAGTAATTACTGGTATTGCCAAATATTCTTCAAAAAACTTTTTATAAATATTTAACATTCTTAAAGTTTCTTCGATTGCTTCTTTTTCGGTTTCATGAATAGTATGTCCTTCTTGCCACAAAAACTCCCTAGTTCTTAAAAATGGTCTTGTTTCCTTTTCCCACCTTACAACATTACACCATTGATTATAAAGTTTTGGCAAATCTCTATACGACTTAACCTTTAAAGAATAATAATCACTAAACAATGTTTCACTAGTTGGCCTTACAGCCATTCTTTCTTCTAAATTGTTTTTTCCACCTTGTGTAACCCAAGCACACTCAGGAGCAAAACCTTCAATCAATTCTCCCTCTTTTTTTAAAAGGCTTTCTGGAATAAATAATGGCATATAAACATTTTGATGACCAGTTTGTTTAAACATTTTATCTAAAACGCTTTGCATTTTTTCCCACAAAGCGTAGCCATTAGGTTCAAACACTATACAACCTTTAACATTTGAATATTCAGCCAATTTTGCTGCTTTAACAACATCTGTATACCATTTTGCAAAATCTTCATTTCTATCTGTAATTGCTTTGTTTTTCATTTTATTTATCCAATCCTTCTTCCTTAAATTTATCAAGTTCTTGTTTTAAAATTGTTATTTTCCCTTTTGAATTTAATAATTCCTCGTACAAAGATTTAGCAAGTTTGCTACCCTCTTCATAAAGTTCAACACCTTTGCTTAAAGTTGTTTCTTCCTTTTCTAACTCATTTGTTATTTCATTTAATCTTTCTAAATCTTTATCAAACATTATTTTTCTCCTTTAATGTCTAAAACCTTTGTTAATACAGTCCCATCAATTAATTCAATATTAATTTCACTTCCAACATCAACTTCTTTACAACTTTTTAATTTAGAACCATTAACATTTGCCTTAATATACCCTTTGTTAATTAAGTTAAGTGGACTTAATTTATTTAACAAGTTTTCTAAAAGTTTAAATTTATTTTCATTTTTTACAATCAAATTATTTACATTATAATTTAACTTGTTGGTAACATTTAAAAATTTAATTGAATTTAGTTTAATTAAATTTGAAACTTCTTTATTTAAATTATTAGCCAACAAATCGACCTTATTAAAAGCGGTTTTCATTTTTAAATTTAAACTTTGTTCAATATTATAAATTAAATCATCAATTAATTCAAAATCTTTTTTCTTTTCTCTAACAACCAATTCAGCAGCAGCCGATGGCGTTGGAGCTCTTAAATCGCTACAGAAATCAATTATTGTAAAATCTGTTTCATGCCCAACAGCACTAACTAATGGCTTTTTACAACGATTAGTTGCATCTGCAACAACCTCAGTGTTAAATGGTTGCAAATCTTCCATACTGCCACCACCACGAGCAACTATTACACAATCAACACCATCGTAATTGCTAAAAAAATCAATGCCTTTTGCAATTTCAAATTCTGCGCCAATTCCTTGAACTTTAACTGGAAATAAAACAATATCAACTGAATTATTTCTTCTTGTTGTTATGTCGATTATATCTTGAATAACAGCCCCAGTTGGACTTGAAACCACACCTATCCTTTTTACCCTTTCGGGAATTGGTTTTTTAATACTTTGGTCAAAATAGCCAAGTTTTTCTAATTTTTCTTTTAACTTTAAAAAATTTTCATAAAGCAAGCCTTTTCCGTAAGGCATAATTTTGGTAACATTAAAGGAAAATCTCCCACCTTTTACATAATAGTTTGGACTTCCTTTTACAATAACCATATCCCCAACATTTGGTTTTTCATTATATCTAAACATAACGCAATTTAGCAGTGCATTTTCATCTTTTAGTCCGAAATATGCAACACCATTTGAAACATTAAAGGAACTTATTTCACCAAAAATGCAAATATCTTGAAGCAATATTTCAGCATCAAAAATATTTTTAACATAATTACTAAATTGTGAAACACTAATTAAATTTTCGTCCATTATTCCGCTCGTTATTTATTTATTACTTTTGCTAAAACACCATTTATAAATGCTGGGCTTTTATCATCAGAATATTTTTTTGCTAGTTCCACTGCTTCATTTACAACAACTTTACTTGGTGTGTCAGAATATGTTAGTTCATATACACTATAAATAAGTATCGCAAAATCAACTTTATATAATCTTTCTGCAGTGTAGCCAACAAGATTTTCAGAAATTATTTTTAATATTTCTAAGTTGTGTTCAATAACCCCAACATAAACTTCTTTAATATAATTTATATCGTTATTATCTAATTTGTCTTTTAATTCAAAAAAAATACTATCCTTAGGCATTTCTTCAGGAATATAAAAATTAGATAAAAACTCTTCATAAGTTACCCCCTCATCGGGTTTATGAAAACAATTTTCAAATATTAATTTAAAAGCCACTTCTCTTGCCGTTTTTCTGCTCATAACTACACCTCATTAAACAAACAAATAAACCCCTGCGTTTTGAGGGGTTATTTCAATCTTCTTCTTTTGGAAATTCAACATCTAAAACATGCACATTGATTTTGTTAATATCAATATCAATCATTGCCGATAAACTGTTTTTTATGTTTTCTTGAACTCTATATGCAATTTCGGATACATTATAACCATAGAAAACATTTAAATAAACATCTACAATTAAATTATCTTTATCATAAGTTAATTTAACACCTTCGTAGTAATTATTGCTAAACCATTTTTTAATAGCAGATCCAAAATTGTCAGATAATGAACTTACGCCAGCAATTTCTTTTGCAGCCAAGTTAATAACTGAAAGCAAAATACTTTTGTCGTAAACAACATTACCCTTAGTTTTGTATCCGTTTTTACTTTCCAATGACATAATATGCCCCCTAAATAACTTAAGATTAGTATATCATAGGGAAAATTTATTTGCAATTATTCTACTGGTATTATTTTAATATTATCTAAATTATAATTTGTTTGACCTTGAATTATTTCAACAATTTGTGCCACTTCTGATTCTTGTAATTCTGCACTTTTTACAATAACATTTATGTTTGAACTTGATGTTGAAACAATAGCATCTTCAAAACCTTTTGCTTTAATTAATCCTTCAAGAATAAGTTCACTTTCCATTTGTGCAACAAGTTCTTGTTTTTTTGTTTCGGCAGCAGTTTTAGCCTCTGCACTTGAACTAGCACTAGAAATTATTGCATCTAAATAAACTATTTCTTGATTTCTTGTGTCTTGTCTATCAGTTCTATATGTAGTAAAAAAGTTAGCAGTTGTGGCACTATTTAAACCAGCATTAACATTTTTAACAACATTGTTATTTATAATAATATTTAATATTCCTGTTATAGCAAGCAACATTACAAATCCCGCAACAATAAAAATTTTTTTCTTTTTTGATAGCATTTTTTTAACCTCCTTAAATGCCTGTTAAAATTTGAATATTTCCACTAGATAAACTTAGTAATGCTTGTACAGCTTCTAATAATTGCAATTTAACACCAACATCTTTTGCCCCTTCTGCAACCACCACAACTCCTTTAACAACAGGCAATATTTCCATAAGAACTAGTGGTGTTTCTTCTCCATTTTGAGTAATTATTATTGGTTCTTCCACTACTGTTATGCTTGTTGTTGTGCCTGATGCATTTGTTGTTGTGTTTGTCCTTTCATCAGTTTGTGTTGCAATTTTTAATTCGGGTCCACTTTCTAATGTTATCATTACATTTACATTTCCTGCCCCTTTAATATTGCTTAAAACTGATTTTAATTTATCTTCTAAAAGCTTACTATATTCCAAACTAGAAGTGTAACTAATATTGCTGGAAGATAAAGATTTTTTACTAGAATCATTAAAAAATGAATAATAAATTGTTATAACTAAAACCAGCAAAATTAATGGTACAACTATTTTTATGCCTTTAATATTACTAAATTTTTTAATTAAATCATTATTCTTTAATTTTTCTAAAAACGAAGGTTTTGATTCAATTTTTTTTTCATCTGGCTTTTCATTTTCATTTGCATTTATAGTAATATATTTGTCTTTGTTTTTATGCACCATAGTTTCCTTAACTTCCGTATATTATCACCTCCTTGTTTGAAACATTTAATGTGTTAGTTACAATTTTTAGAATAGTATCTGTAATATTTATATGCTTGTCCGAATTATTTAGAACAATATTACAAATGTCAATATAAACTTTTTGTATTTTTAAGTCGGAACTTGTAGTATCTGCCTCAAACTCAATATTTACATTAGAAATTCCTTCATTTTTTAATTGATTTAAAATTGAAATTTCATAATTTTCTAATTTTTTTTGATTTAAGTTTATTAAAAAATTGCTGTCTTCTTCGTAATTATAATCTGTATTTATGGACAAATCTTTATTAAATATTTTTGGCAATGGCTTAACAATAACAAACAACAAAAACAAAGCAAACACACTTTTAATAAATGTATTAAGTTTCCCATTAGGCAGTATTGTTTCTATAACAACGCCCAAAAATGCCATACCAATTAACGACAAAATCCACTCAGTCATATAAAACACCTTAAACAAAACTTGCAGTGCACATAAGCAAAGCAATTGAAATTATATACATAAAAGCAACACCCAAAATTAAAACGATTGGAAACAAAAGTACTTTGCTACAACTACTAATTAAATCAGATATTTCTTTGTTGTTAGTTGGCTCAATTATTCCTGCAACTAATTGCAAACCTAATTTTAAAAGTAGAATTTGAATTAGTGGCGAAAGAATTGTTACAAATAAAATAATTAACCCTGCAACCCCAATAGCATTTTTTATTAAAATACTACCAAGCATTATAAAATCTAACCCTTCACTTAAATATCCACCAATTATTGGAATATAACTTTTTATTGCAAACTTGCTCGCCTTAATGCTAATCCCATCATACTTCCCAGCAGAAATTCCCTGTATTGCAAGAAAAGAACTAAATATTGTAAAAACAAAACCAACTGTCCACTTAAATGTGCTGGATAGAAAGGAATTAAATTTATTTAATTTAACATTTGGAGATAAAGAGCCAATTACTGTAAATAAAAATGATATTATAAAAATAGGCAAAAGTAATCCACTAAAAAGTGAGGAAATCCAATTACTTAAAATTGCAACAACCGGTTTAAATATACTAACGCTTACTGTTCCACCTATTGCAGAAATTAATGTTAAAATAATTGGAAATATTGCGTCCATTTGGCTTTTCATTAAACTCAAACAATTACTGGTTTGTTCAATTACATTTTTAAAGTTCACCGATAAAATTGTAATAATTACAGCAAAACAAACAAAATTTACTATTTGCGAAACATTATTTTTTGAATCTGATTTTAAATTATTTAAAATGCTTGATAAAACAGCAATTGCTATTATAGTTAAAAATATAGGCAAAAGTGATGCCAACCCATCAAAAACCAAAGATATAACAGCACTAAAAACATTGTTGTAATTATCAAAATAAGTGCCATTTATTAAATCGTTAACTTTTTCTTTAAATGAAGTGTTACCAAATATTTTATATTCATCATCATACAATTTATCAATGCCACTAAGGTCCAAATCTGTCAGCAAATCATTTACAGTGTTCGATATTTCGGTCTCAATTTCTTCAGTACTATTCAAACTCTCTGCTTTGGCTAAAATGGGTGGTTTTAAGAGTGTTTGCATAGTAATTAAAATAAAAAATAAAATTACAAATTTTTTCAAGGAATTAACCCTATAACAATGTCTAATAAATTTGTAATTATTGGCATTGCAACAATGAAAATTAAAATCTTACCACCCAACACAACTTTGTCTGCAATAGAAGAATTTCCAGTGTCGGAACATACCCCTGCACTAAATTCAATTAAATAACCAATTCCTATTATCTTTAAAATACAAGAAAACAATTCTGAATCTATTCCCGTTTTTTCAATAATAACATCAAAAATTGAAAATAGATTTGTAAAGTATTTTAAAATTACAATCATCATAACACAAGAACCTGCAATCAAAATTGCAACTGACAACTCCGGTTTTACTTGTTTTACAACAACAAGTAAAATACATATTGTAATTCCTAATCCAACTATTTTTAAAACTTCCAAACCTTACTCCACTTAAAATGTAAAAAGTTTTTGAACCGTGTTAAATAAATCACTAATCATATCAATTACCATAAGTAACACAATAACAACACCTGCTAGTGTCGATAAAGTTGCTATTTCATCTTTTCCGGCATATTTTAAAACTTGATTAACAACAGCCGTTAAAATTCCAATGGCAGCAATCTTTAAAATAATGTCAACCCCCACCTTAAACCCCCTTAATTAAACAAACAAAATAACTAATATCAACGCAAAAATAACACCTAATTTTGAATATAAATTGCCATATTTTTTGTTATTAAGTTTGCAATCTTCATAAAACTCATTAAAAATAATTTTATAATTCTCAATATTGTTTAGTTCTCCAAAACTATCTAGTTTGCCAATACTAACAAAAAATTCATTAACTTTACTATTTTCATATTCAGTTAGTAACGAGATTTTAACTTCCTTATTTTCTAAATAATTTTGCAAATAATCTTTAAGTTCTGTTTTATAGTTGTCTAAATTTTCTTTTATTACAACTTTTAATTTGCTTTTATTAAATTTAATATTGTTAAATAAAACATTGCAAAAAGAAATCAGTTCATTAAAAAATCTTTCTCTTTTTGAATAATTGATTGACAAACTTATTCCAATATAACTAACCCCAACAAATATTACTAATAAACACACAAATTTAATCATCATAAATACACACAAACTAAATTTTCATTAAATATACCTTCATAAGTTCCGGGACCATTTTTGCTTGATAACACAACATATCTTTCAAATATTTTATTTTTTAACATATCATCAAAATTGGGTTTTGATTTTAAGTCGTAAATGTCATTAGCATGAATTGTGGCAATCACACTAACACCACTTGTAATTGCCGTTTTAATTGCTTTTAAATCATCATCTAAGTTGATTTCATCAGTTATTATTACATCTGGCTTCATACTTCTTATACCATTTTCAAACGCAAATGCTTTTGAACAATTTGTGTAAATATCACAGCTTGGTCCAACATTAAGCATTTGCATTCCATCTACGGTTGCCGAAATTTCTGCCCTTTCATCAACAAGCAAAATATTAATCGCAGGATTTTTGTTGCTTATTTGTTCTGCTAAATCCCTAATAAAAGTTGTTTTACCTGCTCCGGGTGGCGATATAATTAATGTGTTTCTAACTTTGTTATTATTAACAATATGTAAATAAGCATTTAAACTACAATTTTTTATTTTATGTGGAATTCTAATATTTAACGAGTTTATGTTTTTAATTGTATTAACACAATCATTTTCTTCAACAACTTCACCACAAACACCAATTCTTATTCCACCTTTAATTGTTAAAAATCCCTTTTTTATTTGGTCATTGACTGCATACAAAGAGTTGTCACTTGCCTTTTTTATGATTTCAGAAATATCTGACAATTTACAAATAATTGCTTCATCAATATTTTCAGTTAACCCACTTGTAGTTAAAAACTTGTTTCTACCCATAACATTAACAACTATTGGCTTATTTGCTCTTAATCTAATTTCATTAATATAATTAAAATTTAAGTTAGTAAAATATACTTTAAAGTTTTCAGGCAAAATATCTTCAACCATATACACCTCACCTTCTATACTTTAATTTACAATTTATACTTTTAATTAATGTTATTTAAAATAAAAAAAATCAAGCACAAAACTTGACTTTTTACTTAATAAAACATTTTTCTACAAATTATTTAATTGAATTATATATATCACGCATTTTAATTGCGTCCATTGCCATAACATCTTTGCTCTCACAAATAACAACAGGAGTGTAATTTCTTTCTTTTAAAATCTCAGCCAATGGCTCAAAATTAGGACCATAAATTTCATCTTCAAAAGTTAAATGCTTAACTTCCCCTTTTGCACTGAATTCAATTTTTGAAAAATGAATATGAACATTTTTTGTTCTAAAACTTCCCAACTTTTCTAAGCAATAATCAAATATTTGCTCAAAGTCCGATTTTGTTTTAAGAGTTCCGCCAGTTACTGCATTGATGTGTCCAAAGTCAAATGTTGGCATTAGAATTTTATCAATGGTACATAAGTCCACAATTTCTTTATAACTTCCAATTTGTGCTTGTTTGCCCATAGTTTCTATGCATAAAAACATATCATCAAAACCAGCATCTTTAACTTTTTGAACTAAAACTTTAAGTCTTTTTGCAATTAAGTTTAAAGCTTCTTGCCTTTCTAATTTGCCACAACTTCCAATATGAATAACACACCTGTTGCCACCAAGCAATCTCAATTTTTCAAGTGAACGCAAAACATATCCATAGCTTTTTTCAACCATTTCTTCATTGGTGTTTGCTAAATTAATAAAATATGGTGCATGAACAGAAATAGTTATGCCGTACTTTTTCATTTCTTCGCCAATGGCTATGGCTGTTTCATCTTTTAACAAAATGCCTTTTCCAAAGGAATACTCAAAAGCATTTAATCCTATTTCATTTAGCCACTTTGGAGCATCAATAGTGGACTTATAACCAGCATCATAAAAGTTTTTATCATTGCCAGATGGACCAAAACAAATCATAACAACTCCTTTAAAAATGTGTTTTTAATTTTAATTTATTGTTAAAAACTTCACCCACACCTAAATTTATATTTTTATTTATAACAAAAACCAAACAATCATTTAATTCAAAATAAATAGTCATACCATTTCTTAACTTTTTACATTGTTCGTCATTAACAAAAACAGATTTAAAATCAAAAATATTTTCAACACTAATCAAATAATTTTCAATATTTGAACTCAACAAACTTTCAAGTGAAACAGAATTTTCTAAATTAAATTTTCCACTAGATGTTCTAATCAGTTTTGTCATTGTTGCAAATGTATTCAAACTATATGCCAAATCTCTACACAAACTTCTAATATATGTACCACTTGAACATGTTATTTCAAATTCAAACTTATTTTCTTGATTGCTTAAATATTTAAATTCAAAAATTTCAATTTCCTTTGGTTTTAAGTCAAAATCAATATTTTTTCTTGCTAACTCATACGCCCTTTTGCCATTGATGTTTTTTGCTGAATATTTTGGTGGCATTTGATTGTTTTTTCCAATAAAACCATTTAAAACTTTTTTAACATCTTCAACACTAGGTATATTGTTTGAATTATTAATTGTTTTACCCGTCGCATCTAATGTGTCGGTTTCATAACCAAATTCAAAAGTTGCAATATAAGACTTATGCTTATTTAAAAAGTAGTCAAACATTTTAGTTGAATTTCCAACAGCAATTGGCAAAACCCCTTCAGCCATTGGATCTAATGTTCCCATGTGTCCAATTTTTTTTAAACCAAATTGTTTTTTTATTTTAGTTAAAACAAAATTTGAAGTAATATTTCGTGGTTTATAAACATTTAAAAATCCAATCATAAATTATCGTTATATGCCTTTATTATTCTATTTTTTATATTTTGAATAGTACCTCTAATTTTGCAACCAGAAGCATTAACATGTCCACCACCACCAAACACATTTGCAATTTTATCACAACGGATTTTATCGTTTCCTCTAAAACTTACAAAATAAAAGTTGGGAGTGTCTTCTGTTAATACAACAGTTAAATCAACGCCTTGAATACCTACAAAATTATCAACTAAAATGTAACTATCAAGATTTGTTAAATTACATTTTTCTAAATCTTTTATTTTTACATAAACAAAAACAATTTTCCCATTTTCTAAAAAAGTCATATTATTATAGGCACACTTTATTAATTCAACTTGTCCCAAAGTTTTGTACTTAAACAACCAATAATTTGCTTTATAAAAATCTGCACCTAAATCTATTAACTCGCTTGCCACTTTGTGTGTGTTACTTGTTGTGTTTGAGTGTATAAAACAACCGGTATCACTAGAAACACCACTGTACAATGCCAAAGCAATATCTTTGGTTATTGGAAATTTCATTTGTTTTAATAAATCATATATAATTTCACAAGTTGATGGTAATCTATAAACATAGTTTAATTCTGCATAGTTTTCTTCAGAAATATGATGGTCAATTTTTATAGTCTTTTTTGCACTGCAAAAGATTTCGCCAGTTTGTGACAAACGATTTAAATCAGAACTATCAACAGCTATTGCTAAGTCATATTTTTTTAATTTAGGTTTATTAAATCTTTTTATGTTAGGCAAAAACATAAATGATTCATTTATTTGTGATGGACAATAATAATCAACCTTTTTACCTTCATTTTCTAATGCAATTCCAAGTGCCAATGCACTGCCCAAACAATCTCCATCTGGCCTAATATGAGTAAATATAGCAACTGTTTCGCTTGAATTCAAATAATCAAATATTTTTTCATCAAACATTTTCATTTCTCTCTTTTTGAATCTGCTCTATTGCTTTTTCAATTCTTTCGTTATATTCTTGACCTTCATCTAAGATAAATTCCAAATAAGGCATTTTCCTAAGTAGAACTTTTTTGCACACTTCTTGCCTTATGAATCTTGCAGAATGTTTTATTTCATCAAAAATTTCTTGTTTGTTATCTGGCGAAAATATGCTTACATAAACTTTACAAATATCTAAATCCATTGTTGTTTCACATTTTGTTACTGTAATTATTCCAGTAATTTTGGGATTTTTTATTTCATATGCAAGTATTTCATTAATTGCTTTTTCAATTTCAGAGTTTATTCTTAAAATTCTTTTACTCATATTATTTCCTTTTAATTTATTCTAACATTTTCATAAGATTCGATTATATCACCTTCTGCAATATCATTGAATCCTTTAACTTTAATTCCACACTCGAATCCAAATTTAACTTGTTTAACATCATCTTTCATTATTTTTAATGAATCAATATCTCCATTAAACATTTCTTTGCCATTTCTTAAAACTCTAACTTTGTTATTTCTTAAAATGTTACCATCTACAACATAACAACCAGCAATTGTTCCAACACTGCTAATTTTAAATAGATGTCTAACTTCTGCATGCCCACTAACCTTTTCTTCATATTTTGGGGCTTTCATACTATTTATAATGTCAGTTACATAGTCAACTGCTTCATAAATAACTTTATATAAAGCAATTTGCACTTTGTTTGTTTCTGCCAATTTTTTAGATTTTGCATCTGGTTTTACATTAAATCCAATAATCATAGCATTACTTGCTTGTGCAAGCAATACATCGCTTTCAGTAATTCCACCCACTGCTTTATGAATAACTTCAACTTTAACTTCTTCGTTTTTGATATTTTCTAGTGTTTGTGAAACTGCTTCAACAGAGCCCATAACATCGGCTTTAACAATAAGTTTAAATACTTTCATTTGTTCATCAATGTTATGACTTAAAAAGTCTTGCAAATCAACTCCATTTGTGTCTTTTGTTTTCTGAACTTTAATTTTGTTTGTTCTTTCTTCAACTAAACTTTTTGCCATTTTTTCATCAAGAACATACAACATATCGCCAGCATCAGGAGCAATATTTAAACCAAGTATTGAAACGGCCATGCTTGGGCCTGCACTTTTAACAGAATTTCCTAAATAATCAACCATTGCTTTAACACGGCCAGTTGACAATCCAGCAACAACATTATCGCCCAATTTTAAAGTTCCGTTTTTAACAATAATATTTGTAACAATTCCACGGCCCTTGTCAACTTTACTTTCAATAACATAAGCACAAGCATTTCTATTAGGATTTGCTTTTAATTCAAGCATATCACTAACTAGTAAAACCATTTCAAGAAGTTTATCAATACCTTGATTGTGTTTTGCACTAATTGGCACACAAATAGTATCTCCACCCCATTCTTCTGGCAAAATTCCATATTCTGTTAGTTGTTGTTTAACCCTTTCAACATTTGCTTCTGGCTTGTCAATTTTGTTTATTGCAACAATCATTGCACTGCCTGCATCTTTTATATGATTTATGGCTTCAACTGTTTGTGGCATAATTCCATCATCTGCAGCAACAACCAAAATTGCAATATCTGTAACTTTTGCTCCTCTTGCACGCATTGCTGTAAATGCTGCATGCCCAGGAGTGTCAATAAATGTAATTTTTCTGTTTTTATCAACATTAACTGTGTAAGAACCAATATGTTGTGTAATTCCACCTGCTTCTCCAGCAATTACATTTGTTTTCTTAATGGCATCAAGCAAGCTTGTTTTACCGTGGTCTACGTGTCCCATTACAGTAACAATAGGAGGTCTTGGCAACAAATCTTTTTCATCATCTTGGAACATTTCTTCAACTTGATTTTCAATTGATTTGTCTAATTTTAATTCCAATTTAACGCCTAATTCATTTGCAACAAGTTCTGCTGTTGGGAAATCAATTACGCTATTTATATTAAGCATCATTCCAAGCAACATAAATTGTTTTATAATTTCAACAGCAGGTTTTCCAATTTTTTCAGATAAAATTTTAACAGTTAAATTTTCAGTTGTTATAACAGCCTTGTCAATAACGGTTTTAACTTTTTCTTGAGTTACCTTTGGTTTTTTGTTTGTTTTAACCCTAACTCTGCCAAATCTTTCTTCATCTTCATAATCATCGGTTTGAATAATACCCATTTTGATTTTGGTTTTTATGGATTTATTCTTACTTTCTTCCATATTTTTATTATGAGTTTTATTTTTATTCCCAAAATTTCTATCATTTTTTTGAATAACAGGAATATCAGCCATAATATTTAATGGCTTTTTATTAAATGATTTATCATTTTTAGATCCTGATTTGTTTTCATCTTTGTTAAATGGTCTATTTGATTGTTTTACATAGTTTGAATTATTTTCTTTATTAAAAGGGGTTTTTGATTGAGAATTTTTTACATTGCCTGAATTTCTTTCAAAATCTTTTTTCACATTGCTATTTTTAACAAAAGAGTTTTCCCTATTGTCCTTTTCAATAGGTTTTTGTACTTTTGGTTTTATAACGCTTTCTTCTTTTATAATTTCTACTTGTGGCTTTTTAGATTCAGCAACCACTTTATCTTTTATATTTTTATAGTATGTTTCTAAAGATTGTTTTGCTTTTTTAATATTTGTTATCATTTGATTAATTTGATTTCCAGCAATCAATTGTGTTAAAAATTTCAAATTACCAAAAGATGTGTTTTGATTTTCTTTTTTATTTTCCAATTTTATTTTCCCCTTCTTTTAAAATTAAAATATCATTAACGCAATTTATAAGAATTGCATCAACCAAGTTTTTATTTATCAATCCAACCACTTTAACATTGTCTCTTTTTGTTAAATCAGACAATAAAATTTTGCTTTTAATTAATGTGTATCCTTTATTTTCACAAAAAACTAAAAGTTTATTTAAAATTTTAACATTTGTAGATTCATCAACAATCACAAGTGGAACTTTTTTATTAAATTTTATTAAATTGTCAAACCCATATATGATTGACCTACTTTTTATGCTAAAACCAATATATGCTTCAAATTTATTATTTTGCATTATTTGCACTCTCTTTTAATAAATCATAAACACTATCTTCAACTGGGCAAGATAATGTTTTATTAATAAGTTTTTTCTTGCAACATGATTCTATGCATTTACTATCTTTGCAAACATACATTCCCCTACCATTTACCTTATTTGCGTTAACTATAATTTCATCTGGCGTTTTAACTATTCTAATAAGCTCAATTTTGGGTTTCATTTGCCTGCATACAATACACATTCTTAATGGTTCTTTATTTTTTTTCATATCTTTTCCTTATTCTAAATCTTCAAAAGCACCTTCATCATTAAACAAATCACTATAATCTTCTTTTGTTTCATTTGCATTTGTGTCATCAATATTTAATGATGGAACTTGGCTTTTTGATTTAACATCAATTTTCCAACCAGTAAGTTTTGCTGCAAGTCTAACATTTTGACCACTCTTGCCAATTGCAAGTGATAATTTATCATCTGGAACAACTGCCAAACTTGTTTTTTCCATAACATTACAACTTACATGCAAAACTGTTGCTGGACTTAATGCACTTGAAATAAATAGTTCAGGTTCAGTACTATATGGAACAATGTCAATTTTTTCACCATTTAATTCGTTAACAATGGCATTTACCCTTGCACCTTTATTTCCAACACAACTGCCAACAGGGTCAATATTTGCATTTGTGCTGTAAACTGCAATTTTTGTTCTATAACCAGCCTCTCTTACAATGTTTTTAATTTTTACATCTCCTGACACTATTTCAGGAACTTCTAGTTCAAATAATCTTTTAACAAATCCAATGTTTGTTCTTGTTAATTGAACATAAGGCATATTAAATGATTCTTTAACTTGTTTTACATAAACTTTAATTCTGCTATTAATTGCATAATTTTCTCCTGGAATTCTGTCTTGAGGAGCCAAAACGCCTTCTACTTGTGTAATTCCAAGGTCAACATAAACATTGTCACCTTCTTTTCTTCTAACAATGGCAGTTAAAAGTTCATCTTGTTTGTCAGATATTTCTTGCATTATTTTTGATCTTTCTGCTTCTCTTAATCTTTGCATTACTACTTGTTTTGCAGTTTGAGCAGCAATTCTACCAAAATTCTTTGGTGTTTCTTCATTTTGAACAACATCACCAACTTTGCTAGATTTTTTTAATAGTTTTGCTTCTGCTAAAGAAATTTCTTTATCAGGGTCTTCAACTTCTTCAACTACAGTTTTATATGAATAAACTTTGATGCTATTTTTTTCTGGATTTAATTTTACAAAAGCACTTTTTGCTTCTCCAAAGTTCTTTTTGTATGCACTTGTTAAAGCACTTTCTAATGCTTCAATAAAATAATCTTTGTTAATTCCTTTTTGTTGTTCTAAATCATCTAATGCTTGAAAAAAATCTTTATTAATCATTTTTTAATTTCTCCTATAATTTTATAATCGGTAAAATTTGTGAAATTTTACTTAATTCGTAAGTTTTATTTGTTCCATTTTCATTTATTGTAATGCTTGAATTTGAAAAATCTTTTAAAACACCACAAGTTTCTTTTTGGCCATCTATTGACGCATAAAATTTTAATGTAATTTCTTTATTTAAGTTTCTATTAAAATCTTTTTCATTTTTTAGTGGTCTGTCAATACCCGGTGATGAAATATTTAAAATATAACTTTCATCGTTTGTTGGATTTAATTCTTCTAGTATTGGGTCAATTTCTTTACTAAATGCCTCGCAGTCATCTAATGTAATTCCACCTTCTTTATCTAAAAAAATTGTTAAATTCATTCCATTATATTTTTTAGCATACTCAACTTCAACAATTTCATAACCCATTTCTTTAGCCACAGGTGTAATAGATTCTTCAACTAATGTTGTTACTTTTTTACTCATAAAAATCTCCTTTCTCAAAATTAAGAGTGAGGCAAAATTAATTGCCTCACTCCAAGTAACACATATAAGTAATTATATATTAACACATAATAATATTTTTATCAAGTGTATTTATTCAAATTGTACTATTTTATGGCTTTTAAATGCCGTTCATCTTGTCTGTAAGTTTTATAAAAACTTCTGCTGTTGCCAAAACATCGTTTATTGCTCTATGAGCATTTTCAAGTTTAACATTTAAGTACTCAGCAATGGTTTTTAATTTGTAATTTTTAATTCCTTTAATTTGTTGCAATGCAATGATATATGTGTCTAATTGTTTGTTATCAAAATTATATTTATTTTCCCTACCAGCCTTTTGCAAAAATAAATTGTCAAATCCAATGCTGTTATGTCCCACCATTATGCTACCATAACAAAATTTATAAAAATCTTGTATAACTTCTGAAATTGTGTAACTATCCTTTACCATTTCATCTGTAATATGGGTTAATTTTACAATTTCCATAGGCAACTTACTAATTTTTTGTGGTTTTACAAAAGTGTCAAAAGTTTCTTTAATTTTACCATCTATAATTTTTACAGCACCTATTTCAATAATTTCATTCTCCATAAAATTTAAACCCGTAGTTTCAAAATCATAAACCACAAATGTGTTGTTTTTAAGTATATCATTAACCTCATCAACTTTATTAAATGAAAATATATCTGGTTGTTCTTCTACAACATATTCGCATGGTTGAACATACTTATATACATCATTAACTTTTTTAAATTCCACTTTTACTTCATCAATCTTTGGCAACTTGCAAAGTGAAATTTGTTTTACTTTACAATTTGTTCTATTGTTGAACTCTTCAATATCCCCATTAATAACAATTTCATCATTTTCATTTAATGTTTGAAATTTTGCTAAATCTGTGTCTTTTGGGAAATATACACAGTCTAATATTTCTCCCCTTAATTCAAGCTTAAAATTATAATATGCTTTTTCTTTTGGAGTTCCATCTTCATTTTTTGCAGTTTTGCTTTTAAATGTTTTTTCGTAAATTTGTTTAATTTTCCCGGCCGTAACTATATTTTTTACTGGTTTCCTTAAACTATCAAAAAATCTACATTCGCTATTTAACTCTTCGCCTATTAATTTTGTTACTTCAAGCACATTAAATTTTTCAATATTTTTGTTTAAATTAGTCTCGTCAACCATTCCTTGAATAATATTTTCTTGTTCAATTAATGCATCTTCAATACTATTGTTGCTATTAATTTCACTTAATTCCACATTGAAGTTTTTAAAATAATATTTTGACAAATACTTTTCTAGTTCTTTTTCAAAATTTTTTGCCTTTAAATATTTAAAATAAATATCAATCATTGAAATTTTTAATTTGCAACATAAGTCATCATTTTCAATCATTAAATTTTCAGGCTTAAACATAGAAAATGCACTTGGAAAATTTGTTTGTATAAACGTTGAAACATATTGAAAAATAACATCATTATCCAAAGATTCTTTCTTAAATTTTATAACCACATCGCAGTCAACACCAACATATTTTTTTACAACACCAGAAAATAGAGATTTATCATTTTCGTCTAAATCTCTAACATTTCCATCATATATGAATTTGCAAACACAAGCATTATTTTCGCTTAATTTAACTTCAACCAATTTTACAAAATCATATTTATTATTAGTTTCTTTTTTTAAAAATTCTAAAAAATCCATTTTAACTAAACACTGTAAAATGCAAAATATCCACAAGAACCACAAAAGCAAATAAAACAACTAGTCCCCAAAAATGAATTTTTGCTTCTAATTCACGATTTACAGGCTTTCTCCTTATCCACTCAATTAACACAAACACCATTCTTGCACCATCGAGTGCCGGAATAGGTAAAGCATTAAATACAGCCAAATTTACAGCCAAAAGTGGAAATAATAAAATTAAGTTAAGGGCGCTAATTTGTGATGCTTCTGCAATTGTACTAATTGTAGTAACAGGTCCGCCAATATTTGAGATACTTAATTTTCCAACTAATAGTTTACCTAAAATTTCCAAACAGTCCCATGCCATTTCAAATGTGTAAGGCACACAATGTAAAAATGCTTCCCCAACAGAATATTTTTGATAAGTATATGAAGTAATGCCTATTGCATAGTATGTTTGCCCCAAATTGTCTGTAAATTCTTGCATAAACACTTCCTTAGTTATTAAATCTTTTTCACCTTCTCTTTTAATAACTAAGGTTATTGGTTCGTCTTCGTTCCACTCGCTTAAAATAAAACCTATTCCACCATTAACAAATGATGGTTTTTCTCCATTTATTTCAACTAGTTCATCACCAACTTGAATATAATTTGCATTTTCACCTGTAACACCCGTAACTTTTGGAACACCTGTTCCAATAACAGATATCAAAATTATGCTAAAAATAATTGCCGAAATAAAATTAAATGTTACACCACCAACTAAAACCAACAATCTTTTCCAAGGTTTTTGATTGTTAAATGCGTCTGGGCTTTCATTTCCTGCTTCATCTTCACCTTCAAATGCACAGTAACCACCCAAAGGAAAAACTCTAATGGAGAATTTTTCTCCATTTTTCTTTGTTTTACTATATAACGCTTTTCCAAAACCAATTGAAAACTCATTTATTTTAAATTTAAAAATTTTGCCAAATGTATAGTGTCCCAATTCATGAATCATTACCATAAAAAGTAAAATTGCAAGAGCAAGTAAAATATAAAGTAATTTAACACCTACATTTTGCAAAGAAGTTAAAAAACTTGATAAAATCATTTTTAATCCTTTAATATATTACAATCTATGCGATAATAAATAAAAATATTAATGCAAATGTTCCTACAAACACTAATCCGTCCACTCTATCCATTACGCCACCATGTCCGGGGAATATTGTGCCATAATCTTTAACCCTTGCACGCCTTTTTATAACACTTGCAAAAATATCCCCACATTGACAAAGAACAGAGCCAACAAATCCAAAGAAAATAAAATACCATATATTAAGTTCTAAACTATAATATAATGATTTAAAAGGACCATTTAACATAAACAAACCAAATGTTGCTGTTGCACCAATAATTCCACCACAAAGTCCGCCAAGTGCCCCACTAATAGTTTTTTTAGGGCTTATTAATGGACAAAGTTTAGGGCCTTTAAATGTTGAACCAACAACCATAGCAAAACTGTCAGTTAGCATTGTAACAACAAATGCCATAACAAGTAACATATAATCCAAATTTCCATTTAATATTGCTTCATTTTCTACAACAAATGAAAATGATGTTAAATGATTTAAAATTATTATTGCACAAAACAAAAATGTTGGATAAACACACACAACACTAGTATTTATGGCTTTAATAAAAGAATATTTATTTACTGACATATTTTCAATATTATGATTTTTTAATTCTTTTAATGTTTTTGATTTAAAAATAATTCCAATCAAATAAACCAATAAAAAGAATACAAATAGTGTTCCTATAAACCAGCCAAAATATGCCAACCAATTCCACGATTTTACAAATGCAAAACACAACCCAACATAAACTATTGCAGGATATATGCTTGCCATAACAATATTTGAAAATCTACCACTTCTTTCAAAAACACGAGCAACTTCAACAGCACCTATTACTGCAAGTGCCCCAATGCCAAAATCAAAAATAAATGGAGTAAGCATTCTGCTAACAAACAATAATGCTAGTCCAATTACAATAAAAATACTAGTAATTGTTCTTTGTTTCATAATTCTTCCTTTTGTAAATTATTTTTTATCTTTTATTGCACCAAATCTTCTTTCTCTATTTTGATAACTAAGTAATGCCTTATTTAGTTTGCGTTTAGTATATGCTGGCCAAGGTGTTTTTTCAAAATAAAATTCTGAATATGCCGCCTGCCAAAGCATAAAATTGCTTAATCTGCACTCACCACTGCTTCTAATAATAAAATCTAGTGGAGGCAAATCTTTACTATACAAATAGTTATTAAAAATTGTTGCGTCAACTTGCTTTAAATCATCTTTAATTATGTTATTCACTGCCCTAATAATTTCATCATGCGAACCATAATTTAAACATAAATTTAATTTGTGCGACTTAAAATTTTTTGTTTTTTCTAAACTTTCTTCAATCTTTTTAGCAATATCTTCCGGGAATTTTGAATAATCACCAGAAACATAAAGTTTTGCATCGTATTTATATAATTCTTCAAAATCTTTTGTAAACGCTTTTCTAAATAATTGCATCAAATGTTCCACTTCAACTTTTGGCCTGTTCCAATTTTCAGTAGAAAAACAAAACACACTAATTGTGTCAATGCCCAACTCAAAGGCATACTTTAATATTTTAATTAAAGTATCAAATCCAACATCGTGCCCAACAAACCGAGGTAGCCCTCTTTTTATTGCCCATCTACCATTTCCATCAATAATAATACCAATATGTTTTGGTAATTTATTTAAATCTAGTTTTGCCATAATGCCCCAAAATAAAATCAAAAACAATAGATATTAAATTTCCATTATTTCTTTTTCTTTATTTGCTTCCATATTGTCTAATTTTTGAATAGTTGCATCTAATTTTTTTTGCACTTCTTTTTCAAGCATTGACATTTCATCTTCAGTAATTTCTCCGTCTTTTTTCATCTTTTTAAATTCATCTAAAACATCACGCCTGTAATTTCTGCAAGTAACTTTTGTGTTTTCAGTTAACTTGTTAACTTCTTTAACAATTTCTTTTCTTCTTTCTTCAGTTAATTGTGGGAAAACAAGTCTTATTACTCTTCCATCATCACTAGGATTTAATCCTAAGTTTGCAGCCTCAATTGCCTTTGCAACATTTTTTAGTTGGCTAATATCCCAAACAGAAACTAAAATCATCCTTGCTTCTGGAACACTAATAGTGCTCATTTGTGAAAGTGGTGTCATAGTTCCATAGTAATCAACCATTATTCTTTCGATTAATTTTGGATTTGCCCTACCTGCTCTAAATTGAATTAATTCATTACCATAATAATCAACTGTTTTGCTAAGATTTTCATCAAAATCATTTAAATACAAATCCACATCTTCATTTATCATAATTTCCACCTTTATATTATTTATTCTAGTTATTAAAATTTGTTTAAAAATAAACCCACTTTATAACATAATATATTTTACTAAAAAATATTATATTTGGCAAATTAAAAATTTAATAAAACGTATAGAGTAATAAAAAAGACATATTTTTTAATATGTCTAAATTATTTCAACAATAATTTCGTTTTCAAATAACGAATCTTTTCTAATTGAGTAAGAATATTTATCTGAAAATTTAGATATTTCTTGATTGTTTATGTAAACCTTACAATTTGTATTTCCATTTAACAAGTTAACTTTAAATTCAAAATAATCTCCAGAATTATAAACTTCTTTTTCATTTAATACAACAATCTCATAGTCGGGTGTGTTTGTATAATTGAAAGTATACCCAACATAAATAATGTTATTTGCAGTAAATTCTATGTCATTTGTAACATTAGATAAAATATAAATTCCATCTTCATAAACCAAATTACCCGTGTTAGATATTAATTCAAAATTATCCAAAAGTTTATATCCATCTTTTGCTTTGACTGTAAACACAATTTCATCATAAACATAATAAAAAGCATTATCCCAACTGTTTCCATCTGATAGTTCAATTTCTATTCCTTCTGGTAGTGAAATTATGCTATATTCTTCATACAAAACATTATAAACATTAATGTTAATGTTTTCTTTTATGTTTGTAATTGTGTAAACACCATCAATAGGTTTTACTTCTTCACTATTCACTTCAACATATATAATATCGTAATCAATGTAATATCCCGGAAGAGCAGAAATTGTGAAAGATAAATCTTCATTATAGTAAACAGTATTGCTACTTAAATTTATAGTGCAACCATCATCTGAATAGTATGAAATTTGATAATTTAATCTATTTATTCCTACAAATTTTATTTCTAAATTTTGAATAACTCTTTCAATTTTATAAGTAAATTTATCCGATTCAAAAATACTTACATTATTAACTAAAATATCAAAATTGTCATCAAACACATAGCCTTCTTTTAAAGTAAAACTAAACTCGTAAGAATTACCATAAGTGACACAGTTTTCACCAACAACATTAATTCCATCGGCATTTACAAAACTTACAGTATGTGTTTTTAAAATTGCGCCTTCAACCACAATATTAATATCATTTGTTACATTGTTAAAAATATATTTGTCGTTAGTTTTTGTTAGTTCTTCATTATTTAATATTACTTTAAAATCTTCAGAATTTGTGTAACCTTCATTAAATACAACATCAAAAATTAAATCTTCACCATAGCATATAGTACCACTATTACTATTAAAATTATTATCAAAAACAACGCTTACACCATCGCATAATATTGTTTCAATATTAAAAGTTTTAATTGTATAATTTGTTATTTGAATAACTAAATTTTCAGTTACATTTTTAACTGTGTACTCATTATTAATTTTTGGAACTTCGTTATTATTAACTAAAACAATATAATCGTCATTATATTTTTGGCTTTCAATTTTAAATGTAAAATCAGCACCATGAACAATTTTTGTAACATCGGTTATAATATTAAATCCATTATTGTTAATTAATGTGTATGAATATGTGTTAATTTCATAATCCTTAACTTCAAAATTAACATTTTCATTTGTTATTTCATAGGAATAAACACCATCTACTTCATTTACTAAATTATTGTTTGCATACACAGAAAAATTAGAGTTAGAATATTTTATATTTAATTCTACCGTAAAATTTGCTGTGTCGCCTACAACATATTCTGTTTTGTCGAAATGAAATGTTGCAATATCTGTAATGTTTTCAAATGTAAATTTTACAAAATTTTTATTGCAACCACTTAACAAAATTGTTAAAATAAAAACTAATATTAAAACACATAAAATATTTAACTTATTTATAATTTCTTTTTTATCTAATTTCATTTTACATAATCCCATAAACAAGTTAATGATATAATAAATTTATAAAAAATCAAAATATTTTATAAAAAAAATGATATTTTTCGACAAATTTTAAATAAAAAAAAAGAATACTAATTCTTTTTAGTATTCTTTTTATTTTTAGATTTTAATAATTTTAATTGTTTTTTATTATAATCAAGTATTGCTTTATCTATTGCAACTCTTGCAACTATGCTAGAAAAAACTTTTTGTTTAGGTAGTCCACCTACAGCCTTTAAAATTTCATCGCTTGTTATTTTTGAAATTTCCTCAACTGTTTTATTTAAAACCAATTCTGTAATTACAGAACCACAAGCAATAGTTCCTGCACAACCAAAAGCTTTAAATTTTGCATCAGTAACAATGTTTTTATAAATCTGCAAATAAAGTTTTATAATATCTCCACATTGTTCATCAACACTTGTTCCAATGCCACTTGCCCCTTTAATTTCTCCAACATTTTGTGGATCTTGAAATATTTCCATAACTTTTTTATTATACATTATTTCTTTACCACCTTTTTCTTTTTATTAAGTGCACTAATTGCTCTAAGTTTTGTTACTGCTCTTGCAAGCACTTCAACAGTGTAATCAATTTCTTCTTTTGTGTTGTCAATTCCAAACGAAAATCTTACGGCACTATTAACATCTTTTGCATCTAATCCCATTGCTTTTAAAACATGGCTTTTTTCAGGAGAACCTGATGCACATGCTGAACCAGTTGAAACTGCAATTCCTTCTAAGTCTAAAAGCATTAAAATACTTTCGCCATCAACAAAATCAAAACTAATATTTACAATACTACTAACCTTTTGTTTTAAATTTCCATTTATTTTAATGTCAGGTATTTCATATTCAACTTTTTTAATAAAGTATGTTGAAAGCTCTTTTATTTTTTTGTTTGTGTAATCTAAATTTTTAATATTTAGTTCCATTGCTTTACCAAATCCTACAATTCCAGCAACATTTGTGGTACCACCACGCCTATTAAATTCTTGCTCACCACCATAAATAAGTTTTTTAATAGGAGTGCCTTTTTTTACATAAAGTGCACCAACGCCTTTTGGACCATGAATTTTGTGAGATGACATTGACAACGCATCAATATACATATCATTAACATCAACTTTACAAGAACTCATTGCTTGAACTGCATCACAATGGAAAATAGTGTTTGTGTCTTTTAATATATCTCCAATGGCTTTAATGTGTTGGATAGTTCCAATTTCATTATTAACCATCATAATTGAAACAAGAATAGTATTAGGTCTAAATTCGTGCAACAAATCAGCTACAGAAACTAATCCTGTATCATCAACAGGTAAATATGAAACAACAAACCCTTCACTTTCCAAATCTTTACAAGTTTCCAATATACTGTGATGTTCAATAGAACTTACTATAATATGATTGCCTTTTTTTCTATTAGCATAAGCAATTCCTCTAATTGCCCAATTATTTGCCTCAGTGCCACCAGATGTAAAATAAATTTCAGTAGATTTTGCACCTATTGCACTAGCAATTTGGTCTCTTGCATGGTCCACACCAGCCATAGCATCTCTACCAAATGAATGTAAACTATTGCTATTGCCATAAACATCTGTTAAATATGGTAACATATCATTTAAAACTTCACCATTTAAACTTGTTGTTGCAGCATTATCTAAATATACTTTTTTCATTAAATACTCCAAAAAAACTATAAAATTATTACTAAATTACAATGATATTTTATTCTATAAGTTGTAGTTTGTCAATATCTAAAATAAAAAATCCGTATGCATATACGGACTTTTATTATTTATATGATTCTACCCAATCTTTTAGTTGATTTAATGTTTTAAACCCAACAGACCTATCAACTTCTTTGCCATTTTTAAATATAAACAATGCTGGAATGCTTGATACGCTTAAGTTATTTGCAATTTCATTTGCTTCATCAACATTTGCTTTTATTACATCTAGCCAATCTTCACACTCTTTTTGCAAACTTTCCAAAATAGGTGCCAACATTTTGCATGGTCCACACCAAGAAGCATAAACATCAAGTAAAACAACTTTTTTATTGTCTAATACAGCATTTTTGAATTCATTATCTAAAATTTCTTTCATTTTAATCTCCTTTTAAAATTTTATTAATAACATAACTTGAAATTACACACCCGCACATTGCTGGATAATATGCAATGCTACCAATGGTATTTTGTTCAATATTTTGTGGTAAACTTTTTGTAAAAACACAAGTATGCTTATTTATGTTGTTCTCTCTTAATTTTTTTCTTACAACTTTTGCCAATCCATCATTATATGTTTTAAAAATATCTTCAACAACAAATTCTGGAATATCACATCTATTGCCTGCGCCCATAGCACTAACTATGTTTAATTTCAAATTATGTGCTTCACATATTAAATCAACTTTGTCTTTAACACTATCAATCGCATCAATTACAAAATCAAAATCATTGTTCAAAATTTTGCATTGTTTTTGGTATCTTAAGTTTAAAGCCGTTACATCGCACATAGGATTAATATCAAGCAATCTTTCTTTTAAAACATCTACTTTGTACTTTCCAATGTTTGAATGAAGTGCAATAACTTGCCTGTTTATGTTGGAAACATCTATTTTATCAAAATCTACGATTGTGATTTTACCAATCCCACTTCTAACAAGCATTTCTGCAACATATCCGCCAACACCACCACAGCCAAACAAAATTATGTTTGACTTGTTTAATTTTTTTATACCATCATTTCCTACTAAAAGTTCAGTTCTACTTAAAAAATCCATTTTTTATCCTTTATGGTAAAATTCTGTTTGGTCCACGGAAAATAAATTCAACTTCCTTTATGCTTGGGATATTTAATAAAAGCATAGTAATTCTATCAATTCCTAAGCCAAAACCACCATGAGGTGGGCAACCATATTTAAAGAATTGCAAATAAAATTCTACATCTTTTCCTAAACCTTTTTCTTCTGCTTGTTGTTTTAAAATTTCAAACCTGTGTTCACGCTGAGCACCTGTTGTAATTTCAACACCACGCCAAATTAAATCATATCCTTGTGGAATTCCATCTTTTCTCATGTGATAGAATGCTCTTTTATCTTTTGGATAATCAGTAATAAACATAAATTCGTGATTGAATTTGTCTTTTGCTAAATTGTAAACTAATTTTTCAGCCTCAGTAGATAGGTCCAATTTGTCCTCTTCTGTTTCTTTATATCCGTATTTAACAATTTCTTTATAAACATCAGCAAGTTTCATTCTAGGGAAAGGTTTAGTTGGAACAATAACTTCTGTTTCAAAAACTTCTTTTATTATGTCGCCATATTCTTCTTTAACTTTTGTTAATGCATAAATTAACAAGTCTTCTTCCATACTCATTACATCTTCAAAAGAATTAATGTAACTAAATTCAATATCAAACCCAGAAAATTCAGTTGCGTGGCGATTTGTATATGATTGCTCTGCTCTAAACACTGGACCACTTTCAAAAATTCTTTCAAATCCAGCAGCCATTGCCATTTGTTTGTAAAATTGTGGGCTTTGTGCTAAATATGCTTTTCTGTCAAAGTATTTAACTTCAAAAACATCAGAACCACTTTCACTTGCTGCACCAATTAGTTTTGGAGTATGAATTTCAATAAAATTGTTTTTTACTAAAAATTCACGCATTGCGTTTGTAAAACAACTTTGAATTTTAAATATTAAAATGTTTTTATTGCTTCTTAGGTCAATCCAACGATAATCTAAGCGATTGTCTATATTTGCATTGTCCATTATAGGCAATGCCTCAGCCACAGACAAAACTTCAACTTTTGTAGGAATCAATTCAATTCCACCCATTTTAACATAGTCACTTAGATGTGCCACACCATAAACACTAACTACTGAGTTTGCAATAACACCATGCAAAGCATTAACAATTTCTTCGTTTGATGCTTTTTCTATTGTAACTTGAATATGTCCACTAATATCCTTAACAACCAAAAAAATCATATTTTTAGAATCTCTAATTCTTTCAACCCAACCACTAATTTTTATTTCGGTTTCTGGCACAATATTATTTATTAATGTTCTTTCCATTTAATTCTCCTTTATTTTGTTAACTAAATCTTCAAGATTAACAAAAATTTCTTCTCCACTATCCATATTTTTTAGTTTAACCGAATTATTCTTCAATTCATCTTCGCCTAATATTATCGTGAATTTAGCATTTATTTTGTTTGCATACTTAAATTGAGATTTAACACTTCTATTAACCAAATCAGTTTCACAACTAATTCCATTATCTCGTAAATTTTTTGCAATATTTAGTATCATAACATCGTCATCTATCATTGAAACAATGTAACAATCTAGTCTTTTATCTTGCTCAAAAACAATATTTTTGCTTTCCATATACATTATAAGCCTTTCAAGACCTATTCCAAACCCAACAACAGGAGTGGATTTTCCACCAAGTTCTTCAACTAAATTGTCATATCTTCCGCCCCCACCAAGAGCCGCTTTATTAATTCCATCATCGTCCCAAAATTCAAAAACTAAGTTTGTATAATAATCTAAACCTCTAACCAATGTTTCATTAATTTCGTAATTTATTTTTAATGAATTAAGCACCGACAATAAATTATTAAAATTGTTTTTGCAATCATCACACAAACAAGTTGAAATTTTAGGAGCACCATTTATTATTTTTTTGCAATCTTCAACTTTACAATCTAAAATTCTAAGTGGATTTGTTTTTAATCTGTTTTTACAATCTTCACACATTTCATTAATTTGTGGTGAAAAATATTCTTTTAACTTTTGAACATAATTTTTCCTACACTCAACACAACCTAAATTGTTTAAAACAACTTTTGGTGTTAGTCCAAGTGATTTATAAAAATCAGTTGCAATCATCAATATTTCTGCATCAGCCCTTGTTCCTGTTGCACCAAAAAGTTCTACGCCAAATTGGTGGTGCTCTCTCAATCTTCCAGCCTGTGGTTTTTCATATCTATAACATGGTGTAAAGTAAAACATTTTAATAGGCATAGGTTCGTTAAACATTGAGTTTTCAATAAAACTTCTAACTGCTCCTGCTGTTCCTTCTGGCTTTAAAGTAATGCTTCTTTCGCCTTTGTCTAAAAATGTGTACATCTCTTTATTTACAATGTCACTACTATTTCCAACACCCCTAACAAAAAGTTCTGTATGTTCAAACACAGGAGTTGAAATTTCTTTAATATTATATTTTCTTGCAATTTCTCTTGCTTTGTTTTTAATATAGTTCCATTTATAACTTTCATTAGGCAACATATCCTTTGTGCCTTTTGGAATATTTATCATAATATCCTCCCTTTTAAACTATTAAAAAAATTATAACCTTCAAATTTTATTGTAGCATAATTTTTTAAAATTAAAAATAAAAAACCCCTTGGTTAAAAAACCAAAGGGGCGATTTTATAAACCACGGTGCCACCCTTTTTAATGCATAGCATTATCTTAATTATTCTATAACGGGAATTAACCGTTAAGCCCTAAAACAAAGTTTTTCGAACTTACTACTAAGTAAAGTGTCACAAATATTTTAAAAATATTCCAATTACCTACGTATTTTATTAAACAAAATTATTATATCATATTTTTAATTTAATGCAAGCATTATAATATATATTTTTTAAGGTCATATTTTCTTGTTGTGTCGCTAAATGCTTTGTCAACATATTCCTTATCAATAATTACATCTTTTAAAGTTCCATCACCATTTGCATTAAACGAAACATCTTCAAGCAAAAATTCTAAAATTGTATGTAATCTTCTTGCTCCAATATTTTCGCTTACTTCGTTTTCTTTTTCACATAGTTCTGAAATTCTAAGCAACGCATCTTCTTTAAAAATCAAATTTATATTATCAACTTTTAATAGTTCTTGATATTGCATTGTTAGTGCATTTTTAGGTTGAGTTAAAATTTTATAAAAATCATCTTTTGTTAAATTTTGAAGTTCAACTCTTATAGGAAATCTGCCTTGAAATTCTGGAATCAAATCTTTAACTTTGCTAATATGAAATGCACCTGCTGCAATAAATAAAATGTAATCAGTTCTAATCATACCATACTTTGTATTTACGGTGCTTCCTTCAACCAAAGGCAAAATATCTCTTTGAACACCTTCTCTACTAACATCAGGGCCTTTGCTTTCGCTTTTACCTGCAATTTTGTCAATTTCATCAATAAAAACAATACCTTCTTGTTCAGCGCGTCTTATTGCTTCGGCATTAACATTTTCATTATCAATAAGTTTGTCTGATTCTTCTTGAATTAAAGTTTCTTTTGCTTGTTTTATTGTAACTTTTTTCAATTTTCTTTGTGGTGGGAAAATGCTTCCTAAAACATTTGAAAAATCCATATCTGCACCCATTCCACCAATTACGCCAATGTTTTTTGGTTGTGATGCAATTTGAATTTCAATTAATTCATCATCATATTCGCCACTATCAATTTTTTCAATTAACTTTTCTCTTAAATATTCGCCGTATTGTTTGATTATATCTTCTTTTTTTGTGTTTTCAAGAATATCAGCAAGTTTTGTGTAAACTATGTTTTTTGCTTTTTCTTTAACTTCATTTATTTTTTCTTCTTTAACTAGCCTTACTGACACTTCAACTAAATCTCTAATCATACTTTCACAATCACGGCCAACATATCCAACTTCGGTGTATTTTGTGGCTTCAACTTTAACAAAAGGTGCTTTAACAAGTTTTGCAAGCCTTCTTGCAATTTCAGTTTTACCAACACCTGTTGGACCTTCCATAATTATGTTTTTAGGAGTAATTTCATCACGCAATTCTTTGCTTAACTTACTTCTTCTATATCTATTTCTTAAAGCAATTGCAACTGCTCTTTTTGCTTTGTCTTGTCCAATTATATACTTATCTAATTCTTCAACTATTTGTTTAGGTGTTAATTCCATTTATTAAACCTCCTCACAAGTTATATGATTATTTGTGAAAACACAAATATCTCCTGCAATTTCAATGCATTTTATTGCAATTTCTTTTGCCGACAAATTAGTGTTTCTAACAAGTGCACGCCCAGCAGCCAATGCATAATTTCCACCACTGCCAATAGCACAAACACCCTCATCTGGTTCAATAACTTCACCACTACCAGACAAAATTAATAATTTATCCTTATCTGCAACAATCATCATGGCTTCAAGTTTTCTGTAATGGTCATCTCTAAAACTTAGTGCCATTTCAACAGCACTACGCATTAAATTACCACTAAATTTTTGCAACATTTCTTCAAATCTTTCACTTAAAGCAAAGGCATCTGCAACTGAACCTGCAAATCCTAAAACAACTTTGTCGTTATAAATTCTTCTAACTTTTACTGCATTGTTTTTTAAAACAACTTGTTCACCAAGTGTTACTTGCCCGTCACCTGCAATAGCAGTTTTTCCATCTTTTTTTATGGCTACAATAGTTGTACCTTTTAAATCACTCATATATTACTCCTTAATTTTTAAATCAACTACTTAATAAGTATAGCATACATTTTTTATTTTTTAAGTATTTCGTCAATAGTTTTTAATGAAAGTTCTGCAATTTTTGTATTTTTATCTTTTTTATTTTTAAATTTTTCATTTATTTTTGCAACAATTCCAAAATTGCTATTCATAGGTTGAAAATTGTTTTCATTTGCAGTTGATATATATTCACTTAAAGCCCCTATGATTGTTTTATTAGAAAAATGAATTAGTGGTTTATTTTCCAAATAATTTGCCATATTAATTCCACACATCAAACCACTTGAAATACTTTCAATATACCCCTCAACTCCACTTAACTGACCTGCAACAAATATGTTTGGATATTTTTTTAATTGATAAAACTTGTTTATGTTTTTTGGAGCATTAATAAATGTGTTTCTATGCATAACACCATATCTATAAAATTCAGCATTTTCTAGCCCCGGAATAAGCCTAAACACTCTTTTTTGCTCAGGATAAGTTAAATTGGTTTGAAAGCCAACAATGTTAAACAAATCGTTATTATTAGTTTCCCTACGAAGTTGCACAACAGCATAATCTTCTTTATTTGTTCGTGGATTAATTAATCCAACAGGTTTAAGCATACCATATCTTAATGTGTCAATTCCTCTTTTTGCCATAACTTCAACAGGCATGCAACCTTCAAAAACTTTTGTGTTTTCAAAATCTTTTAATTTTACTGTTTCTGCATTAATCAGTTCATTGTAAAACTTTAAATATTCCTCTTTATTCATAGGCAAATTTATGTAATCGCCATTTCCTTTTCCATATCTATCTGCAAAATATGCAATGTCAAAATTAATGCTATTAAAATTTACAATAGGTGCAATAGCATCAAAGAAATAAAGATATTCGTCCCCTAATAAATTTTTTAGTTCGTTGCATAATGCTTCGCTAGTTAAAGGACCAGTTGCTATAATTGTTGGTTTTGTAACATCTATTTTTGTAAATTCCTCATTAATTATAGTTAAATTCTTAAATTTTTTTAATTCTTCAGTTACAGATTTACTAAATTCTTCTCTATCAACTGCCAATGCACCACCAGCAGGAACTTTTGTTTTTTTTGCAACAGAAATAAGAAGTGAACCAAGTTTTGTTAATTCACTTTTTAAAAGCCCACTAGATGTGTTTATTTCCTCACTTTTTAAGGAGTTACTACAAACTAGTTCAGCAAAATTAGGGTTTTTATGTGCAGGCGAAAACTTTTTAGGTTTCATTTCATACAAATTAACTTTGTATCCCCTAATTAGTAATTGGTAAGATGCTTCGCACCCTGCCAATCCTGCACCAACAATATTAACTTCTTGCATATTATTCCTTTTTGTCTTTTGGTATGGTTATTGTGTAATCACAACTTGTGTTACTACATTTTTTTCTTATATTTCCATATATAGTTTTGTATGTTAAATAAGAATTACATTTTGGGCATTTTTCATCTAACGGAATTTCCCAACTTATAAAATCACATTCAGGGTATCCACTGCAACCATAATATATAGCACCTTTTTTACTTTTTCTTTCATAAACAGGTTTGCCACATTTTGGACATTTTGCAACTTCTTTAAGTTTATTTAAAGATGCCACATTTTTACAAGTTGGATAGTTACTACATGCCAAAAATTCTCCAAACTTGCCTGTTCTTATAACCATAGGGCTACCACATTTTTCACAAACTTGGTCAGTTTGCTTTGGTTCAACTTTAATTTTAACACTATCTTTGTCTGCAGCAACTAATTCCTTTGCAAAGTCTGTATAAAAATCTTTTATTACACTTTGCCACTCAATTCCCTCTTCTGCAATTTTATCTAAGTTGCTTTCCATTTGTGCTGTAAATTTTACATTTATTACATTACTAAAATATTTTTCTAAAAAATCAACAACAGACATTCCTAAACTTGTAGGTTTTAATTCTTTTCCATCTTTTTCAGTATAATTTCTGCTTGCTAAAACAGTTATAGTTGGAGTATATGTTGCTGGTCTTCCAATGCCTTTTTCTTCCATTTCTTTAACCAAAGTAGCTTCAGTAAATCTGGAAGGTGGTTTGGTTGTTTTCTTAACTTTGTCTAATTTGTCCAAAACAAACACTTCATCATTTTCATTTAATGCTGGAATTTTATCGTTTGCTTCTTCTTCAACCGTTTCGTCTACCAATTTTTTCTTTTTATTTTTGTTAGCATAAACTTTTGTAAAGCCATCAAATAATGGAGTTTTGCCTATTGCTTTAAACGTGTATTTACCATTGTTAATTTCAACAACAACACTATTATATGTAGAATCAGCCATTTGACAAGCCAAAAATTTGTTATAAATCATTTCATACAATTTTAACAAATCGTCAGCACCTTCGCTTTTAATTTTACCTTTTAAACTTGATGGAGTTAAATCAAGATTAATTGGCCTAATTGCTTCGTGCGCATCTTGTGCTTGACTTTTAGTTTTGTAAACATTTTCTTTTGCAGGCAAATATTCTTTACCAAAGTTGTTAAGAATAAAATTTCTAGCCATTGTTATTGCTTCTGGAGCAATTCTAACAGAGTCGGAACGAATATATGTAACAAGTGCTGTTTTGCCATGCCCTTCAATGTCAACACCTTCATAAAGTGATTGTGCTAATTTTGTAGTTTTCTTTAAGTTGAAGTTTAATTTATTTAATGCATCTTGTTGCATAGTACTTGTTGTGTATGGAGGTGTTGGGTGAGTTTTTCCCATACTCTTTTTTACACTTGAAACTATGTACTTGCCTTTGTTTAATTCTTCAACAATTAAATTAGCATCATCTTCATTTTTACAATCTAATTTTTTTCCATCAACTTTTGTTAAATTTGCTTTAAAATTTTCTTTTTCGTTGTTCTTATAAAAAACTGCTGGAAAAACATAATAATCTTCTGGTTTAAAATTCAAAATTTCTCTTTCTCTATCAACCACAAGTTTCAATGCTGCACTTTGAACTCTACCTGCACTTAATTTTGGAGCAATTTTTTTGCATATAATTGGTGAAAGTTTGTAACCAACTATTCTATCCAAAACACGCCTTGCTTGTTGAGCATCAAAAAGATTTTTATTTATACTTCTTGGATTTTGCAATCCATTAGTTACTGCATTTTTACTAATTTCGTTAAATGTTACTCTTATTTTAGAATTAGGGTCCAAACCAAGTATATATGCTAAATGCCAACTAATTGCTTCCCCCTCTCTATCAGGGTCGGTTGCAAGATAAATACTATCGGCTTCACTTGCTTTCTTTTTTAATTCTTGAACAATTTCTTTTTTGTCATTAATTATTTGATAGTTTGGTTCAAAGTTCTTTATTAAATTTACACCAAATTCTTTTTCAGGCAAGTCTCTAATATGCCCTTTTGTTGCCATAACTTCATAATCAGAACCCAAGTATTTTTTTATTGTGTCCTTTTTACCAATACCTTCAATAACAACTAATTTCATTAAATTTCTACACTCCTTTATTTGCAATAATAATTGCCAGGTAATTTTGTTATAAGTTTTTTTAATTCCAATTTTACAAGCAATGTATTTAAAGTTTTAACATCTAGTTTAGATTTTTCTAAAATTTCATCATAATGCAACTCATCGGTTTTAAGTATATTTAGAATTAATTGCTCGTCAATTGATATTTGTACATTTTTTTGAATTATATTATCGTATTTTAAATTATAAGCATCTAAAATATCTTGTGGTGATAAAACCATTGACCCTTGCAAACTTTTTATAACGCTATTGCATCCAAAACTATAAATATCAGTAATTCTACCGGGAACAACAAACAATTCCTTTCCATATTCTAGTGCAAAATCTTTTGTGTGCATACTTCCACTTTTTAATGTTGCTTCGGTTATTAAAACCCCTTTGCTTAAACCAGCAATGATTCTATTTCGTTTTGGAAAATGAAAAGACAACCCCTTTTCATTTGGTTTGTATTCAGTAATAATTAAACCACCATTATCAATAATTCTATTTGCTAGCGGAATGTTTGTTGATGGATAAATTTCATTTAATCCACTTCCTAAAACTGCAATGGTTTTGCCTTTTAAATCTAAGCAACATTTATGAGCAATAGAATCTACCCCATCTGCCAAGCCACTAATTATTACCAAGCCTGCTTTTGTTAATGCACAAGCAAACTTGGTTGTAACATCAGTACCATACTTTGTTACACGCCTACTACCAACTATTGCAATAGAATTTTCACATTTTAACAAATCTAAGTTTCCTTTGCAATATAAAACCATTGGTGGATCATTAATATTTTTTAGTGAAGTTGGATAATCTTTACTTAAATATGTAAGTATTTTTATTCCTTGCTTTTCGCAATTTAAAATGTAATTATCCAAATAATTAAAATCACAAGAATATTTTAATTTATTAAAATTTTCGGCTGTAAAATATTTGTTTAGTTTATCAATGTTTTGCATAACATTTAATGCTGAACCAAAATCATTAATTAATAAAAGAATTTTTTTATTATCAATGAAATCAAACATTTTTAACCATAAAATTATTTTTTCTTCTTTTTCCATATTAATTCCAATATTTTTTATCTAAACTTCTGTAAGAAATTGCTTCAATAATGTGTTCATCAAGTATGTCTTCACTATTTTCCAAATCGGCAATGGTTCTAGCAACTTTTAAAATTCTATTATATGCTCTTGCACTCAAATTTAGATTTTCAAATGCCGATTGAAGCATCATATCGCCAGTTTCAGTTAATTTGCAATATTTTTTTACCATATTGTCTGTCATCTTTGAATTACTAAAAATGCTTGTATTTTTAAATCTTTCTAATTGAATTTTTCTTGCTTTATCCACTCTTTTTTTAATAGTAAGGCTATCTTCTTCCAATTTTTCATTTTTTAGGTCCATATATTTTACACTATCAACTTCTAAGTGCATATCTATTCTATCCATCAAAGGTCCAGATAATTTGCTTAAATATTTTTGTATGTTTGCAGGTGTACATTTGCACTCTTTATCCCTACTTCCAAAGTTTCCACATGGACAAGGGTTCATACTAGCAATTAATGTAAAATTTGCTGGATATTCAACTGAATTTTCAACTCTTGAAACTGTTATCACTCCATCTTCTAAAGGTTGACGCAATGTTTCGATTGTGTGTCTAGAATATTCAGGAAGCTCATCTAAAAACAAAACTCCATTATGAGCCAAACTAATTTCTCCAGGCTTTGCATCTCTGCCACCACCAGTTAAGGCAACAGTTGTGGTTGTGTGATGTGGGCTTCTAAAAGGTCTATTTGTAATTATGCCTTCATTAACATCTAAAACGCCAGCAATACTATGTATTTTAGTTATTTCTAATGCTTCATCAAATGTTAAATCTGGCAAGATACTTGGAAAACATTTTGCAAGCATTGTTTTACCACTACCCGGTGGACCAACCATAAGCAAATTGTGCCCACCAGCAGCAGCAATTTCAAGTGCTCGTTTTGCCATTTTTTGACCCTTAACATATTTGAAATCGTAAGAATATGTTTTGTTTTGTTTCAATTCTTCAAAACTATTAAGTAAAACCTTTTCAATATTCAATTCGCCATTTATAAAAGCCACTGCTTCTTTTAAATTTTTAACAGGATAAATGTCTAATCCTTCAATAAAACTTGCTTCATTTTTATTATCATAAGGAATAATTACTTTTTTAAAATTATGTTCTAATGCTGAAATTAAAATTGGAAGCACTCCATTTACTTTTCTAACTTCCCCATTTAATGACAATTCGCCAAGTATAATATAATCTTTTGCATTGTCCAAATTAACTTGACCAGTTGCAGATAATATGCCTAGTGCAATTGCCAAATCATACAATGGCCCCTCTTTTTTTACATTTGCAGGTGCTAAATTTACGGTTATTTTAACTATTGGATATTGAAACATACTATTTTTTATTGCACTTCTTACTCTTTCTTTGCTTTCTTTAATTGCTGTTCCAACTAACCCTACAATATCATAACCCGGAAGTCCGTTATTTATGTCTATTTCAACTTTTACAGGTATGCCTTGCAAACCTTTTAAACAAAAACTATTAAGAATTGATAACATTTTAACCTCAACTAATCAACATTATAAAGTAAAAAAAAATTATACGCAAACAAATTTGCATATAAAAAATTTTCAATTAAGATATTATATATATAATATTATTAATATAAATACATATAAAAAATAAATTAGAAATTGTAATAATTCTAATACTATGCAAAAGTGATAAAATAACACAATTAAGCCACAAAAGCAACTTTGCATAGCAATAAAAAAACCACAAATTAATTGTGGATTTTTAAATACTATTTTACTTATTGTTTTCTTTAATTTTTGCTTTCTTACCAGATAGATTTCTTAAATAGTATAGTTTTGCACGTCTTACTTTACCTTTCTTTAACACTTCAATTTTGTCAATTCTTGGACTATGAAGTGGGAAAGTTTTTTCAACCCCTACACCAAAAGATACACGTCTAACAGTGAAAGTTTCTCTAACAGAACTGCTCTTTTTAGCAATAACAACACCTTCAAACGCTTGGATTCTTTCTTTATTTCCTTCAACAACTTTAACGTAAACTTTAACAGTGTCGCCTACATCAAAACTTGTTACTTCTGGTTTAAGATTTTCCTTTTCAATAGCATCTATAAGATTCATGACTTTACCTCCTAAAATTTACTTGATGTTCGTACAAATGTTGCTTTGCATAGGACCATCCGAAGTCACTATTACATAATAGCATATTTGTTTATATATTACAAGTATTTTTTTATAAAATATATAAAAAATCAGTTAATTTCAGCCTTTTTTACTATTATTATATTCAAAATGCATTTTTTATATGTGTTATATTGTTATCCACTATTTCTATCACATCAAAACGCATTTTTTTATTAAAAATTTTATGGCTTTTTGCATATTCAGTTGCAACTAATCTTATTTTATTTTGTTTATTTTTATCCACTGCTTCTCTGGGCAATCCAAATTTATTAGTGGTTCTAGTTTTCACTTCAACAAAAACATAAGTCTTTTCTTTTTTGTCAAAGCACACTATATCAATTTCGCCAATACAATTTTTATATTTTGTATCTATTATTTTATATTTTAAAGATTTTAGAAAGTCTGTTGCTTTATTTTCGCCATAATCTCCTAATATAAAATTATTTTTCATATTTACTTACCTTAAAATTTTTTAAATATGTTTCTCTATGTATTTTGCATGCACCATATTTTTTTAATGCTTCAATATGTTCTTTTGTGCCATATCCTTTATTTTTTTTAAAATTATAATTAGGATAGTCGTCGGCAATTTCACAAATATATCTATCCCTACTTACTTTTGCCAAAATGCTAGCACAAGCAATATTATAACTTTTTGCATCTCCACGAATTATTGGCAAAGTGTTAAAATCTGATTCAAATTTAACAGCATCAATAAGTGACAAATCTGGTTTAATATTTAAGGATTTTAAACTTTTTAGCATTCCTTCTTTTGTTGCATTTAAAATATTTATTTCATCAATTCTGTTTTCATCAACAAAAACTATAGAATATGAAATTGCGTAATCAATAATTTTTTGAAATAATGCTTCCCTTTTCTTTTCACTTAATTTTTTGCTATCATTTACACCATCAATAGTTTTGTCTAATGGCATAATTACACTTGCAATACACACAGGTCCTGCTAGTGGTCCTCTGCCTGCTTCATCAGTGCCTGAAATATATTTTATTGTTTCACTTAAATATTGTTTATCAAAATCTACTAATTCTGTCATTTTTGCACTCTATCTTTTTTTGTTAATAATTTTATGTCACTAACTTTTTCTAATGTAATTCTACCAAGCTTTGTTTGTTTAAAATCATTAATTAAAGCATAAGCACCTCTATCATAATCTAATTCATCACCTTTTAGTTTATAACCACGAGCCACACAAATTTTTTCTAAAATTTCTAGTGCTGTATTGCTTTTATCAAAATCTATTTTGTATCTATTTTTTAAAATATTTTCATCAATTCTATTAACATCATTAATAAAATCAAGGCTTAATGTTGGAATATCTAAAACTTCTTCTTTAATGCTTCCAATATATGCTAAATGATGAGCAACAATATTATTATCAAATGCTGGCCATAGTGTACCCGGGGTATCTAAAATTTCTAACCCACTTGCAATTTTTACCCATTGTTTGCCCTTTGTTACACCCGGTTTATTGCCTGTTATTGCCTTTGCCTTGCCACATAAATTGTTAATTAAAGTGCTTTTGCCACTATTTGGAACCCCAATAACCATTGCCCTTAAATTAATTGAAATATTTTTATTTTTATATTTTTCAATTTTTGGTTTTAACATTTCTTTTACGGCAGATTCAATAATTTTTGTGCTACCACTTTCAACACTTGAAAGCATTACGCATTTTGCATTTTGTTTACTATTAAAATAAGCCAACCATTCTTTATTAAGGGCTTCATTTGCTAAATCTGCTTTATTTAAAATGTAAATTATTGGCTTTCCATTTACCAATGAATTTAATTTAGGATTTACACAAGAAAAAGGTGCTCTACTATCTAGAACATATATTATTGCATCAACAATTTTAATTTCCTTTTCCATCATTCTTAGTGCTTTTGTCATATGTCCAGGAAACCAATTTATATTAGTTTTGTAAAGTTCATTTTCTTGCATTTTATCACCTTAAAATCACATATTTTTAAATTTTTCAATTATATTAACTTCATTTTTAACTATAAAAATAATTTTATAATATAATTTTGATTACATTATTTTTTTGTGTCATCTAGCAAATCAGGTCTATATTTTTTTGTTTGTAAAATGCGTTGCTCTTGTTTCCATTTTTCAATTTCTTTGTGATTGCCACTAAGCAAAACTTCTGGCACCTTTAATCCCATAAATTCAGCAGGTCTGGTGTATTGTGGATATTCAAGCAAATTGTCACTAAAACTTTCATCTACTGCACTATTTTCATTGCCCAACACTTCTGGGATATATCTTAAAACAGCATCAGTTAAAACCATAGCAGGAAGTTCCCCACCAGTTAAAACATAATCGCCAATGCTAATTTGCTCGTCAACACAAAGTTCAATAATTCTTTCATCAATGCCTTCATAATGTCCACAAACCAAAATAAGATGATTATGTTTTTCATATAGTGTATGTACATAATTTTGCTTTAATGTTCTGCCTTTTGGCGAAAAATAAATTACATAAGAATCACTTGTTTTTACACTATTTATTGCATCAAATAATGGTTGACACATCATAAGCATTCCCTGCCCACCACTAAAAGGATAATCATCAACTGTTTTATGTTTGTTAGTTGAAAAATCTCTTATGTTTATTATATTAATCTCAACCAAACCTTTTTCTTTTGCCTTTTTAATTACACTTGAATTAAAATACTCAAAAGATTCAGGAAACAAGGTTAAAATATCAATTTTCATACTTTAACCTCTTCTAATTTTATTCCGTCAACCACTACAATTTTATTTTCAGCATCAACTTTAACTAAAACATCATTAATAAATGGAAACATAAATTCCTTATTTGAAATAGAATCTGTAACAGTTGCAACAAATGAGCTACCGAATTTATCGAAATATTTAATTGTTCCAAGCATTGTGCCATCTTCGGTTATTAATTTTGCTCCAATTAAATCAACCATAAAATATTCATTTTCTTTTAGTTCAACTGCATCGTCTCTATCAATTTCAACATTGCATTGCCTAAACCTTTCAACTTCTTCAATTGAATTTATGTTTTTTAATTTTATAACAACAAATCCGCCTCTAATGCTTACATTTTCAACTTCATATTTTGTGTTATTTAAATAAATATTTTTTAGTTTTTTAAATCTATTAATGTCATCAGTAATTGGATTAATTTTAATTTCGCCTTTTAGACCCTGTGGTTTTGCAACTATTCCTATAACAATTTTTCCCATAATTCTCCATAATACAAAAAAGAGTAAGAGAACAATTACTCTTGCACTTTTTCTACAAATTTAACAATATATCTTTTTCTCATTTTACTAGATTTACTTTTTACAATTGTGCGGATGCTGCTAGCAATTTTACCATTTTTACCAATTACTCTGCCCAAATCTTCGGCATTAGTTGAAACGGTAATAACGCTAACTTTTTCGCTTTCCTCTTTCATTGAAACAGTAACATCTTCTGGATGTAAAACTAATTGTGTAACAATATATTTTACTAATTCTTCCATATTATGCTCCTATTTTACTATTTGCTTTCTTTTTTCTTTTTATCTGAACGAGGAGCACTTTTTGTTGTTTTTTGTGCTAAAATATTGCTTTTAACTAATAAGTTTCTTGCTGTTTCAGTAGGTTGAGCACCAACTCCTAACCAATATTTAGCGCGTTCTTCATTGATTTTGATTTCTGCAGGGTTTACAAGTGGATTGTATGTGCCCAAATTTTCAATATAAGCACCATCTCTTGCTTTCCTTGAATCTGTTACTACTACCCTATAAAAAGGTGATTTTTTGTCTCCTAGTCTTGTTAATCTAATTTTTACTGCCATTTTTGTTTTCTCCTTTTGTTTTATTTATAATATATATTTAATTTTTTTAATAAAAAATTTAAAAACTTAATTAAAATGGAAATCTAAACCCACCAAATCCTTTTTTGTTGTTTAGTTTCTTCATCATGTCTTTTGCCGCAGCAAAATTTTTCAATAATGAATTAACTTCTTGAATAGATGTTCCAGAACCTAATGCAATTCTTTTTCTTCTGCTACCATTGATTATATCTGGATTTTGCCTTTCTTTTTTAGTCATACTATAAATTATTGCTTTGTTTCTATCCAATTGTTTTTCATCAATTGCGTTTTTGTTAATTTTCAAATTACTTGCCCCTGGAATCATATTCAACAAATCGCCCAAATCGCCCATTTTGTTTAACTGTTCCATTTGAACTAAATAATCTTCAAATGTAAATGAATTTTCTCTAAGTTTTTTTTCTAACTTTTTTGCTTCTTCTTCACTTACTGCTTCTTGTGCTTTTTCAATTAAAGTAAGCACATCACCCATGCCTAAAATTCTACTTGCCATTCTATCTGGGTAAAATGGTTCAATATCATCTAACTTTTCGCCAACTCCACAAAATTTAATTGGCTTTCCAGTAACTGCTTTAATGCTAAGTGCAGCACCACCACGAGTGTCACCATCAAGTTTTGTTAAAATAACACCCGTTATTTCCAATTCGTTATTAAATGTTTCGGCAACGGTAACTGCATCTTGACCACTCATTGCATCTAGAACCAACAAAATTTCGTCTGGTTTTACAACCTTTTTAATATCTTTTAATTCATCAATTAATTCTTGATTTATGTGAAGTCTTCCTGCTGTGTCAATAATTATCGTATCATAACCATTTTTGTCTGCTAATTTAATTGCACTTTGAACTGTTTTATATGGTTTGTTTGTTCCTTCATCGTAAACAGGCACATCAACCTGTTTCCCCAAAACTTTTAATTGATTAATTGCTGCAGGTCTATATATGTCGCATGCAACAAGCACTGGTTTTTTACCTTGCTTTTTCAAAAGTTTAGCAAGTTTTCCACACATCGTTGTTTTACCTGCACCTTGCAAACCACACATTAATATTACGGTTGGTGGCTTTGGAGCAATAGCCAATTTTGAGTTTGTATTACCCATTATTTTTGTTAATTCTTCATTAACAATTTTAACAACTTGCTGGCCAGGAGTTAAACTTTTTAAAACAGTTTCACCAACTGCTTTTTCACTTATATTATTTACTAAATCTTTAACCACTGTGTAATTAACATCGGCTTCTAGCAATGCAATTCTAATTTCACGCATAGCCTGTTTAATTTCAAGTTCGGTAAGTTTGCCTCTTTTTGTTAGTTTGCTAAAAATATGATTTAATTTTTCACTTAAACTTGCAAATGCCATTAAACCTCCAAATCGTTTATGATATTAATTATTTCTTCTTTTATTTTATTAATATCATTCAACTGCAAAATTTTATTTAATTTTTGCCTTGTCTTTAATAAATTAGAATAAATGTGCAATTTTTCTTCAAAATTATAACATTGGTTTAGTCCTCTGTCTAAAATATCTTTAATTGCTTGACGAGTAATGTCATAATTTTCTGCAATTTCTGACAATGATAAATTTAAAAAATAATAATCGTGCAAAACATCTTTTTGCCTTTCCGTTAACATACTTGAATAAGTATCTATTAAATTGCAAATTTCATCATTTTTATCCAGATTCATAATTCGTTTAGTGTAAAGTATTTTTACTTTACATTGTATTATACAAGTATATTATATTAATGTCAACAATATTTTAAAAAAATAAAGAGCATTTGCCCTTTATTTTAAATAATATTATTTGCAAATTCTTCTGCATCAAATGGTTGAAGGTCATCAACCCCTTCACCAACTCCAACATATTTAATTGGAATATTATATTCCTTTTTTATTGCAAAAACAATTCCACCTTTGCTTGTTCCGTCAAGTTTTGTTAATATAATTCCATCAATTCCTATTGCTTGATTAAATATTTCAACTTGGCTTAAGGCATTTTGTCCAGTTGTTGCATCAATTACCAAATAGTTTCTAGTGTTGTACTCCCATTTGTTTGAAATAATTTTATCAATCTTTTTTAATTCATCCATTAAATTGCTTTTATTTTGAAGCCTTCCAGCAGTGTCAACCAACACAACATCATTTCCTTTGGCTTTTGCACTTGTGATTCCATCAAACACAACAGCACCCGGGTCAGTACCTTCGGAATATTTAACAATCCTTACTCCAACCCTTTTGCTCCATTCTGTTAATTGGTCACTTGCTGCTGCTCTAAATGTGTCGCCAGCAACCATTAAAACACTTTTTCCTTGGTTTTTATACATATTTGCAATTTTACCAATTGCTGTTGTTTTTCCAACACCATTAACTCCAACAAAAGTAATTAAGCATGGATATTCTAAATCTTTGCTTTCATCTTTTAGCATTTCAGCCATAACATTTCTAAGTTCTTGTTTTAATTCTTCGGCTTGTTTAATATGTTTCTTTTTAGCAATAGATTTTAATTCGGCAATTATTTCTTCAACTGCTTTTACTCCCATATCGCTTGATATTAAAGCAAATTCAAGTTCTTCATAAAAATCTTCATTTAATTCGCCTTTAAACAAATAACTAATTTTACTTGCAATGGCATCTTTTGTTTTCTTTAAACCATTAAATAGTTTAGAAAAGAATCCCATTATTTACCCTCGCTTGTTGATGCAATTGCATCTTTTAATTTTACACTAACAATTTTACTTACGCCTTTTTCTTCCATTGTAACACCAAATAGTGCATCGGCATATTCCATAGTTGTTTTCTTGTGTGTTATAACAATAAATTGAGTTTCGTTTGAATATCTTTTTAAGTATCTTGCAAACCTATCAACATTTGCTTCATCTAATGGTGCTTCAATTTCATCAAGCAAACAGAATGGCATTGGTTTTAATCTTAAAATTGCAAACAAAATTGCAATAGCTGTTAATGCTTGCTCTCCACCAGAAAGTAATGAAATGTTGTTTAAGTTTTTTCCAGGTGGATTTGCTTTAATTATAACACCTGCTTCCAAAACATCTTCACCCTTTTCTAGTTCTAGGCTTGCACTTCCGCCACCAAACAATTCTTTAAACACTTTACCAAAGTTTTCATTTATTTTGTTAAATTCGGTTTCAAACCTATTAATCATTTCATTAGACAATTCTTTAATTATTTTCTTTAAATCATCTTCTGCTTTAATTAAGTCTTGTGCTTGAACATCCATTCCACCATGTCGCTCTTGCAAAGCCTTGTAATCTTCAATAGCATTTACATTTATATAACCTAAGGAACTAATTTCTTTTTTAATTTTTGTAATGTTTTGTAGCCCTTGTTTTAAATCAAAGAACTCTTGCTTATATTCCAACGCTGTTGAATATGTTAATTCGTATTCTGTCCAAACCCTTTCTTGCATTTGTTCAATATCTGTGTCAACTTTTGTTAAACTAAGTTCTTGTTGATATTTTTTATCTTGAAGCCTTGCAACTTCTGCACTTAAATTCATTCTGTCTTCTTCAAGTTGTTTTAAAGTAGTTTGATTATCAATTTTAATTTCGTCAAGTTTTGATAATTGCTCTTTTGCAACTCTCAATCTTTCTTCATAATCTTTTGCATTGTTTTCAGTTGTAACTGAATCTGTTAATCCGTTAAGTTTGCTTAAATTTATGTTATTTTCTTCTATTTGTTTTAAGCATTCATTAACAACAGTATTATTTGTATTAATTGCAATTTCTAACCTAGAAATATCTGCCTTGATGTTAACTATTTCACTTTCAACACTTGCAACTTTAATTTTGTTAGTTGTAAGTTCATCAGCATATCTATCTCTTTTGTTTCTTAAATCGTCAAACATATTTAATTGCATATTCATATTGCTTTCTGTGTTTGACTTATATTCTGTGTTTATATTAGAAATTTTTTCTAATTCATTTTCAATACCATTTAAAATTTGGTTTGCTTTTGCAATTTCAGAATTTAATTTATTTATTCTTTGTTCATTTAACAAGCATTCTTCATTAAGTTTTTCCAACTTTTCATTTTCTGCAGCACGCAAAATTTCTTGATCATGCAATTCTTTTGTTTTTGCAGTTACTTGACTGTCAATTAGTTGAAGATTTGAATTTAACTCGTTTTGTCGTTTTATTAATTCTTCTTGTTCTTTAACCAATTTTGAAATTGCTATTGCCGTTTGCTCAATATTACTTTCTCTGCCAAGTAAATTTACAATTTGCGCCTTTTTGCTACCACCAGTTATACTTCCTTGTGGGCTAATAATATCTCCGTCTAAAGTTACTATTCTAAAACTATATCTAGTTTCTTTTGCCAAACTTACTGCAATATTCATATTTTCAACAACAACTGTTGTTCCTAAAAAGTTGCTAATAATGTTTGCAATATTACTATCGTAACTTATAAGTTCACTTGCAACGCCATAAATTCCTGCATTGTTTAAATACCTACTAAACATAGAATCTAAGTTGCGTGCCTTTATTGTGTTTATTGGTAAAAAAGTTACTCTGCCATATTCTTTTTGTTTTAAATATGCAACTAAGTCCTTTGCCCCTTGTTCGTCAAAAGTAACAATGTTGTTAACTGCATTTCCTAATGCCATTTCAATTGCATTTTCATATTTTGTTGGAACTTTAATTAAGTTTGCCAAAACACCAATAATCTTATTTTTTAAAACACCATTTTTATCTGCATCAGTAAGTAATCTTTTAACGCTTCCATTAAATCCTTCATATTCTTTTTGCATATCAAGCAATAATTTTTTTCTGTGTTCTAAACTTAAAATATTACTATTTGTGTTATTTATATTTGCTTCAAGTTCTTTTAGTTGTGTTGAATATGTTCTTTGCTCGTTTAGTAGCCCATTAACAATTTTATTTAGTTTTTCTAAACTTTCGGCCAACTTTTCTATTGTTGACATACTTTTTTGTTTTAGCATGCAACTTTCTTGATGTTGTTTTTCACATTCAATTTTGTCGGCATTCAATTCTTTGATTTTTGATGCATAGTTTTGCTTTTCAGTTTTTAAAGCACTAACCTGTGCTTTAACATCACCTAATTTACTTAAAGTTTCAAAAAGTTCCTGTTGAGTTTTTTGTGCTTCATTTTCGTTTGTTTTTAATTCATTATAAATGGCAGAATATTTTGTTTCAAGTTCTCCTGTTGCAATTTTTAGAGAACTCAATTCCTGAGTTTTTTGATTTAATAAATTATTTTTTTCAGTTAAATCATTATTATACAATGTTGCGTTTTCTTGTGCCCTTGCCAAATCTTGATTTAATCTTAAATTGTCACTTTGAATGTTCTTAATTTTCTCTTTAATAACATTAGTTTGACCTGCTTGTTTTTCAAGTTCAACTGTAACATTTAAAACTTCATCACGAAGTGATGATATTTCGGCGTCAATATTGTTTATTTTTTCAAATGAAGCATTGTAATTTTTAACTGCATCTTCCAACTTTTCTTGCTTAAATCCAAGTTCTTCTGCAATAGATTTAATTTTATTTAAAATTGCCTCTTTATTTGTGCTTGCATTGTCGTATTCATAAATATAAGCATTAACTTCTAAAAGCTTTAGTTGTTCTTTTAATTCAAGATATTTTTTTGCATTTTCACTTTGTTTTCTTAAAGGTTCTAATTGTCTTTCAATTTCTGCCAAAACATCTTTTATTCTAATTAAGTTTTCTTGTGTTCTAAGTAGTTTTCTTTCTGCTTCAATTTTCTTTTCTTTAAATTTGGCTATACCTGCTGCTTCTTCAAACATTGCCCTTCTATCAACAGGCTTGCTATTTAAAATTTCAGAAACCTTACCTTGTCCAATTATTGAATATCCACTTTTGCCAATTCCACTATCGTGCAACAAATCTCTAATGTCTTTTAACCTACATGGTGCATTATTAAGCCTATATTCACTTTCCCCATTTCTGTAAAGTTTACGAGTAATTAAAATTTCTTCAAATGGCGTATTAAAAATTTTGTTGGTGTTATCAAAACATAAAGAAACTTCACAATAAGACAAACTTTTTCTTGTTTCCGTTCCCTTAAAAATAACATCTTGCATGTTACTAGCCCTAAGCAATTTAGAACTTTGTTCACCTAATACCCATCTAATAGAATCTGCAACATTACTTTTTCCACAACCATTAGGTCCAACTATTGCAGTTATTCCATTGTCAAAAGTGATTTTAACAGGGTCTGCAAAACTTTTAAAACCAACAGCCTCAATATATTTAAAGTTCAATTTCCTGCCTCCTAAACATAGTTAATATATTTTAACAAATTATAATTCATTTTACAATCAAAATATTTAAACAAATAACTATTTAATATTAATATAATAAACTTCAATTAAAATTAAAAAAATAATAGTTCAAAAATTAATGATATTTTTTAATTAAACAAAATAGACAAACAATAATTAAATTACATAAAAACTTTTATAAAATAAAAAAATCCTGTGAAAATCACAGGATTTTACATAAATTAAAAATTTTAATTTTTATTACTCAAAACAACCATAGCACATTTTTGCTCGGCTTCATGCTTTGACTTTCCATTTTGTGTTGTTAATACTTTGTCATTTATTTTAAGTTCAACTGTAAAAATTGAATTGTTGCTTTTGCCCTCTTGACTTATTGTAATATATTCAATTTTACATACACCATCTTTTTGAAATTTTTCTTGAAGTTGTGTTTTATAATCAATTGTTGAGTTAACAATGTTGGTTATATTTTCATAACTTACAATTATATGGTTTAAAATAAATTTTTGAGCATTTAAAATGTTGCTATCAAGATAAATTCCAGCAATTATTGATTCCACACAATCTGCTAAAATGTTATTTGAAATGGCCATATTTTTAAAACTATTTCCAAGCCTTAAAAAATCCTTTATTCCAAGATTATTTGCCACTTTGCATAGGTTTGACGCAGAAACAATTTTTGCACGAGTTTTTGACAAACTCCCCTCATTAAAGTCAAAATTTTTAAACAGATATTCTGCAACAACAAATCCTAATATACTATCCCCCAAAAACTCTAAATTTTCATAATTGTTTTTATCAAAACTACTGTGAGTTATTGCTTTGATAAGTATATTTTTGTCATTAAATTTGTAGTTGATTTTATCTTCTAAATTTTCTATATTCATATTACTCTTCATTGTTTAAATTTGAATTAAATTCTATAATTTCTCTTTCTAAATTTGGAACAACTTCGGCTTTATTCATATTAAATGCTTGAAGAATGCACTCTGTAAAACTTTTTGTTTTACTGCTTCCATGCCCTTTAACAATTAATTTTTTGCAACCTAAAAATACTGCACCACCATAGTTGTTGTAATCTAAAGTTTTCTTTAAAGCTTTAAATGTTTTTTTCATAAACAAATAACCAATTTTGCTTGAAAATCTACTTTTTATGTCAGATTTAAGCATTCCAAGTAGGTTTAAAATTGCACCTTCTGTGCTTTTTAACAAAACATTTCCACTAAACCCATCGCACACAACAATGTCCACATCTCCACTAAGCAACTCTCTTGCTTCCATATTTCCAACAAAGTTGATATTTGGCAATGATTTTAACATTTCAAAAGTTTCTTTTCTTAAGGCATCTCCTTTATGATCTTCCGTTCCAACATTTAAAAGTGCAACCCTTGGCGACATTATGCCATAATTATTTTTAATATACGCATTTGCCATAATTGCAAAATGTACTAAATTTTTGGAATCACATTCAACATTTGCACCGGTGTCACAAATTGCAACTATTCCCCCTTTTGCTGTTGGCAAAATAGGACAAAGCGCTGGACGAGAAACGCCTTTAATTCTACCCAGTTTCATAAATGCACCACTAAGAACTGCACCTGTTGAACCAGCACTAACTAATGCAACTGCATCATCATTTTCTTTTAAATAATTAAATGCCTTTACAATAGAACTATCTGGTTTTTGCCTTATAGCCACTGTTGGTGATTCATCATTTGTTATAACATCTTTTGCATCAATAATTGATATTTGGCTAGTGTTGTACTTTTTATCTTTTAAAATTTTATTTATTTTTGTTTCGTCACCAACCAAAACCACATGCAAATCTTCTTGCAATTTTATTGCTTCCAATGCACCTTCAATTGGTGCCAAAGGTGAATTGTCGCCACCAAACGCATCTAATACTACTTTAACCATTGTTTTCTCCTTTTAATATTTTATTATAACAATTTAATAATTATTTAGCAAAAACATTTAACACTAAAAAAAATAAAACCCAAGGCTTGCTTGGGTTTTTAATTTTTTAGTTGGCTTTACTTTCTTTTTCAACTGCTACTTTTTGTTCGCCATCATAGTAACCACAATTTTTGCATACTCTATGAGGAACCATTAATTCGTGGCAATGTGGACATTCAACAATAGAAGGTGATGAAAGTTTCCAATTTGCTTTTCTGGAATTTCTTCTTGCCTTTGAAACCTTACCCTTTGGTACTGCCATTAATATACACCCCCTAACTAATTTTTATTATCTTTCGCTTGTTTAGTATATATGAATAAATATATTTTGTCAATTACTTATTTTAAACTTATAAATTTTTTTTATTTTAATTGTGAAACAATTTTTTCAGTGTCTAAAGCAATCATAAGTTCTTCATCAGTTGGAATTATAAATACTTTAACTTTTGAATCGTCTGTGCTAATTTCAACTTCAGCACCACGCTTTGCATTAAAGTTTTTGTCGTGGTCAACTTTAACACCAATAAATTCCAAACCTTCGGTTACTGCTTCCCTAACTTCAGGTGTGTGTTCACCAACACCTGCTGTAAATACTATTGCATCAAGTCCACCCATTACAGCAGCATAAGCACCTATATATTTTTTAATTCTATGATTGTACATATCAAGTGAAGTTTTAACATCTTTGTCATTAATATTTTCTAGAACTTCACGCATATCAGAGCATTTACCATTTGCACCAATTAAGCCACTTTCTTTGTTTAGCATTCTAATTACTTCGCTAACAGTTTTTCCTTCTTTGTTGCAAATAAATTCAATAACTGCTGGGTCAATATCTCCACTACGAGTATTCATCATAATACCTTCAAGTGGTGTAAATCCCATTGATGTGTCAAAACTTTTGCCACCTTTTACAGCTGTAATACTTGCACCAGAACCTAAATGACAAGTAACAATCTTTAAATCTTCAATATTTTTGCCCATTAAATCTGCACATCTTTGTGAAACATATTTATGACTTGTTCCATGAGCACCATATCTTCTAATTTTTAAATCAGTGTAATACCTTTTTGGAATTGCATATCTATAAACATATTCTGGCAAAGTTTTGTGGAATCCAATATCAAAAACAGCAACGTTTGGTGTGTTTGGACAAACTTCCAAACATGCTTCAATGCCAGAAATTGCTCCTGGAACATGAAGTGGTGAAAAATCAACTTTTGTTTTGAAATCTTCAACAGTTTCACGAGTTACCAAACAACTATCAAAATAATCTTCACCAACATTTACTACCCTGTGACCAAATGCATCAATTTCGTTAATGCTGTTAATTACACCAACTTCTTTGTCGGTTAATTTTTCAAGCACAATTTCCATTGCTTCTTTATGGTTGCTAATAGGTTTTTCATAAATATTTTCAACACCATTTGCTTTGTATCTTAAAAAAGATTTTCCTTCGTTAATTCTTTCAACATTACCTTTTGCAACAACTTCCTTTGTTTCACTATTTAGTAGTTGAAATTTTAAAGTACTGCTACCTGCATTAATAACTAAAATTTTCATATTTATCTCCTTAAAATTTTATTTTTTTAATTGCAACTTTGAATAGATGTAATAACTATTGCAAAAATTATTTCTTCAACGCTTGCACCACGGCTTACATCATTTACTGGCTTTCTAAACCCTTGGCAAATAGGACCAATAGCCTTATAATCTCCAAACCTTTGCATTGTTTTGTATGCAATATTTCCAGAATTTAAATCTGGGAAAATCAAAACATTTGCTTCCCCTTTGATTTTGCTATTTGGAGCTTTTAGCATAGCCACTTCCTTTACTATTGCCGCATCCAACTGCATTTCCCCTTCAATTAAAATTTCAGGTGCGTTTTGATTTGCAAGGCTTACAGCATCAACAACTTTTTTTGTTAATTCACTGCTTGCACTACCCATTGTTGAATAACTTAGGCATGCAACTTTTACATCTTTAAAAAAGCACAAGTTTTTTGCAGTGTTTGCACTGTCAATGGCTATTTTGCTTAAACTTACTGCATCAGGATTTTCATTTAAACCACAATCTGCAAGAAGTAATGCACCATTTTCACCAAAAGGCTTATTTTGATTAATCATAACAAAGAAACTGCTAATTAATGATTCTTTAGATTTTCCTTTTATTATTTGTAGTGGTGGTTTTAAACTGTCTTTTGTGCTTGTTATTGCTCCACAAACATAACCATCAACTAAGCCTAAGTCCAACATCATAGTAGCAAAATAATTTGGGTTTTCAATTAATTTTTCTGCTTCTTCCTTTGTTAAGCCTTTGTCTTTTCTTTTAACATATAAAGCACTGCTTAAAACTGGTTTTAAATCGCTAGTTAAATAATTGACAACTTTAACATTTTTTAAATTAGAATACTTATCTAAACTGTTAGATTTAACTAAAAAAACGACATTTGCTATATCGTTTTCTGCAACATATAGTCCAGCATTTAAAACCCTGCCATCTAGTTCGGCTTCTGGCAAAACAATGCTTTTGTTTAGTGATTTTGCTTTTTTTATCCATTTAACTTCAAGTTCACTTAAATTATGTAATTCCATAAAATTCCCTTAATTATTAAAATTTAATTTACACAAATTGACATATAAGATATAATAATATGACTTTATTAATATACATTATTATAATTTAAAAGTAAACTAATAGGAACAAAATTTTATGAAAATATGTGCAGTTATATGTGAGTTTAATCCTTTCCATTATGGTCATTTAAAATGCTTGGAAGATGCAAAAGAAAAATCTGGTGCTGATGCCATAATGTGTATTATGGGTGGAAATTTCTCTCAGCGTGGAGAAGCAATGGTTGTTAACAAACACGTTAGAGCCAGAATTGCTATTGAAAATGGTGCAGATATTGTGGTTCAAATTCCAACTGCTTATGCTTGTTCAAGTGCCGAAATTTTTGCTCTTGCTGGTGTTAAAATTGCTAATTCGTTTGACAAAATAACACATCTTGCTTTTGGTGTTGAAACAAAAAAACCAGAAATATTAACCGAGTTAGCACATTTCTTTTTAAACGAGCCAAAAGAATTTAAAAGTGCAATTAAAAAACATTTAGCCGAAGGAAATTCACTTGTTGTTTCTCGTCAAAAGGCATTAGAAGATATGGCAATGGTTGATAAGATCAATTTAAGTGAAATAACCGAAGCTGTTAACATTTTAGGAAAGCCTAACAACATTTTGGCTATTGAATATTTAAAAGCATTAATAAAAACCAATAGCAAAATTGTGCCTATTTTTATTGATAGAAGTGAAAGTACTTACAATAGCACTAAAATAAATGGCAAAAACACAAGTGCCATGGCAATAAGAGCAAGGCTTTATAAAAAAGGCATAAGGTCAGTAAAAAAATTTATGCCTGAAAGTGCTTATCGCATTTTAAAAGAAGAAATTAAAACCTTTGGCTTGCCTAATGCAGACATATTTAATGACTTATGTATGTATGTTGCTAAAACCAAGTCCCCTACTGAAATAAAGGAATACTTTGATGTTGTGGAAGGTTTAGAAAATAGAATTGCAGAATATAGCAAACAAACAAAAGACTTAAACGAATTTTTAATTAATGTTAAAACTAAAAGATACACTTATGCTAGGCTTAAAAGAATTATGCTTAGTATGCTATTAAACATTAAAGCAGAAACTGTTAATGCAATTTATGAAATTGATAAATTGCCATACATTAAAGTTTTAGCATTTAGAGGCGGAAACAAAGAACTTTTAAAAAATGTTAATGCAAACACAAACCTTGTAATTAGAATAAGCAATGTTCCTAAAAAGAAAAGTGGTTTGTCATTGGACTTATCTTTATTGGAAGATAGAGCAAACCAAGTTTATAATATGCTTTTGTCTAATCAAAAAGAAGTGCCAGAATACACACCTGATATTTACACAACATCAACTAAAATTTAAAAACAAAAAAGTTAAAAGTTAAAAGTTAAACATTTTTAAACTAGCAAAATATTATAAAAAAAGAACTTTAAAAAAATAGTAAAGTTCTTTTTTAATTTAAAATTGACAAACTAATTTTTTTTAAAAAATTTAAAAATTTTAAATTCAAATATTTAATTGATATTTTTGTGCATTTGTGTGTTTGTTTTTAAATATTAAAGTTGCAAATCATCATTAGGATATTTATAGTCAAAATATTGATGCGTGCATTCGGAAAGGTCATCAATCATATTTTGTGACATACATTCTTGAAGATGCTCATAACTTTCTTTAACTCCAATGCCATCGGGACATTTTATCATTTGCTGTTCATTATCATAGATATAATGAATTTCTTTGTTATATACGGCTGGAATGCCATCGGACAACAAAATACGCATTGGGTCACCTTTTTTTAAATATTCAAATTGCATAAATCTTTCGTAATCATAATATTCTTCAAAACTAAAAGACGTTTTCCAAGAAACATGAATATAGATAGCAACTAAATCATTTCTTTTTATAAACATTTTATTTCCTCTTGTTTTTATTATACAAGATTGAAAAAGAAAAAACAATATTAAATTTTAATTATTGATTTTGCATAGTACTAAATAACATTTAAAATAAGCCATTTTATTAATTTTTGCATAGCATTAAATTTATATATTTTACTTATTTTAATTTCTTTTTTTGTTTAATTTTTTCAATTTTATCTTTTAATAATGGAATTATTTTTAAGGTTTCTTCCCTTCCTCTTTCTATATATTTTGCTGCATATTTTTTTGAAAAAACATGTTGTTTGTCTAAACCCAAGTTTAAGTTTATATAAAAATCAGTATTCTTTTTAGTAACTTTTGTTTTTGTTATAAAATTTTGTTGCAAGAATATACAATCAAAAATTGTTGTAGTAATAGAATTTGGCTTTTTGCTTACATTATACTCACCCAAAACATCAACTGCTATAACAATATCAGCACCCATATCTTTTACAACTTGTGCTGGCACATTACCCAAAAGTCCACCATCTACCAAACACATATTATCAATTTCAACTGGTCTAAATATTGCAGGTGCAGAAATACTTGCTCTAACTGCTTTTACAATATCACCACTTTTAAAAACAATTTCTTTACCCGAATATAAATCACAAGCAGTGCAAGCAAAAGGTATTTTTGTTTCGTTAAAATCTTTAATGTTTAAAACATTTCTAATCCATTTTTCTGCTGAATATCCTGAAAGCAAACTACCGGTTTTAAAATTTATATCAAACAAATGAATAGTTTTAAATTTATAAGCAATTTCTTTCATTTCTTTAGTTGTTTTGCCAGACGCATAGGCTGAACCTATAATTGACCCCATACTAATTCCAGCAATTAGGTCCACTTCAATTCCATTTTCTTCTAAAACTTCTAAAACACCAATATGAGCAAATCCTAATGCCCCACCACCACCTAATGCTAGTCCAATCTTTATATTTTTTTTATTTTTCATAATCAAAACTTTCCTTACATAATATATATTAACACATTAATATAATATTAACAAAGTTTAAGGTAAAATAATTTGAATTTATCAAAAAAACAAAATTTATTTTTTTCATTAATTATTGTAATTTTAATTGCACTTTTTATAATAAATCCAACTTCTAATTTGGAAGCGTGTTTAAATGGTATTATTGTTTGGGGAACTGCTGTTGCTCCTGCTCTTTTCCCTTTTTTAATTTTCACAAAACTGCTATGCGAATTAAATTTTGTTGAAAATGTTAGTAGATTTTTATCTCCCATAACAAAAAAATTGTACAACACCCCCGGAATTTCAGCATATATTTACACAATGAGTGTTTTGTCGGGTTATCCAGTTGGAGCAAAACTTACAGCAGATTTTTATGAAAAAGGCTTAATTACACAAGGACAAGCAATTAGAATAACCACATTTACATCAACATCTGGGCCTTTATTTATTATAGGAACAGTTGGAATTGGTATGTTTGAAGAAAAGTTAATAGGAATTTTAATTCTTATATCACATTTTATTGGAGCATTAATTAATGGGTTGTTTTATAGAAATTATATGTTTGAAAAAGTAACTATTAGTTCAACAATCAATTATTCACACAAATCTACAAAAAATATGCTTGAAGAAATTATGTTAACAAGCATAAAAAGCATTTTAATTGTTGGTGGATATGTGGCAATATTTTTTGTTATAATAACAATATTAAACGACTTTAATGTCTTCTACCCCATAAAATATATTTTAAGCAACATATTTAATTTAATTAACATACCAACTAGCACAATAACACCAATTCTAAACGGATTAGTTGAAGTTACTCGTGGTTGCTTAGATTTGTCTTTGGTTGAAAATTTAAGTTTTACTTACAAAACAGTTATTGCAACTTTTCTTATAAGCTTTGGTGGATTTTCAATTTATATGCAAGCAATAACATTTATTAAAAAATTTAACATAAAAATGAGTTTTTATTTGTTTCAAAAATTTACTCATGCTTTGATTTCAAGTGTTGTTGCCTATTTGTTATGTTTAATAATAAATTTATTTTAATGTTATAAATACAAAATAAAAAATAAGCCAAAACGGCTTATTTTAATTTTCGCTATAATAAAAATCTGCAAGTAATTTTTTTAGCTGTTCAAAGTCATTTCTAAAATATTTGTTTTTACCAATAATTCTTTCAAAAGCAACTAAAAAAGCATTTATAATCTTGAAATTTTCCATTTCAACTGCTTCAATCATTCCACGGAACAAAATTGTTAATTCGTCCTTTTCAACATCTTTAAACCTATATTCGTTTAATGTTGTAATCATATCATATAAAACAACACGCATATTTGAAAACAAAATTTTGGTTTTGTGATTAGTTTCATCTTCTTTCTCTTGCTCTTCATCAATAAAATCATCAATGGTTGTTTGATTTTTTTGCATTTCATCATAATCTTTTGTAGTGCTTTCACCCTCTTCATTAACGCCAAGCAAGTTTAAAACACTGTTTTTAAATGGAACTAAAATATTTAAAGCAAAATTACTATAACTTATATTATAACCATCTGCACTAAAAAAGTTTTCAGTAACAAAAGATTGTAAATTCAACTTTTGATTGTCAATTTCAAGCAACATACAAAATACTAATGCAACAATTTTCCTTTCATCGTTTGGTAAAACAAAATATCCACCATTAACTCTATTTGTAACTTTTGCTTGTGCTAATTCTGCATCATAGTTAAAATTAACCAAACACTCTGCAAATAAATTATACAAAACTTCTGAACTTGCAATATTTTTTAAAACTTTTGCAACTTTTACATCAGACAAAATAAATCTGCCACCAATCATTTCATTTACAGATGCAAAGAAGTTTTTTAATTTTTCTTTTTCATTATCTGAATATACCATAAATTTCCCCTTAAAAATATGGACAATATTTGTCAATAATTAGTATACACTATTTAATCTTTTTTTCAAACAATTTTGTAATTATATAAAATTTTATATATTCTAACTAATTTTAAAATTTTAGTTTGTAAATTGATATTATTAAGTTTTTATGATATACTTGTTTTGTATTTTAAGGAGTGCTTATATGGATTTTACACCAGATTCTACAATTAACAAGTTGATTTTACTTTTTGTTTTGGACAAAATGGAAATTCCTTTATCTGACAACTCAATAATGGACATTTGCACAAGCCGTAACAATTGGCTAAATTATATGGACTGCAAAGATATTTTATGGCAATTGCTTGAAACTAATTTTATTTACAAAATAAATGGTGAAAATAATGAATATAGATATGCTATAACACTTGATGGTAGAGATTGTTTAAGCCATTTTTATTTAAGAATTCCCCAAAGTTTAAGGGAAAACATAACAAATTTTTGTAAAGAAAATAGAATGGAATTTAAGCGTAGTCAGGAATATGTTTCAAGTTACGAAAAAAATCCAGATGGTTCTCACACTGTAACTTTAAAAATAAAAGAGCCTATGATAAATTCGCCTTTGCTTGAAATTAAATTAAAAACCCCTACTCGTCACTCTGCTATTCTTGCTTGTAAAAAGTGGAACGAAAAAGCACCAAATATTTTTGAATACTTATATGACGGATTAATTGAAAATTAAAGGAGAAAATTATGCAATATAAAACTCAAGGAGTATGTTCTAGAAATATTTCTTTTGATGTGATAGATAACAAAGTTTACAATGTTAAATTTGATGGTGGTTGCATGGGAAACACAACAGGTGTAAGCAAACTTGTTGACGGAATGGAAATTGATGAAGTTATTAAAAAACTTGAAGGCATAAAATGTAGACCAACCACAAGTTGCCCAGACCAACTTGCAAAAGCATTAAAGAAATATAAAGAAGACAACAATTTAAATTAAAATATAAAAAAAGAAGCAAACGCTTCTTTTTTTTATTTAAATTTTATAAAACTTATTAATTATATTTTTCAATAGAATTTAAAATTTCTTGTTTTAAAGAATTATATTTTTCTATTTTTGCTTGTTCTTGTTCAATAAGTGCTTTTGGTGCTTTTGCAACAAAACCTGCATTATTTAACATTCTATTTGCCCTTTCAATTTCGCTTTCAACTCTTTTAAGTTCATTATTTAACCTAATCTTTTCTTCTTCTGGATTTACCATATCTAAATTAGGAATAAATACTTTTAACAAGTCTTTTACGCAAACTGTTGAATTTGCTGGAACTTTACTTTCATCCTTATAGCACTCAACTTCTTTACCGTTTGCTAGTTTTTTCAACATTTCAATGTTGTTTTTTATTTCCCTATTTGTTGTAACAACATAAAGATTTGTTTTTAAATTGTCTGCAACATTCATACTTTTTCTAACATTTCTTATGTTTTTAACAATTTCCATAACTTCGTGCATAACTTTTGCACTTGAATTAAAATTCAATTCCTTATTAACTTCTGGAAATTTTGAAATCATTATACTTTCATCATGGTTTGGAAGTTCTAAATAAATCTTTTCAGTAACAAATGGCATAATTGGGTGCAACATTTTTAATATTTTATCTAAAACATAAACTAAAACATTTAAAGTTGCGTTTTTAGTTTCTTCTTCAGCATATAGATTACTTTTTGATGCCTCTATATACCAATCACAAAATTTATTCCAAATAAATTCGTAACAACTATTGCAAACCATTCCAACATCATATTTTTCGTATTGACGAGTTACTGTTTGAATTGTTGTATTAAGTTCTGTTAAAATCCATTTATCTGCAAGCCCTAAATTAAGTTCTGTAAGATTTTTAAGTTCAAAATTGCTTTTTTCAACATTTTCTAAAACAAATCTGCTTGCATTCCAAAGTTTATTTATAAAGTTGCTTGTATTTTCTGCTTTATCATAACTAAACCTAGAATCCATTCCAACACCTGTTCCTGTAAGCAACGAATAACGCAAAGTGTCGGCGCCGTATTTATCAATTATATCTATTGGGTCAATACCATTTCCCAAACTTTTACTCATTTTTCTGCCTAATTCATCACGAATTAAACCATGCATTAAAACATCTTTAAATGGTTCCTTGCCCGTGTATTCCAACCCACTAAATATCATTCTAGCAACCCAGAAGAAAATAATGTCGTATGCAGTAACCATTAAGTCAGTTGGATAAAATTTTTCCATTGATTTTGTTTCATCTGGCCAACCTAATGTACTAAATGGCCAAAGTGCACTACTAAACCATGTGTCAAGTGAATCAGGGTCTTGCACTAAATTTTTAGAGCCACATTTTGGGCAAGTGGTTGGGTCTAAAAGTTCAACAATTTCTTCCCCACAATCTGAGCAAGTAAATACTGGTATTCTATGCCCACTCCATAATTGTCTTGAAATACACCAATCTTTAATGTTTTCCATCCAATGGAAATAAATTTTTTCAAAACGCTTTGGATGAAAATTAATTGTTCCATCTTTAACTTTTTCAATAGCCCTTTTTGCCAACCCGTCCATTTTAACATACCATTGTTTTGTTACTATTGGCTCTAATGTGCTATGGCATCTTTGACAATGTCCAACATTATGGTTATAATTTTCAACTTTTTCAAGAAGCCCCAAATTTGAAAGTTCTTCAACAATCTTTTCTCTTGCATCTATTGCTTTTAAGCCTTCATATTTGCCGGCATTGTTATTCATAGTTCCGTCTAAATTTAAAACATTTATAACTTCCAAATTGTGCCTTTTGCCAATTTCATAATCGTTAGGGTCATGTGCAGGCGTAATTTTAACCATACCTGTTCCAAAAGAAATATCTACATAACTATCTGCAATAATTGGAATTGGTTTATTAACAATAGGCAAAATTACATTTGTTCCAATTAAATTTTTATATCGTTTGTCTTTTGGGTTAACTGCAACAGCAACATCTCCTAGCATTGTTTCTGGCCTTGTGGTTGCAACTGTAATATATTTGTCACTATTTTCAATTTTATATTTGATGTACCAAATATGACCTGCATCATTTTGATATTCAACTTCTATATCACTAAGCGCAGTTTTACATTCACTACACCAATTTGTAATTCTTGTTCCTTGGTAAATTAATCCTTTGTGATACAAGTCATAAAATGATTTTCTAACAGATTTGCATCTTTGTTCATCTAGTGTAAATGCCAATCTATCCCAATCGCAAGAAATACCAACTTTTTTAAATTGTTTTAAAATTAGTCCACCAAATTCATCGTACCATTTTTGCATTTCTAAAGCAAATGCTTCCCTACCAATGTCTTCTTTTTTTATGCCTTTTTCTTTTAATCTTTCAACAACTTTAACTTCTGTTGCAAGTGCAGCATGGTCTGTTCCTGGAAGCAACAATGCTTCAAACCCTTGCATTCTTTTATATCTAATTAAACTATCCATAATAGAAATGCCATAAGCATGTCCTATGTGCAATTTACTAGTTATATTTGGTGGTGGCATAACTATTGTAAATGGTTTTTTTGTGGAATTTTCATCTGCTTTAAAGTAACCTTTATTTAACCAATTTTCATATAAATTTTGTTCAATTTCTTTAAAATTAAATTTTTTATCCATAATGTTTTCCTTAATTTTATAATAAAATATAGTTTTGACTGAAAAAATTTCAAATCAAAACTATTGTAATTAAAATATATTTAACTAATAAACTTCTTATTAAACATTAACGGTATTTGTGAATATCAACAATATTAATGCCAAAAATAATAAAATTAATCCTACAAGTTTTAAAGAAATTAAAATTTTGTCATTATTTTCTATTGTATTACTTTTACGAACAACCCTTGTAATTCTTTTTGCTAAAACACCAATTGCCACACCAAGTACTGCTAAAATTATACCCAAAGTGAACATTGGTAATTGAAACCTTTCAGATATTGTAGACCAAAATGAAAGCATTAAACTCATATTCAAAACCTCTTATTTAAAATTTACTAATTTAGTATAACAAATTATTGGCTTAATTTCAATACCTATTTTATATATTAGTTTAAAATATTTATAATTACTACTAATTAAAAGTATATCAAATTAAAAAAAATAGGTCTATTATTTTGTACATATAAATGCTAATTACTTCATTAAAATTTAACAAATAATTGTTAAAATCTTTTATAAATTGTAAAAAATCAACACAAATTGTAGCATCTTAACAATCAATATTATTAGTGTTTTTAACCATATTTTTTTGTTTAGAATAAAATAATTATAGTTTCTAAATAAGGAGGTAAATATGAAGAAACTTAGCATTTTTTTGTTAGTTCTATTTAGTAGTTTTTCAGTTTTATTAACTGGTTGTTCGTGCAGTAAGGACAATAACACAATAAGACTTAACGAAGTTGCAAGAAGCGTTTTTTATGCCCCACTATATATTGCAATTAATAATGGATATATGGAAGATGAAGGCTTAAATATTGAAATTACAACAGGAAATGGTGCAGATAAAAGTATGACAGCACTTGTTTCTGGAAGTGCAGATATTGGACTAATGGGCCCTGAAGCCGCAATTTATGTTTTAGCACAAGGCAAAAAAGATGCTCCAAAAATTTTTGGACAATTAACAAAAAGAGATGGTTCATTTATAGTATCAAGGACTGAAGAAACAAACTTTACTTGGTCTAATTTTGAAGGAAAAGAAATTTTGGGTGGCAGACAAGGTGGAGTTCCAGCAATGACACTTGAATATGCCCTAAGACTTAATGGGTTAACTCATGGAAACAATGTTACAATAAACTATGATGTTGAATTTGCAAATATGAGTGGTGCGTTTATTGGAGGAACTGGAGATTATGTGACTTTGTTTGAACCTAGTGCAAGCGAACTAGTTAAAAATGGAAGGGGCTATATTGTTGCAAGCGTTGGCGAAATGGCAGGCGAAGTGCCTTTTACTGCATTTATGGCAAACGAAAGTTATATAAATAATAACAAAGACACTATCAAAAAATTTCTAAAAGCAGTAATGCGTGGTTATAATTATCTTTTAACAGCAAGTTTAGATGATATTGCAAAAGCACTTCAACCACACTTTACAGGAAGCGACACCGAAATTATTAAAGCAAGCATAAAAAGTTACAAAGATATTGATGCTTGGGCTGAAAGTCCAATAATGAAAAATAGCGCTTACGACAGACTTATTACAATAATGACTCAAGCTGGATATTTAAATAGCTCTGTAAATTTTGAAGATGTTGTTGATAACACCCTTGCAACTGAGGTTATGCAGGAATTAATTGCATAATTATACATTGTATTATTTTGCATAAGTATTTATAAATATTTATAATTATACAAATAAAAGCATTATATGCTTTTATTTTTTGTTATGCACAACAAATATAATAAAAAAATATAATGGAATATACACTATTGTTTTAAAACATTAATGTATACTCTATGGGAGCTAAAATGAACATACTTGAATTAAAAAATATAGGATTAACATATTACAGCAAAAATGGTGAAACGCAGGCACTAAAAAATGTTAATATGAAAATTGAATCTGGTGAGTTTGTTAGCATCGTTGGTCCAAGCGGTTGTGGAAAAACCACTATACTATCCATTATAAGTGGGCTACTAAAACCAACAGAAGGCGAAGTGATTTTGAATACCAAATATAACCCCGGTTATATGTTTCAAAAGGACCAATTATTTGAGTGGCGAACAATTTTAAAAAATGTTTACTTAGGACTTGAAATCACAAAAACAAAAACTCACACCGAAATTGAACGAGTACAAAACTTGTTAAAAAAATATGGTTTATGGGAATTTAAAGATAAATATCCTAGACAATTATCTGGTGGTATGCGTCAGAGAGCAGCACTTATTAGAACTTTGGCACTATCCCCTGAACTACTTTTACTTGACGAAGCATTTAGTGCATTAGACTTTCAAAACAGATTAAAAGTTTGCGATGATGTTAAAAACATTTTAACAGAAGAGAAAGCAACTGCAATTCTTGTTACTCACGACATTAATGAAGCAATTAGTTTATCTGACAAAATAATTATTTTAACCAGCAAGCCCGGAACTGTTAAAGACATTATTGATTTAAGCGACTTAAAAAATCTTAGCCCACTAAAACGAAGAGAAAATCCTAAATCTTCAATTTATTTTGATAAAATATGGAGAGAATTACAATAATGAAGAAAAATTTTAGCAATTTTAGTAAAGGTTACTTAAAGTATATACGAAAACAAAAGTTAAACAAAGGATTAGTAATTGCAATACAGATTGGAATTTTAATGTTTATTATTGCACTTTGGGAAATTTTAGCAAGGCTAAACATAATTGACACATTTATTATGAGCAGTCCTAGCAGAATATTGAAAGAATTAAAAAGATTATTTGAAAATGACTTTTTGTATCATATAAATGTAACTCTTGTTGAAGCATTAGTTTCTTTTGCAATCGCAACGATTGGTGGAACATTAATTGCAATCATACTTTGGTGGTCAAAATTCCTAAGAAAAATTTTAGATCCATATATAGTTGTATTAAACAGTTTGCCAAAAATCGCATTAGGCCCAATAATTATTATTTGGTTCGGCATTGGAACAACACCAATCATTGTTATGGCTGTACTTATTATGATTATAATAACTGTAATAAGCATGTTAAACGCTTTTACAAGTTGTGATGAAAATAAAATTTTATTGCTTCAAAGCATGGGCGCAAATAAATTTCAAATCTTAATCAAATTAATACTTCCAAATGCATTACTAGAATTTATTTCTGTTTTAAAAATAAATGTTGGTTTAACTTGGGTTGGAACTATTATGGGCGAATATTTAGTAAGCCGTGCTGGATTGGGACATTTAATTGTTTATGGTGGTCAGGTTTTCAATTTGGATTTAGTGATGACAAGCACTGTTGTGCTTTGCATACTTGCAAGTTTAATGTACTTTGCAGTATTAATTATTGAAAAAATAATTATAAAACATAGAGAAAATTAATAAAAGCAAACACTGTTTGCTTTTATTTTTATTCATTTTTAAAATTAAATTTTAAATTAAAAATATGTATTTTTATTTAGTTTTTTGCATTTTTATTAGTTTTTTAGTTTTGATAAAATTATTTATTAGCAAAACACATTGCATTTTTTTTAATATTAAATTTTGCAAACAACATTAAATAATAGAATATGCCAAACGCACCTATTAGTGGATATAAAAATTCAACAATATTTCCAAAACCAACAAAACTTATTAAATAGCAAGTAACACAAACAAAAATAATTATTAAAACATCGTTTTTAAAATAATTTTTTAAATATCCTGTCATTGAATAAATGTTGCTAAGAAGTGTTGTTATTATTGCAAACCACATAACAATTAAATAAACATACCCTACCCAGCCATTAATACCAATAGCAATGTTTAGTAATGGCATTTGGCTTACCATTATTAAAGTGTCACTTGTAATTATAGATACAATTCCCAACAACAACAAAATAAAAAATATTGACTCTGTAAGGATTGTTACTTTTCTAATATCTTTTATTTTTTTACTAATACTAAAAAATAATTGACTTGATAAAATTGTATTATAGCCAACATAACTAATTCCGTTACAAATACTTACAATATAGTTGTTTTTAAAAGTAAATTCAGCAATTTCAAATTTTTTTGTAAATATTGAATAACAACAAATAAACATAAACATAAAAATTATAATAGGAACAACAATATTGCTTATTTTAGATAGAGATTTTAATCCACCAATTGAACAAAGTATAGCAAAAATTAATGTTACTAACCCAACAATTTTAAATTTTGAGTTTATATTCAAGTAACTATCAAATTCATTTAATCCTGCAAACAACGAACTAGTAACAATAAAAAAGCATGTTAATAAAATTATGTCAATAATGATTGGCTTTTTTGAAATAATAATAGAAACCTGCTTAAAATTAGATATATTTTTTAATTTACCATAATAAAGATAATTATATATTACAAAATAAATTAAAATCATTGATAGCAACAAGTTTAACAACCCAACAAAGCCATACATTCCATAGAACACAAAAATCTCTTTCCCTGTTGAAAAACCTGCACCTATAAAACTACCTATTATTAAAAATGCAGCACTAATATTTTTCATATAATATTTTATGATTTAAAATTGTATTTATACATATTACAAAAATTTTATTTAATAAAAAAAAGTAAAAGACAACCTTTTACTTTTAATTAATTTTATAATATTAAAAAACATTACTTATTATATATAAATCTACCACATTGCTCGCAAACTATAAAACCATCATTTTTTAGTTTATCCATTTTGCCCATAGGAATTTCCATTCTACAACCACCACAAAGGTTACCAGCAACAGGAACAAAAACTGGGAAAATATTATCGTTTAAAACATTTTTATATTTTGCCAATGCTTTTTCATCAATTTCTGGTTCTAATTTTTTTTGTTCTTGTCTTAGTTTTTCAATTTTAGGATTGATTGCATTTATTTTAGAATCGTATTTTTCCTTACATTCTTTATGTTTTTGTTTTGCTTTTAAAACATTGTTTTTGGCAACACTAAATTGTTTTAATATTTCTTGTGATTTATTTACAATTATATTTAATTTTCTTTCAAGCATATATAAATCAGAAGAATAAGTATTTATTAAATTAACGGTTCTATCATTTTGAGTTTTAGAATCAACCAAATTTTGAATATTTTTTAAAGCCAAATCATATTCACTTTTAACTTTTTGATAATCATCAACTAACTGCTTTGCTTGTGACTCTAATTGAGCACTTTTGTTTTGAGCATCTTTAACATAAGCAATCATTTTGTTCATTATTTGTTTTTCTTCCATGTTAGAACTTTCTTTTTCCAATGCCCTTATTTGCCTATCTAAGTCTTGATATTTTAAAATTTTATCTATCATTTTCTATCCTCTCAACTTTTTTATTAGTTTTTTTAATTAATTTTAAATACCTTTTACATTTATGTATTTTTGATTTTGGAAGTTTAACTATTATATTTTTTGTTTTTGTTTCTTCATATTGCAAAAAATCTTTAAAATCTTGTGTTATATTTTCAAAATTAGTTTTTCCAAAATAAAAGTTTAATTTTGATAATTTTTGTTTTCCATTTTCAACCTTTATAATATTATAAAACTTATTTTCATCTTTAACCACAAAATCACATAAAATTTTGTAGTTATTTTTGTTTAAATATTTTCTTAATTTAAATTCGTTATTATTTGGAGCAAGTATAAAATTTTTTACAATTATTTTATTCTCAGATAAAATCTTTATAATTTCATAGCCACCCATACCTGCTATAATAACCAAATCAATACCACTTATATCATCATTATATTTAAGCCCATCACAAACTATAATTTTATATCTATCTTTATCAATATTTAAAGAAACAAGTAAATCTTCTGCTTTTTTTACACTTAAAGCACTAATATCGGAAACATAAGCAAAATTTATTTTGTTATCCAAAAAAAGTTTTGCAACAACTTTTCCATGGTCACTTCCCACATCTGCTATCACATTTTGATTATTAACCAAGTTACAAATTGCATTTAATCTTTTAGATAATTTCATTACTCAACAAAGTCCTGCAATTTTTTACTTCTATTAGGATGACGCAATTTTCTTAATGCTTTTGCTTCAATCTGCCTAATTCTTTCTCTTGTTACATTAAATTCTTTTCCAACTTCTTCCAATGTTCTTGGATGATTGTCGTCTAGGCCATAACGAAGTCTAATAACTTTTTGTTCCCTTGGTGTTAATGTTTCAATAACCAACAAAAGTTGCGTTTTTAAAATATCTTGTGCTGCACTTTCGCTAGGAGATTTAAAACTATCATCTTCAACAAAATCTCCAATTTTGCTTTCCTCTTCTTCTCCAACAGGGCTTTCTAATGACACAGGATCCTGAGAAATTTTTTGTATTTCACAAACCCTTTGTTCACTTATTCCCATACGCTCAGCAATTTCATAATTTGTTGGGTCCCTTCCTAATTCTTGCATTAATTGTTTTGAAACTCTTGAAAGTTTGTTAATTGTTTCAACCATATGAACAGGAACTCTTATTGTTCTGCCTTGGTCTGCAATAGCACGAGTTATGGCTTGTCTAATCCACCATGTAGCATATGTACTAAACCTAAAACCTTTTGTGTAGTCAAATTTTTCAACTGCTTTAAGTAGCCCTAAATTACCTTCTTGAATCAAATCTAAAAATTGCATATTTCTATTTAAGTATTTTTTTGCAATACTAACAACTAGTTTTAAGTTTCTTTCTGTTAATTCTTCTTTTGCCCTTTGATCGCCTTGCAAAATTCTTTTAGCAAGTTCAACTTCTTGCTCACTTGTTAAAAGTTGTACTTGTCCAATGTCTTTTAAATACATTTTTACAGGGTCATCAACTTTAACATTGGAAATTATTTCTTTAAGTTCATCATCTTTTATTATTTCTTCTTCTTCGTCTTCAATTATACAACCTTCGCTTTCCAATCTTTCAACAATATCTTCTAGTTCTTTGTGAGTAAGTTCATACTTTATAAGTTTAGTGCCAATGTCTTCTCTGGTGATACTTCCATCTTTTTTTGCTTGTTTAATTAAATCGATTATATCTTTTTCCATTACTTCCATTTTGATTTTATCTCTCTTTTATTGAATTAATTTTTTTTATTATTGAATTAAGCTGTTGTGCCAAAACTTTTCTTTCGTCAATATCTCTACACTGATTTATTGCTTTTAACAATTCATTTTGTTTGTGTTTTAGCCCATATTCCACCATAGTTTTAACACAATCCCCATAAAATTGCTCATTATCACAAGTTTTGTTAAATTCGTAGGTTACAATATCTCTAATGTCAAAATTGTTTTCCACATCAAACATGTCAAAAACAGTGCTAACAATTGGCTGTTTATTTTCATTTACACATCTTTTAACATAATTGTAAATTGTTATGTAATCGTTGTTTAACAAATTGTCTAAAATATCATCATCAAGTTTTGCATAACTTTTAGAATGTAATAAACTTGCTATTACAAACTTAACTGCTTTTACATAAGCATTTTCTTTGCTTGGCAAAATCTCTTCTTCTTTTGATTCTACAGAATCTTCAGAAATTACTGCCTCATCTAGAACTTCCATATCTTTTCTTAAAATTTCTGTTGGAACATTAACTATTCCTTTTAAAATATTTAAGTAAATTGATTGCTCGCTTTCGCTTTCAAGTTGTTTAATAATATGTAAGCAAGTATTAATGTAATTTGTTTTTTGATTTGGTTTTGAAATATCATAATTTTCTAAATAATTATAAATTAAAAATTCAACCCAGTATTTTGCATTAGCAATTAAATTTAAGTAACTATCTTTACCATATTTTTGTATATATTCATCTGGGTCTAATTTCTCTGGCATTTTTACAACATAAACATCTAAACCACTTTTAACAAGCGTGTCAATGCTCCTTAAAGTTGCTTTTTGTCCTGCACCATCACCATCGAAGCACAAAACAACTTTATCACAAAACTTTTTTAATTCCTTTGCATGCAAGCCAGTTAATGCAGTTCCCATACAAGCAACAGCATTTTTTATGCCTGCTTGATAAAGTGAAATTACATCCATTTGTCCTTCAACAATTATTATTTCATTAAGTTCGTTATTGCCTTTTAATTTTTTAATGTTGTTTATGCTAAAAACACATTTACTTTTGTCAAAAACAATAGTTTGTGCAGTATTTTTGTACTTGGCAAAATTTGCATCTTCTAAAAGCCTTGCACTAAATCCAACAACATTTCCCAAAGAATTTATAATTGGAAAAACTAATCTTTTTGCATAGCAATCATAATAATTTTTTATGTTTTTAGAATCCAACTTTTCATTATTTTGATTTGTCTTTAATTCAATTACTCCTGCTTTTTGCATTATATCAATTGAATATCCTTTTTGGATTAAATAATTTATAACTTCCGACCAGCCTAAACTATACCCAATACCAAATGCTGTTACTGTGTTCATTGAAAGTTTTCGTTTTGCTAAATAGTTTAAAGCAATTTGTGATTCGGGTAATTTTAAATTATTGTAATAATAAAGTGCCGTATCTTTTAAACACCTATAAATTTCGTCTTTTTCTTTTTTTAATTTTACTACATTTTCATCTGTTGAAAATGTTGGCATTTCAATATTTGCGTTTTTTGCAAGAATTCTGCAAGCGTCCATAAAATCGCAATTTTCAATTTTTTCAATAAATTTTATTACATCACCTGTTGCTTTACAGCCATAGCAAATATAATATTGCCCATCTTCAAGCACAGCAAAAGATGGTGTTTTTTCCATATGAAATGGACAACACCCCCAATACCTTTTACCCTTTCGTTCCAAATGAACATATTTAGATATAGTTGTAACAATATCATTATTTTCTTTTATTTTTTCTTTAAAACTCTCAAAGTCATAAGAATTTTTTTTATCCAATGTAAAATCTCCAAAATTTCACAATCTAATAAGTTAATACAAATTTTCTTTTAATTTTCCTTTTTTTATTAATAAAATTTTAATATTTTTTTAAAAAATATATATAAATATTTTCAAATTATTATATTTAACAAAAAAAACGACATTTTGCAATGTCGTTTTTAAATTATTTATTTGCTTATTTCTTTGCATTGATTGCTGCTTGTGCAGAAGCAAGTATTGCAATAGGAACTCTAAATGGAGAACATGAAACATAAGTAATACCAAGTTTGTGTGCAAATGCAATACTACTTGGGTCAGCACCTTGTTCACCACAAATACCAATTTTAAGTTCAGGTTTTACACCCCTTCCTAAACGAACTGTGTTGCTCATAAGTTTACCAACACCTGCTTGGTCAATTTTAACAAATGGATCTGCTTCCAAAATACCTTTTGAATAATAGTCATTAATAAATTTGCCAGCATCATCACGGCTATAACCAAATGTCATTTGTGTTAAGTCGTTTGTTCCAAATGAGAAGAAATCAGCCTCTTTTGCAATTTCATCTGCAACTAATGCCGCACGAGGTATTTCAATCATTGTTCCAACTTTGTATGTAATATCTAAACCGCTTTTTGAAATTAGTTCGTCAGCAGTTTTAACAATAATTTCTTTTACATATCTTAATTCTTTTACATCACCTACAAGTGGAACCATAATTTCAGGATGAACATCAATGCCTTGTTTTTTAACTTCTATTGCTGCTTCAATTACTGCTTTTGTTTGCATTGCTGCAATTTCAGGCATTTTAATTGACAAACGGCAACCACGGAATCCCATCATTGGGTTAAATTCATGTAAATCATCAACTACATGTTTAACTTCTGCATAAGTTTTATTTAAAGATTTTGCTAAGTCTTTAATTTCATCTTCTTTCTTAGGCAAAAATTCGTGTAGAGGTGGATCCAAATATCTAACTGTTAATGATTTTCCATTTAATGCTTTAAACATTGCAACAAAATCACCTTTTTGCATTGGTAAAATTTTTGCAAGTGCTTTTTCTCTTTCTTTTACATCTTGTGAAATAATCATTTCTCTAACGGCCTTAATTCTGCTTTCTTCAAAGAACATGTGTTCAGTTCTGCATAGACCAATGCCTTCTGCACCCAATTCTAATGCACGCTTTGCATCTCTTTCATTATCAGCATTTGCTCTTACGCCAACTAAACCAAATTCTTTTGACCAATCCATGATTGTTTTAAAGTTTCCAGAAATTTGTGCGTCAACTGTTTTAATTTCTTGGAAGTAAACGTTACCTGTTGAACCATCAACGCTAATAACATCTCCTTCTTTTAATGTTTTTCCATTTGCTGTGATTGTTCCTTTTTCTTCATCAACAACAAGTGCACCACAACCAGCAACACAAGGTGTTCCCATTCCACGAGCAACAACTGCTGCATGTGATGTCATACCACCTGTTGCAGTTAATACTGCCATAGATGCATTCATACCTTCAATGTCTTCTGGACTTGTTTCTTTACGAACAAGTATAACTTTTTTGCCTTCGCTATGAAGTTCTTTTGCTCTTTCACTAGTTAATGCAATAACTCCACAACCTGCTCCTGGGCTTGCTGGCAATCCTTTTGCATCGGCTTTTGCTTTTTTCAAGTCTTTATCATCAAACATTGGATGAAGCAAACTATCTAAAGTTTTTGGGTCAATTTTTAACAATGCTTCTTTTCTTGAAATTCTGCCTTCATTAACCATGTCGATTGCAATTTGTAATGCTGCAACAGCAGTTCTTTTACCATTACGAGTTTGCAACATATAAAGTTTACCATTTTCAATAGTAAATTCCATGTCTTGCATATCTTTATAATGTTTTTCAAGTTTTTGGCAAATTGCAACAAATTGATTATATAAATCTTCGTTTTGTTCTTTTAAGTGTTCAATAGGGAAAGGTGTTCTAACACCAGAAACAACATCTTCACCTTGAGCATTCATTAAATATTCGCCATAAAGTTTGTTTTCACCTGTTGATGGGTTACGAGTAAATGCAACACCTGTTCCACTTTCCTCGCCCATATTACCAAATACCATTGTTTGAACATTTACAGCAGTTCCCCAACTTGCTGGAATATCGTTCATTTTTCTATAAACTATTGCTCTTGGAGTGTTCCAACTTCTAAATACTGCTTTTACTGCTTCAAGCATTTGAGTTCTAGCATCTGTTGGGAAATCTTCCTTCATTTCTTTTTTGTAAATCTTTTTATATTCTTTAACAATTTTTTCTAAATCTTCTGCTGTTAAATCTGTGTCTTTTGTTACACCTTTACTTTCTTTTGCTTTATCCAAAACATTTTCAAATAAAGACATATCAACACCCATAACAACATTTGCAAACATTTGCATAAATCTTCTGTAACTGTCAAAAGCAAATCTTCTGTTGCCTGTTAGTTTTGCTAAGCCTTCAACCACTTCATCATTAATACCCAAGTTTAAGATTGTGTCCATCATACCTGGCATACTAACTCTTGCACCTGAACGAACTGATACTAAAAGAGGGTTTGTTGCATCACCAAAAACTTTACCTGTTTGTTTTTGAACTTTTTGTAGTGCTTTATCAATTTGATTTACTACTTCTTGTGGAAGTGTTTCGTTGTTTTCGTAATATAAATTACATACTTCTGCACTTACTGTAAATCCTTGTGGAACAGGCAAACCGATTCTTGACATTTCTGCTAAGTTTGCACCTTTGCCACCCAAAATGTTACGCATTTTGGCATTACCTTCTTTAAAAAGATAAACATATTTTTTAGCCATAAAATCCTTCCTTTAAAATTAAAATTTTTAATCTAAAATTATTATATAATTTTAATTAAAATATAGCAACAAAATATTAAAAAAACAAAAAAAAGCAGCTTAAAAATTTACTACTTTTTTAATAATTTTTGATTAAATTAATATGTTATTTATTGAGTTTAGTTTAACCTTAAAAATTGAGTTAAAATTTAACTTTAAAAGCATCAAACATTTTATTAAAACATTGTTATTTAATTTTACAGTGGACAACTTACTTAAATCAACATTGTCAATAATTTTTAAACTTGAAAACACATTTTTTTCTAATTTAATATCATATTCATCTTTGCACACTTCACAAACTAATCCACCTGCCCCTAAACTTAAATATGTAATACCATTTAGTTTAATTCCACATACTGCACATTTGTCAAAATTTAATCCATAACCACTAAGCTTAAAAAAATTCAACATATATTTTATAAGAATCATATATTCATTTGTTGTTTCATAACAAAGTGTTTCAAGAATTTTTAAAAGTTCTAAAAATAATACTTCATTAATCATTCCATCTTTAAAAGTTAATTTAATGGTTTCTAAAATAATTGTGCCAACTAAATACCTATCGTAATTTGATGTTAAATCATAAAAATTTTCTATTGTATTAATAGTAGTTATTAAATAATAACCATTTTTTTTAATTAAAAAGAATTCACCCACAAAAAAAGGCTGGCAAGCATATTTTAATTTTGATTTTGCTTGCTTAACACCTTTTATTTGTGCTTTAACCACACCTAGTTCCAAACTAAAAATGGTTAAAATTTTATCATTTTCCTTATAATCTATGCTTGTTATTACAACGCCTGTAATTTTTAGTTCTTCCATTAGTCTTTGTCATTTCTATCTTTTAATGCCTTGTACAACATAAAATAAGAAACTTCTCCTGTTTTTTCAAAAAGTTTCCAACTTAAATCTTTAATGTCATCATTATTTTCCATAATGCACCACCTTATACTTTTAAGTTGGCAAAATTTTTAAAAATTATTCTATTCTTCTGTATATCCTAAGTTATTCATTTGATTAAAATTGTTTCGCCAATTATCTCTAACTTTAACAAACAAACTTAAATAAACTTTTAATCCTACTAAATTTTCAATGTCAATCCTTGATGCAGTCCCTATTTTTTTAATCATTTCACCATTACAGCCTAAAATTATTGGTTTGTGTGCTTCCCTTTCGCAAATTATATCTGCATCAATAATAACTTTTTTGCTATCCTCTTTAAATTCCACAATATCCACTGCAATTCCATGTGGTATTTCATCTTGCAAATACAAAAGTGCTTTTTCGCGAATTATTTCGCTAACCATAAATCTTATTGATTTGTCAGTAAATATGTCATCATCAAAATACTTAATATCGCTTGTTAAATTGTTTTTAATGACATTAATTAATTCATCAACATTTTTTCCATTTTTTGCACTTATTGGAATTATATCCAAAACAAACTTCATATTATTAAATCTAACAAGTTGAGGATATAATTTTTCAAAAGTTGTGTCATCAATTTTATTAATTACAACAATTACCTTTTGTTTTGATTTTTCAAAACTTTCTACAAATTCGTAATCACTTTCATTAATTTTTTTAGAGCCATCAATAACAAGCAACACAATATCAACATCTTGTTTTGCTTGTTCAATTTCACTATCCATATATTTGTCTAATTTGTTTTTAATATTGTGTTTGCCCGGCGTGTCTATGAAAATTATTTGATATTCTGGTTCGTTTAAAATACCCAAGATTTTGTTTCTTGTGGTTTGTGGCTTTGGCGAAACTATTGAAACTTTTTCCCCTAAAATTTTATTAAGTAATGTACTTTTACCAACATTTGGTTTCCCTAAAATTGTAACAAATCCTGATTTCATTATTTGGTCCTTTGTATATCTAAATTATTTAAAACTAATTCTTCATATTTTCGCATTTCAGTTTTATCTTCTTCTTTTATGTGGTCAAAACCTAGCAAATGCAACACTCCATGCAAAAACAAATAACAAGATTCTCTTAACACACTATGTCCATATTCTTTTGCTTGTTTTTTTACCTTATTAAAACAAATGTAAATGTCGCCCAACATAATGTTGTTTGTTTCTGGATTAATGTCATCTACAAAGTTTTGTTTTAATAGCATATTTTCAAGTGGCATTTTAAGTTCTAACGTTGGAAATGATAAAACATCTGTTACTTTGTTTATGTTTCTAAATTGTTTGTTTAATTTTTTTATAGCCAATCTTGAAACAAACTCAACATTAATTTCTATTTCGTTAGTAATATTAAAAGTTTTTACCACTTCGTTAAGCAAATTATTATAATAACTTTCTAAATATTTTAGTTTTTTATTACATTTTATATTAATCATTTGTTAATTTAATCTTTACTTCTAAGTAAGTTTGAATTAGTTTTGTGCTTCCGCCATCAATAACTTCTTGAATAGTATTTGAAACAACTAATCCTTGTGGCAATTTTTCCATTGCACATTGCTTACTTTTTTGTAAATATAACTCCTTTTCTTCTTCAAAATTATGTTCTATTTTTACTTCTTTTAATTCGTAATATATTTGTTTTTTTACTGTTAGTGGCAAAAATAAATTATTAAAAAGTTTTACTTCTTTTGTTTCTTCATCATACAAAGCAAATTTATTAGACTTATTTATTTTTAAAAAATCACAATTAAAAATATTATAACACGAATTTACTATTTTCTTGCCTGTTCTTTCCAATTTTGTTTCTATTTCATTAAATTCAACTTGACCACTAAAATAAGTTGTTGCATCTAATTTATAAATAGGCTTCACACTTGTTTTTTCGCCATTAGCGTTAATTGTGTATGCCCCTATAATTGTTTCGCCTGCTTTAACTAAGTTGCCCTTGTTTTTAAGAAGAGTTCCTTGGTAACACTCTATATCTTCAATAATCAAATTGTACGGAGCAACAAAATCAGCATAGTCTATTTTAACATCTGGCAATTTTTCTTTTACATTTATAATTAAAACATTGCCTTTTATAACCGCACTTACTAAACTTATTTCACTTACATTTTGCAATATGTCTTGTTCTAAATTGCCTAATTCTATTTTGTTACTTTTAAAAGTTTTTATGTTGTTTTGATTTAAAACTTTATATATCTCTTGTATGGTACTTTCTTTTGCTCCATAAATATTTATTTTAAGAAGCCTTGTGTTTAAATAGCACACAAAAGACAAACAAATGCTAGTTGAAATAATTAGCGCAATACTTTGCTTTAATTTGTTTAAAAAAAATTTAATACCAAATGTTTTTTCAACTGTTATATTATAGCATGAAGTGTCAATTTTTAAAAGCAAGTTGTTATAACTTTTGTAACCAAGTTCAACTTCCAATTCATCATACGCAATTCTTTTTAAGTTGTAACTTTTATAATTTTGCATTATGTAATTAATTAATCTATCTAAATTTAGCCCTTTTATTTTTACCCTATAAACATTTCTAAACATAATTAACTCTCTTTGCTTAAATAAATTTTATAAATTTTGCCCACTAAAACTATATTTCCTTTGTCTAATTCTTTAATTTTCAAATTTTCTCCTTCAATTATTAATTCATTTTTTTTTACGCTTAAAGTAACAAATTGCGTACTATAATTTATTATTTTTTTGTAACCCGTAACATTTACAACTGAATTATTAATAACTGTGTACTTATAATCTAAAACCTCATTAAATGGCACACTAAAATATTTTGATAATTCGTCTACTATACTACTCATAATTCACCCATAATTTTAAATTAATTTCTATTAAATTATATATGAATTAAATTAGTTTTTTAGAATAAGCAAAAAAAACAAACTTGAAACCAAGTTTGTTAATTTTTTTTATTTTCTTCGTCTAACATTTTTTTTATCATTTCAAATGTATTACTTTTATTTTCATCAACATTTGGCTGAGAAATATTTTTTTCAATAACTAAATCTTGCTCTTTTGAATCTTCAAAAGTTTTTAAAATTTCATCATTTGATTGTTTGTTTTGCTCATCTTTTTTATTTAGAGCAACAGAATTTATTTCTTTTTCAACATCCTCAAAATCGGCTGTTTTAGATGGTTTTGCAAGTTCATCTATTTCGTCAAACTTTTGAGAGTCTATTGGCTCGCTTGTTATTTGAATTTTATCTAGTTTGTTTACAATTTCTTTATTTTCTTGCTCTTTTTCTTGACTAATTAATTCACCAACATCAACTCTTTCTGTAATATTTTCATAGCCCATTTTTTTACTAAATATTGGGTCATTAACATTTAATGGAACTTCTTTGCCTTTATTTGAAATTTTTTCAATTGGTTGAGGCGAAACATCAGCAATAGGTTGAACATCTTTTGCCTTTGCTTCTTTTTTTATTTTTTCTTGTTTCTTTTTAAATTTCAAGTTGTTTGAATAAATAAACAATAAAAATAAAATTATTAATGCCACAATTATAATTAAAACTATTTCACCAATTCCCATAAACACCCACTCTTATTTTTTTAACTTTTCTTTATTTGAATCAGATAAAACATTTTTCATTTTGTAAAAATCCATAACACCAATTTTACCAGACCTAAATGCTGTTGATATTGCTTTTGGAACTTCGGCTTCTGCATCTAATAGTTGTGCTTGTTTTTCTTGTGTTCTTGCACGCATTTCTTGTTCTGCTGCTATTGCCAAACTTCTGCGTTCTTCTGCTTTTGCTTGTGCAATTTGCATATCTGCTTCTGCCCTTTCTGCTTGCAATTTTGCTCCAATATTTTTGCCAATATTTATTTCTTCAACATCAGCACTTAAAATATTAAATGCTGTTGCAGAATCAATTTTTTTATCAAGAATTGTTTTAGAAATTACATTTGGATTTTCCAATATATTTGTGTGAGTTTTTGCATTTCCTACAACAGAAACTACAACTTCATTAATTCTTGCAATTATTGTGTCTTCGTTAGCCCCACCAAGAACTTTGTCAATATCGCAAACAATGGTTACTCTTGCTTTAACAATTAATTCAATGCCGTCTTTTGCAACAGCACTTATTGGATTTGTAACAATTACAGATGGTGTTACACATAACTTAACAATATTTACAACATCTTTGTTTGCCAAATCTAATGCTTTTGCTGTTTCAACACTTAAATTTACTTTTGCTGTTTTTGCTGTTATTAATGCTTCTGTAATTTTTTTTATGTTGCCACCTGCAACCAAGTGTGTTTCAAGATCTTGTAAAGAAATTTCAACACCTGCCTTTTTTGCATTAATATAACAATTTACAATTAATGACGCATTAACCTTTCTAAGCCTTAAACCAGTAAGTTTTGTTGCAGAAATATAACAACCAGAAAAAAGTGCTTTAAACCAAAGTCCTATTGGAACAATTGCAACAATTATTGCTAAAACAATAATTAAAACAGCAACTATACTAAGCCCAACATAAAAGTTTGTTGATGCGTTTAACATATTATTATTTAACATCTATTTCAATTCCTTTAACTAAAATTTTAATTCCGTCTATTTTTACAATTTTAATTTGACTATTTTTTTCAATTTTTTCACCAGATGTTGTAGCATTTAATGAAATGCCATTTACTTGTACCTTTCCTTCTGGATTTAATTCGGTTGAAGCAACACCAATTTTACCAACCAATTTATTTAAAGTTTTTTCTTCGTATTCTTTTGAGTTTTCATCAACATTTTGTTCTAATTTTTTGGATTTTTTATAAAAAAACTTACCATTTTCTGTAACAATAGTCATAATACAAAATGAAGCAATAATAACCAAAAAAACTGAAACAATTAAAAATATAAATTGTGTGGATGTTCCTTTAAGCATCATAACAGCAATTAATGATGCAATTATAAATATTCCACCAAATATTCCAAATGAACTAAATTTAGATTTAAAAATTTCAATAATACAAAATACAAGTCCAATTAAAATAAATATAACTGGCACTATCTGTATCGTTGTAAATAATTTACCAATTTCTTGCCACATAATTTCAACTCCATTGCATAATTTTACTTGTATAGTATACCATAATTTAAATTATTTTCAACTTAAATTTTTACACAATTTATAATATTAACTATATAAAAATAAAAAGCCGACAAAATCGACTTTTATTTTTTTATTCTGCAATCCATATTGTGTAAATTTCCATATTTGCAACTATATCTTCTGGAACAAAAATATTTTTTATTGTGTCTTGAACACTTCTATCATAACTTTCATCACTTCTTGACATTTTAGCTAAGCCATAAGATGTTCTTGAAACTAAATTGTTGTCAAATGGTTCAAAACTTGTTTTTACACAGTCAATCAATTTTTTATTGCTTGCTTTTGAAATTGCATTTGCTTGAAACTTAGCATCTTCAAACGCCAAAGCCAAAAGTTCTTCCTTTGCCTTTTTATCTTCCTTGATTGAAAAATTAATATAATATGTTGGAGGATTTTCTAATACGCTTGTTTCTTCCATAATTAATGACATTTTTTCCACATTATAATCAAATTCCAAATTTAAACTTTGATTAAATACATAGCCTACTTTTATATATTTTTTTGTGTTTTCGTCGTAAACACTATCTTCACTAATTCTTAAATTTCTAGTTTTTACATTTTCTTTATTAAATCCAAGTTTTTCTAGAAGTTTTATATAATTTTCAACACTATAAACTCCCCTTTCTAAAGCCAAATCATAAGTATTTGATTTTACTTTAAAATTAAAATCTATTTTAATTAAATTTGGTTTAAAAGTTTTTTCTGCTTCACCTTTTACAACAATTTCCATTTTACCTTTAACTCCTTTTTGTTGTTTATTTTAATATTAATTTAGCATTATAATAAATCTTAGTCAAATAAAAAAAGAAATGCCTTTTTGCATTTCTTTTTTATTTTATAATGCACTCTTCATATCTTCAACAAGTTCTTGTAGTTCAACAAAGATTTGTCTAATATCTGGATTTTCACTATTCAATCCTTCGTTTTTGTTTGTTTCTTCTTCAATTAGAGCTTCAATATCACTAATTAATTTTAATTTTTTGCTCATATCTCTGCTGTCACTAAAATCAAGTTCTGAAGTTCTAGCAGTTATGTCATTTAGTTTTTCTTGCAAATCACTATCCATAAAACTATAAGCATCTTCTTCATCATCTTGAGGCATTTCATTTGCACTAAATGGAACTGCTTCCTCTTCTTCTTCGTCTTCATCTTCATCATAAGCAGTAGTTACAACAGGTTCTGGTCTTCTTAATGTTTGAGGTTTAGAAGCAACTTTTGTTCTTGGTGCTGGTTCTTCATATTCTTCTTCCTCTTCTTCATCTTCATCGTAAACAACTGGTTGTTGAACTTTCTTTACAGGTGTTGCTACTGTATTTTTAGTTGAAGTGGTTTTTCTAGTTGATGCAGTTTTCTTTGATTTTGGTTGATATGTTTCAACATTTCCGTCCATACCATAAACTCTAATATGTTCATCAAACATATGCATATTTTGTTCTTGATATGGAGTGTTGATGTCAATTAAAAATTTTCCACATGATTTTAGTTCAACTAAAAGTGGAATTAAATCGCCATCACCTGCAACAATACAGAATGTATCAATTTCAGGTTTTGTGTAGTTTATTTTAACAGCATCAACAATAATTCTGTTGTCTAATTGGCTATAACGCTTTTTGAATCTCATAAATGATGCAGTTTCGTAACCATATTTTGCAATCATATCTGTTAAATACAAGTGCTTTCTATCGTTATATCCATAAAATTTGCAGTATACAACATCGCCAATAACAGTTAGTTTTTCGTATAATTCATTAAATGCTTCTTTGCCAATTTTTACATTATCAATATCAACCAATAATGCTATTTTTCTCTTTTTCATTTTGAACTCCTTTTATTATAGAATAAATATTGTTGTGCATAACCAGATAGTTCTTTATACCTATTTATAAAGTAAGCCCTAATTTGCTTTTCACTAGCATTGCTTACCCCTGCACAAAAATCAACATACACTTTTTTTATCCAAGTGTCACATGGAAAAACATCTGTCCTATGAAAGCCATAAAGCAAAATACAATCTGCAACCTTGCTCCCCACACCTTTTAGTTTTAACAAAACCTCTTTTAACTCTTGTGTTGAAAGTAAAGACAATTTGTTAAAATCAAAATCTTTTAACATTTGAATTGTTTCATATAAGTATTTGTCCCTATATCCACACCTAATATTTGTGAAAAACGAAAGTGGGATTTTGCTTAAAGCATCTATTGTTGGAAACTCATAAAAATTTTGTTTTTCATTAAACACTCCATAGTTTTTGCAAATATTTTCTATTATTTGTTTTATCCTTGGAATATTATTGTTTGCAGAAATAATAAAACTTATTATTGTTTCAAGTGGGTCCTGCCTTAAAATTCTTATGCCATATCCAAAGTCGATAGATTTTCCAATTAAACTATCCGTTTTTAATGCTTGCTTAATTTTACCATAATCTTCTTTTAAATCAAAGTAATTTTCAAAATATTTTTCATCATCACAACAAATAGTTATAACTTTTTGACTAAAAATGGTTGCTTTATGGTTTAAACTATACACTTCGTAACAATTTTCTAATTTTTTATATCTAAACACTTGCCCACATTCTAATATGTGCTCTATATTAAAATCTTCAACATTATAAATGGTAATTTTATTTTTTTCCAATATATATTTCATATTTAACCCAATAAACAAAAAGAACTAGCATTCTAGTTCTTTACTTAACTTCTGCCGGATAAACACTAACTCTTTTTTTGTCTTTTGATTGGTGTTCAAATTTTACATTACCATCAACCAAAGCAAATAGAGTGTAGTCTTTTCCACAACCAACATTGTTGCCTGCAACAACTTTGGTTCCACGTTGTCTAATTAAAATACTGCCAGCAGTAACAAATTCGCCATCTGCTGCTTTAATTCCTAATCGTTTGCTATTACTATCACGGCCGTTTTTTGATGTTCCTTGACCTTTTTTGTGAGCAAACAATTGTATGTTAATAAACATCATCACAAACTTCCTCCAATTTAATATATTTATTGTAGCCTTTCATTAAATCTTTAAAACTAACATTCATTGTTTCAAATATGAGATTTGAAAGTTGAAGTTTTTCTTTATCTAAATTACTTGGCATTAGGATTTTTAAATATCCTTCATCATCTTTTTTAACCACATCTGCCTTAATTTTTAAAACTTTTGTTATACCCAAAACTCCTGAACACGCAATGGAAGAAATACTTGCACATAATATATCCTGCCCATATTCTCCGTAACCTGTGTGACCAGAAACAATTAAGGAAATATAGTTGTTATTCTTATCTTTTATAAATTTAATATTTGTCATAAATTATTTAACCGAAATAATTTTTACTGTTGTGTAAGGTTGTCTATGACCTTGTTTTTTACGCTCGTTCTTTTTAGCTTTGTATTTGAATACAACAACTTTTGCATCTTTGCCGTGTTCAACTACTTCTGCAACACATTTAACATTTTCAACTTCTTTGCCTGCTAAAACTTTTTCGCCATCACATGTTAGAAGAACTTTAAGTTCAACTTTATCGCCAACTTTTGCGTCTAACTTTTCAACATTAATAACTTCGTCTTGGCTAACTTTATATTGTTTGCCACCTGTTTCTACAATAGCGTACATCTTATTACCTCCTCTCTCCAAACTCACTGTACAGGGTGGATTAAATAATTAATCACTTGAAAAAATAATGCCCAGTCCATGTGGCTCGAATATAATTTAACATATATATTAATTAATGTCAATAAAATTTCTTTTAATTGTGTTTTTTTATGAATTTTATTTAATATCTTGCAAATACTAAAATAAAAAAACACGGAGCAAATAAATGAAAAAAAAATCAAATAATCAAAATGAAAAAATGTTGTTAGATGTTTATAAAAATTTAGATATGGCAACTTGGACCATAGACTTAATTGATGATGAAATTTTAAATGACGATTTTTTGGATTTAGTTAAAAAACAAAAGAAGATTTATGAGGAGTATAAATGCAAAGTTTTAAAAATGGCCGAAAAGTTTGATATAGATTTAAAAAGCATAAACATTATGGCTAAAATTGGCAGTTTGGCAAGTATAAAAGTGGGAACATTTTTTGATAATTCAAATAGCCATATTGCAAATAAATTAATTCAAGGCACTTCTATGGGAATTATTGAACTTAAAAAAGCATTAAACTCTTACAAAATATTAGATGATGAAATAAAGGAAGTGGCTAATAATTTATATGTTGCTGAAAGTAAATTTTTTAATAGCTTGCAAGAATTTTTATAATTAATTAACAATAAAAAATTTTAAATAAAAAAAGAAAAAGGCTTTTGAAAAAGCCTTTTTTTAATAATCACAATTTTTAGGAGTTCTTGGAAATGGTATAACATCTCTAATATTGTCAACACCTGTTAGATATATTATTAATCTTTCAAATCCCATTCCAAAGCCTGAGTGAACACAGCCACCAAATCTTCTTAAATTTAAGTACCATTCAATGCCTTCTTTTTGAACACCCATTTCGTCCATTCTTTTAACTAGTTTGTCGTAATCTTCTTCCCTTTGCGAACCACCCATCAATTCACCTGCTTGTGGAACAACCAAGTCAACTGCTGCAACGGTTTTATTGTCATCATTTAATTTCATATAATATGCTTTAATGTCTTTTGGCCAGTTTGTTATAAACACAGGTCCATTGAAATATTCTGTTATATATTTTTCGTGTTCTTTTGCAATATCTTCGCCATAATCAGGTTCAAATTCCCATTTAACATTTGCTTTCTTTAAAATATCAATTACATCTTTATGGTCAATTCTAGTAAAGTTGCTATTTACAAGTGCAAGCAATTTTTGTTTTAAGCCTTTTTCAACAAAGTTATCACAAAAATTGATTTCATCTGGACACTTTTCTAAAACATAATTTATTACATATTTTAGCATTTCTTCTTCAATATCCATAAGCCCATTTAAATCACAAAATGCCATTTCAGGCTCAATCATCCAAAATTCGTTTGCATGGATTTTTGTGTTTGAATTTTCTGTTCTAAATGTAGGCCCAAATGTGTATATGTTTTTAAATGCCATTGCAAAAGTTTCGCCATGAAGTTGACCGGAACCTGTAATAAATGCTTGTTTGCCAAACAAATCTTTTGAAAAATCAACTTTACCATTTTCATCTTTTGGCAAATCATTAAAATTAAATGTTGTAACTTTAAACATTTGGTCAGAACCTTCACAATCAGCACAAGTAATTAAAGGAGTATGAACATAAATATATCCCCTTTCTTGAAAATAGGAATGTATTGCCATTGCTGCAACACTTCTTATTCTAAAAATTGCTTGAAACAAGTTTGTTCTAGGCCTTAAATATGCTTGTTCTCTTAAAAATTCCCTTGTGTGCCTTTTTGGTTGAATTGGATAATCATCAGGGGCATCACCCAAAAGAGTAATTTCTTTTGCTTTAATTTCAAAAGTTTGCCCTTTACCTAATGATTTTACCACAACACCACTTACACAAATTGAAGAACCAACTTTTATTTTTTGAACATCTTCAAAATTATTTATATCTTGCTCATAAACCACTTGAACAGTTTTAAAACAAGTTCCATCGTAAAAATCAATAAACCCAAAGTTTTTTTGTTCTCTATGGTTTCTAACCCAACCATTAATTGTAACTTCTTTGTCTAAAAAATCTTCATAATGTTTTTGTAAATCTTTAACATCTAATTTAATCATTTTTTCTACCCTTGCGTTATTTTTTTAACAAAATTATTGTAACACCATTATTTAAATTATGCAATTGTTCTTGCAATATAATTTCAGGATATATTCTTTCTAAATATGCTCTATCATCTCGCATTTCGCCCCATTTTTCACCCGGAATAAAGGTTTCAATTTTCTTGGCTTTTTGCAAGTCTGTAAGTAAGTTTTGTACTTCTTTTTTAATAACACCACCTTGCCCATGTGAACCATATCCATGAATTACAATTAAAGCACTGGTGCCTTCAAGTTTTGCAAACTTTATTTCGTTTTCTAGTTTTAAAAGGGCACTCTCCAACCCCACTTCTTCTTTTAAATTTATTACCTTTAACATATTTTTCCCATTTTTAACAAATTAAATTTATTATTATATTTTTGTTATTTTTTATCTTTCCAAATATTTTTAGCATTATTATAACAAGTTATTTTATTGCAAACAAAATAGTTATTTAACAATATAATACACTTTAATTGTTCCATATATTTTTTCATCTATTATTTTTAAAGAATTTAAAACAATATTTGTGTTCTTTTCACACTCATAAACAAGCACTCCGTCATCTTTTAACAAGCCGTAATCTTCAATCAATTTTATGCTATTTTGCCCATAATCACTTTTAAATGGAGGATCTAAAAAAATTATATCAAATTTTTCATTACCATTTTTTAAAAGTTTTAATGTGTTTTTATAATCTCCTTTAATAATTGTTGGATTTTCTTTTGCTTTTAAACAATTTTCTTTAATTAAATTAATGCTTTTTATATTATTGTCACCAACAACCACTTTCTTTGCTCCACGACTTAAAAATTCAATAGTTATAGCACCAGTTCCACCAAACAAATCTAAACAATTAGAATCAAAAATTCTGAACTGAATTTTACTAAAAATTGCTTCTCTAACTTTGTCTGTTGTGGGCCTTGTGCCTTCAAAATCAAAACTTTTTAGATTTAAGCCTTTGTGTTTTCCCGATATAATTCTCATAAATCACCACTAAATATTATAAAAAACAAACATCTATTAAATTAGATGTTGTTTATTTTTTATTATAGCAAAATATAAATAATTTTCATAGTATATTTTTTATTTTTCAATAATGTCCATACGAGTGTTTTTAAACTTTAACAAAATTTCATACGGGCTTGTATTTAAAACTTTTGCATAATCATATATTGAAATTTTGTTACTGCCATCAATTCCTAATATTGTTACTTTTGTTCCAATGTCCACTTTTTTAATGTTTGTAACATCAATCATACACAAATCCATACAAATGTTTCCTACAACATTTGCAAATTCCCCATTTACTAAAACTTTAAAATTATTGCTAAGCCTCCTATCAAAACCATCAGCATATCCTATTGGAATTACTGCAATCTTTTGATTATGTGCATGGTATGTTCTATCATATCCAACTGTTGCATCTTCAACATAATTTATTTGTATAATCTCACTTGTTATGCTCAAAACGGGTTTAAACCCTTTTTCCCACCCATACAAATCAAATCCGCACCTAACCATAGAATTTCTATATTCTTTTTTATTCATAGTGGCAAAAGAATTACAATTATGTATAATTATGCATCTATCCTTAACCAGATTAACATATTTTTTAAAATCTTTGTACTGCTCATCAATAAATTTTTCATCGTTGTCTTTGGTGGCAAAATGTGTAAAAATTCCTTCTAATAAAATTTCATCATTTTCATCAATAATTTTTAACGCCTTTTTAAAATCGTTAATTTTTGAAAATCCTAACCTATTTAAACCAGAATTTATTTTTAAATGTATTTTTAACTTATCATTAGTTAAATTTAATTCTTTTAATTTTTTAATAACACTATTTAATTGCGTAATGGAAGAAATATTGATAGAAATATTATTAAAAACACAATATTTTATGTCTGAAAGTGGCACAATTCCTAAAACTATTATAGAGTTTAAAATATTTCTATCTCTAAGTTCAATTGCTTCTTTTATGCACGCAACAGCAAAAAAATTACAAATATCTTTAAGTTTATTTGCTATAGTTACACTACCATGTCCATAAGCATCTGCTTTTATTACTCCACAAAGTTTAACATTTTCACCAATTTCATCTTTAATTTTGTTTGCATTGTATCTCAATGCCCCACAATCAATTATGTACTTATTAAAACTCATAACACTCTCTTATTAATTTATTTTTATGCACTTATTTTGTATTTTTATACAACTAGTTTTTTGATAAAACCTATAAATTAATATGACATTTTTTAATATTATGTTAAAATAATCTTGAGGTTGATATGAACTTAAAAATAGATAATTGGAATTATAACGAACTAGAAAACTTAATTCTTGAACTAAAAAAATTAAGTAATGAAAAATTTAAAAATTTTAATGACAAAATAATTAATACAACAAGCAAAACTATCGGTGTTCAAATTCCTAAACTACGACTAATAGCAAAAGAAATTTCAAAAGGAAACTGTATAAGTTTTTTATCATTAAATATGCCCGATATTTTTGAATTACATATTATTTATGCCCTAGTACTTTCAAAAATTAAAGACATTAATTTGTCCTACCCACCATTTAAAAACTTTATTTACACAATAAATAATTGGGCTGTTTGCGATATCCTTTGTGGCGAATATAAAATTGTTTTAAAAAATAAAGAATTTTATTTAAACAAGATAAAAGAATTTGTTAAAACCAACAACGAATTTGTAGTGCGTGTTGGATTAATTTTACTTATGAAATTTTATATAAAAACTAATCTTTTTGAAATTTTTGAAATATTAAATACAATAACTTGCAACAAATATTATGTTAATATGGGTATTGCGTGGTTGCTTTCTACTACTTTTATTTTTGATGAAAAGTCCACATTGAATTATATTAACACTTCGCAACTTAGTTATTTTGTAAAGAACAAAACATTTCAAAAAATCCTAGAAAGTAAACAAGTTACACCTTTACAAAAAGAAGACATAAAAAAACTAAAAATCAATTTATCACCTAACAAATAAAAATTAAAAAGATATAAACCCATTTTTTATATCTTTTTTATTTACAAATAATTACAAAATTTTACAAATATCACTTTTATTAACAAATTGATTTATTTAATTTTAAAAAAATGTTATTATTATTTTAGAATGATTTTTATATTATTATTATTTTGAAATAATTTTTATAGGAGTATTTATGAGTGTACTATTAACAGATTCTGATTGCGAACTATGGTTTGATGAATTAGAACCATTAAATATTAAAAATATTGAAATGCCATATATTTTAGATGGTAATGAATATATGTATGATTTAGGCAAAACAACTGATTTTAAAGATTTTTATAATAAATTAAGAAAAGGGGTTAGCAGTACCACTAGTGCCCTTAACATAGAACAATATAAAAACTTTTTAACACCAATTTTTGAATCTGGTGAAGATGTTTTATATATTTCATTTTCTCATGCTATGAGTGGAACTTTTGACCAATTAAGAATTGCAATGAAAGAATTAAAGGAAAAGTTCCCTAATAGAAAATTAACTTTATTTAATACAAACGCCATAAGTGTTCCATCAGGGATACAAGTTAAGGCTGCTGCAAAATTAAAAGAAAATGGTGCAACTGACGAAGAAATCATTTCGTTTTTAAAAGAATTTACAAATAATATTGCTTGCTACTTTATGGTAAACAATCTTATGCATTTAAAACGAGGTGGAAGGCTTAGTGCCACTGCTGCCATTGCAGGTTCAATTTTAAATTTAAAACCAATTTTGTCATTTGACAGCAAAGGTTCACTAAAAGTTGTTAATAAAATCATCGGAAGAAAAGCAGCATTAAACTATTTAACAAAAAAAGTAATTGAAGATGCTATCGATGAAGAAAAATATGATGCATACATAATAGATGCCGATTGTAGAAACGAAACAGAAGAAATGGCAAAAAAAATAAAAACTTCACGCCCTAACCTTAATGTGAAGTTGCAAACCATTGGCCCCGTTATTGGTTCGCATTGTGGACCTGATGTTGTGGGTGTTGTTTTTGTTGCAAAAAATAGAGTTGTTGAATTAGAAAAAAATATTTCAAATGTTGAAGTATTATAGGTGATTTATGCTTACAATTAGAGAAGTTAAAACAAAAAAAGATGTTAAAAATTTTACTTACTTTCCTCTTAAATTATACAAAAACTGTCCTTACTATGTTCCCCCATTTGTTAATGAGGAGTTAAATTTGTTTAATAAAAACAAAAATGCAAATTTAAAAGATAGTGATATTGTTGGATTTTTAGCATTTAAGGACAACAAATTAGTTGGACGAATTGCTGGCATATTACAAAAAACAGACAATCAAATTACAGGTAAAAAAAGAGTAAGGGTAAGCCGAATTGATTTTATAGATGATTTAGAAGTTTCTGCTGCTTTATTTGATGCTCTATTTAACTGGGCAAAAAGCATAGGAATGGAAGAAGTACACGGCCCACTAGGATTTAATGATTTGGACCGCGAAGGTTTACTAATATATGGTTTTGATAAACTTTCTGCTTTTGAAGAAAATTACACTTATGAATACTACCCTAAGCATTTTGAGCACTATGGATTTGTAAAAAGTGTTGACTGGAATGAATATAGCGTAAAAATACCAACAGTTGTAGATGAAAAATTAAACAGGCTTAGCGATATTGTAAAGAAAAAATACAAATTAAAACTTGTTGAAGGCAAAAAAAATAAAATTATAGACAAATATTTAAATCAAATTTTTGATTTAATTGAAGAATGCTATAGTCCACTTTACGGGGTTGTTCCTATTAATGAAGAGCTAAAAAAACAATACTGCTCTCAATTCAAACTAATTGTTTCAATGGATTATTTATCTTTAGTTACTAATGAAGACGATGAATTAGTTGGTTTTGGTTTAGTTTTTCCAAGCATTGCAAAAGCAATACAAAAAACAAAAGGCAAAATTTTATCTTTTCATATTTTCTCTTTACTTAAAGCCATTAAGAAAAATGACACCGTGGATTTGGCTTTGGTTGCAGTAAAACCAACATATCAAACAAAAGGCGTTGCCGCCGTAATTATGTCTAAAATTTTAACAAACCTTGTTAAAAACGGAGTTAAACAAGCCGAAACATTGTTACAACTAGAAAACAACTCAAATATTCATGCCTTATTTAAAAATTTTGAGTTGGATCACCACAAAGACAGAAGATGTTATATAAAACAAATTTAATTTATCTGTTAAATTAATTTTTAATTGATTAATTTAAACAACAAACATTAAATTTATATTAATGAAATACATAAATTTTATTTAAAATAAAAAAGAACTTTATTTAATTCAATAAAGTTCTTTTTTTCGTGATTAATCAAAATTTAAATTTATTCGCCCCAAATTTCAATATCCATATTGCTATTAATAATATTGATATATAAATTAAAATCTACCAAGTTACTAATGTCTATATTTTGTTCACCATTGTCAAATACAAATCTTAAAGAAAACTCAAAGATTCCGTCTTTCCAAATTACATAAGAATCAATTCCATTTGAATCATCATATGTTCCTTCAATAGTTCCATTTAGAACCTTTTTAGCACAATCAATTAAATCGTATGTTTTTTGCATGTCGCCATTTTTAATTGTCAATTTATTACATGTTACAACATTAAAATATATATTTACAATATTATTATTGCCAAATTCATTCTTTTGTGATGTATATGCTTCTAATGAACCATCTAAATTTTCCCATTGATAAAGTATAGTATTTTCAAATCCAGGGTAAAAATAAGTATATTCTAAATTATTAAGTTTAATTGTGCTTAAACCTGTTGCATTTGAAAAATCAATATTTTCTATTGTTATATTATAGTTTGTTGTGTCAAAGAACAATTCATCATTTTGTAAATCTTCTATTGAATAAAAATCTATTGGCATAACACCAGCTTTAATTACACAATTAAAATAATCATTAACGCCTAAATCAGTGTTTTCTGAAACATATTCATAACTTCCATATTTTCCTGTAAGTTCTGTTCCATTAACATATATTTTTGCATTTTCAAAATTTATTCCACTTACACCATCTACTTCACACAAATTTACTATTTTAAATTCTCTTTGTGTGTTGACTTTAGTTAGTTCAAAAGGACTTCCATAACTTCCACTAAGGTCGTTGGAAATATAAGCATTAACATTTTGTATATTTGCACTAATTTCTGCAATTTTCATATTGTTAAAATCTAACACTATAAAATTTTTATCATACAAGTTAAAAGTAAAATTTACATAATTTTTTAAATTATCAACAACATAATTTGATAATGGAATTGTAAACATTTCTGATAAGTTAAAAATGCCATTTCCTGAAATTGTTGCAACGCTTTGTGTTTCATCTGTTGCCCTTACAAAATCATAATTTGTTCCATTAATATCTTCATAATAACCAAAACTTTGATTTGTTAACATGGAAAAACCAAATCTATTATTATCGTTATAATAACATTCATCGTAAACATACTCTTTATATCTACTTGCAAGTTCTGGGTTTTTACTATCAAAAGTTCCTTGAAAATCCTCACCTATATATTCATATACTTTTTTGAATCTTGGAGTAAAGAAATCAATTGCATTATATTTAAAAAAGTACGGACTATAAACTTCTTTTAATGCAGGTTTGCCATCTACAATTTCTTCTTCATCTTCAACATAGTAAAGAATATCGGATGTGTTGTCTGTAAACAAATATTTAGCACTAACATATCCATTTGAATCTCTACTTATTGTTCGGTCATGCAATTTAATGTAATTGTAATCGCTGTCACTAATTTTTACTTTAAAATTATTGCCGAAAGTTGTTAACATTGAACTATATGTTGGTTGTTCTTCTTGAATTTTTTTATCGGCTAATCTTTCATCATTGCTAGCCATAAAACCAATTTCTACAACTCTTTCTTTTATTCCTGTAAATGAAATTGTAATATCTGATTTGACATTATTAAAGTTAAAATGACCTAATTGAATGTTATTTCCAACAATTGCATATTCATTAGAGTAACTGTATTTATTAAATAATTCTGTGTTAGGCTCACCATTAACTAACACCTCAAATTCACTATAATCATAAACATCATATCCACCTAATGATGATACTTTGTTGAATAATTCACTAACTTTGTATGTGCTATCACCTGTAACAAACCCCATGGATAATTTTGTATTATCAAAATTTTCAAATGTTATATTGTAATCTTTTTTACTACAACTACATGCTGAAAATAGCACAATACTTGGCAAAAACACTGCAAGTAATATTAAAAAACCTATTACTTTCTTTTTCATTTTTTTAACTCCTTACTTGTATTTTTTGTCTGTAATATTATCAATGGCAATTACTAGTGCAATCATAAATGGCATATCTTCTTCACTTGCTTCAAGTTCAAAAGAATCAAGAATTAAATTAATTTTTCTTCTAATTGTTCCAACAACTTCGCCATTCCTTAAAATTTGTGTTGTTAATGAAAAGAATTTGCCATCAATTTTAATTTCATCTTTATATCCAGTTACAAAATAATCTTGTTTATAGTTAAACCATTTATCCTTAACTGTTGCAACTTTATTATTATTTGAATCATAAATATATGCTTTATGTATGAACCAATTAAACCATTTATTTCTAATTTTAAATAGTTTATTGCCCTCCATGTCACATAAATATTTTTTCCTAGTTATGCTAAAAACTTTGCCTTTAACCTGAAAAACTGGATTTTTGTTTTCATCAACAACCGTTGACCCACCACCTAGTGACCAAAATTTATTTTTAATATATACTTTCATTATTCTCTCCTTGTAATATATTTTATTTACCCACTTTATTAATTATAAAATACACAGCAAGTACAATTATTATTACCCACAACACTAATTTAGTTAATAATAATATTGTCCATTTTGTTTTTGCTTTTTTGTCAACATAGTATTTATTTTCAATTATTGAATATTCATTTTCTGTTTCAATTTCTACTGCATTTCCTTCTTTTGACATTGTGTTAAATTTTATTTTTACTTCATTTGTGTCTTTTAATTTTAATTTAAATTTACAATCGATTACGATATTCTTTTTATCATATCGTGGTTCAAACAAACCAAAAACACTTATTATAAATGAAATTAGTGCATATAGCCACCACAATTTTCCATTTAGTTCCAAAAATCTTGTTATAACAATTTCAACCTCATCTTTTTCCGTTTCAAATGTGGCTTCATAAGATTCAAATTTGTTTTTATTACCTTTAATATACTTACCATCAACAGTAATATTCGGGCAAACTTTTGAATCCAAACCAAGCATACGCAAATTTACAGTTCTCATTTTATTACCCCCACAATTAAACCTATTAACATTAGAATTTCAATTGCAATTAAAATTGACAATGCAATTATGCGTGAAGTATGTTTATTTTGTTTGTCAATGACCAAACAAACCATTGAGAATATTGGCAAAATTAAAGCAATAGGAATAAAGATAAAAATATTTTCAAGGAAAAAAGCTGAAATTTGTGTTGAAATACTTGCGCTTGTCAAAAACACTGAACCAAAATTTGGAATAGCAATAAATATTGTGCCAAAAGAAACTACAATTAAACAAAACCCAATTATAAATATTGCTGCAGTTGCCACAAATGATAAAATACCAGACAAACAAAGTAACCATGAAACGATTGATATATTAAAAAGTATCTTACCTAATCTAGTAATAAATGCATTAAATTCTATTTTACCATTTGATGTAATATACGATTTTTGCATATAATTACTCCTTATTTTATTTTATATTTTCATTATATATTTTTATTATTTTGTTTGTCAAACAATAATATCTCTATTTTGTACAATATTTAATTTATTATCAAAATCATTATTATTATAAATCTAAATCAAAAATATATATTTTTTATTAATAAAATAAATAGTTTTATTAATAACCAAATAAATTTAACATTTAATAATTGTTGCAAAATACATAAAATTAATTATATAACACAATATTCATTATTAAAAATTTAAAAACATATTAATATTTGTTAAAACATTAATTTAGTTTCATTTTTATTATATATTTTTGTGCTTAAAAATTATTATAAAAAAAGATATCAAACGATATCTTTTAATAAATAAATTAAACTAATTTAGGACCTTAAAATTTCAGATTCAAACCATTGCTCTTGAAACTCTGTTAAGGCTCTAATTTGCTCATTAGTATAATTTTTGTTTTTGGGGACTACTATCAACTTATCATCATCGTCATTTACTCTATGGATTATTGCCACAACTTTTCCCTTAAATATTGTAAGCGGTTCAAAAACACCTAAAACATAAACATCTAACTCTTCACCATCCCCGGACACTGTGTTCGGAATATAACCATAATTTACAGGATAAATAAACCCATGTTTTGGATGTCTGCTCCCCATTGGTCTATCAATATTTACATCAACTATTTTACCAAGATATTCTTTACTCATATTCACTTCCCTTTTATCTTTTATATCAATAATAATATAATTTAATAATAGTATACAAATAAAATCATAAATCATTTAACTATAATAATTATGCAAATAAATAATTAATAAAAAAATACAATAATCAAAATTAGTAAACAAAAAAATTATAATAACTATTTAATTCTAAAACTTTTTAACAAAATAGTATTAAATTTTAAATAAAAATCAAAAACCAACTTAAAAATTAAAAATAAAAAATCCTTTTAAAAAAGGATTTATTATATTTGGTGGACCACCAGAGACTCGAACTCTGGACCCACTGATTAAGAGTCAGTTGCTCTACCAACTGAGCTAGTGGTCCATAAAATTGTTTTATTTAATTTTTAATAAAAACAATGTTTTAAAAATTACTTATTTAGTATATATTCAATATTTGTTTTTGTCAATGACTTTTATTTTAATTATTTTTATTTTTAATAAAATTTAATATTTGATATATGAAAAGAACACAAAAAAGTATTTAATCTTCATTGAAAAAATTAATGTTAATTACAAAAAATTTTTTATTTAAAAATTGAAATTATGTAAAAATTATATACTTACAAATTATTATATTTTTAATAAAACACAAAAATTTATACATTTTAAAAATTTTGATTAATAGTAATTTTTTATTAAAAACTACATATTTATGACAATTCCTTGCACTTATTTGACAATGATTACAATATAATTATCAAATAAGTATTATATTTTTACATTAAGTTGTTTAAACTTAAAACTAATTTTTTATTGCAATTTAATAAGTTACGCAAATTATTTATAATAAAAAAGATAAGTTAAAAAACTTATCTTAATTTTTTATTTTATTTTCTTTTTAAATAGAAGCAACGAATTTAATATTAATAAAAGCATAACACCAACATCTGCAAACACCGCCAAGCCCATTGAAGACAAACCTATCATTGACAAAATCATTACAACAAATTTAATTATAAGTGAAAATGCAATATTGAAGATTGCTTTTTTTCTAGTGCTTTTTGCTATTGTAATTGCCTCTGCAACCTTTTGTATTTCATCATTCATAATTACAACATCTGCTGAATCAACTGCAACATCACTACCCATTGCTCCCATTGCAATTCCTATATCTGCACTAATTATACTTGGAGCATCATTAACACCATCACCTACAAACACTGTTGCTTTGTTGTTTTTTGATTTTATTTCATTTAATATTTTGTATTTATCTTCCGGCAATAATTCGCTATAATAATTTTTTATGTCTAATTCTTTTGCTATAATTTGTGCTGAATCTTCAACATCACCTGTTAACATAATTGTTTCAATGTTTGTTTGTGACATTTGAGAAATAAACCTTTTTGCACTTTCCTTAACTTTATCCTTTAAAACCAAATACCCACAATATTGTTGATCTACAGCCAAATGAACAATGCTTCCAAATTCATTAGTTTTTTCACATTTAATATTATATTTTTTTAACCATTTTGGCGAGCCTACAATTATTAATTTTCCATCATATTTAACTTTAACACCAAACCCTGCTTTTTCTTCGGCTTCTTTAATTTTGTTTTTATTTATTTCTTTACCATAGGCTTCAACTATTGATTTTGCAATTGGATGATTTGAAATGCTTTCAGCATAAGCAACATATTCTAAAAATTTTTCATTGTCAATTTCTTTGTTTACTATTTTTTCAACAAAAAATTTACCATAGGTTAAAGTTCCCGTTTTGTCTAGAACAATTTTACTTGTCATACACAACTCATCAAGGTAATTTGCACCTTTAATCATAATTCCGTTTTTTGCTGACAAGCCTAACCCTGTAAAGTATGTTAAAGGCACACTTATTATAATTGCACATGGACAAGAGATAACTAAAAATATTAATGCTCTATAAATATATTCAATCCAATTTCCAACAAATAGTGGTGGAACAATTCCAACAATTAATGCGATGCCTAAAACTACAGGCGTATAAATTTTGGCAAATTTTGTTATAAATTTTTCGGCTTTTGATTTGTTTGCTCCAGAATTTGAAACAAGCTCTAAAATTTTGCTTATTGTACTATTTGTGTAAGTTTTTGAAACTTTTATAATTAATGAATCACTTTTAAGCACACAACCACTTACAACTTCACTGCCCTTAGCCACTTCTCTTGGTAAAAATTCACCTGTTATGCTAGAGGTGTCTACTATTCCACCACCTTCTAGCACAACACCATCTATTGGAATAATTTCCCCCATTTTTACTAAAATAGTGTCTCCAACTTGAAGTTCCTTTGGGTCAACAATTTTTATGTTTTTGTTTTCATCTAATTTGTTTGCAGTTGTTGGGCGAAGGTCAAGCGTTTTTAAAATTGCCCTTCTTGATTTATTAACTGCTGCTTCTTGTAAAATGTCGCCTACTTGTGACAATAACATAACTAGTACACCTTCAAAATAACTTCCAATTATAAAAGCTCCAATTGTTGAAACCGACATTAAAAAGTTTTCGTCAAAAATATTTTTACTGCCAGTAAAGATATTTTTAAACATTGCAAATATTACATCGTAACTTACAATTATGTATGCCACTAAGTAAAGGCTGAACTTAATAATACTAAATACTTTATTTAAATCAGGCAAGCACAAAGCGACGATTGTTATGAATGCACTAATAATAATCCTTATAAGAAGATTAATGTTCTTTTTGCTTAATATTTTTATGTTTGTGTCCAATTCTTGATTTTTGCTTATAATTGCATCTCTATTTACTTGTGTAATATACATTGCAAGTTCAACTTCTTCCATTGGGGTTATGTAATCAATAAACAACTTGGAATTAACAAAATCCAAACTAGCATGTTCAATATTAGGCGATTTGTTTAAATGCTCCTCAACTTTTTTTGCACAATTTGCACAATCTAAGCCTTCTATTTTATAAATTTCACGCATTGATATTTTCTCCTTCATTTATGTGTTCTTGAACCATTTCAAGTATTGTTTTTATGTGGTCGTCTGCTAATGCATATATAACCCTATTTGAATTTTTAACACACTTTACTAAATTAATATCTTTTAAAACTCTTAACTGATGGCTAACTGCTGATTGTGACATATTAACATCATCTTGAATTGAATTTACACATTTATCACCTTCAAGAAGACTATATAATATTTTTAGTCTAGTAGAATCTGACAAAACTTTTAAAACTTTACTCATTTCACAAATAACACATTTTGTAGGAATACAAGTGTTATTGCCTTCAATTTCCTTACATCCACATTGACAATCTTTCATTTAAAACTCCTTTAGTATATGAACAACTATTCATATACTATATTATATGAATAATTATTCATATAGTCAACATTTTTTAAAAAATTTTTTATAAAATTTATAAAAAATATTATACTTCAATTTATAATTAATAAATTTTGATTAAATAATATTATGATAATAAATTAAAATAATATATAATATAATAAGAAATATATTTTATAATTTTAAAAGGAGCAATAAATGGAAGAATTATTTAGTCATATATTAGACCAAGATGAAAAAATCATAAAAGTATTTAAACCACACAAAGGGAAATTATATTTTTCCACATTATTTTGTTTTGGATTAATGTGGTTGTTTCTATTATCTTTTTCAATTTTAGGAATTCTTTTCCCAGAAGAAGGTGTTAATAAGGACCCAATTTTAGTTTTAATTCCTGTTGGTGTTTTTGTGTTATTTATGTTATTAACTTGGTTGTTTACTGCAATCTATTATAAAAACTTATATTTTGCTTATTCTAACAAAAGAGTTATTATTAGGAGTGGAATATTTGGAGTTGATTACAGAAGCTTAGACATGGGCATGATTGGTGCTGTAAATGTTTATGTTAGTTTGTTTGATAAAATTATTCATAAAAACACAGGAAGCATAAGCTTTGGAAGCACAGCTAGCCCTATGATTGCATCAAAAGGTGGCTCATCTTACAATTTTAACCATATTGTTATGCCGTATGAAACTTGTAAAGAAATAAAATTTTACATCGACGAATTTAAAAACAAAAAACATAACAACAAAGATGAAAAATAAAAAATAAAAAATAAAAAAAAGAACATTTTAAGTGTTCTTTTTTTTATTAACTATTGTAAAAAATATTTTATTTCGCCTTTCCCATTTTTTACATTTAATTCGCCAATTGCCCCATTAACAATGTAAAAGTTAGGCTTTACATGACCAAAGTCCATATTATATATAATTGGAACATTAAAATCTTTTAAAATATGTAAATAACAATCAATAGCATTTATATCTTTAAATTCATTTTCAAGGGCTGGTCTGCCAATTAAAAATCCTTTAACATATTTAAACCAACCATTATCTTTTAATTTCCAAAGAGATCTTATTGTGTCCCAATCTTTTAAATCACAACTTTCCAAATACCACAAAAAGCCATCATCTTTGTATTTTTCTAAAAAATTTAAAGTGTTATCATATTTCGAACCACATAATTCTCTTAATATGTCAAGGCAACCACCAATCAACCTGCCTTTTATTTTTACTTCCTTTTCTCCTGTTATGATTTGGTATTTTGTTTTTATTTTGCATTTATAACCATCACATTCATGCCCTTCTTTTTTTTCTAGAAATGCAGGCTCGTGCTTTGATGTACTTTTTAAAATTTCATTTTTGCCAAACCAAAAATTATAATTTTGCTTTATATATTTATGCCATGGCTTCATTCCAAAGTCACCAAAATTTGTTCCATAAATAGTTGCAATGTCGCATATTGTTGTAAGCGTGTAAGTTAAAACTGTGTTGTCGGAAAATCCCTGATACCACTTTGGTTTGTAATTTAGCATATCTTTAAAATCAATGTATGGCAATATCTCCATTTGAAGTTCGCCACCACGAAGCGCTAAAATCAAATCTGAGTTGGATTTGTACGCTTCCATAAACTCAACAGCACGCTCTAATTCGTTTGCTGATGCAAACTTGTAAGCTGTTCCATAAGCATTTTTAGTAAAATCAATTGTATGCCCTAATTTATTAAATTTACTTATTGCACTATCATTTCTTATTTTTGAATAAACACTATCTCCGCAATTTGAACTTGGAGCAATAACACTAATTTTTATATTTTTTTTATTTATTTTTGGATATATCATATTGGTCTCCTGATTAAATACATAATTAATTATATTTATTATATAATATTTAAAGCACATTAAAATATTTATGCAAAAAATGTAAAATACGCAATTAATAATACAATAATATAATATAAAAAAGAGTAGTTGTTTGGCTACTCTTTTATATAAAATAAATATAATTAATGTTACATCAAGGAAAAATCATATTTATTTTATTAGCTTTTATTTAACATGTTAACTAATTGCTAATAAACAAATTGTACTATTTTTAACAAAAAAAATCAATAGTGTTTTATGTCGAATAATGTTTTATTATATATTGTTTTGTAATAAATTAATTAAATAAATCTATAAAATGCTTTAACAATTTTTTTTAAAAAATATTTAAATAAACTTTAACAAAAAAACAAAAAAAATAAACACAAGATATTGTGTTTATTGGTGCGGATGAGAGGACTTGAACCCCCACTCTTTCGAACTAGATCCTAAGTCTAGCGCGTCTGCCAGTTCCGCCACATCCGCATAAAAATATTTGGTGACCCATCCGCGATTCGAACGCGGGACACCGTGATTAAAAGTCACGTGCTCTACCATCTGAGCTAATGGGCCACAATAAAAATTATATAAAATTGGCTGGGGTGGCAGGATTTGAACCTACGGATGAGAGAGTCAAAGTCTCTTGCCTTACCACTTGGCTACACCCCAATAAATAAATTGTGGGGTGAGTAAAGGGACTCGAACCCTTGGCCTCCAGAGCCACAATCTGGCGCTCTACCAACTGCGCTATACCCACCATAGTATAAAACATTGGTACGCCGAAAGGGATTCGAACCCCCGACCCTCGCCTTAGAAGGGCGATGCTCTATCCAGCTGAGCTATCGGCGCACATTCCCTACACAATTTAATTGGAGCGGGTGATGGGAATCGGACCCACGCAACCAGCTTGGAAGGCTGGGGCTCTACCATTGAGCTACACCCGCACATACATACAAACGCAATAATATATTATCATGACTACATTTATATGTCAACAAAAAATTTAAAATTCTGTCATATTTATAAAAAAATTATTATCTTTAAAATCAATTATTGCATAACTGCTCTTTAAAGTTGAACTTTTTTTAAATGTACCAGGATTTAAGTATGTTATTCCATTAATTTTTTCAAGTGATTGTTTGTGATTGTGACCATAAATAACAAGTTGAACTTCTTCACTTTCAGCATATGCAATCAATGAGCCTAGCCCACTTTTTACGCCATACATATTGCCATGTGTTATTAAAACTTTTGTGCCATTTATATTAGTTACAACTGATTGTGGCAATTTAGAGAAAAAATCGCAATTTCCTTTAACCATTGTAATATTACCATTGACATTTGAAAAGTCGCTCTCACCATCTCCTGCAAAAATTACACCATCATGTTCTACAGTTTGAAGTAATTTTTCTACACCTTTTTTATTGCCATGCGTGTCACTTAAAATTATATATCTCATACGTAATTATTATATCACAACAATTTTAATTTAACAATTTTTTAAAAATAAATTATAACAAAAGCACACAGATTTTGTGTGCTTTTAACATTAAATATTTTAAGAATTAAAGTAAAATACAAATAACCCCACCTTTACCTTCGTTAACTATTCTACCCAAAGTTTTTCTCATTTTCTTTTGAACAACTTCTGGCATACTAATAAGTTTACTTTGCAATCCTTCTGTTACCAAGGTTTGCAAACTTTTGCCAAAAATTTTTGTTTCCCAAATCCCTTCAGGGTTATTTTCAAATTCTTGTTGTAAATCTTTTGCCATATCTTCTGTTTGTTGTTCACTTCCAACAATTGGATTAACTTCAGTTTCAATATCAACTCGCATAATGTGAAGTGATGGCGCTGTTGCTTTTAATTTAACTCCAAATTTGTTTCCTTGTTTTACAATTTTTGGTTCTTCAAGTTGCAAATCATTTAAGTTTGGATAAACAACGCCATATCCTGTTTCATTAACTTGTTCAACGGCCGACTTAAATTTATCATATTGACTTTTTGCAACTGATAATTGTTTAACATAAGAAACAAGTGCATAATCGTTTGATATATCACAACCACATTGATCACTTAAAACTTTATAGAACAATCCTTCCTTTGGAACAATTTCTAGCACAACTTCACCAGTTGCCATATTGATAGTTTTATTTATGGTTGATTCAAAATTTTCACTATCTGCAAACATCTCAAGATTTGAATTTTCACCTATTTTATGCAAACCGCTTGTTGCTTTTGAAACTTCGCTTATTATTTCTTGAATAAACCTATTTTGATATGGTAAAACTTGCAACCAACTTGGAATTTTAACACAAATTGATGTAACCATAAATTCGTTTAAAATATTTGTGAACACTTCTGTTATTTGTTCTTCTTGCATATTTGCCACATCAAGAGTTGTAACGCTTACTCCATATTTTTGTTCTAAATCTTGTTGTAATCTTTTTGTTTCGTTGCTATTTGGATGAGTTGAATTTAAAACAATAACAAAAGGTTTGTTGCACTCCTTTAATTCTTTAACCACTCTTTCTTCTGCTTTTTCGTAACTTGCTCTTGGCAAATCGCAAATACTTCCATCGGTTGTAACTAAAACACCAATGGTGCTGTGTTCTGTTATTACTTTATTTGTTCCAAGTTCTGCCGCCTTCTCAAATGGCATTTCTTCCTTGCTCCAAGGAGTTTTTACCATTCTTGGTTTTTCATTTTCAATATGACCTATTGCCCCATCAACTAAATATCCAACACAGTCAATCAACCTAACATTCATTTCAATATCGTTTTCTAGCCTAATTTTTACTGATTCGTTTGGTATAAATTTTGGTTGTGTAGTCATAATGCTTTTGCCATCACCACTTTGTGGCATTTCATCAATTGTTCGTTCTTTGCTATAAGAGTCCATAATATTTGGCAATACTAAATTGTTTAAAATTTTAGTAATAAAAGTTGATTTTCCAGTTCTTACAGGTCCAACAACTCCAATATATATATCCCCATTACAACGAACAGCAATGTCTTTGTAAATATCGTAATTACTCATAACCCCTCCATAAGTTTTATTACAATGAAAATCATAAAACATTTAATCAATGCAATATGTTTTATTAGAATTTATGAATAATAATCAACAATTATTCTAAAAAAATTAAAAAAACTGCTAATACTATCTTAGCAGTTTATTAAATTAATTATTTTCATTGTTGTTAACATTTTCATTTTGATTATTGTTTATTATATTTTCTTCAACAGATTCTTCATTTTGTTTTTTGTTTTTTCTTTTAAATATTTTTCTAATTCCCATTTTATTTTCATTATGGTTAATCATTTTTACTATATTCTTTCTGTGTGCAAAAATTACAAAACCCAAGATTAACCAAAGTGGAATTAAACACCAATAGTTTTGTTGTAAACAAACAAAAATAGTTTGAATAACAATAAACAATCCAACACATATCATACTAGTTAAACTTGCAATTTCTGTTATTAATAAAACAATAAAATAAGTTACAGCAATGCAAGCCATTAAGATAGGATTTAAACAAAATCCAATTCCTGCTGCTGTTGCAACACCTTTTCCACCTTTGAATTTATAAATAACAGGATATAAATGCCCAATAAAACAAGAAAAACCTGCAATGTATTCCATAAGAACACTTAAATTCCCGCCCGTTTTTCCACCGAAAATGTAATATGCACACAAACAGCAAATCACACCTTTTAACAAATCAAGCAACAAGGTTAAAAATCCAAGTTTTGGACCAAATGTTCTCATCATATTCATTGTACCCGGATTTCCACTTCCATGAGCAGTAATGTCATCATTTATTGCTCTTGAAACAGGCCTTGCAAATGTGATATTACCCAAAAAATAGGAGCATATTACCACTAATATAACTTTAACTGCAATCGGCATTATTCTTTCTCCTTACCGTCTTTGACAAATATTTTTATTGGTGTGCCTTTAAAATCAACTGCACGCCTGATGCAATTTTCTAAATATCTTAAATAAGAAAAATGCATTAAATCTTTATTATTAACAAAAATTATAAATGTTGGAGGATTTGTTCCACCTTGTGTTACATATTTAATTTTTAATCTCATACCGTTTTTGGTTGGTGGTTCATTTGTTAATACTGCATTTTGAATAATTTCGTTTAAGTTGCCTGTAGAAATTCGATAACTACTCTTTTCATAAACCGTGTTAACCAAATCCATTAACTTTTCAATCCTTTTGCCTGTTAAAGCAGAAGCATACAGTGAAACATAATAGTCCATAAATTTAAGGTCATTTTTTAGTTTATTTTCAAACTCTAACATTGTATAGCCATCTTTTTCAACAATATCCCATTTATTCATTAAAATTATGCTTGGCTTTCCTTCGTCATGAATAAATCCTGCAAGTTTTACATCTTGTTCCGTTAGTCCATCAACAGCATCAACGACTAAAATTGCAACATCACACCTTCTAATTGCATCAAAAGAACGCATTACACTATAAAGTTCAACACTATCTTTTTCAATGCTTCTTTTACGCCGAATTCCTGCTGTGTCGATTAACATATATTCTTTATTATTGTAAGTAAAAGGTGTGTCTATGGCATCTCTCGTTGTTCCTGCAACAGAACTAACCATAACCCTTTTATAGCCAAGTAACCTATTAACCAAAGAACTTTTGCCTGCATTTGGTTTTCCTACAATTGCTATATTTAATCTTTCTTTGTCTAATTCTGGGTCAACTTTATCTTTAAAATGTGAAATTACAGCATCTAACAAATCGCCAAAGCCCAAATTTTGTTCTGCACTTATAACAAAAGGTTCACCCAAACCTAATTCATAAAATTCATAAGATTTGTCAACTTCATTATTATCTAGTTTGTTAACAGCAAGAACTACAGGAACATTATATTTACGCAAAAAATTGGCTACATCGTGATCTGCTGAAACAAGCCCCTCCCTTCCATCAACCAAAAAAATAACAACATCGGCTAATTCAACTGCAAGTTCTGCTTGTTCGGTTATGTTAAGTTGGAAATCATCTTTATTTTTAACATCTAAACCACCAGTGTCAACCAAATAAAAAGCATGGCCACACCATTCTGCATCGCCATAAATTCTATCACGAGTAACACCCGGTTCGTTTTTTACAATACTTTTTCTTTTTCCGCCACATATTTTATTAAAAAATGTGCTTTTACCAACATTTGGTCTTCCAATTACTGCCACTAATGGTTTTTTCATATTTTTCACCTATAACTATATTAGTATATAAGTTTTTTATTAAAATGTAAATAAAAATAGAGACACATTAATGTCTCTATTAAAATTACAAAAATTATTTTGTTATTTTTTTGTGTTTTTTAAATTATTATTTTTTAGTGTAAAATAAACAGCTAAAACCACACCTGAAATTATAAAAATTGAAATTACTATTATGGTTGCAATTATTCCAGAACTATTTTTTGATGGCATATTTTCATCTTTAAAATACTCATCTATTGTTGGATTTGAAACTGAATTTCCGCCAATTATTGCATCGCCTTCATCATTTATTGTTGTTCCAAATAATGCAATATTAATTACTTCAGCCAATGGTTCAACGCTTTTTAATACTAAACCTTTTTCAACTAAATGACTGCCCATTTCAAACAAAATTGCTTTGTTTGATAATGCTTGATTATAATGTCCACTGCCAAAATATATGTCCAAAAAAAGCCAAGGATAAAGTTCTTTTGCCACACTTAAAAGATACAACGCAAATTCTTGGTTAACTTGATAATTTCCATTTCCTTTTCCTACAACTATTCTTACCTTGCAAACTTCTTCACCATTATATGTTGAAACATAAGTTTTTCTACTTGCCCCATCTCTATGTATGTCAAATATTGCATTTGGCGAATATGATTCAATCAGTTTTTTTGCAGTTGAATTACTTCTTGAATATGCACTTGTGTCGTGAGGTATGTGTAAAGTTTCATCGTACACACAATTTATTCCTTTTGATATAAACGCATTTTTTAATTTTTTTGCAACGTCGTGTATTCCACCAGCGCCATAAACACTATCATATCCGTCGCCTGTTACATAACTTTCATCATTGTGTGTGCTATACATTGCAATCATTTTGTTGCTCGTATCTATTGGAGTTGGATTAATATAGTTAAAGTCAACTTTTGGAGGCGTTATTGCCCTGCTAAATTTTGCAATAGCAGTTTTTGTGTTGTCGTTAACTTCAATTACAACAAATTCATAAAAATCTGTGTTGATATAAATATCGCCAACTTCAACATCTGTTCTTTCAAATAGTTTAGTCCCGTCGGTTAAATATACTTGATAAATATCAGTAACATCACCATCTGTTAAAGAATTTGCAAGCACAACATTTTGTGGTGTTAAAAACATAAACAGTGTTGCAACTAAAATTAATAATGCTCTTTTAAACATTGCTTTCTTTCTCCTTAGTTTTTCTTTTTGATTTTAAACAAACAAATAGTTTATTTACTATAATGCTTACAAAAACAACATAAACCACCATGCTAAAACTTTCAACCGAAAATACAGTAACTACACCTGCACTTTTTTTAATTAAAACAATATTTAAAATATCAAACATAACAAATGAAGATATTGTATAAGCAAGGCTTAAATTTAAGTTGAAACTTTGCAAAATTGCAAAAAATAGAGTAATTAAAAAAATATATATACTTGAAAATAAAGTAGACAATTCCATGTTGTTTATTACCATTAAAATATATATGGTTAAGGTCAATATAATACAGCCTAAAAAAGTTAACCCTTCAATTTTATTTAGTTTTACAATAAAATAAATGTTTAAAATAAATGCTGGAACAAAAATAAAAAAGTTAAACAACGCCCCATCTAATATATCAATTAGTGGTGCAAAATACCCAATAAGCATTAAAATAAGTAAAAAAATTAATATGTTTTTATACTTTATAACATCATTATAAAAAATTAAATATATTATGCTTATGCCTAGTAATATAAAAGATAGTGGCATACAAACCTCTTATTTTTTAGTTAAATATATACATTTAGGATATGTAATATAAAACAAATTATTAATAATTTTAAAAATGATTGCATAGTATTAAAAAATCAATAAATAAAGCAGAAATATCAGTTTTGCATAGCACTAAAAAATATGTTGCAAATATATGAAATTTGTAATTTTTTGTACTTTTTTAAATTTTTATTCATATATATTATTAATACTTTTAGGAGAAGCCATGGAATTATCTTTTTGCGAGTTGCGAGCAAAAGAAGTTGTAAACATTTGTGACGGCAAACGGCTAGGCAACATTATTGATTTAGTGTTTGACAGTAGAAGTGGCGTAGTTACAGGAATTGTTGTTCCTTATGGCAAGGGACTTTTTAGCATATTAAAAAGCAACCAAGATATTTTTATTCCATATAATAGAATAGTTAAAATTGGACGAGATGTTATTTTAGTGGAACTTACACCCAACCCACAAATCTCTGCCCTTCAAAAAAATCAAATAACACCCTCTCCTTATATAGAAACTTCCTCATCTTACACCGACGAACAAACGCAAAAGAATTAAAAATAGTTTATTAATTACCAGATTTATGATAAAATATTAAATAATAAATTTGGAGAATTTTTTTATGAAATGTATGTTTTGTGGGTGTCAAGACAGCAAAGTTGTTGACAGCCGTGCAGTTGAAGAAACTAATAGCATAAGAAGAAGACGCGAATGCTTAAATTGTGGGAAAAGATTTACCACATACGAAAACATTGAAGAAACGCCAATTTGGGTTATTAAAAACGATAATAGCAGACAGCCTTTTGATATTAATAAAATTAAAAACGGCATAATGAAAGCCTGTGAAAAAAGACCTATTCCTATTAACGAAATAGACAATATGGTTTATGAAATTGAAAAACAAGTGCAGAATTCATTAAATCAAGAAGTTAAATCATCTGTTATTGGGGAACTTGTTATGGAAAAACTTAAAAAACTAGATGAAATTGCTTATGTTAGATACGCAGCAGTTTACAGAAAATTTAAAGACATAACAAGTTTTATGGAATTTGTTAACGAGTTTGAAGATTTTACTAAAAATAAACCACAAAACAAATAATCTAACATTTTGATTGAATAAAATATTAATTAATCAACCCATTAATTAGTAAATTTATTTTATATCTTAATAAAATATATTATTCTTTTAAATTATTGTAATTTTTAATTTAAACAATTTTATTGTTTATATATTAATAATTTTTATTATAAAATGCTTTTTAACAACAAAAAAAACCACATATTTCTATGTGGTTTTTTTGTTACTTAACATTATAACTATAGTTTAATTACCATGTTTGGCTAGAATCATTTATCCATTGATCGACATTTTTGTTTAATGTTACATAAATTGTTTCGTCGCCACCATGCTCTGCATGGCTTGTTTTAGATAATATGAAAGTGTTTGCAATTGTAACATTGCCCATTTTTATTTCTGCCGTATGGAACATTGGACACGAAACTCTAATTTGATATGTTCCAAGTTCAACTGCATAAATTGTTTCATCTTGTCCGTTTTCTATTGTTACCATGTAAGTTTTTCTTGTTTCAATATTTTGTACAAATACAACAACTTTAACACTTGGGTCAACAACATAACCTGCACTTGCTGTAATATCGCCATGAATAATTAAATCAAATAAATACTGACTAAAGTTAATGTAAACAACTGTATCTTTATTTAATTCAACAAATACAACATATCCATTAAATCTATCATAAACAATTTCGGTTGCATCTTCGGCTGTAATAGATTCAATATAACTATCGTCATCTGGAATTACTAAAAGTTTTGTGTCTTCATTATTTATTACATACAATTTATCACCAAGTACATAGCCATATTCTGTTGTGACTTTTCCATGTCTTTCGTCAACGATTGTTCCTTGTTCTAAGTTGTTAACAATTATATCAATAACATTGTAATCGTACATTTGAATTAATACTGGGAAACCATTGTTGTACATTGGTTTAGTTGGGTCTTTAACAACTGCCCATATCAATCCAAAGTCCCATGTTTCATAAGTGCTTGGAAGCCTTAATTCTAGTTCATCTTTTTCTTCAAACTCTTTTTCAACATTATTAGTTAAACCATTTTCAGAAGTTGCAATTCCGTTATTGCCTTCTAAATAATAGTTGTAACTTAATGTTGTTGAACTATTTGTTCCAACAATGCTTCCATATCTTGTTGCTCCAATTACTGAACCAACATTATATGTAAATGAAATACTTCCATTTAAAGCATATCCAACAACTCCACCATAAACACCTGATTGATTTGAAGTGTAAATGTTTGATGTGTTATAGGCATTAGTAATTTCGAAGTTACTATTCGCATATCCAACAACTCCACCAACATTTCCACCTGCACAAGTAATTGTGTTAACAGATAGAACTGAGTTTGAAATGTCGTGATTAGATGATTGGTCAAGAGATCCTGATAAGTTACCAACAACACCACCGATGTTTCCATTTCCAACAACAATTTGTGATTTGTTTTGTAATAGAACACCTGTTCCTGAAAGCAATCCAACAATTCCACCAATGTTTTTATTTTTGTATGTTGAACTTGCTTCAGTGTTGTCAGTCAAATATCCTCTTAATACTTTAATGTTTTCTAATTTGCCTAAACTTTGTCCAACTACAACGCCTAAATTATATGTAGAATTTGTGGTTGATCCATAAACATAAGCATTATTAACATTAAAGTTTTTAATTTCACTATCACTATTTGCATATCCAAACAAACCAACATTTTGGTTATTTGAAGTTACGGTTACATATTTAATTTCAAAGTTTTGTCCATCAAATATTCCATTAAATGGAGTTGTTACATCTAAACCAATAGTTAAGATATAATGTCCAAATAAATCAATATCATTGTCAAGCACAAATGTTTTACCTACTGCAAAGTTAGAATTATCTCTAACCATCTCTGCTAGATATTGTAATTCATTTGCTGTTTTAATATGATATGTTGAGCCTTCAATTTGTTCGCTTGGAATTGCACTAGATGTGTGATATCCCCTTGTTTCTGCAAGAACTAAAATTGGTCTGCCTAAATTGTAATCATTTCTTATAGTCCATGGGAAGTTGAAGTTGAATCCAACAAATGAAGTTTCAATTGTTAATTCACTTTCACTTAGGCTAGTTGCTTGACCTGATATGTTGCCAACATTAGTGTAGCACCTACTAATAGAAATTTTAGAATCATTTCTTGCATATATTGTTCCAACTGCTGAGCCTGTTACATTTCCAACATTGTAAGATGTGTAAACTGCAACATCTCCTTCAACAAATGCAATATAACCAACAATTCCACCTGCATTGCCATTGCTTGCAACTACAGAATTTGTGTTGTAACAATCTTTAATTGCCTTAGATGTTGTTGTTGATCTTCCCATTGTTCCAACAATTCCACCTACATAATTTGAACCAGTAACCAATCCTTCGTTAACGCATTGTTCAATTAAGTTGTAGTTAATACCAACAATTCCACCAACATTTTCGCCTGTTACATCAATGTTTCCTAAATTTTTGCTGTATCTAACATTTTGATAGTTTACACCAACTATTCCACCAACATAAGTAACAGTGTTTGTAATTGTTGAAATATTGTCGTTACTATGAACATTTCCACGGTTAATACCAACAATTCCACCAACATTTAAGCCAGTTACATTGATATTACCTGAAACATAACATTCATAAACCAATCCACCTGCTAGTTCGCCAGCAATTCCTCCAACGCCACCTGTTGTGTAGTTTCCTGTGAAATTTACATTTGTTAATTTTACATTTTTAATTGTTCCATTAACAATTCCAAACAATCCAATATAATCCTTGCTATAATCTCTATTATAGTAAGTTGAACCATAATATCTTTTAATAACAATATTGTCAATAGCAAAATTATTACCATTGAATTCATCTAGGCTAATTGCACTTTCAAGTCCAATAGGTTCCCAGAAATATTCAATCATATTTAGATCATTTGCAATTACAAATTTCTTTCCTGTTGTAAAGGTTGGGTTTGTTCTAGCAAGGTAAGCAACATATGCCAATTCACTATTTAATTTGATTGTGTAAGTGTTGCCATTTATTTGATTTGCTGGAATTATTGTATAATGTCCACGAGTCCATAAGTCCGGATCGAATACTACTTCAATATAAACATCATTTTCAAGTGAACTTATTGAAACGGTTTTATTGTAATCATTTCCTGAAATTACATC
>CALVNY010000016.1 GCA_944350085.1 uncultured Clostridia bacterium | reverse complement strand
TATTAATATAATTTAAAACTATTTATTTTAAAAATCATATTTTTCATTGCCATCATTGTAATACAAAATACCAAGAGTGTTTTTTCCACAATGGCTTGTAACAGTTGAACCAGCAGTTGTGTGGTAAACTGTTTTAAATTTTCCATATTCTTCAACTGCTTTGTTGGCAGCTTTAAGCATTTCATCAGTTGCAGAGGAATATGTTATAAAACAAAATGAATGATCAGGAGTGTTAAATTCGGCTAAAGTGTCTTTAATATACTTATAAACAACATCTGCCATATTGCCCCTGTATTTTTTGTGCATACCCATTTTGCCATTTTTAACAATAATTGATGGCCTAATTTTTAATAAATTAGCACCAAGGAACTGCAAACTATTGCATCTGCCACCTTTATATAAATAATCTAATTTTTCAATTACAAAACTTGTTTGAACATAGTTTCTTCTAACCATAACAGCATCAAAAATTTTGTCTAAATCATATCCTTTATCTCGTAGTTGACAAGCAAACAAAACTTGCATACCAACACCTGCTGAAAGGTTTCTTGAATCAAAAACTTTAACTTTGTCTTTAAAATCATTGCTTGCAATTACAGCATTATTAAAACTACTACTAAATTCGCTAGATATTGAAAAGAAAATTAGTGCGTCATAAGACTTTAAAATTCCTTCAAAAAAACATTTGTATGTTTCGGAATTAATAGCACTTGTTTTAGGCAACATTTTGTTTTTATCAACAAAATCAAAAATTTTTTCAGGGGTAACATCTTTTCCATCAAGATATTGGTCATCACCTAATGAAATTCCAAAAGGAATAACAAATATGTTGTTTTTTTCTATTAATTCTTTTGACAAGTCTAGTGAACTATCAGAACAAATTGCAACTTTCATTTAATTTACTTCCTTAATTTTATTTAGATTTTAATTATTTACTATAAAATAAAAATCTAATATAAGTATATAAATTAATAAAAAAACTGTCAACAAAACACAAGTGATAGGTTTGACATAAAATTTTAAATTTTAAAATCATTTTTACAACAAAAAAAAGAATTGCATTTTAGTATATCAATAAAATGCAATTCTAAAACTTTACGGTAATTGTTTTATTGTAACTTTAACATCAGTTAAATTTACAGGCACACCACCATCATAATATAAGGTTAAAGTGGAATTATTTCCAGCGTTGACAATTACATTACCACTAAAAGCAACAGTGTTTGTGTTGTTATAAGAATTTACAACGGTTGAATTAGCAACAGTTGAACCATTAAGCAATAAACTTAGTTCGCCATTTGCTAAACTAGTAGTTGTTGGAGTGGAATTTAAACTATAAATTACTTCATAATTTCCTTGCTTTAAGTTAATGTTAGGACTAGAAACAGTAATGTTTGTTCCGTTTAATAAAGTAACAGTCAAAGGTATATTTCCACTTGCAGACAAAGTAACACTAGGGTTAGTTAAAAAAGCATAATTTTTAACATTGCTTAAAGTGTTTGGTGGTTGAATAATAGTTGGTGGAACAATTTCAGGTGTTACAACTAGATTGCCACATCTATCAAATGGGCTAACACAAACAGAACAACAGTTTATTGAACCACAACAACAATTTCTACATCTACAACACGCCATATTTCTCCTTAGGTCAACAAATTTCGTCTTTTGTTAATCTCGCTTTAATTTTTAAATATAAACCCTACGGTAAAAGATTTAAATTTTAAAGCAATATTTTTTAATTTTAAATTTTTATTTGTTGAAATGTAAAGGTGTTTTAAGCCTTTACACTTCATAATATTAATTTAAAACAAATTTTGTTACAAATTGTTCGTTTAAAAAGATAAGCATTTGATTGTTTAAAATTTATGCATTTGATATAATATAAATAGTGATTATTTAAAAAGATAAAAAGGCTTTTTAATATAATAAAAAAAGGAAATTTAATAGGATAAAATATGGAAATAAAAGAAATATTAAAATTAGAATTTGGACTAAAAGAAAACCACATAGAAAACATAATAAATTTGTTAGATGAAGGTTGCACAATTCCTTTTATTGCAAGATATAGAAAGGAACTTACAGGTAGTTTGGACGACCAAACACTTAGGGCATTTGATGATAGATTAAAATATTTAAGAAACTTATTTAAAAGGAAAGAAGAAGTTTTTTCATTAATTAGTGAGCAAGGCAACATGACTCCTGAAATTGAAAAGGCATTAAATGTTGCTGGAACACTAACCGAGATTGAAGATATTTATAGACCATTTAAGCCAAAAAGAAAAACCAGAGCAAGCGTTGCTATTGCAAAAGGATTAAAACCTTTGGCAGATTTTATAATTTCCCAAAAAGGTGGAAATTTAGAAGAAAAAGCCAAAGAATTTATAAATCCAGAATTGGAAGTAAATAGTGTTGAAGAAGCATTAAATGGAGCATACGACATTGTTGCTGAAGGCATTTCCGACAATGCAAATTTAAGAAAAGTTTTAAGGGAATTGCTTTTAAATAAAGGCGAAATTAAAACCAAATTACTAGAATCAGAAGAAAATTATGTTTATAAAACATACGACAATTTTTCATCTCCACTTAAAACATTGCCTAGCCATAGAATTCTTGCAATAAATCGTGGCGAAAAAGAAAAATGCTTAAAAGTTGAAATTGAACTAAATGAAGAACTTGCTTTAAGTAAAATTGAAAAAGAAGTTCTTAAAAAGAACAGTCCTTTTGAAGAAGTTTTAAAACCTATTTGTTTAGATGCTTATAATAGATTAATACTACCAAGCATAAAAAATGAAGTTAGAAATGACCTAACTGACAAAGCAAACGAACAAGCAATAAAAATGTTTGAACTAAATTTAAAACCACTATTAATGCAACCACCACTTAAAAATAAAATAATATTAGGGCTTGACCCAGCATATAGAACGGGTTGCAAAATTGCAGTTATAGACATAAATGGAAATGTGCTAGACACAACTGTCATATATCCAACTCCACCACAAAGCAAAATTGAAGAAGCAGAAGTAATTATTGCAAAATTAGTTTACAAACACAATGTTGATGTAATTGCAATAGGAAACGGAACAGCAACAAAAGAAAGTGAAATTTTTGTGGCAAACTTAATTAAAAAATTAAAACGCAAAGTTGAATATGCAGTTGTAAATGAAGCAGGAGCGTCTGTTTACTCTGCAAGCAAATTGGGTGCAGAAGAATTTCCAACATTTGATGTTGCACTTAGAAGTGCTGTTTCAATTGCAAGAAGACTTCAAGACCCTCTTGCCGAACTTATAAAAATTGATGTAAAAAGCATTGGCGTTGGGCAGTATCAACATGATATGCCACAAAACAGATTAACTGAAGTGTTGGAAGGAGTTGTTGAAGATTGTGTTAATAGCGTTGGTGTTGACATAAACACTGCAAGCCCAAGTTTGCTTTCTTATGTTGCAGGGCTTAACAAAACAGTTGCAAAAAATATTGAAACATTTAGAAAGGAAAATGGAACAATAACAAATATTATGCAAATTAAAAAAGTTCCAAAATTGGGGGACAAAGCATTTGAACAATGTGCAGGTTTCTTGCGTGTTGTTGGTGGCGACAATATTTTGGACAACACGGGAGTTCATCCAGAAAGTTATGATGCTTGCCATAGGCTATTAAAATACTTTAACTTAACTGATGACGACATTAAATGTGGAAATTTAAAATTGCTTCCAAGTATGATAGAACAAGTTGGAATAGAAAAAGTTGCAAACACAATAAACATTGGTGTTCCAACTTTGGAAGACATAGTTAAAGAACTTGTAAAGCCAGGAAGAGATATAAGAGAAGATTTGCCAAAGCCGGTTTTAAAAAGTGAACTTCTTGGCATTGAAAACCTAAAAGAAGGTATGGTGCTAGATGGTGTTGTTAGAAATGTTGTTGATTTTGGTGTGTTTGTTGATATTTCCGTTCACCAAGATGGATTGGTTCACATTTCGGAAATTAGCAAAGATTATATAAAACACCCAAGCGAAGTTTTAAAAGTTGGCGACAAAGTTACAGTTAAAGTTTTGTCGGTTGATGTTAAAACAAAAAGAATTTCTTTAACAATAAAAGGAGTTGACGAAATTAAGGGGGAATAATGAGCAATAATTTAAAAAACACAAAAAAGTTAGAACAACACGAATATATTAAAAACTTAGAAATTGGATTTTTTGTGCTTGCAACAATACTATTAACAATAGGCGTTATGATTGTAATGTATGGAAGCACTAGTATGGCAAAATATTATGTTGAACCTGTTAATGCAGACAACTTTTTTGGAAGTTTAAAAGAATTTTTACAAATAACAATTAAATATAGCACAACAGTTTATGGTGGATTGCTAATTGTTGCGTGCAGTGTAATTGCATTTATTATTAGTATTATTGCTTATGTTTACGATTTCGAATATTACAAAGAAAAAACCAAAGAACTTAGCACAGTTTTGCAAGTGGTTAATCCTGAAAATAAAAAAATAAAAACTGTGGAAATTGGTGAAAAATATATCCCTTTAAAATCAAAAAAATAACAATTAAAATAAAAACATCAATGTTTGATGTTTTTATTTTTTTTATTACTATTGAAAAAAAATTTAAATTAATATATACTTTTAAATATAAGATTAATTTTAAGATAATAAACAAAGGAGGTAAAAATGCGTAGTTTTGATGGTAAAATAAGCATTGATGATTTTATTTATTTGTGTAAATATTATGGCAATGTTATTTACGATTTAGAAGTAATTAAAGAAAATTATTATAAACTTTTAAATAAAGAAGAAAAGCAAACCATTGATTCATCACTTGATGCACTTTTATCTTCTTTGGAAGATATAAAAATAAAATATGATATTAAAGAATTTTTTGATAGAGAAAACACAGGGTTTGACATTAGATTTGCAATATTTGATGTAAAGCATTTACAAGATTACAAAGATAAATATTTGCATAGTGAAATTGAAGATTTTTTTAAACCAATTTTTACTAAAACATTTGAAATTGAAGAAAAATGCAAACCGATTGCTTCAAAAATTTGGCAACAGGAATTATCAGATGTTACAAATTTTAACAACAAAAATTATGGTTTTTTGGTTTATAAAATAACAGAAAGAAGCAACACAAACTTTTTAAGTTTTAGAAAATATTTAACAGATGTAAAAAGCCGAAGATTATCCACAACATATATTAATCCAAACGACACAAAAACATTTTTTGAATATAAAAGTGATTATGGTTTAATTTACAAATTAACTCCAAAAAATTTTTTGGGTGGATGTGTTAATGATGCTTACTCAACCGAATATCCAACAATAAAAGATGAGTACACCTTTGCAAAAAGCAATGCTAGTATTAGTGACAACAAAAAGATTTATTCAATATTTGAAGATGGAGAACAGCAAGTTTTTTCGGGTTTAGAATTTAAATATGGTAAAGATTACGCAACGCAAACAATAACACCAAAAAGAATGGAGTTAAGAAGCGATAAAGAACACTACAACGAGGTTGTTTTAGATTACTTAAATTCAAAGCCTTGTGCAGTATTCTATTTTTATTATGGACACAAATTTATAACAAGTTGTAATATGGCAGAACTTAAATCAATTTCGGAGTATTATAATGTGCCTATTGTTGCAATAAATAGATTAGAAAATTGCGATTTGAAAAATTTAAGTGGTGAAATGAAAGGATACATTTCAAAATCATTAGCAAATATGGTGGACATTAAAATTGAAAATTATTTTTCAAATGAAATAGATGAAAAAAATTCAAAAGTTTTTAATGCAATCATTAAAAATAATCCTGAAACAAAAGAACAATTAAACGAAACCTTAAAAAGTATAGATTATGAAATGAAAGATAATGATTGTATTCAGGATTTATAAAAATTTATAAAATTTAGAATTTACTACATTTAAAAACTAAATTATAAAAAACAAAAAGCGTAAAAATTTTTACGCTTTTTTAATAAAAAAATTATTTAATTTAACAAGTAAATTACAAAAAATTGTTGTAAAAAACAAGTAAAGAGATTTAGCATTTTATCCAATTTTATAATATTTATTTTTTTCATATTTAATGTAATTAACAAATCCAACAATTATTGCAATCAAAATTATTGTTTGTCTAAAAAAACCAACAAAAGCACCAACAAAAATGTTGTAAATCATAGAAAGTATTTGAACAAAAATTCCACCAATTTTTAATAGTTTAAAATTTTTACTACAAGTTACAACAGTGCTTATTATACTTGCAATTATAGGCAAAATTGAAAACCATTTATCTACAAAAAACAATCCAATAATTGCAACTAGCAAAACAAAAATAATATTTAAAAACTTGGGCATTTCTTTTTGCTTTTTTATAAAATAAATAACAAAATAATTTCTAATTATTCCAACAACAATTTTAATAAGTCCTGTTATGGCAAGCAATAAAATTGACTCAATCATAGTAAAGAAAAATTGATAATTACAAAATCTAAGAAAATCAATTTTTTCTTTTTTTTGATAAGCAATTACAACAAAGACTAGGCCAATAAGTCCAAAAATTTGTGCTAAAATATTAATTTCTATATTAAAAATGTAAATAGTTGGTAGCGTCATTTTTATAGTATTTTTTGTTTTATAATATGACTAATAACTATTATTTTGTTAATGTTTTTTTATTCTAACTTATGTTTTATTTAACAAGGAATAAAAATTGTGTATAATTTATATATGAGATTTAATTTTAAAGAAAAATTCAATAAACTATTAGACAACATATTTGTAAATGATTTTAAGTGTATTGTTTGTGGAAAAGAAATTTTACGCAATTCAAGATATTCCATGTGCAAAGATTGTTTAGCAAAATTGCCATACATTAAAAAATCATGCGAAAAATGTGGCGAAAGCATAGTAAGTGGAAATTTATGTTTAAACTGCAAAAGGGAGTTGCCAAAAATAACACAAAATTTTAGCGTGTTTGATTATTCAAAACCCATAAATTATTTAATAACAAACTTAAAATACGACAATAAAAAATATATTGCAAATTACTTAAGTAATTTTTTAGTGGAAAAGTTTATTGAAAGTAACATAAAAGTTGATTTTGTTATTCCTGTTCCAATTAGTGAAAATCGTTTAAAAATTAGAGGTTACAATCAAGCAGAACTTTTGTGTTCAGCGTTTAATGAAAAATTAAATATGGAAGTTTGTCCAAATCTTGTTTCAAGAATTGTTGACACAATTAGCCAAACAAGTTTATCCAGAAAAGAAAGGCTTACAAATTTAACAAACACATTTAAAGTTAACGATAAAAACAAAATCAAAGGAAAGTCAATTTTAATTGTAGATGATGTTTACACAACAGGTGCAACTATTAATGAAATAGCAAAAGTGTTGTTTAAGGCAAAAGCAAAAAATGTTTATGGCTTAACCATTGCTCATAGTGTTAACAATGTTTTAATGGAAGAAACATTAAAAGAATAATATTATAAAGTTTTTAAAAAAAATAAATAAATGAAAGAAAAAGATCATTTTTTTAAAATCTGTTAATGCTTAAATTAATATAAAATTGACAATATAATTAAATAATAATATACTTTAACTATGAAATTGTTTAAGAAAAAAGAAAAAAAAGTTAATAGAGATAAGTTTGGTTGTTTATCAAAAGCACTAGTTGCATTTCTTTTTGTTGGAATTATAATAGTTGGAACAATTAGTGGACTAAATAGCGCAAAGGAATTATATGGCGAAAAAATTTCAGTTATAACTGAATACATTGACGAACTAAACAAACCAGTTGACGAAAAAACATTAATTGTAAATCCTATTACCGATTATTACACATTTCAAGAACAAGCAAACACTTGTGGATTTAGTGGATATGCAAATCTAGATGGTGCGCTTAGTTTAAATTCAACACTTTCAATGCGTGACAATGTTTTTGGTGCATTGTTAAATAGTTATATTAGCACAAAAGAGGAAATGCTATCCATTGCTGAGTTTAGTATTACTAGCGAAAATTCTTTAAGAATTGTTTTTGTTTACAATTTACAAGAATTAAAAAGTCTTTTAAGTTCTATTGGCGAAATAATCCCTACTAAATTGTATATTACAAACACATACACTTTTGAGTTTTCAAAAAATGAAAACAATGTTAATCAAGTAAGTGCTAAAAAAATTGAAACATTACTAAATCAAATGGATAAATCTATGAGCGACAAAATATTTAATTACTTAAAAGGTATTAATGACCAAGGTATTTCAAACCTATTTAAAATATATGATGAAACAATATTTAAAGCAATTAATGACATTGCAATAAAAACTGAAAGCACACTAAATTTTTCATTTACTGAAAATTTGGGGTACATAAATTATTTTGTGGACTAATAAATAATCTAAAAGCAGAAAAATTAAAGGGGTTAAAAAAATGAAAGCAAGCACAATGTTATTTACTTTTTATGATTGGTTAATTGCTGATAGTTCATTGCCAAAAGGCAGTGGACTATATTGTCCAACACATATTGTGCTAATATTTATTTTATTTGGATGGATAGTTGCTTCTTTTTTTATATTTAAAAAATATAAAAATTTTGCTTTTAAATTAACAAAATTTTTATGTTGGTTTATGGTAATTTCAAGAATTTTTAGAATGTGCTTGTTATTTTTTACGAAAACCAACACATTAGTTGAAGTTCTTCCTTGGCATTTGTGTCATTTAATGGCTTTCATTTTTCCTTTGTTTTATCTAACAAAAACAAAAAAATTCTTTTTGCCAATTCTTTGCGTAACATTTTTTGGCGGAATATTAACATTTGTTTTTGGCGATTACTATCAATATTCTATATTTACATTTTTAGATATAGAAAGCATACTTCTTCATTTTATGATGGTAACCGTTGTTACAAGTTGTGTTGCAACTGGATATTTTGAAATTAACTTAAAGGAAACTTGGCAAATACCAATTATGCTTGTGTTGCTTATTGCACACGCAAGTTTAGGAAATTACTTTTGTAAAGACCAAAACTTTTTATTTTTAAGAGAAAATGGTTTGCCATTTAATCTATTTCCGGGGCATTCACATCTTTACACTTACATAATATTAGTTTTGTTTTTAACAACAATTACAATCGTTCCACTATTAATAATTCAATATTTTAAAAATAAACACAAATATAAGTATTATGTTATTGGATAACAAATTATAACAAAAGGCAATGTTGCCTTTTTTTAATTAAATATAAGCAAAATGTTATGTATAACTGCCAACAGGCAGTTACATTAATATCTAGATTCTAATAAATCAACATAATGAGATATTATTTCAAGTTCAAAAGTTCGGGCACTACATAAATTTGTTTTGTCTTTAGTTTCAGCAATTTCTTCTGGCAAAACAAACTGAATATTTAAAAGTGTAATGTCGGCATAAGAATTTTCACTATGTTGAACTGCAAAGGTTTTATAATCTTCCATAACTTTACTTCCGCTTGTAGTTTCGTACAATTTAAATCCAACAACAATTTGTTTATTAGGGCAAACTTTTTTTATTGTTGTATTAACATTTAAAAATCTTCCAACCCCAGATAAATTTAGCATATCAAAAGTTATGTTTTTGTAGTTTTCGCAATTGTTATAATCTATATTTTGTGTTGCAGAATCATTAACATCAATAAAAATTGAAGATTCTTCTAATTTTTTTATTTCGCTCATATTTACTTCCTATCTCATTATATTAATTTTTATTTAAAAAAGTTTAAACATTTTTTGATTGAATTTAATATATATTTATATGAATAAAAATTTTAATATAATTGACAGAAAATTTTATGGTTTAATTGATAAAATAAAAAAATCAAGTTACGAAAACTTAGTTTATGAAATCAAAAAAAATTATTGCACATTATCGCCAAACATTAAATCAATTTTAGAAAATTATTTTAAAAAATATCCATTTTGGGGAAGTCTTTGTGAAAATGAAAATGACTTTACCGAAATTGAAGCCAAAGCAAAGGTTTTAAACAAACACCTAAATGACTTTATTTGGCTTTATAAAAAGTTAGGTGATTATAAATCAAAATATTTACTATTTGCAATTCTAAATAATTGGATAAATTACGATTTTAAATCTTTAAAACATACATTGTCCCCTATGGAATTTCAGTACTTTGATTTTAATTTAATTCCTAATTGCAAAAACCAAATATTTGTTGATGTGGGGGCATACCTTGGCGAAACCACTTTAAACTATATTAATTGTTATGGCAAAAATTCGTACAAAAAAATTTATTGTTTTGAAATTACGCCGTCAATCTTTAACTATATGCAAAACAACTTAAAATTACTTTCTAACATAACATGTGTAAATAAAGCATTGCAAGATAAAGAAAAAGTTGTTTATATGCAAGAAAATTCAAGTAGTTCGTCAGCAAATAGAACAGAAAGTTTTGGAAAGCAAAAGATTAGTTGCACAACACTTGATAAATTCATTAAAGACAAAGTTGATATTATAAAAATGGACATTGAGGGAGATGAAGAAAAAGCACTAAAGGGGTGCAAAGAGCATATCATAAAATATTCCCCCAAATTATTAATATCAATTTATCATAAAAACGAGCATTATTTTAAATTGGCAAAACTTATTTATTCATATAATAAAAATTATAATTTTTATCTAAGAAATTACGGTGGCGAATTGTATCCTACAGAAATAGTTTTGTATGCTTTGCCAAAATAAATAAAAGATAACAAAAAAGACTAATTTTAATATTAGTCTTTTTTATTTTATAATTAAAACAATATATATAAGTCAAACAACACATTAAAATTGTCATAAATTAATTAGTTTATGACAAAAAACATAAGTTCCAATAAAAATTTTAACCAATTTGCAAACTTTAAAGTTATAATAAAATTTAAAATATCAACAAAATAATATGAACTAATAAAACTTATAATATCAAATATATTTTGAAAAATTTAATTGATATGACATAATAAAACTATAATTAAGTTTATGTTGGAGAAATAAAAGTGAAAATACGACAAGCAAAAAATGGAGAAATTTCTAAGATATTGGAAGTGGCAAATAATGCTTTTGAGCCTGTGCGTTATAAGGGGTATGATTTTAAAGTAACAATGCCACAAATTTATAACACAAAAATAGATTATTCAAAAATACATTTTGTGTGCGAAGAGGAAAAAACTAAAAATCTTGTTTCCGTTGGTGGAAATCTTATTCGAAAAATTTCATTAAAAAATAATAAATATCTTTTTTCAAATGTTGGAACAGTGTCCACATTGCCCAAATTTCAAGGTAATGGATATATGTCCAAAATAATGAATAAAATCGAAGAACAAAATGTTAGAAAAAAGGTTGTATTCTCAATATTAACAGGTGATAGAAAAAGATATAATAATTTTGGATATGAAAAAGTGGGGTTTACTTTTAAGTTGTTGTTAAGTAGTAAGCTTGTAAAATGTAACAATAATAGTATTGTAGTTAAAGAGTTTCAAAAAAATCAAAAAATCATTTCGCAAATGTATGATATTTATTTAAAAAATATCAAAATTTTATTAAGGTCTAAAGAAGAGTTTGTTTTAAATTTACAAGCAAAAGGAAATTTAATTTTTACACTATTAAAAGACGAAAAAGTTGTTGGCTATTTTTCATTTAACAAAACAAAAGAACAAATAGATGAATTTTATTTGTCAAACATAGACGAAGCACAAAATGCACTTGATTCAATTTTCAATTATTTTAACTTATTAAAAATTTATTTTTTTGTAAATCCTTTTGATAAAGAGTATTATTTAAAATTGCAAAATTTTGCAGAAAGTGTAGAGACTTATGATGAAATTCACTTGAAAGTTTATAACTTAGAAAAGTTTTTGGAAATGATTTTTAAGCTAAATTTAGTTGCAACAAATTTTAAAAACAAAACATATTTTTACAAAATAGATAATGTAAACTACAAAATAGACATAACAAATAATAATTTAATAATAGAAAAAGGCAATTTTCAATCGAATTATGATTTTACAATCCAGGAATTTTTAAGATATATTTTTTCACCAACAAATTTTTATGATAACGAAAAATTAACTTTATTGTTTTCTTTTAATAAACTTGATATGTTTTAAAATTTAAAAAATAATCAATAAAAATAAAATTATAACAATAGAAATAAATTATTTTTTCAAAACAATTTTTAAACAAATCATAATATATCAATTTTGGAGTATTAAATGAAAGAATACGAATATAGTTTTAAAGTTGAATCAATTCAACCAATAATCAAATATTGCGTAAATAATGGGTATGAACAAAAATATGTTTCTAAACAAAATAGGATAGTTTATGAAACAAAAAATAATAGCCACATAATTGCAAGGTTAACAACGGAAAATGTTAACAACACAACTTCAACATATTTTGATTTTAAAAATGTGGATAATAAAAATGAAAACTTTAAAATTTCAAACGAATCTATTGCATTAAAAGTTACAGATGAAAATATGGAAGCAATCAAATCAATTTTGAATGTTTTAGAGTTTTATGAAGTCGCAAATAATTTTCGCACTCGCTATGTTTATCAAAAAAATGGCGTAATTTTTGAAATAGATGATTACACAAAGCCTAAAATGAAAGTTGTTGCAGTTGAAGGTGTTGATGAAGAAGTGGAAATTGTGTGCAATGAACTTAAACAAAATAAAATTTTAAATTAAAAACAAATTGTTTAATAAACAACAATATTAATGGAATATTACAAAAAAACATATTAAAAATATTAAATTTTGAAATAACTAACAAAGATTTCCAAACAAGAACAATATTTAAAAGCATAATTTTTTGTTATATTATTAAAAGTTTTGAATATATTTTAGTATGAAAGAATTAAAAAAATTAAGATTTTTTGCTTAGTGGATGTGTTGTTTGTTTCAATATTTGGGGCTTTATCACACTTTTTTATGACTGGAGTGGAAAGAATGAAATTGTTGGAACATTGTTCTTTTTAGCATATTTGTCATGGTTTATTAAAGACATAAAAACAAAAAAAGCATTAGCAGTTGCAACTGCAAATAGTACACAAGTTGCAAGTGCTGAACAAGCAAAAGAAGAAAATATTAAGGAAGAAACAAAAAGCAATGTTGATTTAGATTCTGGCTTAAATAAAATAGAATCTAAAACCACAAAAAAATCATCCACAAAATCAATAAAAGATAATAGAAGCAATAAAACTAATAAAAATTAGTAAGGTTTTAAAAGTTAGTGCAATAAGTTAAAGCGTTTTAAATTTATTAGTATAGTTACATGTTGCAATAAAAATCTGTTAATATATGATATTAATAAAGAAATAAAATGTATTTTATTGACATAACAATATAAAAAATATTATTATTAGGGTAATAAAAAATTTAAACATGGGGGAAAACAATGAAAACTGCTGCAAAAGTATTTATCATTTTAGGAATGATTATTGGTTTCTGGATGATACTTCCTTTGATTTTTGGTGGAATAGCACTAAGTCAAATGAGTACTAAAAAACCTTCAGTAGGCATATCAATTTGTGTATTGCTTTTCTGTAGCCTTTTAGGTGGAGTCTTTCTTCTTTGCACAAAAGACGAAGATTATGTAGTAAAAGCATAGTAAAAAAACATCAATTCAATTTTGGATTGATGTTTTTTTAAATCTATTTAATAAAAAAGACAAAGCGAAACTAAAAAATTTAATTAAAAAATTAAATAAAAATTTTAGAAAAAGACAAAAAAGATAAAAACATAATTAAAGTTTTAAGTACAATAAAAAAATTAAAACAGTCAAATATAAAAATAAAAACAAACAAAAAAACGCATCATGTTCATTAATGCGTTAAACTTTAATTGGCGGGCGTTCGAAATCTCAATTCGAACCTGTCCTTAAAAATTCGAACCAAAGAGGGTTCCTTCAGAGTGCTGAGCCATATGGTTCAAAATCTCAATTCGAAAATGGCGCAAACGCACCTCAATTCGAACCTTTTGCAAAAACCAAAACAATTAACCCCGAAAAGGGGGAGTTTGAAACAGAAATTGATAAAACTGCAACTGCAAATGATAAGGTTGAAACCAAAAACAAGAAAAGGGGAAGACCCAAAGCAAAAAACAAAACAATTCCACCAGCTATTCAAAAATTTTCAAACCACATTAAATTCATCGACTACATCCCAACCCACGAAATCATCACATACAGGCACTTATTTGCCTACGGCTTTTATGTGGAATAAATAAAATGCAATTACATCAAAAAATACTTAAATACTTGCAAAAACAAAATTTTTATGTTATATTAAATTTAGCCAAAGAGATTTGGTTGTAAAATTTAAGTATAATAATATTTGAAGGCCGTATATTCAACTCTCTATAGAGTATATGACGAGGACATACTCCGAAGCAAGAAGTGCATAAGAGACGGGGATATACATCGTATTATTAGAAAAGGGATTTTACGTAATTTTTAGAAACTAATATTGCCTTTGAAAATACTCGTTAAGCAATAAACAGATTGTGGTCAGCTGGACCTAGGTGTCCCCCAATTTGTTTCTAAACTTTACACCATATAAAAATAGCAACTTTGTTGTTATTTTTGCTATGAGTGTAAAGTTGATTGAATTTGACCTATAAATCCTTTCACTCATAGAGTGGAGGATTTTTATTTTAGGTCAAAAGGAGGTGATAATATGAGGAATAAAGTGTCTGGTTACACACATACAAAAAAACAATTGGACAATTATTCAAACCAAAACAATAAAAACAATAAGGCTTATACTGCTAATTTGAATAATCGTGCTAATCAATTGAACCCAAACAATGCTAGGTATTATTCATCAAGACTTAATAATAAATAATTTCTAATTACTTAGCTAAATAAAGGGAGGTTTTAATTAACTAAAAAAACCGAAGGCCAATTCACAGGTTTTCGGTTTTTATGTAATAAAATTCTATCGAAAAACTTGCTTTGACAATATATAAATTGCCGATAACGGCAATTTTATTTTGTAGATTTATTGACTTAATTGCCGATAATGGCTATAATTTATTTAGAGGTGAAACATGTATTATTCAGATAATCATCAAAGTGATAATGAAAAAATTTTTAAAGCATTAGAAAAAGTCCTAGAAATGAAAAGAATTATCAATGAATATGAACATAAAGTTAAATCAATAAATGAAGCAATGAGAAGTAACAATCATCAAAAAATGATTAAAGAGATTAATAATAAATGGAAAATATATAAGGATTTTACAAATAGTTTATCTCCGTTTACAAATTATTATGTTTATAGTGTTGAGGACTATTTTTATGATGATAAACCAATTGAATATTTGGTAAATCAATTAAATGATATAAAAATTGTTATTGCACTTAAAATTATTTTTGACAAAGCAGAAAAAGAATTAATAATTAAAGTTTTGAAACAATTTGGGATATTGCCAGAAGAAGAAATTAAAAAAAGGATCAAGGAGTTTTGTTAATGGGAGTTTCAACAGTTAGTGAAATCGCCAAAAAGTGGAATATAAGCGAGAGGTCAGTCCGTAACTACTGCAAACAAGGTAGGGTAAAAGGTGCAGTGCTTAAAGGCAAAACCTGGATAATTCCTGAAAACGCCAAAAAGCCAGAAAGGGTAGAGCGTAAAACAAAATCATTAATAATGTAATTAGATTTTACAAATGTAGCAACAGCGGGTTTGGTATCTGATTATGTTAAAAAATGTCTGCAAATAATAATATTCCATTTATACTAGAAAAAATATTAAAATTTTATTTATATCAAGACATTAAGTAGTGAAACACAAAATACAACTACCTTATAGAAATTACGTTATCAACAAAAATAAATTTAAAATATTATTTAAGTAATTTAAGATCAAATGGTGAATTAGTTTTTATGGAGAGTAAAATGAAAAAAAGTAAAACATTGAGAGTATTCGAAGCATTTGCGGGGATAGGTGCACAGGCATCTGCGTTAAGAAGATTGAATATTAACTATGAAATTGTAGGAATAAGTGATTGGTTCATAAATGCAATTGAATGTTATGATGCTATTCAAAACAATAATAAGCCAGACATACCATTACCATCACTTAAAGAACAAATTGAATATTTACAACATTATACGTTTAGTAAAGATTCTGTTAACCCTATCAAAGATATAACAAAACTTTCGGAGGAAGAAATCTCTAAATTGTATAGATCTAACAAAAGGACTAATAACTACGGATCAATTATAGATATAGGCAATGGTAAAATTAATATGCCTGATTGTGATTTGTTGATTTATAGTTTTCCTTGTCAAGATCTATCTACTGGAGGGAAGACAAAAGGTATGAAAAAGGGATCTGGGACTAGATCAGGTTTATTATGGGAAATAGAAAAAATTTTAAACAAATTAAATAAGGAAAATAGACTACCCGAGTATTTACTAATGGAAAATGTTAAAGCAATTTTGGCAGACTCTAATAAAGAGGATTTTGACGAGTGGAAAAATTTTTTAGAATCCATTGGTTATAAAAATTCAGATCCCATGGTTTTAGATGCCACTAAATTTGGAATTCCGCAAGATAGAAAGAGATGTTTTCTTTTAAGTCACTTAAAAACTAAAATAGATATCAAACCAGAATACATAGAAACAAATGAGAAGTTTAATTGTTTAGATTTTTTACGATTCAACTATGATGACAATCCAATATTAAGAGCGGAGGCAGATGCTGCACAATTGTATGATACCGTGTCAAGAGTAGAAATGTGGAATAAAAATAAGAGAGATCCAATTACTAAAGATACTATTATACATACAATTACTTGTAATATGGACAGAAGTAATACCGCAGCGATGTTTGAATATGCAGGCATAAAAGGAAATACTTTTAGATTATTGACAATAAGAGAGGCTTTCTTATTAATGGGATTTACAGAGGAAGAATATGAAAGAGCAACAATGACTGGATTGAGTTATAGAAAGATGAATAAATTGATAGGGAATTCAATAGTTGTTAATGTCTTAGAGGAAATTTTTAGATTTTTGTTTGCTGATAAATATGCCAAAGGAGGTAAGGATGAATAATAAAATTATTTTGCCTATTGACACAAAATCCTTATATAAAAATATTAAAAATGATAATACATCTGGTCATACAGCAACTGTGGCAACGCCACTAAAGCAAGGAAATTCATACAATAAACAATTAGGGCAAATTTTGGAGATAAAAGAGAAAGAAATAATTTTTGATGATAAACCTGAACTTATTAAGGAATTGATAAAAAATTCAAAATCTAAAATACAAATTAAAAATGTTTTTGTATTTGATAAGATTGCTGTAAATGGTATTTTAATAAAAACAGACAGACAATATTGCATATTTATTAAAGAAGAAATAGATCCTGAAAAAGCACAATATGGTAGATTAAAAATTCATTATCCAAATACGCTTAAATATTCAGATATAGATTTAGATATTGACAACAAGGCTGTAATGAATGAAGTGTCAAAAGTATTAAATAACTATGCCTTTATTGTTAATAGTTTTCAATATGATAAGATAACACAAATATTAAATTTTGATGCTTTCGTTGTAGGGGAAAATGATGTCCCTTATTCTAAAATATTTGTTAACGAGAAAGGAACAGGGAATAAGTTTACTAAAATATTCAAGGATGCAACAGAAGATTATGATGTGGAGATAATTGCAATTAGGGATAGATTAGGCGAAAAAATTAATACTGAAAACTATTTTGAATTTTGTGAAAATATGCATATAGACGCTGTGAATTATATTAAAAATATTTTGGAAGAGCGTGGCGCAAAAAATATTGAGAACGTATCATTAAAATATCCATACCTATTGTACGATATAAGGTATGAAATTAATGGCGTTGTCAGGTATGCACTTGTATTTTGGACAGCAACAAAAATAAAATATTTTAATTTGTCAATGAAAAAAAATTTGTTTTGTCATGACTTTAAGAATTTTTCTGATATATATTTAGTTAGTGATGTACTAGGTAAAAAACGAGTATTTAAATATTCTATTGATCAAATTGATAGATTAACAAAACAGATAAATTCAATGAAATTTACTGATGAAGGAGTTATAAATGAGTAACAGGATTGAACTTATGCCACCTGCAACAGCTTTAATCAATGGAATAAGAGCCATAGGTTATAGTTTTTCGACTGCTGTTGCTGACATTATTGACAATAGTATTTCAGCAATGGCTACTAGCGTAGATATTTATTCTGATCCACTTGACAAGGAACCTTACTTTTCAATCCTTGATAATGGAGTTGGTATGAGTAAGTCAGAATTAATAAATGCAATGACATTTGGATCTAAGCGTAATGGAAGAGTTGATTCTCCAGATGATTTAGGAAGATTTGGATTAGGGTTGAAATCTGCATCATTATCACAATGTAGAAAATTAATTGTCATTACTAAACAAGAAAATGACATAAATGCTATGTCTTATGATTTAGATATAATACAACAAACAAATAAGTGGGAAGTATTAGAGCTAACTTTTGATGAAATTAAAAATGAAGAATGTTTTAATGAATTATTAAAATACAATAGTGGAACTCTTGTTATATGGAAAGAGTTTGATAAATTAGAGGTTAATGCAAAGAATTTTGAGGATTCTTTTAGAAATATTGTCTCTGAAGTAAAAAAACATGTAGAGCTAGTGTTCCATCGGTTTTATAATAAAATTAATATTTATTTTAATGGTAAGCGAATTGAAAAAAGAGATCCATTTTTAATTGCATCACCAAAATCACAATTAGGTAGACAAAGTACTATCAATATAGATGGGAATAAGATTGTAGTTATACCACATACACTACCTAATGCGAATGTGTTAACTAACGAGGAAAAGGCTCTTTTAGGAAATCCAAAAAGTATCTATGACGAACAAGGTTTTTATATTTATAGAAATGAAAGATTAATTATATGGGGTAGTTGGTTGCATATGGGCTATAAAAGTGAATTAAATAAGCTCGCTCGTGTTCAAGTTGATATTCCATCGTCATTAGACTCAATGTGGATGTTAGATGTAAAAAAATCTTCTGCTAAAATTCCAGATTTAATAAAAGATCAAATTAGGTTTGCTATTGAAGATTCTATTTTTAGAAGCCGAAAATCTAATAGATATCAAGGCACTAAAGAATTAAGAGAAACAGACCCAATTTGGCAACGCACGGAATTGAGAGAAGGTGTTGTTAAATATGAAATAAACAGAAAAAATCCAGTTTTTGTTACATTATATAACTTAATAGGGGAACAAGAAAAGGGTTTATTAGAAGAATTGTTATCTCAGATTGAATGTTATTTACCACAGGGACGTATTATGAATGATAAATGTGACTCAATTAATATTGCTAACAATGATGATTTAATTGAAGAAGACACGATTGTAGATCAAATTGTTAAATTGTTAACATTAATGCCTGAAGATAATAGGGAAGAACAACTGAAAATAATGCTAAGTATGGAGTACTACAAAAAGGCAGCTGATAAAATTGATGAAATATTAAGGAGGGTTAATAATGATTAAATCTGAAGATATTGATAGATTATATGACACTTTAAAAGTTGCAGCATATAACAGAAATTTTACACATACAGATTTGACCAATTTTACTTCTAAATTAGCTGAAACGTTATTCCCTTATGAAAAATTTTCAACTAATATAATTGACTTAATTGTTGAAAGATATGAGGAAAACTTATCTATAAAATCATATACTCCTGATGTTTTGGTCAATTTTGAAAATGACCCAGAGTGGTTTTATAAAATGAAAAAGGATCAAAATCAAAAGCATGAATATTTTAAAAGATACAAAGAGTTTTTGAGAAGAGATGATTTTGCTGAGGATAGTATAGATAGAATTGAAACAGTCAGCGAAAAAGTGTTATCTTATTGTGCAAATCCATTTAATTCAAGCGATTTGAAGGCTAGGAAGAAAAAAGGGTTGGTGGTAGGAGATGTTCAATCAGGTAAAACTGCGAACTATTTGGGTTTGATAAATATGGCTAGCGATTATGGTTATAGTGTTATAGTTGTATTAGCAGGTTTAACAGAGTCTCTTAGAAGGCAAACTCAAGAGAGAATAGACGAAGGATATATTGGAGCAAAAAGTAATACAATAGGGCGTGGGAAAATAGAGTATGTAGGAGTTGGAGAGCAATCTTTGAGAAAAAATCATTTTGCTATTCCGTTAACAAATACAGAAAGTGATTTTTCTACAAGAGTTATGAAATCTATAAATGCAACTAGAGGAGATTATAATAAACCGCAGATAATTGTTGCTAAAAAGAATAAAACGACATTAGAAAATGTTAAGGAATGGATAAAACCAGGACATAACAATATACAAGGGAATAGTATATTAATTATAGACGATGAGGCCGATAATGCTTCGGTCAATACAAAAAAGAATGCAGAAGACCCATCAGTTATTAATGGTTTAATAAGAGATATATTTAATAATTTTACTATAGCCTCTTATGTTGGATATACGGCTACACCTTACGCAAATATATTTATTGGACCTGATGATGAAACAACAAATTTAGATTTATTTCCTAGTGATTTTATTGTCCAATTAAACTCACCAGATAATTATTTTGGTGGAGATAAAGTATTTGGTGAATTTTATAATAACAAATATAAATATGTAAGAATTATTGATGAAAATGAACCGAATTTTTTAGGTGTTTATCATAAAAAAGATGATAAGTATAATGGACTTTCTCAATCTTTAAAAGAAGCAATACAAGTGTTTTTGATTAATAATGTTGTAAGATCGCTTAAAGGGGAAGGGCAGATAAAAAAACACAGAACCATGATGATAAATATTTCTCGTTTTAATTCTATGCAAGAAAGTATTAAATATTATGTTGCTGAGTATGTAGATAGACTAAAAACTATTATTGAGCAAACTAGTTATATGAGTATAGAAAAATTTATAAGAAATGAAGACATGAGATCAATGTATCAATTATATATGACTGATGATTATTACAAAAGCATAAGGGAGAAATTTGATTGGTCTAAAATTCAAGAACTGCTTTCTGATGAAATATCTAAATTTGTCGTTACAATTATGAATAATAAAATTAAAGAAAAAGACAGATTTAAATATGAAGACTATAAGGATGTGGGGACTAGAGTTATAATAATTGGAGGATATGTTTTATCGAGAGGTCTAACCTTAGCTGGTTTAATGGTTAGTTATTTTAGTAGAAGTGGTTCCGCTTATGATACTATGCTGCAGATGTGCAGATGGTTTGGTTATCGACCTAAATATCAAGATTTGTGTCGGGTTTATATGTCAAAAATCAGCTTGTTAAATTTTGAAACAGTTCTTGATGCTACCGAAGATTTAAAAGCTCAGTTTAGGGAAATGCAAGCCAAAGGAAAGACGCCAAGAGATTTTGGCTTAATGGTTAAAGAATCTCCTGACATCCTTGAAACTACAATGCTTGTTACCAGTAGAAACAAGTTGGGGACTTCGCAATCTATAGTTAGAACATTGAACTATTCAGCAAGCCCAATTGACACTTCTAAACTTTATAAAAGTAAAGAATTAAATCAAAAAAATAAAGAAGCAGTATTTGCATTTGTGGCTAATATAAAAAATAAAGGAATTTTATTAAATAAGGTTAATGGAAGATATCTTTTTAAGGATGTTGACAAATTTGACATAGGTGAATTATTAAAAAGACTTAATTTGCCACTTGAAAATCGTAAATTTGATAGAGAATCTTTATATGAATATATAAGTAAAACCAATGTTTTTGAAAAATGGGATGTTGTTATTGCAACTGGTTCAAGTAAAATAAACAATTTAACAATATCAAATATTGAAATACCAGCTGCAAGACGTAGTTTTGAAGTGCGTGAAGAAGAAAATTATATTAGAGTATCAGGATCAAACAACAGGTTGCTTGAGCCAGGTATATTTAATAGTGGTTTAACAGAGTCACAAATTCAACAAGTAAAACAGAAAAATAAAAATCCTATTGCAAGAGATTATTTAAGTGTAGAAGGAAGAAATCCTTTATTTATAATATATCCAGTTGAGTTAATTAATGAAGAAAAAGATGAAGAAAAACAAAAGATATTAGATTTATATATAAATGATGTTATATTAGGTTTTGGTATTGGTTTTCCAAGCCGTAGTAATGAGGTTAAAATTAAATTTAGAGCAAATAAAAGAAAAATTGAAGAGTTAACAAAGGTATTTGAGGAGGATGAAGATGACGATTTCGAAGATTGATTTTGAAGAAAATTTTAATAATCTTCATGAGGAATTCTTTGGTAAACAAAAGAAAATTATGGTTAATTCTGCACTGAAAGTTTTTTATGGTATAACAACAGAAAACTATTTGAGGATATCTTTTATGTCAACAATTAAACCATTAATTATTGATTCAACTAAGGAGTTACGAGTATCGATAGGTCAGGAAAGTGAAAATGTTTATTGGACTTGTTTTGATTTATTAAATCAAAATGGAGCAAAAGTTTTTTATGCTTTTTGTAATGATTTGGTTGATTCTATAATCAATGTTTATGATGAAAATGAAGCTTTATTACAAATAAAAAATAGGTATCATTCATGGAAGTCAATGTTTAAAAACAAGAGGAAAATGTCAACAGAAACAATTCAAGGATTGTATGGTGAATTGTATTTTATGAATTTTAAATTGTTTGAGATGTATGATATAGATCTTGTTATAAGTTCTTGGGCGGGGCCTAATGGATATAGTAAGGATTTTTCTATAGGTAATACGTGGTATGAAGTTAAAACCCCATTGGCTTCTGCTCAGTCGATTAAAATATCATCAATAAGTCAGTTGTCTTCTGTAACGCCTGGTAATCTGGTTGTAGTTAAAGTTGATAAAATGTCAGAATCATTTGAGGATGGATGTTCAGATATATATGATTTGTTTAAAATAATTATGGGTCGAATAAAAAGTAATGAAACAAAGGAAAAATTTATAGAAAAGCTTTTAAAATATGGATTTGATATTAATGAAAATTCTAACAGGGAAAAATATAAATTTATAGAATGTGCGGTTTATAATGTAGACAATAATTTTCCTCGTTTATTGGATTCTGATATAAAATATCAAGAAATAGGAAAAGTTACATATGAACTTATATTAAATACTTTAGATAAATATAAAAAGGAATTATAAAATGGAATTATTAGAGTTTAGGGATTATTATATTAATGAGATAAAAGCAACGGCGCTAAATGAGAATAAGCATTCTGTAGAGGCTTTTATTGACGATGTGAAAGATATAATGATTAATGATTATAATGTGGTTTCGGAATTAACAGATTGTTATCTACCTACTACGATTGGAAATAAAGCTTATAAAAGCATGAAAATAGATGCTGCATATTTAGAGCTCGCTTCTAACACAGTTAATTTATTAATTGCAGACTTTAAGGATTCCGAGATGGAAAATATTAACAATGAATTCATTAATAGAAATTGTCAATACATGATTAATTTTTTTGAAAATGTGCTCAAAGGATATTTCAATAATTCAGAAGAGTCTGCACCTTACACTGAATTAGCATTCAATATCAAAAGGAATGTAACAGGCATTAGTAAATTGCATTTATTTATTGCTTCCACTAATAAGATTAGTGAAAGGGTAAAGACAATCGATCTGCCAAATTATATTTTTGATGGAAAATCTTATCGCGTTGAATTAGATATAATAGATATAGTAAGACTCTATAATACCAAAGCGGAAGGGTTTAGAAAAGAGCCAATAGAAATAGATGTTTCAGATTTTGGAGAAAGAGGAATACAATGCATAAAGGCCGAAATAGAAGATGAAAACTATGAAGCTTATTTAGCCGTTGTTCCTGGAAAATTCTTGGCGGATATTTATGATAAATATGGCGCAAGACTACTAGAGTCTAATGTAAGATCATTTTTGAATGTAAAAGGAGGAGTTAATAAGGGTATAAGAGGGACAATACTAAATGAAAGGAATAAATTTTTTACATACAATAACGGAATATCAACGACAGCAAAAAGTATCGAATGTAAAAATATTCCAGGCTTGGGTAAATGCATAGTAAAATTCAACGACTTACAGATTATTAATGGTGGTCAAACTACTGCTTCTTTAGCTTCTGCTAGAATTAAAGATGGAGCCGCACTCGATCATATTTATGTTCAGATGAAATTAACTATTGTTAAAAGTGATGATCCTGAATTTGTAAGGAATATTTCAAAATATTCAAATAGTCAAAACAAAGTAACAAGTGCAGATTTAAATTCAAACCATCCATTTTATATACGCATGGAGGAATTTTCAAGAAAAATTTATGTTCCACCAACATTAGGGAAGACATATCAAGAATTGTGGTTTTTTGAAAGAGCTAGAGGTCAGTACGAGCAACCTATGATGAGAATGACTAAAGCTAAGAGAGAAGAATATCAAAGAATAAGACCAAAAGATAAAAAATTTACAAAAACAGATTTAGCAAAATATTTAAATAGTGCTGATATGAAACCATATTATGTTTCTTGGGGCGCAGAAGTGAATGCAACAAGATTTCAAGAAGACATGGAGAAGCTATGGGATAAAGATAATAGCACTTTTAATGAAGTTTTCTATAAAGATTTGATTGCAAAAGCTATTATATATAAAAGTATAGACAAATTAATTTCTCATTTTGATTGGTATAAAGACAATAGGGCATATAAACCTCAATTAGTAACATATACATTTTCTAAATTTGCATATTGTGTAAAAAAATTAGGTAAAGTTATAGACTATAAATCGATTTGGGATAAACAGGCTATGCCTGAGGCATTCGAAAAGGATATTGAAATAATAGCAAAACAAGTTTTTGATACTATTTATGATCCACACCGACCTCAGATGAATATAAGTTCATATTGTAAGCAAAAGGCATGTTGGGATGCATTAATAGAAAAACCATATATCTTAAGTGAAAAGGTTCAAAATCTATTGGTTAGTTCTAGTGATAAAAAAATTGATGATATTAGGGCAAAAAAAGATCAAAGATTTCAAACTAATCTTTCACTTGAGGTAGAGATTTATAAAAAAGGTATTGACTATTGGGAGAATTTGAAAACAAAAGGTAATGAACAAAAAATATTAAATTCTTATGAACTATCATTGTTAGATTTCGCAATTAAATATTGTCAAACAGGAGTTAGTATTTCGCCGAAGCAATCTATGGCAATTTGGGGCATTAGGTCAAAGTTGGCAGACTATGGTGTAATTGTATAAAGGAAAATTGATTTTAGGTTTTTTTGAATATTTTTGGGAAGTAATTCACATATATTAAAAATTTTTATTTTAGGAATTAGATAAGAGTAAAAAAATGTATATATAAAATTTGGCAAATTAAATTAGGTGATTTATATCAATGTTTTTATGTGATGGAATATGATATATCTTTATTAAATGATAATCAAATATAAAGTTATTAGACAAATAAAAATGGAAATATAGTGTTTATTTGAAATTTATTGTAAAATAGAAAACTGAGATGAATATAAAATGATTTAGAAATTTACAAATAATTTTATTTTTATTATTGATTATGTTATACTTATAATGAGGAAGGGATTGATGAAAAAATTTTCTACTAATATTAAAGGAAGGGTTGATGAAACAAAAGTCGCTTATAAAGAAGGTTACTTTGCATTGTTGGAAGCAATATCGAACTCTATTCATGCTATTGCTGAAAGAAATATTGTCAATGGAAAGATTATAATAAGGCTCGAGAGAGTTAAGCTGTATCAGGAAAGTGGAATAGAAAAAATTGATACAGATAAGCTGCCTATAGAAAATATAATTATTGAGGATAATGGTATAGGTTTTAATGAAGATAACTTTAACTCTTTTATGAGATGTAACTCTGAATATAAAAAATCAAGATTTGGGGCAAAAGGAGTTGGCCGTTTTACATGGCTTAAGGTGTTTGATGAAGTGCAGGTTGAATCAGTCTATACAAAGGGTGATAGTAGAGAAAAAATTAATTTTGTTTTTAGGCCTGTTGATGAGATATATGATGATTATGGTTTAAGTGACCAAGAAATAAAAACGATAGTTAAATTAACAAACATGAAAGATATTTATAGAATATATTTTCCACAGGATATTCAAGATATTGCAAAAATAATAATAAATCACTTTTTTTTAAATTTTATAAGAAATGAAATTCCAATTATTGAAATTATTGACAATACACAAAAAGTTAATGTAAATAAAAAGTTTAATAATTTAAAAGATTTTCAAATTTATCAATCTTCAATAAAAATTTTTACAGAAGATATAGTAATTTATCATATAAAAACTACGAATTTGGACAATGCCAACAAATTATTTCTATGTGCAAATACAAGGGTCGTAGAAATAGTAGATTTACGCAAATTTATAAAAAATCTTCAATCATCAATTGGTAAAATAGGAAGTAAAAAGGTTTGGTACTTTGGATATGTTTGTGCAAATTATTTAGACGATATTGTAAATTCAGAAAGAACACAACTGAATTTTCCACAAGAAGATGGTGACATGCCAAATTGTATTAATATAACTAAAAACACATTTCTTTCCAAAGTTTGTAAAGAAATATCCTTATATTTGGAAAAAGATATTGATAAAATTGAAAAAGAAAAAAGAGCACAAATTGATTTTTATATTGATACAAAAAGACCTAATTATAAAAATCTAAGACATTTTCGACCTGATTTTTATAAAAATATTGAAAATAATTTATCAGAAGATAAATTGGAATTGGCCTTATACAAGGAAAAAATGGAATGGAATAAAGAGATTGATGAACAATATAAATTAATTAAGAAAAAAGCAAAATTTATGGATATTGATAAGTTAGATGAGCTCAAAAGGGAATATCTAATCAATATCTCGCAATATGGTAAAGATTGTTTAGCAGAATATATAGTTAAGAGAAAATCTATTCTAGACATGTTGGATAATTACATTTCGAAAGATGAAAATGAAAAATATTCGTTGGAGGAGGCTGTTCATTCATTAATTTGTCCATTAAGAGCAACCTCAGAACAATTGAATTATAATGATATGAATTTATGGCTTATTGATGAAAAGTTGGCATATCATTATTACTTAGCATCTGATAAGACAATGAAATCACAATTGGTAGAAGGGGATTTGTCGAATAAAGAAACAGATATTGCTATCTACAATAATCCACTACTATTTAATGACACAATTGAAAGTAAAGGATATATATCTTTGACAATTATAGAGTTTAAGAAACCAATGCGAGACAATTACTCTGATGATAGTAACCCAATAGAGCAAGTTTATGGATATATTGAAGAAATTAGGTCTGGCAGAAAAATGGATAGAAGAGGGAGACCTTTACAGGGAGATTTAAAAAATATGCCGATATATAGTTATATTATTGCTGATATAACACCTTCGTTGGAAAAACAATGTAAGATGGCTAATTTGAGTAGACTTCCTTCAGACGATGGTTTTTTTGGTTATAGTCAAGAATACAAAACGTTTGTTCAGGTTATAAGTTATAATAAACTGAAGAGAGATGCTGAATTAAGAAATCAAGTTTTATTTGATACGTTATTTGGGAAAATTGAATCTTAAACTCTAAATTCATTTAAAATGATAAAGTATATGAAATGGTTATTGGTTAATGTTTAAAATTATTAGTTTAATTTTAAGTGAATAAAGTTAGCCTATTTCTAGAGTGAAATTAAAGCAGTTAAACCATTTGTCTCTTGACAAACCTTGAATAATTAGTTTTCTAGTTTTAAGATCTTTGCCGATTCAAATTTATATTTTTTAACAAATTTTATAAGAGTTTAATTACATAAAATTTTTTAAAGTTATATGCTTTTAACACTCTTAAAATAATTTTGTATTCGATGAGTTAAAATAGTGTTTTGACTTGACTAATTATTAAAAGGGTGGTTTTATAATAATACCTTGTACGCATGGGTACATGGGCAGGACATTTCAGTCAACAATTCTAAACAAATAGTGTTGATTGACAAAAGTTTGAGAATGTTAAAGAAACAAATAAGAATATTTAATAATATCTTCTTTAAAAGTTCGAACATTTCGACAACGTCTCCTATATGTATTATATCATAATACAGTATTGAGCAAATTTATGGCCGTATAATTGAAAGTTAATTAAGTAAAGAAACAAATAATTTTTGATTAGACGTAGTTGTGTGAAGCCTGTTAACCTAATGACGTCATACTATAGGGTTAAGAGGCTTTTTGCATTTATGAGAAAAAATAAGACTTTTGAAGATGTTGTAAAAAACGATTACTATCGTTCTTATTCACATTTTGATATTAGAGTAAAACTAGAAGAGGTTTATGATTATATATCTAACCCCCAAAATGTGGCGACCCATTCTTTCTATCCATTTATTCTTGATAGTAGGCCAAAGTTAAAGGTGCATACAGAAAAACCACCAAAAGACGGAAGGTTTGAAAAAACTTATAGACCAATTTGTTATGCAGCGCATTTAGATCGTTGTATATATCAATACTATTCTTATAAATTAAATCAAGATTATAATAATTATGTAAAAAACACACTTATTGATAAGTGCTCTAAGGCTTATAGAACAAATCTTCCTGGTAAAACAAATATAGATTTTGCTAAGGAAGTATTTGATTTTATAAAAGGAACGAACAAATGTGGAATAATTGTGGGAGATTTTAAAAGCTTTTTTGATAACTTAGATCATAAATATTTGAAAGAAAGGCTTAAACAATTGTTAAATGTAACAAGTTTGCCTGCGGACATGTATGCGGTTTATAAAAACATTACTAGATATTCTAAATGGAATATAGAAGATATTTTTAAGATAAGGAAAGAAGAAGATCCAAAGTTAAGTGAAGATGATATAAGATATGGTAGAATTATATTAAACCGTAGTCAGTTTAAAAACAATGTTAATAGATGTGTTGACCATAATAAAAAAAATAGGCATACCACAAGGCTCATCTATAAGCGCTGTTTTGGCAAATATTTATATGATAGAATTTGATAGTAGAATATCTTTATTTCTTGAGAAAATGAATGGTAAATATGTAAGATATTCTGATGATTTTATTATTATAGTTCCACATCTAGAAAAAGAAGTTTTAAAGAAAACGTATGATAAGTTATTAGATGAAGTAAAAAATGCAAAACTAATGTTGCAATCCGATAAAACACAATTATTTTCATACGAAAATCAAACCATTTTACCATTACAAAATGTATTAAATGGAATAGAAACAAAATCCAAAAAATTAAATTACTTAGGCTTTTCATTTGAAGGTAAAAAAGTATCTTTGCGAGATAAGACTATATCCAAATACTACAATAAAGTTTATAGAAAAATTAAAACTATAGTAAAACACAATTTTGTTTCTAAATATGGGAATCCTATTTCTTGTAATAATTTATATACTTTATATTCAAAAAATGGAGCTATACCGAATAGTGAAAATAAATGGGGAAATTTTATTACATATGTAAATAAATGTGAAAAAATATTTGGAAAGGATGAAAATGTAAATTTAATAAAAAGAAGGCATATGCAAAAGATTCGAAAAAGGTTAAAGAGATAAATTCATTGCCTCTCTTTTTGAGATAAAAGAAAAAGCAACAGGTCACACTGCGAGGTGTGGCTTTTTTTGTGCAACAAAATTCGGGAAAGAGGGGTGACGGGAATAAAAAGTTGAAATAATTTTATGGGGACGGTGAAAAGACTTATAAAATAAGGGTTTGCTGGGTTTTGAATGATTGGAAAGTGTGTTGAATAATGGTGACGGAGGTGTATAAAGGCGGTTAGTTTTGGTTGAAATTGGGGAATTTTTATGCAACAAGAGTGCCTTATATAGAGGGGCATTTTTTTATTTGAGTTAAAAAAATCTATTATTTTTGCCATTATTTAAATAACGAAATGGACAGTTTTGTTTTGAGAAAATGCTTATAAATGGGCAGGGTTTGAAGGCTATGATTAAGGGGTTGTTGGGCAAATAGTGAGTGCTAATAAAAGAGGAGTTTATGAAATAGGGTAAAAAGTGAGCGGGGCGAAATATAAGTTAGTGGTCTAAGATTTAAGTTTAATGTTGGAGTTGATAGGAGTGATAGTTAAAGGCTTTGAAAAAGCAAATAAAAGAGGAGGTGACGGCGAAAATGGGCGGTGTTTGGCAAGCATTATGAGTGGCGATGAAAGTGTAAAGGATAGCGGGGTTTTAAGAAATTTGGGGCGAGTAATGGGTATAGTGCAAAGTAAGCAAGTGGCTATTGATTGGACTAGGAATTGGAGAAAATAGGTAAATTGATTGTTAAAATTAATGGAAGCAGGAAAAGAGGTGGCTCAAAGTGCTGAAAATATGCCAAAAAGCCAAGAAAATAAGGGCATATTTTGACGCACCATTTAATTGCACTGACGCGCTTTGCGCCACCTACGTTTAGCCGAGAAGTGGGAAACCCACTTTCGCTTTTAGAAGGTTGTTAGCGGTTAGGAATTTTAAATTTATAGAAATTTTTTAATCTTAAGTCAGCTTTTCATTAACCCAAAAAGTTTAGCAGATAATACTTTTTGGGGACCCAATTTAAAACAAGAAGAAATAAAATATTTAAACAAAAAATTATTTAACTCATTGCCTCTCTAATTGTGATGAGGAGAATAGTTATGAATGAACAAAATTTAAACAATGTGATTGTGATTGATAAAATTTCAAAGAAGGTGTTAAATGACCCACAAATTGAGATTGACGAAGAGGTTTATGCTGAGGCGGTTTCCAAGTTGGTGGAAAAATTATTGGTAGGTTTAAGGCAATATAGAAATTTAAACAAACTAACCCCAAGGAGTGTGTTTTCATATCAAAAGCCAAAGGAAAAATAAACTAAAAAACTTTCAGGTTTGCGCTGGACTTATGAAAAAGTTTGTGGTATGTGTTTGTAATGAAAGATGTTCAAAAATACAAAAAATAAATTATAGGAGAAAAATATTTATGAAATATAATCATCGTTCGCTTACAAATTGTCCTGCAAGCAGTCCAGCTTGTTCGACTCACTCGATTATGAAGAAAATTGTAATTTATGCTAGATATTCTAGTGACAGGCAAACGGAGCAGTCAATCGAGGGACAGCTTCGAGTGTGTCACGAGTATGCAGAGCGCAATGATTATGTGGTTGTTCACGAGTATATTGACAGGGCACTTTCCGGAAGTTCGAATTCTCAATTCGAACCTGCCAATAAAAATTCGAACTCAAGAGGGTTCCTTCAGAGTGCTGAGCCATATGGTTCAAAATGTCAATTCGAAAATGGAGCAAACGCACCTCAATTCGAACCTTTTGCAAAGAACAAAGCAATCAACCCCGAAAAAGGGGAGTTTGAAACCGAAACTTGCAAAACTGGAACCGGAAGTAGAAACATTCACTCTATCACTAGCGAAACCGAAAACGAAAAAGAAAAAACAAATTTTAACACCATTATGACCAAAACAGTAAACGAAGAATTAAAGATTGAAAGTAGGGAAGAGTTAAACGCAAACATAGAAAGCAAAGATAAAACAAAAGACAAGCAAGCAGCTAAAACCAAAATAAAAAGCAAAGCAGCTTCATCAACCATTCAAAAATTTTCAAACCATATCAAATTCATCGACTACATCCCAACCCACGAAATAATTACATACAGGCACTTATTTGCTTACGGGTTTTACGTGGAGTAAATAGTAAAAGTAAGTTATTTTAATGTGGTCTGTTGTTATTATTCCAATTACAGCGTTGTGCAATTTCACCTAAAAACAATATGCAAAACTCATCTCTGTGTTGAGGGTCAAGTTTTTGAATAGCATCAAGAAAATCTCTCATTGCTTTATAAGCTTTAAAAGTTTCTGTTTGTTGATTAAGTTGATATTGCACCAATAATTTTGTTGGTTTGCAAAATTTGGGTTATAGAACCAATTATAGGTATCGTTCATAGAGTTTTACCTCCTTCTAATAATAGAGTAATTATAGCCAAATTTTAAATTAATATCAATGTGAGAAATGGTGGAAAATGCGTGAATTTAAATCAAAAGAACATAGAAACTTAGAAGTTTAAAGTTATAGAGAGAATAACTAATGGATATTATTCTTGTATATAAAAACAAAAAATTGTCAAAGAATAGTACAAATTTTTAATTTTATGCTATAATACAGTTATGAATGAATCATTAAAGTCAAGATATGAAAAGGCTGAATTGTTAGAAATTTCTTCAACAGAAGATGCTACTTCAGAATATTTAAAGATATTAGAAGAGACTAAATTATCTGATGCTTTTATACTATCTACTGTGGGGCGGAAATTGAGAAAGTTGGGCCGTTCACAATTATTTATAGATAAAATAAAGCAATATCCTTACGAAGAAGTTAAAAAGAGAAAGTATGTTAATGATGCTTATTTGTACTGCTTATATTCAGTAGAAATAGCTCAATATGTGTATGTAGAAGAAACATTTGAAAATTTTATTAATACTGCAAAATTGATAACTGATAATTGTGAACAACTTGGTGTGGATCAATTTAATTTTAACCCATATGTTTTAACAGTATATAAGGTTGTGCAAGTTTTAAAACATAGAGCATCGACAAGTTACTTTCAAGAGCTAAAATGGATAAATAAATTAAACCCTGAATTATTACCCATTGAACCAAAAGAAATTCAAGCCCAAAATGGACGAACATATGAAATGGCTTCATACAAAGAATTTTATTATCAAGTAAAAACAAAATGTTTGGAAAAAATTGAAAAATTTGAAGAATGCATTAAATTATGTGAGACAGCTTTATATACATTTGAAAAATTACATTATGGGAATAGATTATGGTTTTCGGCGAGGAAACTTTATTGTGAGTGTTTAAAAAGTGGTAATAAAGAGGATATAGAACATTATAGAGAAATAGCAGAAGAACACCATTTTTGGTATATGTATCATAAGTTAGCAAATTTGTATTTTTCATATGGAGATGTTGACAAGGCACTCTATTATTCTTGCAAGGCAATACTTTCAGATGTTTTTGATCAAGAAAAAATGATAAATTTAATATTTGATATAGGGATGCTATTTGAAAACACAAATAATTCTGCTAAGGCAAAGAGTTTTTATGAGGCAGCTTTATATTATAGATCATCCCTAGGATGGTTCATTCCAGAAGAGTTAAGATTTGCGGAAAAGGAATTTAATTTAGTAAGAAATCAACAGCCAAATATAGTGCAATTAAAAAATTATGCGTTAGAAGTAATTAAAAAAGTTGACAGTTTAAAATTTGGAATAATTTCAAATATCAACTTGGACAAAAAATATGGTTTTATTAAATATGATGGAAATAAATCAATGTATTTTTCACTAAAAATAATTAAAATTCGTCCTAAATTAAATGATAAAGTTTATTTTAAAATTGGTACAATAAATGACAAACCTTGTGCGGTTGATATTTATAAAATTGGGAGATAATTATGGCAAAGATATTAATCAATAAAGATAGTTTACAATATTTACTTGATAAATTTTTCTTAGAAAACAAAGAGTGTATAAAAAAAGAAATAAGAATTTCGCAAACCAAAGTTATTTGCAAATTTTTCACACACGGAAAAGATTGCCAAGTTGATATTCATTTACTTAAAGATGGAATTAATCCAGTATGTGTAGGAAAAAATAAAGAATTGGCATCTATATTGATAAGATATTTAGAAACAAAAGGGACAAGGGATGATCAATCATCTCAGCAAATTGTAATAAAAAATTGCAATGTAATAAATGATATAGTAGATTATATTAATTCTGATTTTGCAGGAAAGATTACTATTACAACAATTAATAATAGATATGTTTTTACAAGTTTCAATAATGACAAAATAACAATCACAAAAAATGACAATAATATTGTAATTCAGGGAAAACCATATTATACTTTTAATATAGTAATGACTTTTATTGCAGGTTTGGACTTAATTTCATTTGATGAATATGTGGGGCTAGGAAGTCAATTTAGTGAAGAAGCATATAATGCAAATGTGATACGTGATAGGATTAAACATATTCTAAAGACTTCATATATTTATATGGAGGAGGCTCAATTAAAATCTATTTCTGGTTCGTTTAGTTTTATTAATTCAAAAATAAAATCAGAAGATTATTCCTCGCCTTTAACAGGTGTATTTAAGGCTTTAGAAGGTTACATAAAGAAGTTGCTTACACAAAAATTCAATTTTAAATTAAAGTATAATTTAAGCCCATTTAAAAAAGATAAGAAGACTGGAAAGACGGAAATTGATTTAAGAACTGATATCATGCAAAAAGATAAAGATGCATTATATAAGCTTTATAGTACTTATTGTGATAAAAGAAATGTGTATACTCACAGCACAGTGGATCCTGCACAAATGAGGGTAATACAAAATTATAAAGAAGCTGAAGAATTAAGAGATGAGATTTTGGAAATAATAGAAGAAACTTATAAAATTATATTTTAAGGAAGAGAAAATGAAAAACTATGAAATATTTAAAATCAATGAGTATGAAAGTTACTTATTATTGTTGTCAAATGAAGATATTTATTATTTATATGATGAAATTAGAACGAAAACCAATGGAGAAAAGATTCTTGTAGATATGTTTTTTAGAAATGGTTTTTCATTTAATCGTTTTATAGAATTAATATTTAATGATGATAATCAAGTAACTACAAGGGTGATAAATCCAAGATATGTCTCAGAGCCAATAAAAGAAAACACGCATGAATATTTTAAAAATAATAGAGAGTACCTTGAAAAATCAACTTTATCAAAAAGTATTAAAGCGTTTGTATATTCAAATTGATAAAAAAGTCTAATCGTTTAACAGCAAAATCAACTTTTTGCTGTTTTTTATTTGAAAAACAATACAAAAATAAAGATTTTATGTTATAATAGCATTAAATAAACTTCCGATAATAAAAAATTATAGGAACATAGGAGGGGAAATGGGGTTTGATAAAATAACAGAAGAAGAAACTAAAAATATGTATATAACCCCCGCATTGATTAAATCTGGTTGGACTCCAAAGCAAATGCGTATGGAAACCTACATAACTCCTGGTAGAATTATTGTGCGTGGAGATAGGGCAGAAAGAGCAAAGGGCAAGAAAACAGATTATATTTTAGTGCATAAAAATAATAAGCCTCTTGCAATTGTTGAAGCTAAAGATATATATCATAATGTTGGTGATGGTATGCAACAAGCATTAGATTATGCTGAAATGTTGGATATTAAGTTTGTGTATTCATCAAATGGGAAGTCATTTCTTGAACATGATATGTTTACTGGGAAAGAAGTTGAAATCCCTATAGATAGATTTCCTAGTGAAAAAGAATTATGGGAAAGATATAAACAAAGTTGTGGTATTACAGATGAAACTGAGAAATATGTAGAACAACCTTATTATTTTGGTGAAAATAGCAATACTCCTCGTTACTATCAAGAAATTGCAATAAATAGAACAATAGAAGCAATAGCAAAAGGTCAGCAAAGAATTCTTTTAGTTATGGCAACTGGTACTGGAAAAACATATACTGCATTTCAGATAATTCACAGATTGAGAGAATCAGGACTGAAGAAGAAAATTCTTTATCTTGCAGATAGAAACATTCTAATAGATCAAACTATGACAAATGACTTTAAACCATTTAAAAAAGTTATGACTAAAATTGAAAATCGTAAAATGGATAGTTCATATGAAATATATATGGCATTATATCAACAATTGTCTGGAAATGATGATCTTGAAATTTTTAAACAATTTAAGCCAGAATTTTTTGATTTAATTATTGTTGACGAGTGTCATAGGGGTAGTGCTAGAGAGGATTCTAGATGGCGTAAGATTCTAGAGTATTTTGAACCAGCAACTAAAATTGGTATGACAGCAACACCAAAAGAGACAAAGGATGTATCGAATATAGACTATTTTGGAGAACCAATTTATACATATTCTTTAAAGCAAGGAATTGATGACGGATTTTTAGCGCCATATAAAGTGATTCGTATAGGAATTAATAAGGATTTAGAAGGTTACAGACCAGTCAAAGGTCAATTAGATATTTATGGTCAAGAAATAGAGGATAGAGAATATAACCAAAAAGATTTTGACAAAACTTTAATCATAGATGAAAGGACTCAACTTGTTGCAGAAAAGATTACGGAGTTTTTAAAAAATACTGACAGAATGAGCAAAACTATTGTGTTTTGTATAGATATTGAACATGCAGAACGTATGAGGCAAGCTCTTGTTAATTGTAATAATGATTTATGTCAAAAAAATCCTAAGTATGTAATGAGGATTACAGGAGATAATGCTGAAGGTAAGGCTCAACTAGATAATTTTATAGATCCAGCCAAAGATTATCCTGTAATTGTTACAACAAGCAAATTATTGACAACGGGTGTTGATTGCAAGACATGCAAAGTCATAGTTTTGGATAATATTTTTGGCGAAAATGGTATGACC
>CALVNY010000015.1 GCA_944350085.1 uncultured Clostridia bacterium | reverse complement strand
AGAAACGACGGTAAGACTAATATACAGTAAGAAAGAATAGGTATATTAGCACAAATTAGCAAGAAACTACATTATATGTATTTGAGATTGTAAAGAAAAAGACGCCTTCGCTGTGCGTCTTTTTTTTTGCGTTTTTTGTTTAATATTAAAATATTATAGTATTGCAAAATTATTTAATGTAAATTAAGATATAATTTCGCATATTGAAATATTGTGCGTTATTTGTTATAATATTATAAGGTTAAATATGGGAAATTTTATTATAAATAAATTGTTAGAAAACAATATTGAATTTAATATTTTATATAATGTAATGTTGTCAAAAAATCAAATACACACATTTGATTGTTTTTACGATGTTTTGAGTAAATATAAAATACAAACAAATAAATCGAAATCATCAACTTCAAATGAAAAAGTTAATGAAAATTTTATAACATTAAAAGATATTTTTGAAAAAGATTTAAATTTAATGTCCCCATATTTAGTTGCTATACATTTAGTTAAAGCAATTCAAAATAAGCAAATTATTGATGAAAAAATTACTGAAAAACCTAAAATTGTTTATGGAAAACAATATTTAACAAAAAATTTTCATAATGTTTATGATTGCATAAGTGTTTGGATAGAAACAAAAAAATATATTATTGACCCAATTTTAGAAATTGTTGTTGATTTAAAATGCAAAAATAAATTGTTTTATAAAGATATATTTTCTAGAAATAATTACTATTTAGATTTTAAAAGCAATAATTATAGGTTTGCATTATCTGGAATTGAAAAATATGAAGATAAAAAAAATATGGTATGTTCCAATTATGTTGTTCCAAAAAACATAAAAGAATTATTTGCAGATGAATATAAAAACAAAAACGATTCAACATTAATGAGAAATTTTTTAAAAAAATCTAATCCTGAAGCGTATAAAAGATTAATGTTTTTAATAAATGTTGGAAAAGTTAAAGATTTAAGCACAATAGAGCAATTTAAAAAGTATGAAAAAATTAAAATTGGCGGGCTTTACAATGAAGATTTAACCTTGGGAAAAGCATTACGAAAAGGTTTAAATTATGGCAGATGTGGGCTTTTTGCTAAGTTGTTTTCAAATACTATTTTTGAAAATCAAAAACATAAATATGTTGTAGGTAATTGTGATATTGTAATTGGTTCAAAAAATAGTAATGATGGAAATCACTCTTGGCTTGAAGTTGATGATATGATTATTGACACAAGTTTACTTATGGCAATACCAATGGAATTTAAAGATGTTTTTGGTTACAATACTGAAAAAGTTCAAGAAATAAATAAAGATGCTGATAAAAACAAAATATTTAATGACGAAGTTGATATTGAAATGGCTTCGCAATATTATGATTTACTATTTGAAAACAAAAAAAATGATACCAAAATATTTAAGTATGATTTTTCAGAAGATTTAAGAGAAATTGTAAATAACCAAGATTTATATTCGGAAGGTTATCAAAATATTATAAGTGATATTCAAATTGAAGATTAAAAAGATGCTATTATTGCATCTTTTTTGTTTGATAAGTTTTTTAAATTACGCATTTAAGAGATTTTAAAATTGCTTTTTTTCAATTATTATAATTATTGTATAAATTTTAAAACAATATATAAAAAAAGTCTTGACTTAAAGCAAGTTTTCTAGTAAAATTTACTTGCAAGAAAATGGTTTATTTAACACTTAGCCCCTGTTAAATAAATATATTATTTTTTTTAAATCTTGATTATTCAATTTTGGAGGAATTATAAATGAAAACAGTTATGGCAAATGCACAAACTGTGAAAAGAGAATGGTTACTTGTTGACGCAGCAGATATGCCATTAGGCCGTGTTGCTAGCCAAGTTGCAGCAATGCTTCGTGGAAAACACAAACCATCTTATACACCACATTGTGACGCTGGTGACTATGTTATCGTTGTTAATACAGATAAAATGGTTTTAACCGGAAATAAATTAGTAGATAAAAAATATTATCATTATTCAGGATATCCAGGTGGATTATCTAGTGCAACTTACAAAGATTTAATGAAAAACAAAAGTGATTTTGTTTTAGAAAGAGCAGTTAAAGGTATGTTGCCAAAAGGACCACTTGGCCGTGATATGTTTAGAAAATTGAAAGTGTACAAAGGAGCAGAACATCCACATAGTGCACAACAACCAAAACCAGTTACTCTACAAGGAGGCGTTAGGAAATAATGGCAGAAGCAAAGAAAACAACTAAAAAAGTTGTAAAATCAAAAGTAGTTCAATTTTGTGCTACCGGAAGACGCAAACAAAGTATTGCAAGAGTTCGCCTTATTCCAAATGGTACAGGTAAAATTGAAATTAACAAAAAACCTATTGAAGAATACTTTGGCTTAGGTACATTAAGACTAATAGTTAATCAACCACTAGAACTTACAAACACAAAAGAAAAATATGATGTTGTTGTTAATGTTCACGGTGGTGGCTTAACAGGTCAAGCAGGTGCAATTAAACACGGTATTTCAAGAGCATTAGTTAAAGCAGATGAAAGCCTAAAAGTTGAAATTAAAAAGGCTGGTTTCTTAACTCGTGATGCTCGTGTTAAAGAACGTAAAAAATATGGTCTTAAAAAGGCTAGAAAAGCACCTCAATTTAGAAAGAGATAATTTATTTATAAAAATAAAAATAAAAATAACAAAGAATTTTCTTTGTTATTTTTTTATTTTAAAATTAAAAAGTTTTTTAAATTATTAATTTTAATTATTAGTTTTGTTTAGTAATTATATTTAATATTTGATTAAAAAATAACAGATTAAAAATATTTTATTAAATTACTTAATCTTTGATTGTTTTTAATATTTATGGTAATATAATAGTATTATGGAAAAAGAAATTTATGATTTAGTAATTATTGGCTCTGGACCTAGTGGATTAACTTGTGGAATATATGCCACTCGTTCAAATTTAAAAACTTTAATACTTGAAAAGGGTATGATTGGTGGGCAAGCAAGTTTGACAAACAATATTGACAATTATCCTGCCTTAAATGGAATTTCTGGATTTGAACTTATGAGTAAAATGTTTGAGCATGCAACAAGTTTGGGCGTGGAGTTTTTAAATGAAGAAGTTTTAAGTTTGGAATTAAACGACAAAATAAAAAAGATTATTTTAAAGGACAAAACCATTGAAGCAAAAGCAATAGTGTTGGCACTTGGTGCAAAAGCCAAAAAATTAAATGTTAAAGGCGAAGAAAAATTTTTAGGCAAAGGTGTTGCATATTGTGCTGTTTGCGATGGTGGATTTTATAAAAACAAGTCTGTTGTAGTTGTGGGCGGAGGAAACAGTGCTGTTGAAGATGCAATCTATTTAAGTAATGTTGCAAGCAGTGTTACTGTTGTAAGCAAAAAAAGTGATTTTACTTGTAACGAATATTTAAAGTCTGAAATTACAAAGTTGATTAACCAAAATAAAATTAAAGTTTACTTTGATAGTGTTATTTACGAAATAAAAGGCGATGACAAAGTTAACGAAATTGTTGTAAAATGTCCAATGTGTAAATTTCCATCTTTAAAATGCGATGGTGTTTTTGTTGCTGTTGGAAGAAATCCAGATAATTCTATTTTGAAAAACACAAAAATAGAACTTAATTCAAGAGGTTATGTTGTAGTAAATTCTAATATGGAAACTAACATAAAAGGTGTTTTTGCATGTGGAGATGTTATTGATAAAGAAATGCGACAAATTATAACTGCGTGTGCTGATGGGGCAGTTGCAAGCAACAGCGTTAATAAGTATATAAGAAGCAAGTTTTAATAATGAGGTTAATATGTTTGTTATTACAAAAAATTGGTATGAATTGCTTAAAGATGAGTTTGAAAAACCATATTACAAAAATTTGATGCAATTTTTAGAAAATGAATACAAAACAAAAACAATTTATCCAAAGCCTGAAAATGTTTTTAATGCTTTAAATAAAGTTAAGTTTAATCAAGTTAAAGTTGTAATAATTGGGCAAGACCCATATCATGGTGTTAATCAGGCGCATGGGCTTTCATTTTCTGTTGAAAAAGATGTAAATATCCCGCCATCTTTAAACAATATTTTTAAAGAACTACATAACGATGTTGGAACATATATTCCAAATAATGGTAACCTAACAAAATGGGCAAACCAAGGTGTTTTGATGTTAAATGCTGTTTTAACTGTTGAAAGTGGCAAACCAAATTCGCATAAGGCAAAGGGCTGGGAAGAATTTACAAGTAAAATAATTGAACTTTTAAACGAAAGGCAAAAACCTGTTATATTTTTACTTTGGGGAGCAAATGCAAAAGCAATAGGAAAGAAAATAACAAATCCACAACATTTTGTTTTAACTGCAAGTCACCCAAGTCCAATGAGTGCAAATCAAGGTGGCTGGTTTGGTTGCAAGCATTTTAGCAAAGTAAATAAAATACTTAGTGATTTAGGTGAAGACCCTATTGATTGGCAAATAGAAAATATTTAAAGTTGTTTTAAATGTGTATTGAAAAAAGGCTTTTTTTATGGTATAATAATTACTAGATTTTAGGAGATTTTGGCTTATGAAAAGAGAAAACGTGTTATTATTTATTAAACCATTTTCATTTAATGATGGAGAAAATGGAAATCCACTTGCAATGGATATTTTAAAGTACTTATATAAACAAGGTTGTTCTATTAATAGAGCAATGGCTGTTAGACTTACTCCACAAATGTTAATTACTCATTATGATGAACTTATGAGAGAAGGCAGAGATAAAATTGTTTATAGAATGGTTGGAGATTATATTTCAGAAGAATCTGCAAGAAAACTTTTAAATGGCGAAAATTTAACTGATTTAGAAAAAAGTGTTCCGGGTAAAATGATTATTGTGTTTGATTTAGATGTTCCATACGATATGACAATAGAACAATTTAGAGATAAAGTTGTTGGTCCAACAAAGATTATGGATTTAAATGGTTGGATAAGCAAACTTGGTAAAAATGCCGAAAAATATGAAAACAATGCTAAACAACTATTAATTGATGCAGAAGACAAAGTTGTTAATCAATATAAAACTGTTAGAGGAATATATCAAAATTTAGGCGAAGGTGCTATTGATTCCTTTAATACTGTTCATTGTTCTGCAAACACATCTGACCGTGATATTGAAATACACAACTTTTTTGAAACACCTGAATTTAATAGATATGCAAAATATTTAGATGCAGACAAATTAACAACAAAACTAGATGAATTGTTAGATGATGATGCTAAAACAGGCAGAAAAGATGTTGAAGATTGGAAAGAAGTTGTTGAATTATATAATGCTGGTTATACAAATCCAATAATAATTGATGATTACAAATTAGACAATTCTGCATCACAAGAGGACTAATTTATGTCAGAAGTTTTAATTGCAATTTTAATTATTGTTTTAGCATTAATTATTGGGGCAGTAATAATAATTGTTTGTAGGAAAAAATTAAATGTAAATTCTAATACTTCAAAATCAAATGCTGAGCAATCATTTAACTTAAAAATAAATAGTCCATATATGCAACTAGACGAACTAAAATTTTTAGAAGTTTTAAATAGGGCATTGCCAACAGAGTGCATTGCATTTCCAAAAGTTGGAGTTGATACATTGCTTAGTCCAAATGGAGATAAGGTTGGATTTAATAAAATAGTTGGTAAATATGTTGATGTTTGTGTGTTTTTAATAAAAACGATGGAGCCAATTTTGGTTATTGATTTATATGAAGATGACACAATAAAACAAGGTTTAAAAGTTTTAGACACAGATATTATAAAAGCATTAAATTCTGTTAAGTTGCCAATATTAAAAATTACAATGAAAAAGGATTTAGACAAAGACGAACTAAAAACAAAGGTTTTAAAATCTATAAAAAATGATGCTTTGGTTCACATAATAACAAAAAAATAAGTATTCCATTAGGGAATACTTTTTTTAATTTAAAACTTATTTTTTTAATTAATTAAAAATTATTTAATAGCTAAAAAAAATTAGCAAAATAATTGCTTTATTAAATATAAAAAAATTTAAACACTATAATAAAATGTAAAAAATAAAAAAACCGTACATCCAACTTTGTAGGTGTTTAAATTACAAGTTTAATAGTGTAATGCTCCTTTAAAGCTACCTTATGGCACACCACTAAGTCTGTTTAATACTGCTTCCTTCCGGACCTGATATGATTCACAGTAAGTGATTGCATAAGACCTTAAACTCAACGCACACACTATTAAACTAAATAACCCAAACTTGCCTCCGAGGTTGGCATTCGGCCCAGCATATAGCAGATTTCTGGTACAGGACACTGCTAACTTCCCACCTAGTACGGTATAATTATTATACAATATTTGTAGTGCTTTTGCAATGTTTATTATGATTTTTATGTTGAAATATGTAAATAAAATTAAATTGATTTTTAATTGTTTTAACAAAGATAATAAAAATAATTTATTTTTTTAGGTTAAAAATATATTTTACTTTTATAAAATAAATAATATATCACTTAAAACTGTTTAAAATTTAAAATAATAAAATTTTTAAATTTTATCAATTACTTTGTTAAAATTTTTAAATGTGGTAAACTAAATATGTAAGTAATTAATGTAAAATAGGAGTTTTATGGAACTATCTACAAGATTTATTAATGCATACAACACAATAGATTCTGCATTAAAAGAACAAAACGACTATAAGCGTAGTTTAAGTTACACAGAAGTTATTAGAAAAGCTGCAAAAAATAATGCCATTGTTAGAAAGTATGAAGAAGATTTAATTACTTTTGGAAGGCTTAGAAATGCAATAGTTCATAGTGCTAATGAAAATTTTGTTATAGCAGAACCACATTTGGATGTTGTTGAAGAATATGAAAAAATTGCAAAACTAGTTTCAAAGCCACCTTTGGCTTTTAATACAGAAGTTTGTAAAAAACAAGTTACAACTGTGTCTGGTGATATGAAAGTTAAAGATGTTTTTGAATTTTTGTACAAAACAGGTTATTCAAATGTTCCTGTTTACAATGAAGAAATGCTTGTTGGTGTTGCTAATGGCAAAAAATTGGCAAATATTATTGGTAAAAAAATTTATGAAAAAGTTGACTTAGACGACTTTTTTAATAACAAAACAATAGGGGAAGTTTTAAAAGAGGCCACTGCCGACAATTACTACACTATTGCCAACGAAAAAGTAACATTAGATGTTATACTAAACTTGTTTAACGAAAATAGAAAGTTGTTAGTTGTTTTAATTACAAAGGGAGGTAGTTTGTTGCAACCACCTATTGGAATTATTACACAGGCTGATATTTTGGATATTAACAAGGTTTTAGATGATTATTCATCAAATATTTCTTGACATTAAAAATAAATATTATATACTATTTATGTTTAGTTTTATATTGCGATAATAAAGGACAAGTTTGCTTAAATTTTTACATTAGAGAATTGGTGGTTGGTGCAAACCAAATGGTAAAATTAAGTTAAATATCACCTTTTAGCATAAATCCTGAAATTGTAGTAAGGGTTTACGGGCGCTTTCCGTTACAAAAGCCGTATGTGATTGCATATTGTTATAGATGGTTTTTATATGGCACAAGTTTTTTCTATAACTTGTGCCATTTTTAAATGCTGTAAGATGTTTGTTATATTTTAAAATTGTAATTGAAAAACTAAAAAATAAATATTAATTAAAATTTTTTAATTTAATTTATTAAGGAGCGAATGAATGAAAAAAGAAGTTGCTATGCCAGATTTTGTTAAAATGGAAGAAGAAGTTTTAAAGTTTTGGGAAGATGAAAAATGCTTTGAAAAATTGGTTGAGAAAAACAAAAATTCTAAAAAGCATTATAGATTTTTAGATGGACCAATAACAGCAAATTATCCAATGGGTATTCATCATGTTTGGGGTAGAACACTTAAAGACACATATTTAAGATTTAAGTCTATGGATGGTTATAGTGCACACTATCAAAATGGTTTTGATGCGCACGGACTACCAGTTGAAATTGGTGTTGAAAAAGATTTAGGGCTTGATAGCAAAAAAGACATTGTTAAATATGGCATTGATAAATTTGTTGAAAAGTGTATGGATAGGGTTAGAACTTATAGTGCAATCCAAACAGAACAAAGTAAACGCCTTGGGCAATGGATGGATTGGAATAATAGTTATTACACAAACACTGATGAAAACATAACAAGCATTTGGTATTTCTTAAATAAATGCAAAGAAAATGGTTGGATTACAAAATCTAGTAAACCAATGCAATGGTGTCCTAGATGTGGAACTAGTTTGTCTGAACACGAAATGCACGGAAGTTATAAGGAAGTTGAACATATTGCTGTATTTTTTAAGGCTCCAATTTTAAATGAAAATAGGTGCATTGTGGTTTGGACAACAACTCCTTGGACACTTAGCAGTAATGTTGCTGTTGCAGTAAATCCAGACAACGAATATGTAGAGTGTAAAGTTAAATCCGACACAAGAAATTTGATTGTTGGCAAAGAAGCACTTAAAGTTTTGAAAGATGATTTGATTGAAGTGGTTAAAACTTTTAAGGGTAGCGAAATTGTTGGATTGTCTTATGAAACTTGCTTTAATGAACTTGAAGTTCAAAATTTTGAACATAAAATTGTGCCTTGGGAAGATGTTTCTGCAACAGATGGAACGGGTGCTGTGCACATTGCTCCGGGTTGTGGTGTTGAAGATTTTGAGTTGGGCAAAAAACTTGGCTTAAAAGAAATATGTCCTATTGATGAAAATGGAGTTATTTACAACAATTTTGGTGTGTTGTCAGGATATACAACACAAGAAGTTAGAGATGTTGTGTTTGATGAACTTGAAAAGCGTAACAAACTATATTACACACATAAATTTAAACATAGTTACCCAATTTGTTGGAGATGTAAACACGAAATTGTGTTTAGATTAATTGATGGTTGGTTTATAAAAGTTGATGAAATTAGACCAAAACTTATTAAAGCATGCGAAACAGTTACATGGCAACCAGATTATTTAGGCAAAAGAATGGTTGATTGGCTAAACAATATGGGTGATTGGAACATTTCAAGAAGTAGATTTTATGGAATTCCTTTGCCATTTTACCCTTGTGAAAAGTGTGGAGAATTAACTGTTGTTGGAAGCATTGAAGAATTAAAACACTTAGCAGTTGACCCAACACTTGTTGATAAATTGCCACATATTCATAGACCATATATTGATGAAATAAAAATCAAATGTCCACATTGTGGAAATGAAGTTACTCGTGTTACAGATGTTGGCGATTGTTGGCTTGATGCTGGAATTACACCTTATAGCACTAAAAAATATTTTACAGACAGAAAATTTTGGGAACAAAATTTCCCAGCAGAAAATGTTATTGAAATGCGTGAACAAATTAGGCTTTGGTTTTATTCAATGCTATTTATGAGCGTTGCATTAACAGGCAAAGCACCTTACGAAAAAGTTGTAGGGTATGAAAGCGTTGTTCAAGAAGATGGTAGCAGATTTAGTAAATCTGGCTTTATGATTAAGTTTGATGATTTTGCTAACAAACTTGGTGCTGATTGTGCAAGATATATGTTTGCTGGAGCACCAATAACAAGTGATATTAGGTTTGGTTATTCGCTTGGGGAAGACGCAAGAAGAAGAATGTTGGCTTTTTGGAATGCATATACATTCTTTAACACATATGCGTGCATAGATAATCCTAATTTGAATTTTAAGCCTGATGAAAAATTGTTGACAGTAACAGACAAATGGTTACTTGAAATTACAAACAATTTTATAAAAAACAGCCGTAAAAATTATGAAGAAAATAAAAGTTATGTTGTAGTTTCTGATTTTGAAAATTTGTTGGACAACATTACTAACTTTTACATTAGAGCAAACAGAAGAAGATTTTGGAAAAGTGATGATGAAGCAGATAAATTAGTTGCATACTGGTGCTTATACACATCATTAAAATCTATCACACAAGTTATGGCACCAATTATTCCATTTATGACAGAACATATATGGCAAAATATGGTTAGAAGCATTGAACCAGATGCTCCAATTAGTGTGTTCTTAGCAGATTTCCCAACTGAAGCGTACAGCAAAAATTATCCAGCATTAGTAAATCAATGTTTAATTGCACAAAATATTATCACTTTGGCATTAAAACTTAGAAACGAAAATAATTTAAAAGTAAAACAACCACTAAGCAAACTTTATGTTGTTTCTGAAAACAAAGACACACTTAATGCAGTTCATAAATTTATTGATATAATAAAAGATGAAGTTAATATTAAGAGTGCTGTTGTTACAGACACAGTTGACACTTTTAATGATTATTATTTAACTGTAAACTTTAAAACTGCTGGTGCTGTTTTAAAACAAAAAGTTCAAGAATTAAAGAAAATTTTGGAAGAAGCAAACGAAGAAAAACAAGCAAAGTTTGTTGAAGGTTACAACATGGGTATGGTTGATGTGTTCCCATTTGGACTATTAAAAAGCGACATATTTATTAAAAACAGCAAAAGCAAACCAGAATTTATTGTTGCAAAGGAAAATGACTTAACTGTTGTTCTTGATATAACATTAACCGAAGATTTGGTTTTGGAAGGATTACTTCGTGAAATTATAAGAAATGCACAAATATTAAGAAAGGAAGCAAACTTTAATATTGAACAAAGAGTTTATTTAAACATTGTTTCAAAAGATGAAGATGTTGTTAAAGTAATTTCTAAATATGCAGACAAAATAAAACAAGAAGTTTTGGCTGAAAAGTTTAATGAATTTAAATTTGAAGCAGACATTGAAAAAACTTTAACCGTGTCAGATAAAGAAGTTACAATTTCATTAAAAGGAATATAAAAAAGTAAGCAATAAGCTTACTTTTTTTATTTTTGTCTATCATAAAATGGTAAGGTGTATTTTAATTTCTTTACTATTAATAAAAATTAATGTATAATAAATTTATAAAACTGAAAGGAAAAATTATGTTAGATATTTTATTTGAAGACAATCATATAATTGTTGTAAACAAACCACAAAATATTCCCACACAAAGTGATTCAAGTGGCGACAAAGATTTATTAACCATGGTTAAAGAATATATAAAAGAAAAGTATAATAAGCCGGGTGAAGTGTATGTTGGCTTAGTTCATAGGCTTGACAGACCAACAGGTGGTGTTTTGGTTTTTGCAAAAACATCAAAGGCTGCAGGCAGGCTTAGTGAACAAATAAAAAATGGAACAATGCAAAAAACATACCTTTGCGTTGTTGAAGGCACTCCAGTTGAACCACATGCAGAACTTTTTAATTATTTAAAAAAGAATCCAAAAGAAAATAGGGTTAAGGTTGTTCCTGCACCTGTTGATGGGGCAAAGGAAGCAAAACTAAGTTACGAATTGCTATCTAGTAACGACAAATTTTCATTGCTTAAAGTTAATTTGCAAACAGGTAGAAGCCATCAAATTAGAGTTCAATTAAGCAACATAAAGTTGCCAATATATGGTGATGCAAAATATGGTGCACATCCTAAGAAAAATATTGCATTATATTCAAGTGTGTTAAAGTTTGAACATCCAACTACAAAACAAATTTTAACATTTAAGGTTTGTCCACCAGTTGACAATCTACCTTGGAAAACATTTGCTAGTTCCATTATGAAAGAGTTAGAAATTTAAAAAAAAGTCACTATTAATATAGTGACTTTTTTATTAATTAAATAAATTAAATTATTAATTTATTGTTTATATAATCAAAATTTATTTCGTTTTAAAAACAATCAAATATCTAATTTTTTAAGCAAAATTGTTAAATTATAATTTACATATTAAATACTTAATATTAATTAGTTTTTGTAATGATTTTTTAAGTTTATGACATATATTGCATATTTTTTGGCATATTTGCATTATTTTCTTCTTCAATTTCAGCCACAACACTTTCTGTTGTAAGTAGGGTACTTGCAACACTTCCAGCATTTATTAGTGCATTTTTTGTTACTTTTGTTGGGTCAACAATTCCTGATTTAATCATGTCAACATATTCGTTGTTAAGTGCATCATAACCAAAATTTTCATTTGCACTATTTAAAATGTTGTTAACCACTATTACACCATCAATACCTGCATTTTTGCTTATTTGATTAATTGGAGCAAATAATGATTGCTTAACAATTTCTGCTCCCACTTTTTCATCTCCACTTAATGTTGAAATTAGTTTGTCAAGATTTTTCATGCATCTTAAATAAGCAACACCACCACCTGGAACAATGCCTTCTTCAATGGCCGACTTTGTTGCTGAAACAGCATCTTCAATTCTTAATTTTTTTTCTTGCATTTCAATTTCTGTTGCACTTCCAACACTTATAACTGCAACTCCACCATCAAGTTTTGATAGCCTCTCTTTTAATTTGTCTTTTTCAAAATCGTCGTTGCATTCTTTAATCAAATTTTTAATTTGTGCAATTCTTTGATTTATTTTTTCTATTTCTCCACCACCAGCCGAAATTAAGCAAGAGTCTTTTGTAACTTTGACGCTTTTTGCTTTTCCTAGCATTTCAAAACTAATGTTGTTTAAATTAAAACCACAATCTTCGGTTATAAATGTTCCACCTGTTAAAATTGCAATGTCGTTCATATAATCTTTTCTTTTTTCGCCGTAGGCTGGTGCTTTAACCACAACACTTGTTACTGCACCTCTAATTTTGTTAAGCACAAGGGTTGCAATTACATCGTTTTCAATTTCCTCACAAACAATAAGTAGAGGCCTATTTTGTTGGCTTACCATTTCAAGAGTTGGAAGAAGTTCTTGAATATTATTTATTTTTAAATCTGTAATTAAAATATAAGCATTTTCAAGTAAACTTTCCATTTTGTCTAAGTTTGTGCTCATATAAGGGGATAAATATCCACAATCAAACTGCATTCCTTCAACAATTTTAAGTTCGGTTTTTAGTGTTTTTCCTTCTTCAATGGAAATTACTCCATTGTTTCCAACCTTTTCGAATGCTTCGGCAATCAATTTTCCAATTTCGCTGTCGCCACAAGATATGGTTGCAATTTGGTAAATTTCTTTGTTGTTTTTAACTTCTGTGCTTATTTCCTTTAAAGTTTCACACGCACAACTAATTGCTTTGTTAATACCTTTCTTTAAAATAATTGGATTTGCTCCTGCTGAGTAATTTTTTACACCATTGTTTATTATGCTTTGAGCAAGCACACACGCTGTTGTTGTTCCGTCTCCTGCAACATCATTAGTTTTTATGCTTACTTCCTTAATTAAACTAGCACCCATATTTTCTATTGGATTTTTAAGTGTAATTTCTTTTGCTATTGTTACGCCATCGTTAGTAATTAATGGAGTTGTGAATTTTCTATCTAAAACAACATTTCTGCCTTTTGGACCCAAAGTTATTTTTACTGTGTTTGCAACAGTATTTACTCCATTTTCTAATTCTTTTATTGCTTCAAATCCATATTTAATTAATTTTGCCATATATTCTCCTTATTCTATAACTGCTAAAATGTCGCAGTATTTTAAAATTAAATAATCTTTACCATATAAACTTATTTCTGTTCCAGCATATTTGTTAAACAAAACCTTGTCATTTATTTTTAGTTCAAAATCAATAGTTTCGTTTTCACAAGTTTTGCCACTTCCAAGTGCTACAACTATTCCTAGTTCAGGCCTTTCGGTGCTGGAAGCATTTAAAATTATTCCACTTTTGGTTTCATTTTCCTTTCGTTTTGGTTCAATTAACACACGGTCAAGAATTGGTTTGATTGTCATACATTACTCCTTTTTTAAAATGTTATTTTATTATATACTTAAATTAATTATGCAAAGTAGCAGTATAATGGCGTAAAATGAAAAATAATTTATTAATTTAAAAATTATGCACGAATTTCAAATTTTTGCCACAGTTTTGTTTTTGGTCTAATTTAAGTTTATAAATAATAAAATTTACTATACTCATATTTTAATTTTAGGGAGTTGACCAAAACAAATTTTATGACAAAAAATTTTAGCAGTGACATTGTTATAAAAAAAAGAAAGAAACATTTTTTAAAAAAATTAAGTGTTTTTATTTTGTTTGTGTTAAGTTTAGCATTAGTGGTTTTTTTGGCAGATATTTTAAGTACTGCTTTAACTGCAGGGAAATTTTCGTTTGCATACATAAAAAGCAACAGCATAAAAATTGAAGAAAAGTCACTTTATGCTGTTACAATGGGAAAAAGTGAAGACAAATTTCAGGCATTCAACATTGCTGGTGGGGTTAGCATACTTGGGGCAGGTGGTTATGTTTGGGAAGAAAACAACACTTTTTATGTTGTGGCAAACATATATAGCACAATTGAAGATACAAACACCATAGTTGATGGACTTAGTACAAGCAATTATAGTGTTGATGTTTTAGAAATTAAAATACCAAATATTAAACTTGATGCGTCGCAACTTTCTAAAAATGATAAAAAGAAAATACAAAATTCTTTAAATAGACTGTATTCTTTATATGAAGACTTATACAATATGGCAATTAACATTGACACAAAAAACATAACTTTTATTCAGGGTGGAAGTTTGGTTAATGGCTATAAAAGTGAGTGCAAAATTATAATAAATGAATTAAATGCAATCAATGCAAGCCTAAATTTAGATTATATAACAAAAATAAGCAACACTTATGTTTATGTTGCAGAAATTTTAGACGCATTAGTTTATAAATTATTAAAAGATGGACAACTTAATTACATAGTTAAAAATGCAGAAATTGAAATTGTTTATGAAATTTATAATTTAATTAAAAGTTTGTAAAATTTTGTTTATAAAATAAAATTTATTAAAAATTTGCATATTAATTTAGATGCTAAAATTTGTTAAATATAGTAATATAATTATATGAAACAAACGATAACTAAGCAAAAAATAGTTAGTTTAATATTTAAATTGCTAATTGCAGGTGTAATTATTTTGGTTGACTTGTTAACTAAAAGTTTTTTTCAAAATTATTTTGCTGAAGGGGAACATGAACCAATTAGTGTAATTAAAAATGTAATTAGTTTTGTTTATGTAAAAAACACAGGCGCAGCATTTGGAATGTTTGAAAATAATGCCATTTTACTTGCTACTTTTAGTGTTGTATTTTTATTGGCATTTATTTTGTTTGATTTGTTTTCTGGCAAAAAAAATGTGTGGTACTTTTTAGGAGTTAGTTTTATAATTGGTGGTGCTATTGGCAATATGGTTGACCGTATAGCATTTGGATTTGTTCGTGATTTTATTTATTTAAATTTTATTGGTTGGTTCCCTGTGTTTAATGTTGCGGATATGTTTTTAACGGTAGGGGTTATTTGTTTTATGGTTTACATTGTATTTTTTATGTTTAAAGAAGATAAACAAAAAGATGCACCATTTAACAACACAAAAAAACCAAGTTAACAAGGATAATTATGGAAAACAAAGATAAAAATTTAGTAATTACAAAAGAATATGCTGGGCTAAGATTAGATGTTTTTTTAACAAAAATTAATCCAGAATTTACTCGTTCACATTTTAAAGGTGAAATTGAAAATGGAAATGTTTTAGTTAATAACAAAAAAGTTAAATCGGGGTTTGTGTTAAAAGAAAACGACAATGTTTTTATAAAATATTCACCACCCAAAACTATGGATTTAACACCTGAAAATATTAAACTAGATATTGTTTATGAAGATGATGATTTGCTTGTTATAAATAAGCCTCAGGGCATGGTTGTTCATCCAGCAGTGGGCAATTACAATGGGACACTTGTTAATGCTCTTTTGTATAATGTTAAAAATTTAAGTGGTATTAATGGCGTAATAAGACCAGGAATTGTGCATAGGCTTGACAAGGACACATCTGGGCTTATGGTGGTTGCAAAAAATGATAAGGCACATGTTGAATTAAGCAGGCAAATTCAAACTAAGGAGTGCAAAAGATTTTATTTGGCATTGCATGATGGAACTCCAAAAGAAATGACTGGTGTAATTTCAAACTATTTATTACGTGACAATAAAAACAGATTAAAATATATGGTTAGCACAAACAATGAGGGGAAATATAGTGAAAGTCATTATAAAGTATTAACAAAATATGTTGGATATAGTTTGATTGAGTGGGAATTAAAAACAGGTAGAACTCATCAAATAAGGGTTCATAGTGCATATATAAATCACCCAATAGTTGGCGACAAACTTTATAATAGCAACCCTTGTAAATTTAAGTTAAGTGGGCAACTTCTTCATTCATATAAACTTGAATTTACACACCCAACTACTAAACAATTAATGAAGTTTGAAATCGATTTGCCAATTTATTTTAAAAATGTTTTAAATGGTTTAAATTAATATTTTAACTTTTATTAAATTTTCAATTTATTTATTATGATTATGAATAAAATAGACATAAAAAACAATAAAATAATTTACTTATAATCAATTATGTGCTATAACATAAAAGTAAAATTAAATTAAGAGGTGTAAAATGGCTAATAAAAAATCTTCTAGCAGTTCAACAACAACCACAAAAAGAACAATTACATTTAGAGGAATAGTTAACTTTATTTCTTACATTGCTGTTTTCTGTATTGGTATTGCATTGCTACTTCAAGTTTGCTTTAAAAGTAACTCATTTTCAAGTGCATTCCAAATGGTTGCAGAATGTTTAGCATATGTTGTTGTTTCTATTTCAGCTTTCTTCTATGCAAGGAATAAAAGAAGCATTTGGTATTTAATTTGTTGGATTATTGCAGTAATTTTAATTATAGTATTTATTATATTGCGTTAATTTTAAAATAAAAAAGGTTAGTAATTTTACTAATCTTTTTTGTTATAAATTAACTTAACTAATTGAGAAATTAAAATAAATATGTTATAATGCTTATTGTTAAGTGTTGGCTTAAAAATTTTTTTTGAGCTTCATAATATAAATTAAGGAGTTAATATGGAATACAAAATAAAAAAATTACCTAAAAGTGAAGTTGAAATTGAAATAACATTAAATGCTAATGAATGGCAAGCAGAAGTTGAAAATGCTTACAATAAAAATAAAGGTAAATACAATATTGAAGGTTTTAGAAAAGGTAAAGCCCCAAGAAAAGTTATTGAAAAAATGTATGGACCAACAATCTTTTATGAAGATGCTATAAGTGAAGCATTTTATAATAACTACATACAAGTTTTAAACAAGGAAAAAGAACTAGAACCTGTTGACAATCCAAGTTTAGATGTTAAGTCTGTAAGTGATGATGGTGCAGTTTTAGTTGCAAAAGTTGTTGTTAGACCTGAAGTTAAATTAAACAAATACACAAAATTTGGTGTTGAAGAACATAAGCACGAAGTTACAGATAAAGATGTTGAAAAAGAACTTAAAACTGCTCGTGAACAAAATGCAAGGCTTGAAGAAGTTAATCGCCCAATAAAAAAAGGTGATATTGCAAACATTGATTTTGCTGGTTCAATTGATGGTGTTCCTTTTGATGGCGGAACAAGTGAAGGGTATGACCTAGAAATTGGAAGCAAAAGTTTTATTGAAGGCTTTGAAGACCAATTAATTGGAGTTAGTGCAAAAGAAGAAAAAGATGTTTTGGTTACTTTCCCTAGTGATTATCATGCAGAAGAACTAAAAGGCAAAAATGCTGTGTTTAAAGTTAAAGTAAATTCTGTTAAAGAAAAGATTTTGCCAGAACTTGATGATTCCTTTGCAAGCGATGTTAGTGAATTTGAAACATTGGAAGAATACAAAGCAGACATAAAGAAACATTTAGAAGAACATATGAAAGAACACATTAGAATTGAATTAGAAAATGAAATTCTAGACAAAATTGTTGAAAATATGGAAGTTGAAGTTCCAAATGCAATGGTTGAAACAGAACTTGATGGTATGTTAAAAGACCTTGAATATAGATTAATGTATCAAGGTTTAAAATTGGAAGACTATGCAAAATACATAGGAAAAACTGTTGAAGAAATTAGAAAAGAAAGAAAAAAAGACGCTTTAAAGAGTGTTAAAATTAGACTTGCATTGCAAGAAATCATTAAGAAAGAAAATTTGGATTTAACTGATAAAGAAGTTGATGAAAAAATTAAAGAAATGGCAAAATCTGCCAATAAAACCATAAAAGATTACAAAAATAGTTTAACACCAGAGCATTTAAATTACATAAAAAATGATATACTTATGAATAAATTAATGAATTTCTTAGTTGAAAACAATTAATTTTTATAGGAGAATTATTTATGTTAGTACCTTATGTTATTGACCAAACAAGCACAGGTGAAAGAAGTTACGATATTTATAGTAGATTACTTGAAGATAGGATAATATTTTTAAGTGGCGAAATTGATGATGCTGTGGCAAACACAGTTGTTGCACAGTTAATTTATTTGGAAGGCAAAAATCCAGACAAAGATATTAGTTTGTATATAAATAGCCCAGGTGGAAGTGTTACTGCTGGAATGGCAATTTACGATACTATAAAATATATAAAGTGTGATGTTAGCACAATATGTGTTGGACTTGCTGCAAGTATGGCTGCTTTTCTATTAGGTGCAGGAACAAAAGGTAAAAGGTATTGTTTGCCTAATAGTGAGGTTATGATTCATCAACCACTTGGTGGAGCACAAGGTCAAGCAACCGACATATTAATTAGTGCAAAACATATTGAAAAAACTAAAAACAAAATGATTGATATGCTTAGTGAAATGACAGGTCAAACAAAAGAAAAAATAGCAACAGATGTCGAAAGAGATTACTTTATGAGTAGTGAAGAAGCAAAAAAATACGGAATTATTGATAAAGTATTAACTACGCGCTAATGCTAAAAAGTTCCGTAAAATTTTACGGAACTTTGTTTTTTATAATGATGATTAAATTTGATGTTTTAAAACTACTTATTTTGAAAATTATAATAAATGAAATGGAGTTAAAATGAAACCAGAAAATATTAAAAAATGTTCTTTTTGTGGAAAAGATGCAATTCAAGTTAAATTAATTTCAAGCCCTGACAATGAAAGTTTTATTTGCGATGAATGTATTGCAATTGCAAGTGAAATGCTTAAAGAATTTAATTATCAAGATTTAGGCTTGGTTGATTTAAAAACACCTGAGGAAATAAAAAAGGTTTTAGATGAGTATGTTGTAGGTCAAGACGAAGCAAAAAGAGTTTTAAGTGTTGCAGTTTACAACCATTATAAAAGGATAAACTATAATCTTATGGCTAGAAAAAATAAAAAAGCAGACATCATTGACATAGACAAAAGCAATGTTTTAATGATAGGCCCAACAGGAAGTGGAAAAACACTACTTGCAAAAACACTTGCTAAAATTTTAAATGTTCCTTTTGCACAAGCAGATGCCACCACTTTAACAGAGGCAGGATATGTTGGTGAAGATGTTGAAAATATTTTGCTTAAATTGATTCAGGCTGCAGATGATGATATCAAACTAGCCGAAAGGGGCATAATTTATATTGACGAAATTGATAAAATAACCAAAAAAAGCGAAAATAGAAGCATAACAAGAGATGTTAGTGGCGAAGGTGTTCAACAAGCATTGCTTAAAATTTTAGAAAGCACTGAGGCTAGTGTTCCGCCACAAGGTGGAAGAAAACACCCACATCAAGAACTTTTGAAAATAGACACAACCAACATTTTGTTTATTTGTGGTGGTGCATTTGTTGGCTTAAATGATATTATTTCAAAGCGTAAAAACACAAATGGTTTAGGGTTTAATAGTGAAGTTAAATCTAAAAACGAAAATAATTATGAAATGATTAAAGACATTCAACCACAAGATTTAATAAAATTTGGTTTAATTCCAGAGTTTGTTGGAAGGCTTCCAATAGTTGTTGGATTAAATGATTTAAATGAAGATGCACTAGTGCAAATAATGGTTAAACCTAAAAACAGCATAATTAAGCAATATAAAGCGTTATTTAAAATGGATGGCGTTGATTTAGACTTTGAAGATGAAGCAATTAGAGAGATTGCAAAAAAATCTATTAAACTTAAAACGGGTGCAAGGGGACTTAGAACTATTTTGGAAGAACATATGTTAAAACTTATGTTTAAAGTTCCTAGTGATAAAAGCATTGTAAAAATTACAATAACGAAAGATTGTATAACTAGTGATGCAGAACCGATTATAACAACCAAACCTATTGAAGAAATTTTGAAAAAAGATGAAATTAAAAAAATTGATAGTGAAAACAAGGATATTGCATCAATAGTTGGATAAATAAAGCACTAATTAGTGCTTTTTTTATTTTAATATTAAAATTATTTTGGTATAATAATTATATGAACATAACAAAAAGTAGTTTTGTAACAAGTGTTGCAAACTCAAACAAAATTTTAATAGATGATAAGTTCCAAATAGCATTTGTGGGGCGTAGCAATGTTGGGAAAAGCAGTTTGCTTAATATGTTAACAGGAAATTCCAAACTTGCAAAAACAAGTGCAACTCCGGGCAGAACAAGGTTGATTAATTATTTTTTAATTAATGATAGCTTTTATTTTGTTGATTTGCCGGGTTATGGATTTGCAAAGGCTTCAAAAACTATGGTTAATGATTGGCAAAGTTTGCTTGAACCTTATTTAATTAACAACAAAATGTTAAAATGCGTTTGTGTGTTGTTGGACATAAGGCACGAACCTAGTGAAATGGACAAACAAATGATTTCGTTTTTAAGATACTATGGTATTCCGTATATTATTGTGGCAACAAAAGCAGACAAGTTTGGGAAAAGCAAAATAAAGCCTATGGCATCAAAACTTGCAAACTTTTTACAAATGGCAAATGGAAATGTTTTTCCAACTTCTCAAAATGGGTATGGAAAAGCCGAATTGCTTAATAAACTTGAACAATTTTTAATTGTGGAATAATTTTTAAAAAATTTTAGTATAAAACTATATATTTTATATAGTTTTTATTTTTTTATAATCATTTTATGTTTTTATAATTGTTTGTTATTTTTTATGTAACATTAAAAATAGCAAAAACATATATTAAAGTATACAGGCTGATAAAATAGGAGGTAAAAAGATAAATGTCATTTTATTCAGGAAATAGAAATTGTTGTGCACCGGGTCCTATTAATGGAAATCCATTAAATGGTATTTGTGAAAAAGTTTGTATACATACAGAAAAAGTTTTTGACGCTTGTTTAAAACATGTTCAAGAAAACGACATAAGGGTTACTGCAACAGATTTTAATCCGTCAAGTCCAACACAACCATTAACATTTGTTAGTGCAAATTGTGTTGCAAACGAAACTACTATTGAAAATTTAGTTGTTGACAGATTTGATGACAGACCTTGCTTTGCAAGAGTTACAGGAAATGTAGTAGTTCCTATTGTTATTGCATATACTGATGCTAATGGTGTTGCAGGAACAGCAACAACAAACATTACAATTAGTCAAGATGTTGTGTTGTTTGTTCCACAACCATCTATTGTTCCATTTAGAGTTGTTGCATTTGCAAATTGTGTAACGCCTGATGGGGAATATGTTGGTGATAATGTGTTTAGTATAAGCACTTGCATAACAATAATTTTAAAAGTTGTTGCTGATGCTGATATTTTGGTTCCAAGTTATGGATACTGTCAAGTTCCACCTTGTCAAGAATTTACACAAGATGTTTGCAGTGGATTCTTTGAATTACCATTATATCCACAAGTTCAACCAGTTGTGCCTAGTAATTAAAAAAATCTAAAAGCCCTAAAAATTAGGGCTTTTATTTTTTTTGTTTATTTTTAACTAATTTATAATTGTTAATAATAATAATTTTTGGTAGAATATATTTGGAGAAAATTATGAAAATTTACGCAATTAGTGATTTACATTTAAGCATAAATTCAAACAAGCCCATGAACATATTTGGCCCTGTGTGGGACAATTATTTAGAGACTATAAAAAGTGATTGGCAAAAAAAAGTTAAAAAAAATGACATTGTTTTAATCCCCGGTGATATAAGTTGGGCAATGAAACTTGAAGATGCAATTTTAGACTTAAAATATATTAGTCAAATTGGTGTTGGCACAAAAATTATTATTCGTGGCAATCACGATTATTGGTGGAGTGCAATTGGTAGAGTAAGAAGTGTTTTAACAGATGATATGATTGCATTACAAAATGACAGTGTAAAAATTGGCAAATATGTTTTTTGTGGAAGCCGTGGTTGGACAGTTCCAGAATACAATCATAAAACAGAAAATGATGAAAAAATTTTTAATAGGGAAGTTTTTAGGCTTGAACTAAGTTTAAAAAATGCTATGCCAAAATTAGAAAAAAAAGACAAGTTGATTGTTTTAATTCATTATCCACCATTTAACAGTAAACTTGAAGATAGTGCGTTTACAAAACTTTTTGAAAAATATGGCGTTAATAAAGTAGTTTATGGTCATTTACACTCATACGATAAAAAACAAAAATTAGTTGTAACTAAAAATAAAATTAAATATTACTTAACAAGTTGTGATATGGTTGGCAATGAGTTAATAAAAATTTACTAAAAAACTTTTGAAATTTGGTCAAAAGTTTTTTATTTTTTTAAAAAAAGTTGTTAAAGTGGTTAAAAGTGGTTGAGTGTGGTAAAAAATTGTTGTATAATAAGTGTAAAGATAGGACTTTAAGTGCGTAAATTAGTTTAGGAGGTATAAAACAATGTTTATTGGTGAATATGCTTATCAATTAGACGAAAAAAATCGTTTTAGAATGCCTACTAAATTAAAGCAAGATTTGGGAAATGTTATTATAATTGCAAAAGGAACAAGTAACTCTTTATTTGTTTTTAATAAGTCTTATTTTGAAGAGCAATTTTTAAGCAAACTAAACAATGTTCCAACCTTCAACGAAAAAGCACAAAAAGCATTAAGGTCGTTTTATTCTAGTTGTTTTGAAATTGAGTGCGACAATCAAGGCAGATATTTACTACCAGCAAGTTTGAAAGAACATGCAAAAATTTTAAAAGATGTTACTTTTATAGGTGTGGGTAACAGAATTGAAATTTGGAGTAGTGAGGAGTGGAAAAACTATAATAATGCTCTTGACTTTGACTCTAATGTTCAAGAACTTGGAAACTTTGAGATTTAATGGAAAGTTTTAATCACACACCTGTTATGCTTAATGAGTGTATTGATGGGTTAAACATTAAGCCAAATGGAATTTATGTTGATTGCACAACAGGGCTTGCAGGACATAGTTTAGAAATTGCTAAAAAACTTAAAGGTGGCAAATTAATTTGTATTGACAAAGATGAAAATGCCTTAAACTTTGCAAAAGAAAAACTTGAAGGCTACAATGTAATTTTTGTTCACTCTGATTTTAAAGATTATGCAAGCGTTTTAAAAAACTTAAATATTGAAAAAGTTGACGGGGTTTTGATAGACTTAGGAGTTAGCAGTTATCAAATTGACACTGCAGAGCGTGGATTTTCATATAGGTTTGACGGTCCACTAGATATGAGGATGGACCAAAGCAAAAATTTTAGTGCAAAAGATGTTGTAAACACTTATTCAAAAGAAGAGTTGTACAAAATTTTAAGAGATTATGGCGAAGAAGATTTTGCAAACGCTATTGCAAATGCTATTGTAAAATTTAGGCAAACAACAGAAATTACAACAACTAAACAACTAAAAGATATTGTTGAAGGTGCAATTCCTAAAAAGTTTGTTGTAAAAGGTGGTTCTAGCAAAAAAACATTTCAAGCAATTAGAATTGAAGTAAATGGCGAACTTAGTGGACTAGATAAATGTTTGTTAAATATTATTAATAGCTTAAATTTGGGTGGTAGATTATGTGTTTTAACTTTCCACTCTTTGGAAGATAGAATTGTTAAAAATGTTTTTAAAATAGAATCAACTAATTGCATTTGTGATAAAAATTTACCATTTTGCGTATGTAATCATAAAGCAAGTGTAAAACTTATTAACAAAAAACCAATTATTGCAACAAATAAAGAGCTTTCTGAAAACAAACGAAGTGCATCGGCAAAACTAAGAGTGGTAGAAAAAATTTAAACATAATATATTAAATTGAAAAGGAGAGTAATATGGCAGGATATAAAAAAGTTATTTTAACTGAAAGAAAAAACAGTTTAACTGCAACAACAACAAAAGAAGTTGCAACTGCAAATGCTTCCGAACTAGATAAATTCGATACTAATTATAGTAGCGACAAGTTAAATTCAATTTATAATGAATATGAAAGCATAGTTTTAAATCCAGAAAAAAACACTTTAACAAAAAACAATGCTTATGTTCAAAAACAAATAAAAAGATCTTTGAGTTTTAAAACAAAGGTTTATTTAATTAGTGCTTGCGTTATTATAAGTTTGTTAGTTTTTTTGGCAATTTTTAATATATTTGTAATAAAAAATATGAATAGTAGCATACAATTAGTTGAAGGAAATGTTTTAGAACAGGAACAAAAACTAAGTGATGTTATTAAAGATTATAATAAATTGAACAATGTTTCAAAATGGGAAGAAGAATTAAAAGAAAATGGTTATGATGTTGATAAAGCAGTTCAAGTTAAATTGAACTTAATTATTCCAACAAACTCAGGAGATGTTTCCTTCGATACAAACTGGTTTGACAAAGTTTGTGATTTTGTAAGTCATTTATTTGGGGGATAAACATTTGAATAATTTAATATCTTTACAAAAGAGGTTAATTAGTGTTTTTGTGCTAATAACCTTTATTTTTTTATTACTACTTGGCAGGTTGTTTTTTGTTCAAGTTAAAGATAGCAAATGGTTGCAAGCAAAAGCCGCAGAACAATGGTTTAGAGATTTGCCTCTTAATGCAACTAGGGGAACAATTGAAGACGCAAATGGAGTTACTCTTGCAACAAGTTATAGTACATACGACATTTATGTAAAACCCACAAGAATTAAAAGTCCTGCAACGGTTGCTTTGTCGCTTAGTAATATTTTGGGCATTGATTATGAAACAATTTTTAACAAGGCGTGCAATGTTAAGTATAGTGAAGTTTTAATAAAACAACAAGTTGATGCAGATTTGTCAAAAAAGGTTATTAGTGCCAATCTTGAAGGTGTTGTTTTAAGTGAAAATAGCACAAGATTTTATCCTTATGGAGATTTGTTAACACAAGTTTTAGGTTACACAACAATAGATAATGTTGGGCAAAGTGGCTTGGAACTTTACTATAACAACTATTTAAAGGGCGTTAATGGATATGCACTAGAAGAAAGTGATGTGCATGGTGTTAAAATTGACAACACTCTTAGTTCGTACATACCAAGTGTGCCTGGCTGTAACTTAAATTTGACCATTGATGTTAATATTCAAAAATTGTGTGAAGATGCTCTTATAAACTTGTGCCATGACCACGAACCTAAAAGTGCAACTGCCATTGTTATGAATCCAAAAACAGGCGAAATTTTAGCAATGAGTAGCAAGCCGAGTTTTGATTTGAATAATGTTCCAAGAGATGATATTCAAAAATTAATGGAAATGAGTAAAAATTTAAGTGTTGTTGATGTGTATGAACCAGGAAGTACATTTAAAGTTTTAACTATGGCAATGGCATTAGAAGAAGGTGTTAGCACTGAGAGTGAACATTTTTACGACCCTGGATATAGAATAGTTGACGGCGAAAAAATTAAATGTTGGAAACTTACAGGGCATGGAAGCCAAACACTAACAGAAGGGTTGTGTAATAGTTGCAATAGTGTTTTTGTTGATTTGTCATTAAGGCTTGGCAAAGAAAGATTGTATGATTACTATAAAACTTTTGGATTTGGGAATTTACTAAATATAGATTTTACTGGTGAAAGCAAAGGCATTTTAATGGATATTGACACGGCAAAAAAAGTTGATTATGCAAGAATGGGCTTTGGGCAAGCAATAGCAGTTACACCAATTCAATTAATTACTGCAATTTGTTCTGTTGTTAATGGTGGCAATTTATATAGACCATATTTTGTAAAAAGCATAAGCGACACAAGTGGAAATGTGGTTGCAAAAAATCAACCAACTTTAATAAACAAAACCGTTTCAAGTGAAACTAGCGAAAGAATAAAAACAATGCTTGAAGCAGTAATAAGCCAAAGTTATGGCATTGAAACATTTATTCCGGGATATAGAATTGCAGGCAAAACAGGAACTAGCCAAAAGTACGAAGCAGGAGCAATTAATAACAAATATGTTTCATCATTTGTTGGGGCATTTCCAGCAAACGATCCAGAATATGTTGTTTTGGTTATTGCAGATGAACCAAGCAGTGGACATTATTATGGAAGTATTGTTGCAACACCTTATGCAAAAACAATTTTTGAAGGCATAATAAAATATAAAAATATTGAGCCTAACGGAGAAACTATTGAAGAAGACACAGCAAAACTTGAAAAAAATATTTTGTTGCCTAATCTTGTTGGTTTAAGCATTACAGAAGCGTGTTCAACACTTACTAAATTAGGTTTGCTTTACGAAATCGAAAATGATGGAGATAAAGTTGTTGCTCAGTTTACACCTCCAAACACTTATGTTTATAAAGGAGCAGTAATTCTACTTACAACATAAATAGTAATAAAATTACGAGTTAAAACAATTTAAAAATATATAATTTTTATAAACAGCCATTAAAAAACTGAATTAAAATTTATTTGGTTTTATAAATAAAATTATAATAAAACAAAAAATCAAAGTTCAGTTTAAATGGCTGTTTTTTGTTTTTACAAAAAATATACTATTATGTAGATTATTAAAAATTTATCTTGTCTAATTTTGGCAAAGTATCATAATTTATATTTATTTATATTAATATATAAAAAATATATTTTTGTGGGTGGAGTATGAAGGTTTCAAAACTATTAAATGATGTTGAAAAATTTTTGCTTATTGGGGAAGATGTTGATGTTACAAGTTTAAGCAACAAAAGCAAAGGTTGTAAAAAAAATTGCTTGTTTTTTTGTATTGATGGAATAAATAATGATGGCTCAAAATTTGTGCAAGAAGCAGTTTTAAATGGTGCAGTTTGCGTTGTGTCAAACAAAAAACTAAAAGTAAATGTAACACAAATAATAGTTGATGATGTAAGAAGTTGTATGAGTTTAATTGCAAAAAACTTTTACGGAAACGCCTGTGACAAACTTAAAATTATTGGTATAACTGGCACAAATGGAAAAACAACAAGTAGTTTTATAATACAACATATTTTAAATGTTGCTGGTTTTAGTGTTGGGGTAATTGGCACAAATGGGGTGTTTATTGACAATAAACTTATTAGTGAAGACCTTACAACTCCCGATCCCATTGAACTGCATTATTACTTTAAAGAGATGAAAAAGAGTAATTGCGACTTTGTTATTATGGAAGCAAGTGCACATGCAATTTATTTAAAAAAATTGGTAGGCATAAAGTTTAGAATTGGGCTTTTTACAAACATAACAAATGAACATTTAGATTTTTTTGGCAACATGAAAAACTATTCTAAATGCAAACTAAGTTTTTTTAAAAAAGAAAATGTTGATGAAGCAGTGTTTAATGTTGATAATGCGTATGGTAGGTTACTTGCAAAACTTAATCAAATTCCAAATATCACTTATGGAATTTATAATCCAAGCAACACTTTTGCAATAAACATTGAAACAAGTTTTAGTGGTAGCAAATTTTTTGTAAATTCCTTAGACAGTATTTTTGATATTAAAACCAATCTTATTGGCGAACATAATGTTTATAACATACTTGGAGCAATATCTGTTTGCAAACTACTAAATATTAGAGATGAATATATTTTAAAAGGTGTTAACACTTTATTGCAAGTTGACGGAAGATGTAATGTTACAAAATTAAATAACAACAATTACATTATTGTTGATTTTGCCCACACTCCTGATGGTTTTGAAAAAATACTTGGAGTTTTTAGAAAATTAGTTAAAGGAAAACTTATTACAATTTTTGGTTGTGTTGAATATAGCGACACTAAAAAAAGAGTGCTTATGGGGAAAGTAGCAAGTGCTTATAGTGACTATATTATTTTAACTGCTGACAATCCAAACAACACTAGTGTTTTTAAAATTAATAGGGACATAAAAGCAGGTTTTAAAAAATTTAAAAATTACACGGAAATTGAAGATAGAAAAAAAGCCATTGAGTATGGCATAAGTTTATTATGCAAAAATGATGCTTTAATTATTTTGGGTAAGGGTGGCGAACACAAACAATTAATTATGGGCAATGCAATTAAGTATAATGAACAAGAAGTTGTTAATAATTTACTTAATAGTTAAAAAATTATTTTTTATATAACATTTAATTAAATTAAAGTGCAAGGAGAAAATTGTTTTGAAAAATTTTATAATTTGTTTTTTAATTGCTTTTTTAATGAGTGTTATTATTGCACCACTTGTTATAAAAGTAATTAAAAAATTTAAGGCTGGTCAAAATATTTTAACTTATGTGGACAATCACAAACAAAAACAAGGAACTCCAACAATGGGTGGCATAATATTTATTATTGCTACCATTTTTGCATTTTTATTTTTTATTAACAACAACATTAAATTTGCAATCATAATAATATTAAGTATGTTTGGATATGGGCTTGTGGGATTTTTAGATGATTTTTTAAAAATTAAGTTGAAACAAAATGAAGGGTTAAAGCCTTATCAAAAAGTTGTTGGACAACTAGGAATTGCAATATTAGTTTCAATATTTATTTATATGTCAAACTTAAATGGTGGCGAAATTATAATTCCATTTACTTTTAAAACTATAAATATTGGTTGGTTAATTATTCCTTTTGTTATATTGGTTTTTGTTGCCGTAACAAATAGTGTAAATTTAACAGATGGTTTGGACGGGCTGGCTAGTGGTGTTACATTTATTTTTATGTTTGGCTACTCAATAATTTTATTCTTATATTTATTGTATTTAGAAAATATTGGCGAGGGACAAGCCATTATTAACGAAATAAAAAATGTTTTAATTTTAAGTGGTGCTTTTATGGGGGCAATATTTGGGTTTATGTGTTTTAACACAAATCCTGCAAAAATTTTCATGGGGGATACGGGCAGTTTGGCAATAGGTGGGTTTATTGCTTGTGCGTGTTCTTTAACAAAATTCTATTTAATGATTCCAATTTTAGGATTTTTGTTTGTTTTAAGTTCTATTAGCGTAATAATGCAAGTATTATATTTTAAGGCAACTAAAAAAAGAATTTTTCTTATGGCACCTATTCATCATCACTTTGAAAGAAAAGGAATTAAAGAAAATAAGATTGTTGCTTTGTATATGATTATAACTTTAATTATTAGTTTAATCAGCATATTAATCTATTTAATTTAAAGGTGAGTATGGAATTTAATTATAAAAAAGTTTTAATTTTTGGTTATGGGAAAAGTGGACACGCAGTTGAAGATGTTTTAATTTCGGAAAATGTTGATTATAAAATTTACGACGACAAAATTGATGTTGATGGCGAAAAGTTTATTCAAAATCTTAACAAAAAAGTGCTTAAACAATTCGATTTGATTGCTATTTCTCCTGCATTTAGCATTTATAATAAACATATAAAACTTGCAAAAAAAATGGGAATTAAAGTGATATCCGAAATTGAATTTGCCTACTATTTTTGTAAGTCTGAAATCATTGCAGTAACTGGCACAAATGGTAAAACAACCACTGTGGAATTAATACACCATATTTTAAAAAACAACGGGGTTGATTGTGAACTTTTAGGAAACATTGGAACTCCGTTTAGTTGTACATATAATTCAAATAAAAGAGTAACTATTTTAGAAGTTAGTTCTTTTCAATTAGAAGCAATTGAATATTTTAAACCACACATTGCAGTTTTGTTAAATGTTGATGCTGATCATTTAGATAGACACAAAACTTTAGACATTTACAAACAAACAAAATTTAATATTTTTAAAAATCAAACAGAAACCGATTTTGCAATTATAAATAACGATTTCAGGCTAAAAGAATATCAAAATAACATTAAATCAAACATTTTTTATATTAATGGATTTGGAATACAAGTAATTGATGGCACTATTTATATTAACGATGATATTGAACAAATAAGAGTGTGTGATGTTAAAGAGTTGAAACAAATAAACACTTGTTTGGACAATAATTTGGCAAGTATTCTTGTGTGTTTTTTATATGGAATAAATTTAAAAGACATTTTAAATTCATTAGAATCTTTTAAAATTGACAAATACAAACTAGAAGTTGTGGCAACAAAAAACGGTGTAACTTATATTAACGACAGCAAAGCAACAAATATTCATGCAATGAAGCATGCATTAAAATTTTTGGAAAATAAAAGTGTTTATTTAATGCTTGGAGGATACGACAAAAAATTAGACTTTACAGAATTTTTTAATAATGTTCCAATAAATGTTGTTAAAATTGTGTTATTTGGAGATTTGGGGAAAAAACTTGCAAAAACCTGTAAAAAATGTAAGTATAACAATTTTGTTAAAACAAACAAACTTATTGACGCAATAAACTATTGCAAGCAAAATGCAACTAAAAATTCTGTTGTGTTATTGTCGCCAGCAAGTTCAAGTTTTGATGAATTTGATAGTTTCAAAGAACGAGGAGATTTTTTTACTAAAAATATTTAAAGGAAAATTGTATGAAAAAGTTTAAGTTGAACAATTTAATACTTTTAATATTGGTTTTAGGGCTTAGTTTGTTTGGGTTAGTTGCAATTTACTCGGCTAGTTCTTACTCTGCAAGTGTAAATTATGGCGATGCATTTTTCTTTGTAAAAAAACAAGCAGTTGGGCTTGTGATTGGAATTTTTGCAATAATCTTTTTTACATTGTTTGACTATCATAAATTTTACAAACTTCGTTGGTGGATAATTGGAATTTCAGTTTTGCTTCTTGTTTTGGTTTTTATTCCGGGAATTGGAAAAAGCAATTATGGGGCTAACAGATGGATAGGATTTGGTGGATTTTCAATTCAAAGTAGTGAAGTTGCAAAATTTGGATTTGTAATTTTTGCAAGTTGTTATATGAGCAAAAATTACGAAAAAATGAAAACATTTAAAGGTATGCTTCCGGTTTTGTTGTCGGGTGGATTAATTTGTTTTTTAGTGCTTCTTGAACCAAATTTAAGTGTAACTTTGTGTATTGGGTGTGTGTTATTACTTTTGCTTTTTATTGGAGGAGTTAAAACAAAATATTTTGTTATATTTTTATGTTTAGGCTTGGCACTTTTGCCTATTTTAATAATTGCAGAGCCATACAGACTTAAAAGGCTTGTTGCTTTTATTAACCCTTGGGCAAACCCTTTGGAAGAAGGTTTTCAGTTGATTCAAAGTTTATATTCGCTAGGTGCTGGTGGATTTTTTGGGGTTGGATTATTTAATAGCAGGCAAAAATATTTGTTTTTACCTTTTTCTGAATCAGATTTTATTTTGTCAATCATTGGTGAAGAATTTGGCTTTTTTGGAATTTTAATTTTATGTTTTGTTTATATTGCAATTATAGTTCAAGGAATTAAAATTGCTTTTAATGCAAGTGACCGCATGGGTTCTTACTTGGCATTTGGTATTACTAGTATAATTGGGGTTCAAATGCTTATTAATTTTGCAGTTGTAACAGGAAGTATTCCACCAACAGGAATACCATTGCCGTTTGTTAGTGCAGGTGGAAGTAGTTTAGTTGTGTTTTTGTCAAGTGTTGGAATTTTGCTAAATATTTCAAACAATAGCAAGTTTAAGTTTGATATGCGAAAATTTGCAATAAATTTTAAAAGTAACAAACGAGTTAAAACTTCCATAAAATGAAGTATATTGGAAGTACTTTATGGCATTTAATGTTTTAATTGCATATAAATATAAAAAACTTCCTATATAAAATTGCACTAAAATTATTTGGTGTGGTTTAAATGTGTTTAGTTTATATAATACTAAGAAAAAACACCATTACAAGGAGAAATTATGGAGGCTTTTTATATTAAAGGTGGAAAGCGGTTAGTTGGTGAACTTGAAATAGGAAGTGCCAAAAACGCCTGCTTGCCAATTTTAGCAGGGGCACTTATGTGTGACGAAGACCTAAATATTGCAAAATGTTCTTATTTTACTGATATTGAAATTATGATTAATATTTTGGAAAGTTTGGGTTGTGAAACAAAAAAAGAAGAAAATAATTTGTACATAAATTCTAAAAATGCTAGTTGCCATATAATAAAGGAAGAATACACAAAAAAAGTTCGTTCTTCAATTTTTATGTTAGGCTCATTACTTACAAAATTTAAAAAAGCACTTGTGGCATATCCGGGTGGTTGCAACATAGGAACAAGACCCATTGATTTACATTTAAAAGGGTTAAGAACATTAGGTGTAAAAATTGATGAAAAACATGGGTTTATTGATTGCGATGGAAGCAATATGAAAGCAGGGTTTGTGCATTTAGATTTTCCAAGCGTTGGGGCAACCGAAAATTTAATGATGGCTTGTGTTAAATTAAAAGGGAAAAGCGTGATTTACAATGCTGCAAAAGAGCCAGAAATTATTGATTTGCAAAACTTTATAAATTCCATGGGTGGAAAAATAAGCGGGGCTGGAACAAGCACAATTACAATCATTGGAGTTGACCATTTGCATAGCACAAATTATACGCCAATTAGTGATAGAATTGTTGCTGGAACATATCTTATTGCATGTGCAATGACAGGTGGGCACATTAAACTTAAAAACACAATTCCAGAACATAATTTGGCTGTTATAACTAAATTAAAGCAATCGGGTTGTGATGTTGATTTGTTTGAAAATGAAATAGAAATAAAAAGTTCGGGCAAATTAAAAAGTTGTGCTATTGAAACACAACCTTATCCGGGGTTTCCAACCGACCTTCAAAATCAAATGTTGGCACTTCAAACAATTTCAAAAGGAACAGGAATAATTGTTGAAAATTTGTTTGAAACTCGTTTTAAAATTTATGGTGAACTAACTAAAATGGGTGCAGATATCACCATAAGGGACAGAATGGCACTAATTAAAGGCGTAGATAAATTGTATGGTGCAACTGTTACTGCCAGCGATTTAAGAGGAGGGGCTGCTCTTGTTATTGCTGGGCTTAGTGCATCAGGTTACACAACAGTTGAAGATATTTATCACATTGATAGGGGTTATAAAAACATGGAAAACGACCTTAATATTTTGGGCGCCGAAATAAAAAGAATTGAAATATAAATAAATAAAATTTCAACATTTTTAATTTTATTTGGTTAAAACACTAAAATACGACATCTAAAATTTAAAATATGTTATATATTGATTACTATGAATTTGCTTTTTTTGTTAAAATGTGCTATATTTTTGTGTAAGAAAGAGTAGGAGTTTATGAAAACAAAAAGGTTAGCAATAATACTTAGTGTTTTAATATTTTTAACAATTATTATAGTACTATGTAGTGCTGTTTTTACTGTGCAAAATATTAGCGTTAATTGGCTAACAAAACCTAATGTTTTAACTGTTGATGACAATGAAGACATTATTTCTTCATCAAAAATAAAAATGAACAGCAGTGTGTTCACTTTAAAAAAACAGCAATATATTGAAAATATTGAAAAATCAAAGTCTTATATTGAAGTTGTAAAAATTGAAGTGAAGTTTCCTAACAAAGTTGTAATTCATGCAAGAGAAAGAGAACCTTATTTTTATTTAAATTTGGGAAATTCAGATTATGCAATTTTAGATAAAGAACTTAAAGTTTTGGAATTAACAAATGATTTACAAAATTACATAAAACTATTTGGAATTAGTCCTTGTGAACTTGCTGTTGATAGTTCAATGATAGCAAACTTAAATTTATCAAGAGGTGATTTTTTAAATATTGCTTACACAAGCATGTTTAAAGGAATTACAGAATATTTGCAAGAATTAAATTACGACACTCTAAAAGCCAAAAACACTTTTAAAACTTTTATGTTAAAAAATAATAATTTATATGTTTATACAAACCTTGGATTAAACATTTACATCAACAATGTTAATGACAACTTAAACAAAAAATTATTGTATGGTGTTAGTGCTTATGAGCAATATAAAGATAGTTATTCAACGGGCACAATACTTTGTTATTCAAACAACTTTTATTTAACCAATGAAGACATTAGTAAATACATCTAACACAAAACTTAAGTTTTGTGTTTTTTGTTGCTTAAAATGGCATAAATTTGTAAAAAAGTAATATCTATTTAATTTGACAATAATTATTTATAATTATATAATTAACTATACTATTATATTATTTTTTTGGACATTTTAGGAGAATATGAAACAGGTTGCCGTTTTAGATGTTGGTTCTTCAAAATTAGAACTATTTGTTGGAGAAAGAGGAATAAATGGAACTTTTGTAATTAAGGCAAAAGCAAACAACTCATACGCCGGTTTTATGGACGGCGAATTTATTGAGCCTGAAAATCTTAAAAAAAGTTTTAATAAAATAATTGGCGAAGTTGAAAACTCTTTAAACAAAAAAATAAAAAAATTGTATGTTGGTGTTCCTGCTGAATTTTTAATTACATCTGAAAGGGAACTTAAAATTGATTTTGGTGGAAAACGCACTAAAATTACAAGTGCACACATTGACAAACTTTTTAACACAAAGTTTGAAAATGAATATAGTGCAACACACGAAATTATTAATGTTGCACCATTATATTATTTACTATCAGATGGCACTAGAACTTTAAATGCAGTTAATAAATATAGTAATAATTTAAGGGTTGTGGCTAGTTTTATTTATGCAAATAATGAATATATAAATTTTGTTTTAGAAATTTTAAACGAATTAAATATTTATGATATTGAATTTATTTCAAGTCCACTAGCAACAGCAACTTATTTACTTGATGAAGAAACTAGAGAAAAGGGTGCATTGCTTGTAGATTGTGGCTACATATCAACATCAGTTTCGTTATGTTTAGGTGAAGGATTGCAAGATTTAAGGTCGTTTTCACTAGGTGGTGGGCATATTACTGCAGATTTGTCTGAACACTTAAACTTACCATTTTTTAGTGCAGAACTTTTAAAAAGAAAAACATTGCTTTGTATTGATGCCGATGACGATGATTATTATGAAGTTAATGTTGAAAATAAAATTGTTAAAGTTGGTGCAAAAATTACAAATAATATTGTTTTAAGTAGAATTGACACAATTTGTAACACAATAGAAAAATGTATTGAACTTTTTGATTATACTATTCCAGAAAATATGAAAATATATTTAACAGGTGGTGGAATAAGTTATATAAAAGGTGCAAAAGACTATATGCAGGAAGTTATGAATAGGAAAATTGAAATTGTTAGTCCTTGGCCACCTCAACTTAATATGCCGGAACTTAGTGGAATTGTTGGACTGCTTGATACGGCGTTATATATGGAACAAAATTCTAAATACAAGTATTTTAAGAGTTAATAATAAGGAGTAAATTATGTATAATAACGATAATATTAGTCAAGTTTGTAGTATCAAAGTAATTGGTGTTGGTGGTGGTGGAAACAACGCCGTTAACCGTATGGTTAATGCAAATATAAAGAGTGCACAATTTGTTGCTGTTAACACAGACAAACAAGCATTGCTTATGAGTAAAGCACAACACAGAATTCAAATTGGTGAAAAACTAACTCGTGGTCTAGGTGCTGGTGCAGACCCAGAAATTGGAACAAAAGCAGCAGAAGAAAGCCGTGAAGTTTTAAGCGAAATGTTAAAAGATACCGACCTTGTTTTTATAACTGCTGGAATGGGTGGTGGAACAGGAACAGGGGCTGCACCTATTATTGCAGCCATTGCAAAAGAAATGGGTATTTTAACTATTGCTGTTGTAACAAAACCTTTTAATTTTGAAGGCAGACGCCGTATGGAAAATGCTGAAAGGGGAATAAAGGCTTTAAAGGGAAATGTTGACACATTAGTTATTATTCCAAACGACAAACTTCTTAAAATTGTTCCAAAGGGCACACCAATTGTTGAAGCATTTAGAACTGCTGATGATGTTTTAAGACAAGGTATTCAAGGAATATCCGATTTGATTGTTACTCCAAGTTTAATTAACCTAGATTTTGCCGATGTTAAAACAATCATGAAAGACAAAGGCTTGGCACATATGGGAATTGGTAGAGGCAAAGGGGAAAACAGAACTATTGAAGCTGTTAGACAAGCAGTTTCAAGCCCATTACTTGAAACCACTATTGAAGGTGCAACTGGCATTATATTAAATATAAAAGGTGGCTTGGACTTAACACTAGAAGAAGTTTATGAAAGTGCCGAACTTGTTAAGGAAGTTGTTGACCCATCATGCAACATTATATTTGGTAGTGGAATTGATGAAAGCATGAACGAAGAAGTTGAAATTACTGTTATTGCAACAGGGTTTAGCGGGGCTACAATTCAAGACGATATGAAACAAGATTTTAGAAATAGTGTTCAAGGCAATGACGCTTTTAGACCAGTAGCAAAAGTTGATGAAGAAAGGCTTTATAATTTAGAAAATCTTCATGATGTGGAAGAAGAACCAATGGAAGAAGAAGAGGAAGAAATTATTACACAGCCTAAAAAAGTTGTAGTTGATGATAGCGATATTCCACCATTTTTGCGTAAACTTAAAAATAGATAATTAAAAACAAAAAGCACTGATATTTAGTGCTTTTTTTTATTTATAAATTAAAAAAAATAAAAAAAACCACACATGGTGGTTTTTACATAATGTTGTCATCATTTGAAGTGTTTGCGTTGTTATCTAAATTTTCATCTTCTAAATTGCTTTCACTTTTTTCTTCAACAACGGGCTTAGCATTGTCATCATATCTTTCACTAATTTGGTATTTATCAGTTAAATATTTAACAATGTTGTTATTAATTTCTTTATTGTATTCTGTGTAATCTTTTATAATTTGTGAATTTTCTGAAAGAATCAAGTTTTTATCTTTAATTTCAAAAGCATTGTTTATTACTTTGTTTGCTATATCATATAAGGTATATGCAAGAAATGCATCATTGTTTAATTCAACTATTGGGGTTTTACCTGATACAACTTTTTTATATGTTTCTTTTGCATATTGATAATATTTGCATTCTTTAAGCGCATGGTCGTATGAATCAAATTTAGGAATTCTTAGATTGTTATTGTAAATATTTTTTTTGTATATATTTTCAATAATATCATGCCTTAAATAATTAATTTGATAATAATATTCTAATTCGGCATATAAATGTATTTTCTTTTCTTCAACATAATTAATTGTTTGCATAATTGAAGAGTATGTTGTTGATATTAAATGATAAAATGCTTGCTCTGGATCATCTAATTTATTATTTATTGCTATTATGTGAGGATATAAAGGGTATAATTTATTTTCAATTAAGTTTTTTGTATAATCTTTCATATTTCACCTTCCAATAATTATTATATCAAACAAAAATTTTAATTTCAATAGTCATTTTATATAAAATTACAAAAAATGACATTAATGTATATATTAATATTTTTTTTTGTTAAAAGTATTTTTTTTGGTTGTTGTATAATTTATTTAAGGTTAAATATGGAAGTTTATATTGAATATGTTATTTTAGACAATTTAATAATAAATAGTATTTTAATTTATTTAACAAGCATTACATTACGATTTAAGGTAAACAAATATAGGATACTTACTGCAAGTGTTGTTGGAACGATATTTGCTATTTTTTTGCCGTTTATTAAATTACAAAATTATTTACTGATTTTATTAAAAATGTTAGTAGGATTGTTTATTGTTTTAATTTTTAGCAAATTTAATTTTAAAAGCATTATGTTAAATTACTTAATTTTTGTTACATACACATTTTTAATGGGTGGGCTATGTTTTGGCATACTTTATTTGTTAAATTCTAATGTAAGCATAAATGGTTTAATTATTTACAACTTTAATATTCCAATAAGTTTAATTGTTTTAACTATTTTTATTTATTTTTTAATATTGCAAAAGTTTATTAAATATAGAAAAAATATTGTTAATTTAACATATCCTGTTGAATTATTTAAAGATGACAAATTGTTTAAATTAAATGGATTTTTAGATACGGGAAATCAAATTTACGACGATTTAGGAAATCCAATAATAGTTATTAGCCTAAACTCGTTTTTAAATGCTTATCCTAATGTTTCATTAATCAAAGTTGCAACCAACAATGTTACAGAACTCGATGTTAAAACATCTAAATATTTAACAATTACAACTGCAAATGCTGTAACAAAAATGTTAACTTTTAAATGTGACAAAGTTAAAATTTTGGAAGACAAAACATACAAAATTTTTAAAGATGTAACAATAGGTGTTAGCAACTCAAATTTCAACAAAAAATTTGATTGTATTTTGCATCAAGAGTATATATAATAGTTATTTTTAAAAAATTACTTAAATATAGTATTATATATATTTTAATATGTAGTTATGTTTTTATAACAATGTTTTAATTAACTAACAACTAAAAAATTTATCACTTTATGATTTTAGCCTAATAATTTAGTTATTAAATAATACTATAAAAAATGGGATTAAATATGAAATTTCTAAAAAAGATTTTAAATGCTTTAAAAAAATTATTTAAAAAAGAAGATAATTTGCTACTATACATAAGCAGTGAAGCATTACCAAAAGCATTAAGTGTTGAAGAAGAGCAAAAGTTGGTTGCATTACTTGATGCAGACAGTGAATATGCAAAACAAAAACTAATAGAACACAATATGAGATTAGTTGTTTATGTTGCTAAGCGATTTGTAGGCGCTGGGGTTGAAGCAGATGATTTAATAAGTGTTGGAAGCATTGGGCTAATAAAGGCAGTTAATAGTTATAAATCTGATAAAAACATAAAGATTGCAACATACGCTTCAAAATGCATTGAAAATGAAATATTAATGTATTTAAGAAAAACAAGCAAAACTAAACAAGAAGTGTCAATTTTTGAACCGTTAAATGTTGATAGTGAAGGAAACAAACTAACGCTTGAAGACTGCATTGAAAGCACTATTGAAACTCCACAAGTTGATTTGGAACAAGAATTGGAAAAGAAAATTTTAAACTTTGTTTTAAAAAAATTAAGCCCAAGAGAACAAGAAATAATCAATTTGCGATTTGGACTAGATGGAAGTCAAGAACAAACACAAAAAGAAGTTGCAGATTATTTAGGAATTAGCCAAAGTTACATAAGTAGATTAGAAAAGAAAATTGTTGCAAAACTAAAAAAGGAAATGAAAAAATATTCTAACGCAATCTAAAAAATTGATTTATGGTTTTAAAATTTTTTTAATAAAAAAATTACATATAAAAATTAAAAGCAAAAATTATAGAAAAAATATAATAATAAGTGATAATTTGAATATAAAAAAATTTAAAAAAATATAAATTATTAAAAGTAAAGCACACAGCACAATTTAGTGTTGTGTTGTTTTTTTGTGCCTTATGTGGTTGGTATATTTTAAATTTTATTGGGAAGATTATAGGTATTAAATTTAAGAGGTGATATATGGCAAATAGAGTTGTAATCACGGGGGTTAATACTTCGCTCTTACCAAAGTTAAGCAGTAGTGAACAAGCAGAACTAATGAAAAAAGTAAAAAATGGAGATAGTCATGCAAGGGAACTATTTGCAACTTGCAATATGCGATTAGTGTTAAGTGTTGTTCAAAAGTTTACAGGACGCAAAGAAAATATGGACGACATATTTCAAGTTGGTTGCGTTGGGTTAATGAAAGCCATTGACAATTTTGATGTGAGTTTAAATGTTAAATTTAGCACTTATGCTGTTCCAATGATTGTTGGCGAAATAAAAAGGTTTTTAAGGGATAACAACAGCATAAGAGTTAGTCGAAGTATGCGTGACACGGCTTACCAAGCATTAAAAGTTAAAGAAGAACTAATGAAAACTAGTTTAAACGAGCCAAACATTAGTGAAATTGCAAAAGTTCTTAAATTGCCAATCAACGAAATTGCAATTGCTCTTGACGCAATTTCAGAGCCTATGAGTATGTCGGACCCTATTTATAATGATGGTGACGACACAATTTATTTAATGGACCAAGTTAGTGACTCATTTGACAATGAAAATAATTGGTTGGAAAATATAAACTTAAAGGAATCATTAAAAAAACTTGATGATAGGGAAAGGGAAATATTGCTTTTAAGGTATTATATTGGCAAAACACAAATGGAGGTTAGTGAAGAGGTTGGAATAAGCCAGGCACAAGTTAGTAGATTAGAAAAAAATGCAATAGACGAAATTAAAAGAAATTTTAATTAGCAAATAAAAAATAAAAGAGTTAGATGAATTCTAACCCTTTTTTTATTAAATTTTTGTGGTATTGACAAAATAAAAAAATATGTTAAAATATATGCAGTTAAGGGGTTTTGAGGTTTTTATGATTAATGCAACCAAACAATTTTATAAAACTAAAAACAAAGGTAATGACTATTTTGTTTCTAAAGTAAAACAGGCAGAATTAGTTGCTTCAATGATTAAAAATAATTTAAAAAGTTTTGTTTTGTTAAAAAAATATAAAACTGAAATAAATCCAAAACTTGATGAATTAAAAGATTTAAAGGAAATTCAAAAATACATTGAAGAATTAGACTACACAAATAGATTATATTTTTATAGTGCATCATTGCTTGAATTGGTTTTGTTTAACAATAATTTGCTTGAAAATAACAAAGAGTTTTCTTTAGGCACAAAAAATGCAATGATAATTAAGGAACTACTAGAAAATAACAATTTTGAAAACAAATTGTGTGCAAATTTTTATGTAAATAAAAGTGACTTAAAAAATATTGTTTTAAATGTTTTTTGTGATTTATATGATAGTCAACATACAAAAAATAATGAAATTTTAAATCCAATATTAGTTGAATATTTATCGTCTTTTGAAAAATATTTTGAAAATAAACTAACCCCAATAGATATATTTGCAAGATTGTTAGATATAAAAAATAATAGTATTTTAACTGAAGACTTAAATTATGGTGTTGAAAAATTAAATTCTCAAATTAAAAATGTTGGTGGAATTTTTAACGGGGTTAAAATAGATTTTAAAGATGTTGATGATGTAATTGAAAATATGTCAAAAATTATAGGCAAAAATGAATTAGAAAATCAAATAGGAGTGCTAAAAGACAATGTTGATTTATATTCATTAACCGATTATGTTGTAGAAATAAATATTTCAGACGAAAATTTAAGCACTGAACTTGAAAATTATGTGGAAGAAAATGTATTAAATTAACATTTTTTAACCACAACTATAAAATTTTGAAAAATGAAAAGAGAATTAAAATTGATTCTCTTTTTTTAATTTTAATTTGTGGCAAATATGTTTAGAGTATTTATAAATTTATGTTAAAATAAAATTACAGTTAAATAAAATAAAAATTAACTGAATAAAAGTGTTAGGAGTAATTATGGAATTAACACAGGAAGAATTAGATATTTTAAATGGCAAAGAAGGTGAAACAAAAGCCAAAATTATGAAAACAGTTGTTGAGTTTGGCGATGTGTTTGGCGCAAAAAGATTAGTGCCAATAACTCACGAAGGACATTTAGTAACATCTTTTGGGATTGGATTAATTAAACCTTTGTTTAGAATAATGGACGAAATTATTGCCGCTGGTATTAAAACAGTTTATCCATTTACTATTGACCCTAGACCAATAGATTACGAAAATGTTAAATGCAATGTTTTAAACAAATTAATATTTAGTAAAATTATGTATAGCCAACAAAAAAGATATGAAGAACAATTAAAGGAAATTGGTTTAAGAGGTGAAAATGATTTTTCTTGCACTTGTTATATGGACGAAGTTGGAAATATTCCAAAATACGGTGATATTTTAAGTTGGGCAGAAAGTAGTGCAGTGGTTTATGCCAATTCTGTGTTGGGTGCAAGATGTAATAGAAATAGTGGAATGCTAGACATATTTTCATTAATAATTGGCAAAGTGCCAGAGTTTGGATTGCTTACAGATGAAGGTAGAAAAGCAGACTACATAATTGAACTTAAAACTTCAAAACTTCCAGAAGCACAAATTCTTGGTAGTGCTATTGGATTAAAAGTTATGGAAGATGTTCCATACATTGTTGGTCTAGACAAATTTTTAGGAACAAATCTTGACGACAAAACAAAATCCTATTTAAAAGATATGGGTGCTGCTTCTGCTTCAAATGGTGCAGTTGGATTATATCATGTGGAAAATTTAACACCGGAAGCAAAAAATTTTGGCAAAAAATTAATTAAAAAAGATGCAAAAATTTATGTGATTGATGATGAGGAATTAGAAAGAGTTTATAAATCTTACCCTGTGCTTTGGAAAAATGTAAATGCTAAACCAAAATTATGTTTTATTGGTTGTCCACATTTGTCTTACTCACAACTTTATGATTGGAGTAAAAATATAATATGTGAACTAACCAAAAATAATAGAAAAAAGATTTTAGTTAAAACAATTTTTACAACTAGTCCACAAGTAAAAGAAAAATTTTCTAAAACAGAACTTTATAAAGAAATTTTAAAAACAGGAGTAAAAATTTCTTCAATTTGTCCTTTAATGTACACTAACAATCCTTTGGCAGGTTCAAAACCAATAATTACAAACTCAAACAAGTTAAGAACTTACTCTCAAAGTAGATATTATAAAGATGATGATATTCTTAATATAATTGCAGGCAAGGGGGTTAAGTAAATGGAAAATAAAGAAATAAAAAACAATAGTATGGAAACTAAAAAATTTAAAGGTAGAGTAATAGCAGGTGGAAGTTTAGAAGGTGAAGCATTAGTTAGCCGACAAGGTGTAAACACACTTGCAACATTTCAAAAAAGTGCATTAAAAAATGCAAAAAAAGTTATAAGTTCCGACCAAAACAATCCAGATTTATATAAGAAAGAAATTACAGGTAAAATCCTTTGTTTGCCTAAAACTATTGGCTCAACAACAGGCGGGCTTGTTATTCAAACAATATGTTCAATGGGCATAAATCCTAGTGCAATGCTTTTTTCAGAAGAAATAGATTCATTGGCATGTTCAGGAATTATACTTGCAAAAAACTGGGAAAATAGTTCAATAATTGCAATTGACAAATTGGGAGACGAATTTTTAAATTATGTTCAAACTGGTGATAAAATTAAAATTGAAGAAGATGGAACTATTACCATAACAAAATAAAAAAATTATTATATTATTCAATTTATTAAAAAAACTCTTAAATTTAAGAGTTTTTTTATTTTGTTTTAAAAATCAAAAAAATGTAACAATATTACATTATATGTTCATATATTAACAATTATTATTTAGTAATTGTCAAAAACTATAAAAATAATGTCAATATATTAATAATATATTTTTTATTTATTATTTTACCATAATTGTATTTTTAAGTTTTTAACTAAAAAATATTATCATTAATTTTAAGATTAAACTAAAAAATAAAATTAATTTTAAATTTTTTTTTAAAAAACACTTGCAATGCGTAAAAAATACGCATAGGGGTGAAAAATGAAAGAATTATTTAGTAAAATTGAAAATGAATTAAATGACAAAAAAATAATATTAATTGCTGGAGCATCAAGCAGTGGTAAAACCTTTATGGCTGAAAAGTTAAAAGATTATTTATCACAAAAAGGCAAAAGAGTTTTGCAATTTTCAAGTGATATGTATTATAAAGGCATTTCAAGAATAATTACTGAAAAAACTTTTCTACATAATGTTGAATTTTTAAAGTATTCTAATTTATGTGCTTCAATTTATAATAATGTTAGAGAAATAATTGAAGATGACGAGTTTTCTAATAAATTTTGCGATAGAAATTTTTTAAAGATTAATGAATATTTAAAAACCATTATGCCACTATTTGTTGCTGAAAATTTTGCTATTAAATTAAAAGAAGAATTTAATAACATAAATTTTGATGGGCCATTTTGCATTAACTTTAATCAATCTGGGTCCGACAGGACTGAGAACCAAGGGTTCGAATCCGTGTTAAAAAATAAATTATAAATAAAACAAAAAAACCTAGGATAAACTCCTAGGCTTTATTTGGCTCCTCAAGGTGGGGCGACGCGTAAAGAAAAGTTGCCGGTGGCAAGTTTTTAGCCAAAGCCGGGAGAAATCTAAGATTTCGGTCTGGGTCCGACAGGACTGAGAACCGGGGGTTCGAATCCGTGTTAAAAAATAAATTATAAATAAAACAAAAAACCTAGGAAAAATCCTAGGCTTTATTTGGCTCCTCAGGTGGGGCGACGCGTAAAGAAAAGTTGCCGGTGGCAAGTTTTTAGCCAAAGCCGGGAGAAATCTATGATTTCGGTCTGGGTCCTACAGGACTGAGA
>CALVNY010000014.1 GCA_944350085.1 uncultured Clostridia bacterium | reverse complement strand
CTAACACACGCATAAGCATCAGGCAAAATGTCATTTAATGTTTCGCCCCTGCTTAATCTATCTTTTAAGATATTTGTTGTTTCTTTTAATTCTTCATCAGTTTTAGACTTATATGTTTCGCTTAATGCTTCAATTTTGCTAGCAATTTTTTCTAATTTTTTAATATTTCGTTTGTTATCCGAACCAAATAAGTATGAAAATAATCCCATTTATTCCTCTCTAAAAATAAGTTTATATAATATATTAAATATTTTACATTAGATATTTTACTATACTTTCCATATTTTTACAAATATAAAAATTAAAAACCTTGCTTATATTGAAGAATAATTAACAAAAATAGTAAAAATCAACAAAAAAAGCAATACTACATTGCTTTTTTGTTTTTAATTATTTAATTATTTTAACTTCCACTAACTCTTCTTGTTCACAAACATTTGGTAATTTGTACGAGAACTTCATTAGTCTATATCTAGTGTGTCTTTGTATAAGAATTGATGGAATATTAAGCAAGCTATAAGCAATCAAAATTGGCAATCCCATTGAAATTTTTAATTCTTTTGGAACAAATAAAAATCCAATAAATGCTGTAATAATCATTAAAGCGTGTGTAATTTCAGCATAATAAGTTTCATCAATAAATTTTAAAATATATTTTTTGTCTTTTGGATTCGGTGCCAACTTGTCTTTTTTAAAATTAACTAGCCCACCACATTCAGGAATTTTGTCTTTCCATTTTCTAATTTTAATCTTATCATAGAACTTATACTCTTTTCTTCCAACTTTAAAAATTTTCCATTTGAACCATTTTTGTGGACAAAATCTTACCAAAATCAATACAAACAAAGAAGGAACTAAAATTAATGCAAACGACAAAATTAAATTTAAAATGGTTGCAAAACTGGTGTTAATAATAATATTTACACCAATTATAGTTATAACACATATTGCAATAATTACATTATACATTACTTATCCTCCATTACTTTTTAGTAGTTTTTGTTTGTTTATTAGCATCTTTTTTTAAGTTTAAAGAATTTTTGTTTGTTTTTGATTGTTTTTTGCTTTCTTCTTGTTTTGATTCTTTTTGTGTATTTAAAACTTTATTTTCTTTTTTTGTTTCTTTTTCTTCCGCTTTTTTTAATTTATTATTTGCTTTTTTGCTTGTTTTATCTTTATCTAATTCTTCAACAAAATCACCAAACAAAATTAAGTTGATATTTGGCATAACATTAAGTTCAAATTTTTTGGTTAGCTCTTCATTATAGTACCAACCATTAAATTTGTATCCTTCTTTTGTTGGTTTTGGAAGAATTAAAACACTTCCTACTTTAATTTTTAATGGAGCAATTGTTTGTCCATCAACTTTAAACATAACAACTTTCTTTCTGTTTGTAACAAAAAATGTAAATGATAAAACTGCAATTATTACCACAAAGATTATAGCAAAAATCCACCATGGAAAACTTGCTCTTGGATAAACAAATTTTGCATAAAGAGTTGCACTTTCACTCAATCCATTTTTAACATCAAGTTTTTGAGTTAAATTTTCATCTAAATACCAACCATCAAAGTCGTATCCTTGTTTGCTTACTATTGGCAATATTTGTGACAAATCAATATTTTGTTTTAAATATAATTGGTCGATATTTTCATCACAATTTGTTACAAAAGTAATCACAACAGTGTTGTAAACTTTACTTATTGCCCCTTGCAACGAAAGAGATTGAACATTTGAACTATCAACAAAATAGTTGTCACTATCAACAATATAAATATCAAAAAATAATTTTTTAAGAATTGGATAGTAATCGTAATAATGTTCTTTGTCAATGGTTTCTTGCTTATAATAATAAAATGAATTCAAGTCATTTAACTTTCCACTTTGAATTTCATTTGATGTGGTGCTTATTATATCATCATCAATGCTTGTTGTTCCGTGTGGTATATTACACAAATCATTAGCATAATAAACATTAGTAAATTTTGTGTTTGCAAAGTTGCCTGCAACAGCACCTGACACTTCATAATTTTCTTCTTCAATAAAATTTAATATTGCTAAAACATAACCATTTTTTATGTTTGCGTTGCTACACTCAGCAACCACACCTGCAATATTTTTGCCTAAAATTTTTCCAATAAAATAAAAATCTTCAATGGAGTTTTTAGTTGAAACCCCAATAAATTTTGCAATAATTCCTGACGCAATGTCGTTTGATTTAACACATGCACTATTAAAACAAACATATAAATTTGAATTGGTAAGTTCAGCAACAACACCCGCAACATAGTTGTTTCCAACAACGCCATACTCATCTTCATTTAAGTTCATATTAAAACAATATTTTATGTCCACATTTGCTTTGGCAACAATTCCTGCAACATAATTACTTCCAACAATTGCTCCAGTGTTATAATTACATTTAAAATCAAAAGACTCTTCGCCACTTAAAACCGAGCCCGAAATTCCTCCAACATAGTTGTTTCCAATGATTTTTCCGTGAGAATTACAATTTGTTATTTGGTTTGTTGAATTTCCTGCAATGCCACCTGTGTAATCTAATCCATTAATTTTGCCTTCATTTGTGCAATTATAAATAATGCCAGAATTTGAGCCAACAATTCCACCTACATTGTTGGAATTTGCAGTAATATTTCCATAGTTTACACAACCATTAATTAAAGCATTTGAATTTAAACCAGCAATTCCACCTACATTGTTTGACGAACTTGTTGTTATAACTCCACCAAATTCACAATTTTCAATATTAACTTCACCTATTGCTTGTAGAACATTTGCAACTCCTGCAACTACTGAGTTTGCAATTATTATAACGCTTGAATTTATGTTTTCAATTTGTAATATGTTTCTGTCGTTAAACACAACCCCAACAGCGCCTGCAACATTAGAGCCACTGCTTGAATTTGTAATTTCACCGGCTACAAAACAATTTTTAATATTAATATTTGAATATGTGTAAACTGTTCCAGCCAAAATTCCAACATTTGTATTGTTGCCATAAATTATTCCATTTACATCGCAATTTTCAAAATTTGTATTTTCTGCGTATCCAACAAGTAGTGATATGTTTGTGCTATCACACTTTACATAACCATTTAATTGAACATTTTTAATAGTTGCATTAAGTGTGTATCCAAACAAGCCATAACTTCCATTTAAAGCACTTTCTGAATAATAGCACATATTAACTATTCTATTGTTTCCGCCATCAAAAACCCCTTGAAACGAGTTTGCTTTAATGTTGTTTTTACTGCCTATGCTTTGCCATACATTTCCACTAAATTTGCCAGTGTTATAATCATAATATCCACCCAAATCAATATTTACTGTCAACTTAAAATACTCGTTTTCATAAGTATAACCATCTGAAACCATACTAGCAAAATAAGCAAGTTTGTTTGCACTGTCAATTATATATGGATTGCTTTCACTATTTAATTTTGATGAATCTAGCAAATAAAACGCTTCTTTCCCACCGTCCCAAGTGCTATATTCTATAATTACTTCATCATCTTCTTTGTCATCTGCATACACTACATAATTTGAAACAAAAAACATATTGCAACATATTGCAAATACAACTAAAAATATTAAATTTAAAATTAAATATTTATTTTTTTTCATATTATCCTTAGTTTTATCTTTTACTTATTTTAACATATTATTTAAGTAATGTATTTTCAATATCTTCATTTTTTAAAAAATATTTTAGCATACTATATCTAACTTGTGTGTAGTTATTTGAAACCATAATTTTTATTGCCTTTTTTTTTCCAACAAGCACAACCATTTTTTTTGCACGTGTTACTGCTGTGTACAACAAATTTCTAGTAAGTAGCATTGGTGCACCGGTTATAACTGGCATAATTACCACATCAAACTCACTGCCTTGGCTTTTGTGGATAGTGATTGCGTAACTTAAAACCAATTCATTTAACTCACTAAGCAAATAATTAGATTTTCTGCCATCTTCAAACAAAACTGTTGTGGTGTTGGTTGCTATGTCAATTTTTTTAATTACTCCAATGTCCCCATTAAACACACCCGAACCAAACTCACCATCTTTTTCCCAAGAGCGTTCGTAGTTGTTGGTTATTTGCATAACTCTGTCATTTTCTCTGTAAATAACCTTGTCTTTTACAATTTCCATTTTATATTTTGTAATTGGATTGATTTTTTCTTGCAAACATCTGTTTAAATTCTCAACCCCACAAATACCTGCTTTCATAGGTGCTAAAACTTGAATTTTAGAACTATCAATGTTTAAATATCTTGGAATTCTTGTTGTTTGCATATAAATTATTGTGTTTAAAATTTCGGTATTATCAGATTTATTATCAAAAAAGAAGTCGTCGCTTTTATTATCTAAAATTGGCATATTGCCCATATTAATTTCATGAGCGTTTGTTACAATTAAACTATTTTCACTTTGCCTATAAATGTGAGTTAAACTTTCAACAGGAATAACTCCACTTTGTAAAATATCAGCCAAAACATTTCCTGCTCCAACACTTGGAAGTTGGTCTTTATCACCAACCAAAATAAGTTTTGTACCCATTTTCAATGCTCTAACCAAATAAAACATAAGTTGAACATCAACCATACTAACTTCATCAACAATAACAGCGTCAAATGGCAACTTGTTTCCACTATTATACAAAAACATACCTGGATTTTTAAAGTCAACAACTAGTGCTCTATGAATTGTGCTGGCTTCTTCACCTGTGCTTTCACTTAACCTTTTGCTAGCCCTTCCTGTTGGCGCAAGTAGTTTTACATTGTATCTTCTGTTTTTCAAAATTTGTAAAATACATTTAACTATTGTTGTTTTGCCTGTTCCGGGGCCTCCTGTTATTACACTAACCCCAGAATTAACAGCAAGTTTAACTGCGTCTTTTTGTGTTTGATGCATTGAAATATTGTTCATTTCTTCATACATCTTTATATCATCATCAACATTTAAATTAAGCAAATTAGGAGATTTATTTAATGCTTTAAGCATTCCTGCAACCATTTTTTCGCAACTATAATATTTGTATAGCATAATAATGTCGCAACCATCAAGTTCAAACAATTTTATAACATTATCTAGTGCCATTGAATTAATAACTTTATTAACTAAATCTAAATAATCTGCAACAACAAAATTTAATAATGATGTGATTTCGCTATACAAATTTTCTTTGTAAATAAATGTATTTCCACTCTTTTCACTATTTTCCTTTAAAATGTGCAAAATTCCTGCTCTAATTCTAAACTCACTAAATTCATCAATGCCTAATTTTTGAGCAATTTTGTCAGCAGTAAAAAAACCTATTCCGTCTATATCTTCAACAAGTTTGTACGGATTATTTTTTAAAATAAAGTCGGTTCTTTCGCCATAAAAATTATAAATTTTTACAGCCATATTTGTTCCAATGCCTTGCGCTTGCATCATCATAACGCTGTCACGCATTGCTTTAATTTCGCTTACACTTTCACTAATTTCAAGTGCTTTCTTTTCACTTATTCCTTTAACTAATGCTAATTTTGTTGGATTAAACTCAATAATTTCAAGTGAAAGTTCGCCAAATTTATCAACAATGTTTTGTGCAGTAATTGGCCCAACACCCTTAATTAATCCACTTGATAAATATCTAACAATTCCTTCTTTTGTGTTTGGATTACTAATTTTTGCTTGTGTTATTGCAAATTGTTCGCCATATTTACTATGCTTTGTAAATTCGCCAACAAGTTCAACCATTTCTCCTTCACTAATGATTGGAACTTTGCCAACACAAGTTAAATATTCATCATTATGGTCAATAACAAAAACAGTGTAATTGTTATCACTGTTTCTATAAACTATTTCTTCCACTATTCCTTGTATGACCATAATTCTCCTTAAATTTTTAGCAATATATATTTTAAAAAATTAAAATAATTTCCAATAAAAATATTCGTAATATATTGTAACTTTTTTTTACTAATTAATCAATTAAATAGGCAATCAAAGTAACATAAATCGAACAAATTTTTGATAAACAAAAAAGCGAACAATTTGTTCGCTTTATGTTATATCTACAACCTTGCCTAATTCCTTTTCAATTTTAATAACTTTGTTTTCCTTTAATTCAAAATAACAGCCACTAACTTGATATCTATTTATGTTGTACTCATTATCTAAGTTGTCCACATATTTTAATTTACCATCAAACTTACACTCGGAACATAAACTATAATTGTATGCTGTTTTGTATGGGCAATGGCAAAAAGTCATAAGTGCAACATTCCCTTCGTACTCTAAACCAAAATTAAAGTTTTTATTTAAAATTGGTTCAATAGATTTTATAAAAATTGTTACACCAAAACTATTTAAAAAGGCAACTGTGCTTTTATTTGCAATGTTTAAACCATACCCTCCAACAATTTCAAAGCCTTGTTTTGCATAATACAATCCCCACAAGTTATTTGCAACAAGACCAATTTTTTTGCTATCATATTTTTTTAATATTGAATCAATTATTTTTATGTCGTTATAATTTGCAATAACAGGCAAATATAAATAGAATTTTTTGTTGTATTTTAAATAAAATTCATCAACAACTTTTAAATCATATTTATTTGGTTTAAAAACAACCATATCAAAATCATTAATTGCTTCATTGTAGTTGCTTGTTATAATTGCACTAATTTTGTTATTATCAATAATGTTTTTAAATTCAAATTCTTCAAATTTTACATTTTTTACATTTTTTGTTTCATAATCTAAAACTAATTTATTAAACAATTGTTCAAAGGCTTTTCTTCTTAAGTCATTTAAAACAGATTTTGCAATAAACACTCCACCAAGAGCACAAGCACAATTTACTCTAAATGGAAAGTTATCCACCTTACTAAAGCACTCTTTAACATTTTGTATTGAAATTGGTGAAGTTTTTGCGGGTTCCAAAATTTCATCTCCGTAAACCTCTAAAACCACTTCCCCACTACATAATCTTATATATGGAAGCGAATATTTGTCCAACTCAACAAAAACATTAACATCTATTAGTTTTTTGTTTTCCAATAGTTCCTTTTCGTGCACACTATCAACAGTTAAATAAACTTCGCTATTAACTTTTGGTTTTTTAATGCTGAAAATTTTATATTCATTATTTTTTAATTCTATAACATTTCCAACACCAACACTAATTTCATCTTCATCATTAATAAATTTTAGTCCGTCGTTTGTTGACAATTTATGATTAGAAAAAATAGTAATTTGGTTTAAATTTTTAAATGGTTTTACATCAACAACCTTTCCAATTTTAATTCCTCTATGATTTTGAAACTTACTATTTATAACGCTTGCATTATTGTTTTCAGTTAAATAAATTCCTTTATTATATTTTCCCCTATTAAAAACTTTGCTTAAAGCATACTCACATTTTTCAAAATTTGTATTTTGCAAATTTTTTAATGCAGTTGAAAATGTTTTAACACTTTCAGCAATATAACCATATCTTCTAAGTCGCCCTTCTATTTTAAAACTTGTTACTCCTGCATCGATTAAAAGTTGTAAATTTTTAATTAAACACAAATCTGCTGTGGAAAGCAAATATCCCGCATTAACTTCTTTTCCATCACAAAATGCCGAATATTTTAATCTACAAAGTTGAGCACACTCTCCTCTATTGCCACTTTTGTTGTTATTTAAACTGCTTAAATAACAATTTCCACTAAATGCAACACAAAGGGCTCCTTGAACAAAATATTCAATTTCCAAATTAGTGTTTTGCTTAATTAGTTTAATGTCTTCAAGTTTAGTTTCTCTGGATAAAACAACTCTGCTTATACCCATTTGTTCAAGCATTTTAGCTCCAAGCAAATTATGCACACCCATTTGCGTGCTTGCATGAAGAACTATCCCTTTAAAAGAATTTTTAAGCAAATATGCCATTCCTAAATCTTGAATAATAAATGCATCTACTTTAGCATCAACAGCACATTTAACTAAATCTAAAAACTCTTTAACCTCATCATCTTTTATGATTGTGTTAATTGTAACATAAACTTTAACATTAAATAAATGACAATGCGAAACAATTTCTCTTAAATTGTTAATTGTTATGTTTTCTGCTTTTGCTCTTGCATTAAATTTAGGAAGCCCAAAATAAACTGCGTTTGCCCCACTGTTTATTGCAACTTCAATTCCTTTTTCATCACCCACAGGTGCTAGTATTTCTAAATCCATTGTTAAATCCTTTTAAATTTATTTTAAAAATTTAGTCAAAATTGTATATCAATATAATTTTTTATGCTAAAAAATACTTTTTAATTTTACTCTATTTTATTTTACCAAATCTAAAAAATTTAGTAAAATAGTTGTATTGTTAAAATAGGAGAATTTATGGATAACAATTTGAATTCAGAATCAAATGATATATTAATAGAACAATATAATAATTACAAAAATATTCTTAACGAAATGGAAGAATTAGAAAAAAACGATTTTGAAAACGACACTTCAACTTTATACACATTAAAAAATGTTGTACACCCAAAAACAAAAGTTGCTCTTCAATTCTATTTCAATTTAAAATTAGAAAGCAATTTATTTTACTTTTCAGACAATGGCACCAATTTTGCAAACATAATTATAAATGATGAAACAAAACATTTAATAAACGATTATTTGGAAGGTAGTCAAGTTTGCATAAATTACGAAAATAATTTAATTTATTTAAAACTTGGAACAACGGACGAATTGTTTAACATAAACTTTTTATGCAAACAGTTTATTGACGCATTGTCGTATATCAACAACTTATTAAAATAATATTTGAGTAAAAAAACAAAAAGATATAAAAAAACATAATTAAAACAAAAGTTAAAAATGCAAAAAAATATTTATTATATTTAGTAATAAAAAGATTAGTAATAAATTAAAACAAAAAAAACATAAACAAAAAGTTTATGTTTTTTTATTAATTAAATTTTAACAATAAAATTTTTTAAAATTAAAATTAATCTCCAACATAAGGTATTAACGCCATAAATCTTGCGCGTTTAATTGCTGTTGTTAGTTCTCTTTGGTGTTTTGCACAAGTGCCGGTTTGACGGCGAGGAACAATTTTACCTTTTTCGGTGATATATCTTTTAATTTTGTTAATATCTTTGTAATCGATATATTCAATTTTTTCAACACAGAAGTTGCAAACTTTTTTACGGCTTAAACGCTTTGGGCGTTTAGTTGTGTTAACAGCTTGTTCCATAACTTCTGATTCAACAATTTCCTTTTCTTCGCTCATTTTATACTCCTTCTAGATTCTTAAATGGTTACTATTAAAATGGTAAGCCATCATCTTCAATAGGTTTTAACTTAGTAACTTCTTCTTGTGGTTCGTTTCCTTGTGAATCACTATTTTTTGTGCTTAAAAATTCAACTTCTTCTGCAACGATTTCAAAAACATATCTTTTTGAACCATCTTGTGCATCGTAACTACGAGTTTGAATATTACCAACTATTCCAACTTTATTACCTTTTTTAAGATATTTGTGGCAGTTGTCAGCCAAATTGTTCCAAACAACAATATTTAAAAAATCAACATCACGCTTTCCTTCTGCATTAGCATATTTGCGTGAAACAGCAACGCTAAATCTACAAACATTAGCACCATTTGTTGTTGTTGTAAGTTCTGGATCTCTTACTAAGTTACCAACTAAAATTACTTTATTCATTTAATTTCTCCTAAAATTACTTTTCTTGTTTTAAGCACAAACTTCTCATAACATTTTCATCAATGTTCATTAAAGCATTAATCTTTGCAGGAACTGAAACATTGCTTTCGAAGTTGTATAAAACATAGTAGCCTTCTGGTTTATACTTAATAGGATATGCTAATTTTTTAACTCCCCATTTATTTAAACCTGTAACAACGCCACCTTCTTTTTCTATTAAATCGCTATATTTTTTGCAGATTTCATCTTTTTGTTCATCTGTCAAACTAGCAGAAAAAATAGTTAAAAGTTCATATTTTGCCATTACTCTTATTACCTCCTTATGGTCTATTGCGGTTTTGAAGCTAATCAAAACAAGTGAGATAATTTAAAATGCAGTATTATTAAAAATAATACCACATCAATTATCATAGTTATTATAACAAATGAATATTGTGTTGTAAAGTTAATTTTTTTAAAATCTAAATATAATAAAATATAATATTAATAATATTGAATATACAAAATATACAAAATTTATAAAACACAAATCTTTATTAAATATTTTTAATTGAATTTTAAAAATTTAAAGATTTTGTTCCACCAATTTTTAAACCCTTTACTAAATTAAATAAAGCTCCGTTACTGTTAAAATAAAAAACTAAATAAATAGCACGCCATTTATTTAGTTAATCAATTATTTTTTAAATTTTTCCTCTAATATTTATGTTTGTTTCAAAATCAACATAATTTAAATAGTCCGATTTATCCTCCAAAGTGTTTAAAAAATTTTCTAATTCTTTATGATGAAAGCGATTTAAGTTGTCATAAACAAACAAAATATCTGTTTGGTAAGTTTTCATATTTTCAATTAATTCATTAATGCATTTATTTATATTGTCAATTAACGCTTGTTTAAGTTTTGGAGTCATAAAACTTGTAAGCCCAGTGATTGCATCTAAATCCATTTTGTCCATAATAATTTCATCTGGTTTTACAATCATATCAACATCAAACTTGATTTTAGGTTTTCCGTTTTCAAAGTACCCTTTAACTGACAAATCTTTGTTAACCAACTGCATAATGATTGTGGCATTATTTAAAGCACCTTCTGTAAAATTACTTGTTCCAATAATTCCTTTGTCACTATTTTTGCTAAGTATGTTTAAAGCAATTCGTTCATTTTCAGAAATTTCTCTAATTTTTACACCTTTTTTTATTACTGCACACTTACCATTAGAAGTTAATTTAGAACTATTTGTTGCATCGCCTCCAGAACTTGTTGACCCACTAGAATCTTTACTATTGCTTGCACCACTATTGCTACTTTCACTGTCACTAGAACTAGAATTGCTTGAAGAACTATTACTGCTTAAAGACGACGAAGAAGAACTTTGTGAATCACTTCCACCCTCATTGTCCTGTGTTTTTGTGTCGTAAGAATCTAAAATGTTCTTTTCTCCCTCTAGTTCAATAATTGGCATATAAATAGCCCCTGCCTCTGAAAAATACCTATTGTAAAATTCATAAATTGTAACATTTGTGCTATACAAAAAATCGTTATTGTATTGTATGATATCATTTATGTTTGCAACAGATGATGCTTGACTGCTTGCCCCTTGAGTTATAAGTTCTTTTGCCGACTTTGGACAGTTAATTAAATTTGCGTCTGAAGTTAAGTTGTTAGTTCGTATAAAATAATCTAAAACATTTGTAATGTCATCTTTTAAAACATCATCACTCATTATTATTGAATCACAGTGTTGCAAACCCAATTTTTTGCCAAAGTTGATGCTTAACAAATGCATTGCAATCGCCACTGTTTGTCCAGTCCCCGTTTCAACCATGCTTCCACCACCAACTTGTCCACCACTTTTTGGAGTAATAACAGCCAAAGTTACTTCATACAAATTATCTTCTGTTTTGTCAATACCAATTGCTGTAACAATGGCGCGGCTTTGTGCTTGGCTTGGCATATATAAAGTTGTTGGCAACATAAATAATGCAATAGCAAGGAGAATATAAAAAGTTTTAAAACGAAACACCTTTTTCAAATTTCCTTTCATACTCTCGCCCCACCTTTTTTAGTTGTGTTTTTTTTATTTTTTTGGTTAGTCCTTTCAATATTTTTATTTTCCAAAATCATTTCGTTGTTTGCGTTGTTTTTATCTTCAAACTTTTTGCATTTTAAAACTATAAAGCAAATAAGCAAAATTAATGGAATTGCTATTTGAATTACTAATGCTGAAATTATAAAAGGAATTGAAGTTGCAATTTTTAAAGTTAGTTCTAAGTTCAAATAAAGTATCATACTAAACACAAATAAAACTGATGAAATTATTAAAGCTGGAATCATCTTATTTTTTATTTTTATTATTTCATCAAAACAATTTTTTGTAACTAGTGCATAAAACCCAATTTGAAAAAGCAAAGCAATTGTCCAAATTAAAATTGCCAACCAGTCTAATTTTTCTTGTGAATATGGATATCCACTTCTAACTGAAATGTCTGATATGGCTAAAATATGGTTTATTCCACTATTATTAAATAACGCCACAAAGACAATATAAAAAATTGTAATAAATATTAAGCAAAAAATCATATAAGACATTATTTTTTTTACTGTTGATTTTTCAAATTTTATTTTGCCCATAAATAATATTAAAAGCAAATAATCACCAAAACTAAAAACCGAGTAAAACATTGCATTAAATATTGGGTAAACACCATTTTCAAACACAGGAAAAATGTTTAATAAATCAATATTATATAGTGGAGCAACAAAACTTATGCCCACACTAACAACCAAAAACCAAAACAAAATTTCAATAGTTCTTGCCAATATTTTGATATTTTTTGTCATAACATAGGTTATAAATATCGTTAACGGCAAAATAAAGAACCACCACGAAAGTTCATCAAAAATTGCTTCCAAAAAATAATTGTGCGTTTCCTTTATTAAAAGCAATGTTTTAAAAAGAAAATATATAAACAACACTATGTAAATTATTTTTGAAAAAACTTCACCAAAAGTGTTTGATAAAACTTCCTTAAAGGTTAAATTAGGATATTTTTTTATAAACATCAATATAAAAAACATAACCATAATTTCAAATAGCAAAAACAAAAAAACAACAATATAAGAATCTTTTTGTGAGTACTTAGATATTAGTGCTGGAAACACTAAAAATTTAAGTGATATTATGCTCATAAATAGCAACATTGCTGTCTGTCTACTAGTTAACATTTTTTTCATCGGCGTATCCTTGTTTTATTTTTATTGTGTAAACTTTTTGGACGCTTTCTCATCATTAATAAATCTCTTTGAAAAATTCCGTCCTTTGTGTCCTCTTCATAATATGGAGCATAAGGGCTTAAATAAGACACTCCATAACTATCAAAATCATTTAAGTAAATTAGTAAATAAAGTCCAAATAAAACCATGCCATAAATGCCAAGAATTCCACCAACCACTGTAAACACAAATCTTAGTATTGATATTTGTTCCGATTGGTCCGGCACTGTGTATAATGTAATTCCCGAAACTGCCACAATCATTACCGATGGTGGTGAAACTAATCCTGCCTTAACAGCAGTATCACCCAAAATTAAAGCTCCAACAATGCTCATAGCAATACCCATATACTTTGGCATCCTTAAACTTGCCTCATACAATATTTCAAACAAAATCAAAACCAAAAGCATTTCCAAAAATGGAGTTAGTGGTAAATCTTGTGTGGTATTAATTATTGTAACCAAAAATTTCAAAGGAAATGCCTTATAATGATGAAGTTGAATTGCAATATAAACCCCGGGCAAAGCAATAGTTATTAAAATACTTAAAAACCTTAAAATTCTAACAAAACTTGAATGAGAATTTTCTGAATAATAATCATTACTGCTTTGTAAATCTTCAAACAACATAAAAGGCAATGTTAAAGCAATAGGGCTTCCATCAACTAAAATTGTAACCCTTCCTTCCAACATTTTTGCTGAAACAATGTCTGGTTTTTCGCTTTGTCCAACTTCTCTAAAAATACTATATTTATGTTCTTCCAAAAAGCTAGCAACATAATATGAATCAATAATTCCATCAATGTTTATTTTTTTAATTTTTTCCATTATGGCATTTACAATTTTTTTGTCTGCAATTCCTTCAATATACATTACTGCAATCATTGTGTTAGAATATTTCCCAACATTTGTTGTTTCAATTTTTAAATTGTTGGTTGCTAAAATTTTGCGTATGCAACTAATATTTGTTTTTATGTTTTCAACAAAACCTGCCCTTGGACCTTTTGCAACTGCACTTGTTGGTGGCTCAGTTATTGCACGCTGTTGAACTTTTTCTAAATCTAAAATTATGTATTTTGAACAAGTGTCAACAAACATAATTCCTTTGCCCTTTGTAACTTCCTTAACCAAAGCATCTAAATCGTCATTTACTTCCAATTTACCAATAATTAATATATTTTTTAATATGTAATCAATAATATTTGAACTTTTGCTAGATTTATTTATTTGAGTTTTTAAATTTGATAAATTGTTTTTAGTGGCTTTTTTATTACTTTTATTTATTTCTTTATTTAAGGCATCAAAATTTTCATCTTTATATTTTAAACACGGTTTTAAAACATAATCTGCTAAATATGTTGCATCAATTAAACCTTCCATAAAATATATGCAAGCAGATTTTCCAAATATGGTTAATTCCTTTGCAATAAAGTTTGGATTATCTTTAAAAATATTTTCAATTAATGTTTTATTTTTATTAAGTTCCTTTGAAATCTTTTGCATACTATTCCCCTTTAAATATATTTTGTGGAAATAAAAATTTAATATGCAAACTATATGTTTAAATAAAAGAATTAAATTAAAAACAATTTAATTGTAAAAGTTTTAATATTTTATTTTTTAATGCAACAAAATTTCAATTATCAAACAAAACAAAAAAAGGACTATATAATATAGCCCTTTTAACTAATAATTATATTAAAACAAAAATATTAATTATCAATGCTTCCTTTACCAAAAACATATATTGTTCCTGACAAACTCTTTGTTCCACTTGAAATTGAGTAATCTCCAATTTGATAAACTGTGTAGCCTGTTTTGTTTGTAAAGCCACTTGAAGACCTACTATCAATTAAATAATTAGTTATACTTTCAATTATGCTTTGACTAACGCTAGATGGAATAATAATTTCTGCATTGTCAATTTCAGTAGGTTGTGATTTTAAATATTCAACAAAGTTTTCAATTTCGTCCAAACTTGTAATTACTCTATCAACTGTTACATAACCTATTACGCCGTTGTCATATTGTAATTCTTGTTCAAAGTAACTTAAGTATTCTTCGCTTTCATACTCTCTAACTTGCATATAAACTGTTGGGAAATATGTTGCAAATGTGTTGTAACCATTGTTTGCAATAAATCTATTTCTATCACTTTCGTTTGCGTAAGCAAAATGATTGTCTGCAACATAATTATCATTTACTAAAAAGTAAGTATGCCCCAAAACTTCATAATCGTTTTGAGAAAATGGTCCAAGTGCTTTTGTCATTGTGTATTCAGTCCAAGTAATATCTACAACATACCACTCATTGTTTACTTTAACTTTGTTCCATGCATGTGCACCATAACTATTACTACCAGTTACTGCCAAGCCTATTACACGGTAACAATCAATGCCTTCCATGTTGCAAAGCAATGAAAATGTTTTGCTATATCCATCACAAACAGCAACTTTTGTTGTGTCATCACCTAAAATGCTTTCCAAATAAAAACAATTATATTTTGTAGAATTGAATGCCGAACCTGTTGTGTTGTAATAAGCACCATAATCATAAACAGAATTGTATGCAATGTAATCGTACAATGCTAAAACTTTGTCGTACTCAGTCATATCTGTTTTAATAATGTTTCTTAAAACATCTTTTGCACTATTGTAAATAGTGTATGCAGTGCAAGTGTCGTTTGCAAACACAGGTGTTGCACCGCTTTCAACAGCCCAGTAAAGTTCTTCACTTGTTTCACAAACAACAGGTATCATTTTATTGTCAGATGCAAAATTGTTGTATTCACTATCCCTTTCCCCAGCAAACACATAATTTTCGTAACTTGGTTTTATTAAGTTAGATTGGTATGTGTAATGAGTAACAAAATTTACTTTGTAACTATTTGGATTGGTAATTGATGGTTCATAAACACTTTTAAAATCAAAAGTGCATTTATATTTGTACATAGAGTATTTTTTATAATCAAAATTATAGTAACAAGTTTCTGTAATTCCATTGATATATTCTTGAATTATTGTGTCATTTAGATATGTTTCATATCCCATAACATCAATAAGCCCTTGAGAACTAAACATAATGTTTATTGTTGGATTTTTAGCAACAAATGAATAATAAAGCACTGTTATAAAATCTTGTGAAGATTCAATGTAATAATCATGAAAACTTCCATTAAAGAAAAATACTTCTTTATAAATGTCTTCTGCGTTGGTTAAGTTGACGGTAACTAAATTGTCACTAAAATAACTTTCTTCTTCACCATAATTGCTTGCAACCCTAAATGCTGTTATGTCGCTTGATAAGTAATTAAACACACTTACACTTGTGTCTGTTGTTTCAAAGGAATATATTTTGTCTGTTGAGTAAATTGCACAAACATAGTATTTTGTTGCATTGTCACATAAATCCCAAGATAGTGTGTAATTTAAACTATTATAAGAAACATTTTGTGGTGCAAGTTCACTTCCATTTACAATACTTCCGTAAACTGCATCTTTTTCAATTTCTGGATTTTGATGTAAAAACTTTATTGTGTTGCTTGTTTTGTAAACTTTTTCACTTAAATAAGCAACAACTTTAAAATTATATTCTTTGTATTCTGTTAAAAACTCTTGTATGGAAATTGAATAGTTTAAAGTGGTTGTATCATCAGTTGTGTAGGTTTCAAGTTCGGTTTCACCATCATATAATATGTAACTATTTGCATCATGGTCCCACACCCACGAAATTGTGTTTTGTGAAGCATCAAGTGTTATTTTTGGTGTTGAAATGCTTACCGATGAAAATAAGTCACTTAAAAAGCACCCAGCAAATCCAATACCACATAAAAGCACCAATGAAAAACAAATGAAATATCTTAATTTTTTCATAATACTCCTTAAATGTAAGTTAAATATATTGTAAATTTAATTAAAATCACTTTACAAACATATAATATTTTAGCAATTTTGCATTAAAAATACAATATAAATTTAAAATTATTATATATATTTATATGTCTAGTTTATTAAACAAATAAAATATTTTTTTATAATCAATCAAAATTTTTAAAAGGTTTGATTGATTGTTTTTTTTGATTTAAAACATTGTTTTATGTTTAATTTTAAATTATAAATCAAACATAAAACAAGTAATTTTTAAACATAACTTTGGAAATAATTGTCGTGCATAAAATTAATCCATGTTTGTGGGGCTTTGTCCCAAATTGTACGTTCACGAATTGAAGTGTAATCGGCAGTTGCTGCTTCAACAACAACAACTAACTCACACCTTTTGTTTGCAAAATCAGGAATAATAGCATCGCCATTAAGCAATATGCCAGTGCACAAACTAATGCTTTGGTTATAATCTAGTATGCCATTATAGTAATAATATCCATCACTTTCGCTAACAATTGGTTTTCCTGTAATTTGGTCAATAAATTGATCCTCTTTTGCTTTGTCGTAAGTTTGGAAAGTGTTTTCACTAATTGTTGGAATTATTACAGGAACTGTTTTTTCGCCTTGGTTTGAAATGTTAACAGTAACATTTTCGTAGTCTTCACCATCAATTCTTAAATACATTTTAAATCTTACAAATATGCTATCCCAAATAAACGATGTTGCATTGTCACCTTTAATGTTGTAAGCATTTGTTGCAATAACATCAAAGTCAATGTAATCACCTGGGAATACCACTTTTTCAGACACATTACCCGATATATCCACATCATAAAAACTATCTTTGTCAATTTCAACACTAATTCTAACCCTGCCATCATCATAGTTGTCATTTGGCACAATAATGTTGCAATAGAAAAGTAGGAACAAACACAAAATCATTATAACCAACAACACAAGTGCTGTTGTTATAACTCTTTCACTATTTCTGCCCTCACTAACTCTAACATCGCCTTCAATATACTCATCATCTTCAGGAACTTCTTGGCTCTTTTTCCACTTTTCAAATTCCTTACCATATTTTTTAAGCGACCTTGCTCTTCTATCAAGCCTTGTGTCGGCTTTATATTTTTTACTACCAGCCTTTGCACCAATTTCCAAACTTTGGTCTTCAGGAATTTCTGTTCCCGGTTTGCGTTTAAGAGTGCTTGTTGTTGTTTTATGTACTTCAGGTTCAGTGCTTTTTGGAGGTTGAGCCTTCTTTTCAACCTTTTGTGGCTCTTCACCCAAAATTTTAAGTTCTGGCTTTTCTTCTTCTGGTTGCTTTTTAATAATTTCAACTTTTTGAGTTTTTTGTTTGTTATCCTTAATATTAGGTTTAACAAAATTGATTGGCTCAACAGTTGGCTTGTCTTTAGCCGTTGGGTCTTGCCTAATTGGTTTTGTTTTGTCTAGTGCATTTGGTCTTTTAACACTAACTTTTCCAAGACGAACATCTTTGTCAACATCAATAATTTGAGTTTTAACTTGTTCTTTTGGTTTTCTTTGTGGTGGAGTGTTTTGTGTTTTTTGTTCTTCTTTTTTTGTTTCACTGGTTTTAAATAATTCAACTTTTTCAGGCTTTTCTTTTGAAGCATTTTTGTTTGGATTTTTAACACTAAACCCACTCCTTGTAGGCAAAACAACATCGTTTGGTTTTGAAAAAGAAAAGTCTTCCATCATTTGTTTTTTGCTTTTTACTGGTTCTTTTTCAAACGGGTTTTCGTATAAATTAGTTTTTACATTGTTGGGGCTTTTTACATCTTTTTGTTTTGGCCTATCAATATCAATTTTGGGGTTGTTTGGAGTAACTAAACTTGTTTTAGTTTGTGATTTATTTTCATCTTTGCGTGTAATAATTGCGTCAAAAGTTTTTGGCGCTTCTTGCTTTTCGCTTGATTCTTTTCTATGAATAATTAAATCATCAAAATTCTTTTTATCTTTGTCGTCCATAAACCCTTTAAACAATTAATAGTAAAACTAATATAAATAAACATAGCCAAATAAACAAATTTAAGTTTTATTTATTTTTATCCATAATGTTTGCTTACACATTTTAAATTTTGCTATTAAAACCACACGCACTTACTCGTTATAATATTGTAACACATTTCTACATTTTATTACAAACAACATAAACTTAAATTTACAACAATTTAATTTTAAAATTAAACTATTTACATATCTATTATATGTAAAAAAAAAGATTGTATATTTCTATACAATCTTTTTTATTTTTAATTAGTACTCTAATTATTCGTATCTTACGATTTATGGTTGTTCTTCTGATTCATCTGGATCTTCTGGTTCAGTTGGAGTCATTTCGTTTTTGTAATCATCTGGCCAGAATTCAGGATCGTTAAAGCTTGGTTGACCATTTACGTCTTTAACATATGGTTGACCAGCTGTGTAACCAGCATCATCAGCATCTGCCCAAACTGTAACATCATCAAATCTGCTTTCAGCAAGTTCTACTGAAACATGGTGAGAAGTACCACTTGCTAAGTAATCAGCTTGCATAACTTGGAAAGTTAAATTCAATCTCATACTTCTATCAGCAAATACATCTTGTGTCCATGTTGTTGGTAGAACAAATGATGTTGTAAACAATGGAACTCTAACAGTTGAAGTAGCGGTGTTTAAAACACACATCATGTCTTCACTTGCTTTTTGAACACCAGCTGTCATCCAACCATCTTTTGATTTGTCATATGTCCCAATCGTTGAAGCACCACCTGTTGCGTTAACACTTGAGGTTGCAACGTTTAATGAACCTAGTGAATCAGCAGCAGCGTCATTACCTTCTGGTTTGCCATCTGTTGCGTCCCCTTTACGGAATCCAAGAGGATCTGCTGTTTTAACAAATCCATCAGCAGTTGTGTATGTTCCTTCAAGGATTTGGTATTCTTCTGTAATTCCTTCAGCAGTGGTTGTTAGTGCTTTTTTACCAGTTCCAGCATAAGCTTCTGTTCTTGTTGCGTAGTATTCTCTACCACCGCCATGATAAACAGAACTTACAAGTGATCCATTGCTGTATGTTTCTGCATAAGTACCATCTAAGCCTTTGTCAACATATTTTATACCTGTTCCTGTTCCTGCATCGTATGTGTCGGAAGGTTTGCTGTAATCAGCATCAGTGCCAGACCATCCACGGAAGTAGAATGCATTGTACAATACTTGGTCATCTGGTGTGTATGTTCCACTTTGTGCTTGTGTTAAACCAGGACCAGCAGTTCTTGAAACAATCAATGGTTGATTTGAATATTGTGTTGCACCAGCAATATAATATTTTGTGCTTGCTGGTTGTGAACTACCTTTAAACACTTTTCCATTAGCATTTGTAACTTCACCAGCAGCACCAAATTGAATACCAACGTTGCTTTCTCTATAAACCCAACCATTGTATAATGCAGATGCTTGCAAGCTTGTAAAGAAACTTTTGTACATTTGGTTTAATACCCAAAGTTCTCTTTGAACATCATCTCCTGTTGCACTGCCTGTAACATTTGATGGAACAGACATAAATCCATCGTCAGAAACTTTATATTCAGTTCCTTGTAGTTTATACTTTCCTGCCCCGCCAGTTTTATCAACTAATGAATCTTTAACTGTAACTTCAAATGTTACAACTGCACGAAGAATTGTGTTTGTGTTTGATTTTGCAATTAATGCACGAACATCAGGGTCAATTTGTGTGCCTGGCAACATCAATTCACCATTTCTACCAGTGTGGAATGTGAAAGAAAGTTTGTCCATGCTACCATTTGAACCTGTTTCGTCAACAACTGCAACACCAACTGCATTACCCATTGTAAGGTTAGTACCTGCTTGGTTTTGGTTTGCAAACCATGCCAAAGTTCCTCCCATTGTTAAAGATACTGTTAGAAGGATTGCTAACACAACAA
>CALVNY010000013.1 GCA_944350085.1 uncultured Clostridia bacterium | reverse complement strand
AAGAACAATTAAAAAATTTTGTTAATGCAAATTTAGAGAGAAAGAAAAGAAACTTAATTGAGAAAAGAAAAAGATTATATAGAAAAGCATATCTACAAAAATGGTCATACTTTTGCACTTTTACTTACGATAGCGAGAAATTAAACGAGGAAGAATTTAGGAAGAAATTAAGTGAATGTTTTAAAAAGTTAAGTTATAGAAAAGGTTGGAAATATATAGGAGTATGGGAAAGAAGTCCAACTAACAAAAGATTACATTTTCACGGAATATTTTACACGCCAACAATGATTGGAAAATTTATTGAACAAAAGGACTATTCAACTAAAAATCATAAAATGCAAACAACCTATCAAAATACATATTTTTTAGAAAGATTTGGTAGAAACGACTTTGAGGGAATTAACCCCTATACGCTTGCACAATCAATTACATATATAACTAAATATATTGAGAAAAGTGGAGAGAGAATTGTGTATTCAAAGAATCTACCTACATACTTCATTTCAGACATTATGGATGATGATATAGTTTGCACTATTGGACAAGAAGATAGAAAACTATTGCTATTTGACAACTTTAAATGTTGGGATGAAGGTGTGCTTATAGGTGAAGTCGGTCCAGAAGTTATTGAGAAAATGAAAAAATCTAATTAAATATCTTTCGCCTTTGTTAGCGTAAACGAAAACTCTTTATAGTCAAGAGTAAAGTGCATTGTTTCACAACTCTTGACTATAAATTTATAACTTTTAAATAAAAATCTATTATCCTTTTTCATTTTTACGCTTGTCGTCGAAAGACAAATCTAAAATCTAATAAAAGGAGGTTAAACTAAATGAAAACAGCAGTAATATATGCTAGATATAGTAGCGATAATCAAACAGAACAATCTATTGAAGGTCAACTTCGTGTTTGTGAACAATATGCTAAAAATAACGATATTATAATTTTAAAAACTTATATTGATAGAGCTATGACAGGCACAAATGATAACCGACCAGACTTTCAACAAATGATTAAAGATAGTGCAAGCAAAGAATGGCAAAACATTATTGTTTACAAACTTGATAGATTCAGTAGAAACAAATACGAAACCGCTAAATACAAAAAGATATTAAAAGATAATGGCGTTAAACTAATCTCTGCTATGGAAAACATACCAGATACGCCAGAAGGCATAATACTAGAAAGTTTGCTTGAAGGTATGGCGGAATACTATTCTGCCGAACTATCTCAAAAAGTTAAACGTGGTATGAATGAAACAAGACTTAAAGGCAACTTTACAGGTGGAACAATTATCTATGGATATAATGTAGAAAATCATAAAGTAGTTATAAATGAAGAACAAGCAGAAGTTGTTAGATTTATCTACGAACAATATGCTCTTGGCGTTTATGTAAAAGATATTATTCAAAAACTTAATGAAAAACACATATATAATCGTGGCAAACCATTTGCTAGAAATACAATATACAACATACTAAAAAACGAAAAATATTCAGGTATATATAGACATAACAATGAAGCATTTGAAAATATGTATCCAAGAATTGTATCTCAAGAAATTTACGATAAAGTTAGAAAAAAGACAAGTCAAAATCACTATGGTAAAAGGAGTATTGAAGTCGTGTATTTACTTAGAAATAAATTAAAATGCGGTTATTGTGGCGAACCAATAAGTGCAGAATGTGGAACATCAAGTAAAGGCAATAAAAGAAGATATTATAAATGTTTAGGAAAGAAAAGACATACCACAAATTGTAACAAACAAACATTACGCAAAGAGATATTAGAAAATTTTGTTATAGATATTTTGCTTAAAGAACTAAATAAACCACAAACAATTGAAAAAATGATAACTAATATATTAAATGTGCAAGAAAATATGGAAAGTGGCAACTCTTTCTTAACAAGCTTATATAAAGAAAAAACCGAAACTCAAAACACATTAAACAACATTATGAAAGCAGTTGAGCAAGGAGTTGTAAATAATACCACAAATAAAAGAATGATTGAACTTGAAAACAAACTCGAAGATATTGAAAGACAAATAATAGTTGAAAAAAGTAAAACCAATTTCAAACTAACAAAAGAAGACATCGTTACATATCTTAACGATGCCTTAAAACTAGAACCACAATTACTTATAAATTATATTGTAAACCAAATAATCTTATTTGACGATAAAATGCAAATATATTTCAATAGTCCGACAATCAAAACAACTAATGAGTCTAAAACTCCATTTAGTACAAAGATTTATAAACTACCACACATAATTCAAAATAAACCACAACCAGAAATGATTGATATGGTGGTGGAGTTATATGTATGAAAAATGCAGTTTGAAATAATGAGGATATAAACATATTTAAAAAATTGTGATTTATTTTTATTGGATTATAACTTGCAATATTATACAATATATTTTATAAAAAATGCTTTATAAGATAAGATGTTATTTATAATTTAAACTTGAAAATAATCCCATTTTATGCTATAATCATACCGCTTTGATAAAAAGGAGATTTCTATGATTATAAACATAATAAACATTATTGCTATAATTGTAATACCGATCGTTGCTGTTTTAATTGGACAATGTTTGCAAAATAGGAGTGAAAAAAGAAAAGACAAATTGAAAGTTTTTACCCATTTAATGTCATATAGATATTTCGGTTATGTTGATCAAGTTTCAGTAAACATTTTAAATTCTGTTCCAATTGTTTTTCACGATGATAAAAATGTTGTAAAAAAATACTATAATTATATTCAGTCGCTAAATATCAAACCTGAAGATGTAGAATTAAAGGGAAATGAAATAAATAATAATAAGACAAAAATGCTTGAAGAGATGGCTAAAGCGTTAAAATATAAAAATATAAATTGGGAAATAATACAGAATCCTTATTTACCAGAAGGATTAATTAACCAAATTAGACAAGAGAATATTTATAAACAAGGACAACTAGAAATTGCTAAAGTATTTACACAAATGACTAGTCCCACGGCTTCAATTGATGCAATCAAAAAATATGGCAGAGAAATAGAAAATAAGATTGAACAACAAAAGAAAAATAAAAATTAAAGTTTATAAAATGATTTGTAAATAAAAAGTAAGTCAGTGTCGACTTACTTTTTAGTTGGCGGAGAGAATGGGATTTGAACCCATGGTACATTGCTGTACACAGCCGTTCCAAGACTGCACATTCGACCGCTCTGACATCTCTCCTAGCTTTTTTAGTATATAGTTAATTATTTTATTTGTCAATTTAAAATTATTTTAACTGCTTAATTTGTTGTTCTTGTTATTTTATTGACTACTTTAATGTTTTTTGTGTATAATATTTTAACGATATATTTGGGGAGTGCATTATGGTAGAAATTAAAATTGACAAATGTCCTTATTGTGGCGCACGCGAATTTGCCGAAGGTTATCATTATGATGAAGCAAGCATTATGACTAACAGCAGTGGTATTATTGGTTCAAAGGTAATTTATGTTATTTGTAAAAACTGTGGTAGCATTGTTCATAGCAGAGTTGCTAATCCAGAAGTATTTAACAAAAGCACAGATTCTACTGCACCAAGTGAAAAGAATGAAAAATAAACCTAACCTAAGGTTTATTTTTTTATTTTTCAACCAGTTTAACATTATAACTTTTTTGGCAACACTTTACTTAAAAAAATTTTTATTTTCTAATTAAAATTTAGTTTTAAAATAAAAATATTTATATTGATAATATGTAATAAATAATTATATATAATAACTATCCTATAAAATCAACTTTTATCTATCTTTTAATACGCAAAACATAGCGTATTTTTTTTGTTTTATTATTAGTAGCTTTTTTTGTTTTTATTAAACAATAACGCATAAAACAACTAAAACTTTAAAATGTATAATTTATAAATTATTCCATAAACTAAAACTAATAAAATTTAAGGAGGTTAATATGGAGTTTAAAGGCAAAAAAGTATTACTTGGAATGGTGTATTACACGGTGATTGCTTTACTACTTGCTGTAAGCATTACTTTTATGGTTTTTTTGAGTTTAAGTGATGTTAGACTTTATTCAAAAATAGGATACTTTATCCTTACATCATTATTTGTTTTACTTATGATTTATGATGTTATTTGTACTAATATGAATAAAATGAAATTTATTTCAGGCCTAATTCTATATATTTTAAGTGTTTGCACAATTATTATGGCATTTATAGTATATGGATTAAACGCAACAAGAGGATTAATTCCTGCTGACACTGTTAATGTGTTTATAACTTTAATTGCTATGTCTTTTGGTATTGCTGTTTTAGACATTATAATTTACTCCGTTGGTGAAAAACTAATAGAATACGATACAACAAAATAAGGTGAAAATATGAAAAAATTTTTTAAAACAAGTATAGCATTAAGTTTATTTTTAATTACATTGTCACTAATTGCATGTGGCAACAACAATATGCAATACGGCACAGTTACTAGAACCCCAGATTTAACAGGTGGTGCTAATTTAAGTTATTGTTATGACGAAAAAACGCACACTGCATGGTTTGGTGGTGAAAATGAAACTGTTGCCTACTATAATGAAGATTTGTCTGTTAATAGAACAGCAGGCAACAGAGTTGGCGTTACTATAACTGCACCAAAAGATGTTAATAATTTTGAAGGATTTAAACTAACAATTTATGACGATAAAGTTTATGAAGGATTAAATTCATCTGGAATTCCTAACGCTTTTGATGGTGAAAATTATATGTACATTTATCCATTAGTTTCAGAATCACAAAAATCTGTAACAATTAAAATTAAATGGAACAACGAAATGGACGAGCAAACTTACATGGTTAAAATAAAAGACGGCACAACTTTTGCCAACGCATAACAAAAAAACAGTGATTTTTATCACTGTTTTTTTCGACATATTCTTTAAAAAATTTAAAGAATTTTGTTGTGTATTTATTTATTTTGATATAAAAAAATATTAATTTAATTTTACATACAAATATAATAATTGATTTTATAACAAAATAAATTATTAAATCTAAAATAAAATTATTTTTGTAAAATATACTGTTTTTTTATTTAATTAAAAATGTTTATCTTTAAAATATTGCATCAAATTACACAAAAGTTAAATATTTTCGACAATTTCATACATTTTATATTATAAGTTTAAATATTTTTACATTTTAATTTATGCGTTTATCTTAACACAAAAATAAAATTTTGTTATATTATTTTCGTTACATCAAACACTAAAAAATTAGTTTATAAATGGAGAGAAAAAATGGGCGATAGCACAGAAATAAAAGTGATAATTTTAGACAATAATTTACAAATGATGAATATGATTCAGGAGAACATCGAAGACGAAAATTTAAAGGTTGTAGAAAAATTTGATGATGTTGAAAATGCTTTAAATTTTGTTAAGAATAACAGTGTTGATGTGATAATCAGCGATATAGTGCTTCCAAAAGAAGATGGGTTTAGTTTTTTAAATAAATTAAACTTATTAAATTTAGAAAAAGCACCAAAGGTTATAATTCTAAGTGCATTAAGCAACGACAATTTTATATCAAAAGCATTAAGTTTGGGTGCAAGTTATTATATGGTAAAACCTTGTGATTATTCAACATTAAAAGTAAGAGTTATGGAATTTGCAAAAAATAAATTTAATAATGAAAATAGCGTGGTTTCATACTCAACTCAAACCTCAACTATCAATCCTATTAAAAACAAGCAACTTGAAGAAAGAATAAGCAATATATTTATTACAGTAGGAATACCTGCACACATAAAAGGCTACCAATTTTTAAGAGAAGCAATCAAAATGGCAATTGACAATCCAGAGATAATAAATAGCATAACTAAAAAACTATATCCTAGCATTGCAGAACGATTTGACACATCTAGTAGCAAAGTTGAAAGAGCAATAAGGCATGCAATTGAAGTTGCATGGAACAGGGGCAAAATTGAAAATATTAACAATTTGTTTGGAATAAGAGTTTACACCAACAATGAAAAACCAACTAATGGTGAATTTATTGCCCTTGTCGCAGACAAAATGTTAATTGAAGGCGCATAAATAAAACACAAAAAGACGAAACTATGATTAAAAAATTTAATATGAAATTTTTAAAATTAAATTTTAAATTGTTTTAAAATTTAATTTTATTTTTTTATTAACAACAACGATTAAAATCAAATTAATTTCCCAATATATAAATTTACTTTAAAATACAAAATTTAAATTTTTAATCATATAAAAATTTGATAAAGTAAAAAAATAACCACTTTAAATTTAGCCAATTTTTTATATAATGTTTTTATAAAAACAATACCATTTAAATAAATGTATATTTTTAATTTTTTTACATAAATTTAGTTTACAAGTATGTTATATCTAAATATAATAAGATTTAGAATATTGGGATTAACAATTTTATTAAAATTTTAATAAACTTAATTAAATGATTTAATAAATAATATAAAGTAAGATATTATATTTATTAATCCACAATAAAAAAACACCCTTAAAATTAGAGGTACAATATGGCAGACAAAAAACCAGTATATATTAAATGCCCAAGATGCGAACTAAATTATATTCAAAAAAAGGATAAATTTTGTGAAGTTTGCAAACAAGAAATGAAAGCTGGCAGTTTAGAAGAAGAAGTTTTAGACAATTTCGATTTAGAATTATGCCCAATTTGTAAAATAAATTATATTGCAGATGGCGAAACAATGTGTCAAAGTTGTTTGGACGAAAGTTTGCTTGAAGACAAAGAAGAAACAACCGATTGGAAAAATTATCTTGATTCAAGTAACGAATCAGATGAAGATGATGACATTTTGCCTATTGATGATGATGAAGAAATTGATAGCGAACTAGATAGCACCTTGCGTAAAGATTTAGATGAAGACGAAGATTTTAAAGACGACATCGACGATGAAGATTTGGACGAGGCAGAATTACAAGCAATGAAAGATGCTTTGGACGACGATTTAGATGACTTAGATGATGACGACTACGATTATGACGAAGATGAAGACGATGACGACGACAAAGACGATGATGATGATGAAGACGAAGAAGACGATGACTAAACAATAAAAAAGTGTTGCACTTGCAACACTTTTTTTGTTTTAAACTAAACATTACTTTTTTTAAATTTTATGTTACTTTATTTTTTACTTTTAATGTATTTAAAAGCAGATGTGGTTGCAATTGCACCATCGTTTGTTGCAGAAACTATTTGTCTTAGTTCTGTGTTTCTAATGTCACCAGCAACATAAACTCCTTGAATGTTTGTTTCCATTTTTGAATTACTTACAATGTATCCTAGTTCGTTTCGTTGGACATTTTTGTCAATAATATCAGTGTCTGCACCCCTGCCTATTGCAACAAACACTCCTTGAACTTTCAAATCTATTTTTTCTTCATTTTTTAAATTTAAAACTGTTATTCCGTCAATTTTATTTTCGCCAATTAATTTATAAGGTTTGCAAGACAAAACAAGTTCGATTTTATGATTATTTGCAATCTCATTGTAAAGCCTATCAACTAACATTTGGTCAGCTCTAAATTCATCACGCCTATGAACCAAATAAACTTTATTTGCTTTTTCGCTTAAATAAATTGCATCTTCTATTGCAGTGTTTCCGCCACCAACTATGGCAACATCACACCCCACAAACTTTTCCCTATCTTTTGTTGCACTAAAACTTAAACCTTTGCCTATGTAGTCTTTTTCGTTTTCAACACCTAGATTTCGTGTTTTCGTTCCAATGGCAATTATGACTGCTTTTGCCTTATATGTGTTTTTAAAACCATATATTTCTTTTAACTCGCCTTCTAAATTAGTCCCTTTTATTTCATCTTTTACTAATTCAACGCCTAAACTTTTTGCATGATTGTACATTTTTAAAGAAAGTTCTTCACCACTTATTTTGTCGTAACCTGTATAGTTTAACACTTCGTAAGTTGTGGCAATTTGTCCACCCCAAACTTCTTTTTCAACAACAACACTTTTTAGCCCTAATTGATTTGCATAAATACCTGCTGTAAGTCCTGCAGGTCCACCACCAATTATTACTAAATCATAATGTTTTTCCATAAAATCCCCTTTGTTAATCATTAAAAAAATTTAAAACATCATCATAAACTTCAACTTTGTTTGTTTCGTTTAAGATTTCGTGCCTAGCACCATTATATAATTTGCATTGAACATTTAATCCTTGTTTTCTATAAACATTGTATAACTTGGTTACAAGTTTACCATAGCCACCAACCGGATCGCTATCTCCAGAAATAATTAGTATTTTTAAATCACTTCTAATTTTGTCTATGTCTTTATAATTTTTTAAAACGCCTGAAAACATACTCTTATAAAAAGAATATGGGAATGGATGCCCACAATATGGATCTAACTTATACGCCTTAAAAATTTCTTCATCACGAGTTAGCCAATTTCCATTTTTAAATTTTTTACCATAAGCACCAAAACTATTTTTTTCTAAAAATTTAGCAGTTTTGTTTTTCCCCACAAACGCTCCATTTATGTGTGCAACTAAATTCCCAAACTTAAACGATATGTTTTTAGTGTATGTACTGCCTGATAAAACAATTTTATCTGCAATGTTACATTTTGTCATATACATTTGAGTAACAAACGAACCAAAAGAGTGTCCTACAACATAAAGTGGCAAATTGTATTTTTCTTTTAAAGTGTTGGAAATTATAATTTGGTCATTAACAATTTCTTCAAAAATATCGCCTTCGCTAAACCCTTGTTTTTCAATATCGTTAATTGTTTCACCATGTCCTCTTAAATCACTTGCAAAAACAACATACCCTTTACCATTTAAAAACTTTGCAAAATCGTCGTATCTTTTTGCGTGTTCTTGCATACCATGTATTATTTGAACAATTCCTTTAGGTTTTAAAACATTTTCCCAAAAATAACCCACTAAAGGATATCCACGATATCCCATTATTTCAACTCTTTTCATAAATTTCTCCTTGATTTTTTGTTGAGAATTAAAAACAAAAATTAGAATGTGAATTAAACTCACATTCTAATTTTACTACATAATGAAATAATTAACAAACGACATAATAAATTATTTTTTATTTCTTAAAAATGATTGAAATTTATTTATCCCCATTGCAATCAACAATACAATATATCCACATAAAACAAAACCAAATATATAGATTAATAAGAATACAATATATGGCATATTGGAATAGATAATGCTAAGAATAGGCAAATGACAACCAAAATATGGGCTAATGTAAAACATATTAAAAGTGCTAGTGTTTCCAGAATAATGGAAAATTATGTTTAAAGCAAGCGCAATCAAAACTAGGCAAATAAATACGCACGCACCTTTTAAAATGGTTTTATGTTTAAATTCCACTCTTTTTGAAACATACATAAACACACCCATAACAACCATTGCCCCATGGTGAACCATTGTTTGTATGTTTATTCCAATGGTAGAAACAAAAACATCATTTGGGTATAGCATTACTGAAATTCCTGCGAACAATCCAAATGTTGCTATAAAAGAACATAAGTAATTTTGAAATTTATTTTCTTTTAAAACTCCAATCAAAAACAAAACATACATTGGGGTTGAACAGAATTGAAATGGAAATGCGTACCACTGGTATCCCCAATTTCCAGAATTGCTGTCAAATGAAAAATTTAATTGTTTATAAACTTCAAACAAAATTAATATTATTGAAACTACTAATGTGATTATCCTAAATTGTTTGCTACTTAAATTTCTGCAAGTTAAACAAACAACTACGATTAAAGCAATCATAATTAATAAACAAAGCAAATGAAACCAACCATATGAAGTTGGGGTTTGCATTTTAGCATCTAAAACCTTTAAAATATTTTCAAACCAATTCATAATTTTATCCTATGTAATCCTTATTATATTTAATTTTTTTATTTCTAAAATTGAATTTATATAGTGTTCTATACAATCCACACATTGCCAATCCACCCAAAACACCACTTAAATACATAAAAATCGAATACAAAATTTGTCCATAATTTAATCTAAAATTTTCAAATGGCTCAAAATTGTTGTGAAGCAAATTACAATAATTTGTATTTGTTAAATGTGCAACAGTAAATCCTACAATGGCATAAATAGTAAATCCTATAACTATGTAAACATAACTCATTTTAGTTAAATTGTAAAACTTTAAAGACAAAGAAACAAACAAAAATAGTAATGCTAGATGATGATAAGTAAAAGTGTGGAATGTTCCAAAATTTAAAAAAATGCTTTTGGTGTATTCATCTCCTATTATACTACCTGGCCTTATGTAAAACAAAACTAGCAACCATGTTGAGCACACCAACGACATTGTTTTGCCAAAATCTTGAAATTTGCCTTTTGCAAAAACTGCAATAGGATAAAAATATAAAAACAAACTACAAAAATGAAGTGGAACTTTCCACAAATCGTACCCGTCTTTTATTGATATGATTTGTTTTATAATTTCTAACACCAACATAATTACTGTTATAACAACTAATGGAATGGTTTTTATTTTTTCTGATTTATCCTTTAAAAAAAACCATATTAAAAAAGTTGTAAGTAACATAACCACTAAACATATTGGTAGTATAATTAAATCCCCCTTACTCCAAATAAACATTTTTCACCTGTAAAAAAAATTGTTGTAACTAACAGTTACAACAAATTAAAATATCATTTTATTGGAAATATAATTAATTTCTTTTAAATATTGCATAGATTTGAATCTTCTTCTATGTTGTTCTGTTCTGGATTTGATTTTTGAACACTAATGTTATTGGCTAAAATATGTTCTCTTTTTTCATCAAGACACTTGTCAAAAAAATTACTAAAATCTGCCACTTCATTTTTATATTGTTCTTCTTTTAATGCTTTATTTTTGTATGGCACAATATATCCAGAATCAACTCTTTCACCTTTTTCGTCTAAAACATCACATTTGTCATTATCAAAATTCACAATTCTAACTAAACTTCCTTGCTGATACTTAAATGATTTTTTGTCAATCCTTGAAATTAATATTTTGTTTTCCCCAACACTACCATTACCCAAAGAGTACACATCATTGTACTTTTGTGGAAGTAGTAATGATGTTAAATCTGTGTCATATAAATTAGCCTGAACTTTTTTTGTAGACAAATCACCCAAGTAATAAATTTCTTCACTAAACCCGTTAAGTTTAAATCCTTTATTTCTATTTACAGGGTAACTATACCAAATTTCTTGTTCTTTTGCATTGACTAAACTTTTATATTTTTCAATAAATTCAGTTGTTGCTTTTTTGTTTCGGGTTATATTTTTATTAAATATTTTGGTTGCAGAATTAATAGAGTTTTCTAAAAAGTTTTCTTTATTAAAAACAATAACTTTTTTTGCTAAAGAATCTATATATTCTAAAAATTGTTGCATACTTGGTTTTGTTTTTTCAAATTGCCTTAAAGCCATTTTTACAACAATGCCATTTGCATTAATATAGTGTTTGCAAGAATATAAATCTTTAGTTGTTTTATATTCTTCTAAAAAAAGTTTTAACTCGTTGTCAAGTTTTGAATATTCTTCTTTTGTTAATGCTTTTTTGTATGTAACAAGGTCCCCTTGCAAAAAATCTTTAAAAGATTGTTCAAGTTTACAACGAGATGCAAAATTTAAAAATTCAATAAACCTTGTTTGAATTTGATATGTAGGAGCTGATGACATTGCATCATAAATTTGCTGTTTTAATAACTCCGTTAAACCTTCTTTTAAAAAAGAATTTGCACAAAGGTCTGAATAAGTTAAAATTTGAGTTTCAGTTTTTCCATCTTTTAAATAGTATTTTTTATATCCTGCTTTTAGCCCAACATTATCTGGCAACACAATTTCAACTTTTTTGCCATTGTCAAAATATGTAATGTAATCCATACCAAGAGATATTAAATGTATGAACTCGTGGCACAAATATCCTTCGGTGTTTTCCAAATCGTAAAACGAATTTCTATTTATTTCAATATGTCCACTATTTTTTATTGTACTTTTATAAAATCTACCACGAATACTTGTTGGTAATTTGGAATTAATTTGAAAATAATATTTTGGATTTGTAATTAACATATCAATTAATTGCGAATAATCATTGTACTCATAAAAACCATTTTTAACAAAGTAATCATTTAACCTAATTAAAACATTTTTAAGCATTGTTTTGTAATTACTTAAATCATAACCTGTGGCTTTTACTTTTAATTTATTAACATTTTCTGCCAATTCTAAAAAAGGTGTTTTCATAATTTACCTACCACATTTATTATATCACACCTTAAATTAATTTTCAACAACCAAAAAATCCTACACAATTTAATTAATTTTGTTAAATAAAGCGTTTTATATACATTTACAAAATATATACTTTATGTCAAAAAACTAAAATGTATTGTCAAAACAATAAAACAAAAACGCAATATGTTATATTGCGTTTTTTATTTTAATTAATTTACAACAAAGTTGTTTTCTTTAAAAATATTCTTTGCCTTTTTTACTTCTTCTTTGCTAGGCTCAACAATATCATACAATTTATATTCTAATCCCAATTCTTTCCACTTGTATTCGCCCATTTTGTGAAATGGCAAAATTTCTACTTTTTGAATTATTTCTTTAAATTGTGTTAAGTACTTAGCCAAAGAATTTAATTCATTAAAATCAAGAGTGTAGTTTGGAACAATAACATGTCTAATCCACACAGGCTTATTTATTTCATACAAATAATTTATTGTTTTGTCGTTGTTTAGTTTTGTTGTTTTACAAATTTTTTGATACATTTCTTCACTATTTGCTTTAATGTCTAGCAAAACTAAATCGCACGCTTTTAAAACTTTCTTTGTGTCCTTTGTAAATATTGAACCAGCAGTGTCAACAGCAACCGAAATATTGTGCTTGTGAAGTTTTTTAATAATGCTTAGCGCAAATTTAGGTTGAAGCAAAGGCTCGCCACCAGATAAAGTAACACCACCATTTTGAATATAACTTTTGTATTTTAAAATATCTTTAACAACAGCACTAGCACTTATTTTTTTTCCATTTTTTGTTTTTAGTGCATCAGGGTTGTGGCAATACAAACATCTAATTGGACACCCCTGAAAAAACACCACATATCTAACTCCCGGGCCATCTACTGCACCAAAAGTTTCAACTGAATGAATATATCCCATAACTATATCCTAAAATTTTGAATGGAAAGTTCTACTAATAACATCTAGTTGTTGTTCGCGAGTTAATTTAATAAAGTTTACAGCATAACCTGAAACTCTTATTGTTAATTGTGGATATTTTTCTGGATGATCCATTGCATCTAGCAATGTTTCCTTATCAAGAACATTAACATTTAAGTGATGACCTTTGTCTTTAAAATAACCATTCATTAATTCAACTAAGTTGTTTACTTTTTCTTCATCATTTTTACCAAGTGCTGTTGGCACTATTGAAAATGTGTTGCTTATGCCATCTTCTGCGTAATCGTATGGCAATTTTGAAACAGATTTTAATGATGCAATACAGCCGTGGCTATCCCTACCATGCATTGGGTTTGCTCCTGGTGCAAAAGGTTCACCCTTTTTCCTACCGTCAGGAGTAGATCCTGTGTGTTTTCCATAAACAACATTGCTTGTTATTGTTAATACAGAAAGTGTTGGAATACTTTTTCTGTAAGTTGTTTGTTTTCTCAACTTTTTCATAAATGTTTTAACTAGATTAACAGCAATAGAATCAACTCTATCATCATTGTTTCCGTATTTTGGATAGTCGCCTTCAATTTGGAAATCAACAACAACACCATCTTCATCTCTAATTGGTTTAACTTTTGCGTATTTTATTGCCGACAAACTATCAACAACAACGCTTAACCCTGCAATTCCACCAGCCATTGTTCTAACAATTTTGTTGTCGTGCAATGCCATTTCAACTTTTTCATAACAATATTTATCATGCATAAAATGTATGCAGTTTAATGTGTTAACATAAAGATTAGCCAACCAATCTAACACTTTATCATAATTTTTTGCAACTTCTTTATAATCTAAATACTCACTTTTAATTGGTTCAACTATGTTTACAACTTTGGTTTTTGTAATTTCATCAACACCACCATTTATTGCATATAACAATGCTTTTGCCAAGTTTGCTCTTGCTCCAAAAAATTGCATTTGTTTTCCAATTCTCATTGCTGAAACACAACAAGCAATTCCATAGTCATCGCCAAACTTTGGACGCATTATGTCATCATTTTCATATTGAATAGAACTTGTTTTAATTGAAGTTTTTGCACAGAATTTTTTGAAATTGCTTGGCAAATTTTCGCTCCACAAAATTGTCATATTTGGTTCTGGTGCAGGGCCTAAATTTGTTAGTGTGTGCAAAAATCTATAACTCATTTTTGTTACCATGTGCCTTCCATCATTGCACATACCACCAATAGATTCTGTAACCCAGGTTGGATCGCCTGAGAAAAGTTTGTCGTATTCACCTGTTCTTAAAAATCTTACAATTCTTAATTTCATAATAAAATGATCAACAAACTCTTGAATTTCACTTTCTTTATATTTGCCTGATTTTAAATCCTTTTCTGCATAGATATCTAAGAAAGTGCTAATTCTACCAATACTCATAGCAGCACCATTTTGTTCTTTAACAGCAGACAAATATGCAAAGTACAACCATTGAATTGCTTCTTTAACATCATTTGCTGGTTTTGAAATGTCAAAGCCATAACTTTGTGCCATAACTTTTAATTCTTTTAAGGCTTTTATTTGCTCTTGAATTTCTTCCCTATCACGAATTAATTCTTCATCAAATGTTAAATTTTCAGTTTCTTTTAAACTATTTGCTTTTTGTTCAATTAAGTAGTCAACTCCGTACAAAGGAACTCTTCTATAATCGCCAATTATTCTTCCTCTGCCATAAGCATCTGGAAGCCCTGTTATAATGTGAGTGTGCCTTGCTGTTCTCATTTCCTCAGTATAAACATCAAAAACCCCATCGTTGTGCGTTTTGCGATATTTAAAAACATTGGCAACATCTTTGTCCATTTCTCTGCCGTATTCTTCCATTTCTTTATAAACTAACCTAATTCCACCAAAAGGCATTATTGCTCTTTTAAGTGGTGCATCAGTTTGAAGCCCAACGATTTTTTCTAATTTTTTGTCTATATATCCCGGAGCATGAGAAGTAATTGTTGAAATAGTTTTTGTGTCAATATCATAAACACCACCACGAGCACGCTCTTCTTTCATTAATTCGCCCAATTCTTCCCAAAGTTTTGTTGTGTTTTTTGTTGGTCCGCAAAGAAAACTTTCATCACCATTATATGGTGTATAGTTTTTTACAATAAAATCTCTAACATTAATATTTTTATCTTCATTATATTTGTATTTCATATATTCCTCCTTATCTTGCTTAGCTTAATTATTTATTAAATTTGTCTATTTAATAATATCTATATTTATATTTTGCCATAATTTAATTTATAATATCTAAAACTTTGCACAGATGATTATAAAATTTAATAATAGCAAAATGCAAATTAATCGTGCTTAATATTATACATTATTATTTAAACATTTACAAAATTAAAATAAGAAAAAATAAACAATTATTTGAAGTTTGTACATTTTAACGAATTTCTTAAAATTTTATTTGTAATAAATAACCTTTTTATACTTTTTAAAACAATACCCTATTGAAAATTAAAGATTTATATGGTATCATATAATTGAAAATTAAATATAAGGTTGGTGTGTTATGGGGAATAATGATAAAAGAATTAGAAACCGTGAAAGAGTTTACAGAGCAATTGTAAACTATGGAAAAGAGGATCTTTTTGTGTTGCGCACAAGACTTGTTAAAAATCATATAATTGATAGTGGCAACAAATTTGACACTGCAATTGAAGATTTAAAAAAAGATGGCAGAATTGTTGTTACAGGAAAGACAGTTGCTCCAAATCCATCCAACTTAAAAACTGGAACATTTTTCCAATCTGGAAACAAATGTTATGTTGTTTTAGATGATGGAAATAAACAATTTGCAATTAATAGAAATGAAACTCAAAACGCACACTCTGGCGACAGAGTAAGTGTTGGATTTTCTATGTACAATTCAAACCAACCTATGCCTTTTATTGTTGCGGCAAAACAAAAAACTTATGCTAGAAATGAAGAAACCGAACTAATCCCTAAAAAAACTTCATTTATGACTAGTGAAAATCCTAACCTAGTTTATGGTAGGGTTATGAAGTCCGAACAAAATAATCTTGTTTTTATCCCAAACGATAAGAAAAGATTTAAAGATAATATAATGATTTTAAACGACAGAAAAACTTGGGCAAAATATCAAGATAAAATTTGTACACTTGAATTAATCCCTTCAACTGATGGCGCTCCTAATATGGGTTATATTAAAGAAATTAAAGGCGACGCAGGAAACCCAATTCATGAGTATGATGTTATTGCTGAAAGCCATGGGGCTAATATGTCGTGGAGTGATGAACTAATATTAAGAGAAATTGAAAAAATTCCAACCTCTGTTGATTTGAGTGAATTTAATTTAGTTGATGAAGATGGCAAAATATTAGTTGACAATAAAAGTGCAAGAAAAATTGTTGATTTAAGGAAATTGAACTTTACAACAACCGACCCTGCAACATGTAAAGACATGGACGATGCAATATATTCCACATACGACAAAAATGGAAATTTGATTGTTTACACTGCAGTTGCCGATGTTTCAAGATATGTTGACTTAAACAGTGAAATTGGCAGAAGATACATAAAAGGTGGTTTTACTACTTATGCTCCAAACAAAGCATACAACATTTTGCCACCAGAACTTTCAACTGGCATTTGTTCGCTTAACCCTAATGTTGATAGGCTTGCGTTTGTTGTTAAAAGCGTAATAGATGTTAAAACAGGCGAGCCTATTGAAAGTACATTTATGGAAGCCGTAATTGAAAGCAAAGAAAAATTTAGTTACGAACAAGCACAAGAAATTACAGATTCTCACCCTGAAATTACAAGGGAAAGCATTGTTACAAAAATTGGTGAAGGAAAAGAATTAACAAGAGAAGAACAAGTTGTAGCAAACAAACTTGCAGCTGACACCTTATGGAAAGGCTTTAAATCTAGAAACCAAATTGAATTTAACACAAACAATGAATATGATGTAGTATTTTCAAAAGATTACAGCAATATAATTGACATTGTTCCACAAGACAGTTGTGCATATCACAAAGTTATTGAAGCATTTATGGTTACTGCAAATGAAGCTTCAGCAAAATTTGCTATGGAACGAAACATTCCTATAATTTATAGAGTTCATGACGAACCAAGTGAAGACAGAATAGACCAAGCATACGAATTTTTCAGTTATTTAAAAATTCCTTTTGAAGGAGATTTGAGTGCTCCATACATTAAGCAATTATTGCAACAAGTTAAAGGAACAAGTAAAGAAAAAGTTGTTAATAATTTCCTTGTTCGTTTGCAAAGCAAAGCAAAATACTCCATAACCCCAGACCCAAGAGATGTTGAATTTGTAGGGCAAAAACTTCAAAGGAAAGCAACAAACAATGGTCACAACGCATCAAAATCACTAAAAAATTTACCAAGAGCAAAACAAAACTTGGCATTGAAAAAACTAATTGACAAAATTAAAGATGCTGAAAATGAAATGATAAGCCATTACGGATTACAAAGCAAACATTATTCACACACAACTAGCCCAATTAGAAGAATTACCGACTATGTTACACATTACAACATTAAAGCTTTTTTAAACGGAACAGAAATGATCCCTGCCGACACAGTGCGTGAAATTTCAATTTGGGCAAACCAAATGGAAGATGAAAACACACTTGCCGAAAGAGAATTTGATGAATTAAATTCTGCAATATATTGCGAAAATCATATTAATGAAGTTATGAAAGGAAGAATTTGTGCTTTTAAATATTTGGTTGAAGGCAAAAATGTTGGCATCGAAAATATAATGGTTATTGTTGAAAACGAAGAAAAAGGCATTAGAGTTCAAATTCCTGCAATCGAAGTTTTAGGAAGCAAAATTGCAAATGCAAAAAATATTGGATTGTCGCAATTTGGAAGTGCCATCATAAACAAAGTTGGTGGAAATGCGTTGGTTACACTTTGTGATGAAATAGAATTTAAAATTGCTGAATCTAATAGAGTTACAAGAGAATGTTTTGCAAGCACAAATATGATTAAAGACTTTACTAAAACAAGTTTTGTAAAAGACATGCAAGAAATGCAAGAGAATGCAAAGGTTATTTTTGCAGAACAATACAGTGCAAATAGACACGAGAAAAATCAATATGATAAGAACAAATATAGAAAATTGGAAGAAGAGAATTCCCAATATGGCTCTAGAAAAGCAATTAAAGAATTGAAAAATCAAAATGTTGCAGGCGATATTGAACAAGAAGAAGCACAAGAATATTCTAAGAAAAGCAGAATAAAAGCAAAGAGCAACAGAGATGCAATGAAAGCAAAACATCAACTTAAAAACTATTCTTATGAAGACTATCTAGAGGAAGAAGATGATGCCGAATACAATAGTAAGCCTATAAGCAATCAAAAATATGATCCTTATGAAGACGAAGTAAATAGTGATGAGTACCAAGCAGTTAATTTATTTGAACAAAATGATGACACGCCTGAAAATAATTAATTTTGTATAATAACTTTAAAAAAACTAGTTAAACATATAATTAATGAAAAAATAAAAGTCGTAGTAAATCTATGACTTTTATTTTTTATTAAATTGAAATTGCAATTAAATATTATTTAAGTTTTCAATAATTTTTTCAAGTGTTTGTTCAAAAACTTCTTTTTCTTTATTTGACACGCCTTCAAAAGCAATTTTGTTAAGTTTTAACTTACTATTTAAAATAAATTTTTCTAATTCTTTTGCTTTTTCGGTTAAATAAATTTTATATTTCCTAGTGTCCTTTTCATTAACTTTTCTTGTTACCAACCCTTTTAATTCTAATTCACTAATAACTCGGGTTGTGTTTGCTTTATCAAAATGCACAAGATTTGTTAATTCAATTAAACTTATTCCATTGTTATCTTTAAGGCAACCAATGTAAACTGCTTCTAGCCTTGAAATGCCAGTGTTTAATAATTCATTATCCAAAAACTTGTCAATATGTTTTTTTATTTGTTGCACTTTAGTTGGAGTAAATATCCCTTCCATTTTTTCTCCTTATTATTCATCAAATTGACTATTATAAAGTTCACTATAATAACCATTTAGTTTTAACAATTCTTCATGAGTGCCTTGTTCAACAATGTTTCCATTTCTTAATAATAAAATTAAATCGGCATTTTTAATTGTGGAAAGCCTATGAGCAATAACAAAACTTGTTCTATTTGCCATTAATTTATCCATTGCTTCTTGAATTTGAATTTCAGTTCTGGTGTCAACCGAACTTGTTGCCTCATCTAAAATTAACATTGGACTATTTTGGACCATAGCACGAGCAATAGTTAGTAACTGCTTTTGACCCTGACTAATATTTGCCTTTTCATCTATAATCATTTCGTACCCATTTGGAAGCGACCTAATAAAATGGTCAATATGTGCAAAACTGCAAGCAGATTCTATTTGCTCATTTGTTAAACCTGTTGTTCCATAGGAAATGTTTTCTCTAATAGTGCCCTCAAAAAGCCAAGTATCTTGCAACACCATTCCAAACAAACTTCTAACTTCCTTTCTACTCATATCTTTTATTGAAACGCCATCAATTAAAATATCCCCGCTGTCAATGTCATAAAAACGCATAAGTAGATTAACCAAAGTTGTTTTTCCTGCTCCTGTTGGCCCAACTATTGCAACTTTTTGTCCAGCCTTTATAGATGCACTAAAATTATGAATTATTGTTTTATCCTTGTTGTAGCCAAAGCATACATTTTTAAATTCAACATTACCAACCACTTTATTTAACATTTTTGGCTTATCTTCATCAATTTGTTCTTCTTCTTCCAAAAATTCAAAAATTCTTTCCCCTGCCGCAACTGTTGATTGTAGGGTGCTAGAAATATTAGCAATGTTCCCTATTTGGTTGTTGAATGTTCTCATATAGGTAATAAATGTAACTATTGTTACTGCAAACACAGGGTTGTTGTTTTTTATTGCAATATAAGCCCCAACAACACAAACAGCAACATAAGTTAAATTGCCTATAAAATTCATTATAGGGTGCATTAATCCACTAAGAATTTGTGCTTTGTAACCTGCCTTATATAACTCGTTATTTGTTTTGTCAAATTTTTCTTGTGCTTTCTTTTGCCCGTTAAACACTGTTACAACTGTGTGTGCTGAGTAAATTTCTTCAATTTGTCCATTAATTTCGCCAAGTTCTTGTTGTTGCTTTAAAAAATATTTTTGTGACATTTTAACTATCAACATAATTAATCCAATTGAAATTGGTATCATAACAACCATAACAAGAGTTAAAAGTGGGCTATTAGCCAACATCATTATAACTGCACCCAAAATCATTGTAACACTTGAAATTGTTGTGCTTAAACTATCATTTAAACTTTGCCCCAATGTGTCAACATCATTGGTTATTCTAGAAAGTGTGTCGCCATAACTATTGTTGTCAAAATATTTAAGTGGCAATTTGTTTATTTTTTTAATTATGTCGCTTCTATATTTTTGTGAAATTCTAGAAGAAATTCTAGCCATAATAATTCCTTGAACATAATTTAAAATTGCACTTAATCCGTACATACAAACAAGTATAATTCCATAATAAGAAATTTTGCCCAAGTTAATGTTTAGCCCACCTATTACAATCAATTCGCCCATTTGTTTTATTATGTTTGGAGCAACAATATTAAAGGTTGTGCTTGCAACTGCAAACGCAAGTGCCAAAATTATAACAAAATAATGTCCTTTAAATGATGCAATCAAATTTTTAACACTCTTTTTAAAATTTTTAGGTTTTTCACCTGCACCCATGCCCATACCCATTGGGCCTCTGCCCATTGGTTTTTTAGGAGAAACATTTGTTTTGTGATTGTTTGCCATTATTCTAATTCCTCCTTTGATAGTTGTGACAATGCTATTTCTTGGTAAACTTTGCAATTTTTTAGTAATTCTTTGTGTGTGCCCTCGCCAACCATTCTACCATTGTCTAAAACTATAATTTTGTCTGCATCCATAATTGTTCCAACACGCTGTGCAACAATTATTTTAGTTGCATCTTTTGTGTGCTTTGCAAGTGCTTTCCTTAAAGCCTTGTCTGTTTTATAATCAAGTGCTGAAAAACTATCATCAAACACATAAATTTCGGGATCCAAAGCAATTGCACGAGCAATACAAAGCCTTTGTCTTTGTCCACCAGAAACATTGCTTCCTTCTCTTGCAATTTCATATTTAATTCCGCCATCTAATCTTTTTACAAAACTAGCCTGTGCAATTTTTAAACATTCTTCTACTTTTTCTTCTGTTATACTTTCATTTCCGTACTTTACATTTTCTTCAACGGTTCCACTAAGCAAAACTCCTTTTTGCGGAACAAAACCTATTTTTTTGTTTAATTTTTCCTTTTTGTATTCCTTAACATTAACTCCATCAACTAAAACTTCACCAAATGTTGCGTCAAAAAATCTAGGTATTAAATTAATTAAAGTCGATTTCCCTGAGCCTGTTGAACCAATAAATGCAACAGTTTCGCCGGGATTTGCAACAAAATTTATGTTTTCTAAAACATTCATTTCAGCATCTGGGTATCTAAACGAAACATTTCTAAACTCCAACTTGCCTTTTAACTCTGTGTTGCCATCAAATGTTCCATCAACAATTTTAGTTTTTGTTTTTAAAACTTCATTAATTCTTTTTGCACTAACAATTCCTCTTGGAAGCATAATAATTACAGCCGACAAAAACATAAAACTCATCAATATATGCATTCCATACTGCGTAAATGCAACAAGGTCCGGATAAGCCAACAATGAAGAATTTATTAAGTATGCTCCTAACCAATAAATTGTTAATGTTAATCCATTAAAAATGATGTTCATTATAGGATTCATTAAACTCATTGCTTTACCAATAAAGTAGTTGATTTTTGTTAAATCTTCATTTACAACATTGAATTTATTTTCTTGGAATTCTTCTGTGTTGTATGCTTTTATTACTCTTAGCCCTGTTAAATTTTCTCTTGCAACAAGGTTAATCTTGTCGGTTTTCTTTTGCATTTTTTGAAATGCAGGAACAACCAACATAAACAAAAATGCAAATGCTGCAAACATAAAAATTACTGCAACTGCAGTCGCCCATGTTAATTGAACACTGCTATTTACAATTTTAACAATGGAAAATATAGCCATTGTTGGTGCCATAATTAACATTCTTAAAGCCATCTGCATTGTGTTTTGAACACGAGTTACATCGTTTGTGCTACGAGTAATTAAACTTGCAGTTGAAAATTTATTAATTTCCCCCTGCGAGAAGGAATTAACTTTTTTAAATATACTTTGTCTTAATCTTTCAGCAAATTTTGCAGACAACACGCCCGATAATATACTTGAAATTATTACACAAAGCATACTTCCACAAGCTGTTAATAGCATTTTTTGACCCGATTGCCAAATCGCCGAAACACTATTTCGATTTTGTACTTTTGATATCAATTCTGCCATGTAGTCAATAAGTTCCATTTCAAAATAAACTTGCAAAACAATAATTCCAAAAATAAGTGCAATTATAAAATAGTCGTACCATTTTAAGTTTTTTAACATGTTTTCCCCCCTTTTTATTTTTAAATTAAAATATATCAAATATAAATTTAAGGTTAATTATTCAATATACAAATATGAAATAAACTTTATCATATTTTAACTTACTAAAAAGTAAATAATTGTTTTAACATAACAATTTAATAATTATATTATTCTGTTCGTAGTGCCACAACAGGGTCTTTTTTGCTTGCAATATGAGCAGGAATTAATCCAGAAATTAATGTTAAACCCATTGAAATTAACACAAGCGCAACTGCGTGCCAAATATTTAATATTGCAATATTTCCAATTCCTTGCGACAAACTATTAATAATTAAATTTATTGGAATTGTTAAAAGTGCCGATGCTAGAACACCAATTAGTCCTGCACTAAAACCAATTATTAATGTTTCAGCATTAAACACTCTTCTTATATCCTTCTTTCTTGCCCCAAGTGCTCTAAGCACACCAATTTCTTTTGTTCTTTCAACAACCGAAACATAAGTTATTATCCCTATCATAATTGATGAAACCACCAAACTAATGCTTGCAAACGCAATTAACACATAACTAATTATATTTACTAACTGACCCAATGTGTTACTTAAAAGAGATGTTGCATCTGCATAGTAAATTTTATTGTTTGAATGCTCTTCATCATTGTTCCACGCATCTATATATGAAGTTATTTTGTCTTTTGATTCAAAATCTTTTGGATATAAACAAATTGAATTAGGAATAGAACTTGCGCCATATTGTTGTAAATTATATTCAATTGCATTTTCCACACTAATATCCACGCCGTAATTGATTTTTGCAAACAACTGCAATTCTTGTGGAGTTGAAAACCCGTCTTTAAATCTATCCCCCAACTCAGCAACATTTAAAACATAAGGAAAATAAAAACTAGTTAAATTTTGTTTTTGCATTTTAACAATTTGAGATTGCAACGCATTTTGTTTAAAAAGTTCAGTAAGTTTTGGAGTGTAAACTATTCCTTGACTATAAATTGAAAGTGGGCTATCAGGATTAACCCTTAAAATGCCTGTTATTTTTAAAGTTAATGATTTTGACTCATCATAATTGTACATTGCTTCAAGGTCTTGATTTTTTGTAAAACCTGTAATGGTTGAGCCATCACTATCAAATGTTGGAATATAATAATAGTCATTATATATTAATTTATATTCTTTGCCTTGATGAGTGCTTGTTGTAACTAAGTCTTCAAATTTTATGTTTTCAAATGAAGCATCATCATTTACTGTGTATTCAATTGCTAAACTATCAAGCAATGATTTTGACAAGGTGTTAGTTGAACTAATTACCAACGCAAGTTCGTTTGCTTCTTTTGGATAAGCCCCGTAAATTACATCATACTGACTTTTAACAAATTCTTCACTTGGCAATCCTTCATAAAATATTCCAGAAGAAGAAGCTCCAATAACACTAGACGACAATTCTGTGTTAATCTTTTTGTAAGTTGAACCCTGCTTGCCAATTACTGTAAATGGAGAAGCATAGGAATATGAAACATCATTTAAATAGTTTTGCCCATCGCCATTTTCAAACTCTTTTATGTAATCAATAAATTCTGGACTTATAAAATTATATTTACTAAGGCCAGCCCAATTTGCCGTGTTGTCGTAAATATAAATTTCATCTTCATCTGGAAATTTTTCTAGCTTATTTTGTCCACCTCCAGAAAAAGCATTTGAAATTGAATTTAAATCTGCCGTTATGGTTGTTATTGAAATTGGATAACCACTAAGCGTGTCTGATTGCATTTTATTAATATATTTTGTAAACCCGTTTGAAACTGCCAACACCAATGCAACACCAATAATTCCTATTGAACCTGCAAAACTAGTAAGAATTGTCCTTGCTTTTTTTGTAAATAAATTTTTTAAACTTAAATTAAACGCAGTGAAAAACGACATTGCAGATTTTTTTGATTTTCTTTTTTTATTATTACTATTTTTGTCAATATTAGTAGTGTTGTTGACAATATCTTGATTATTGTTATCAATATCATTTTCCAAATCATAAACAACTGCTTGTTTAATTAAATCTGTTTTTTCTTTAATTTCAGCATCATCTTTTATATGTGTAGGTTTAAATGGCTTAGAATCATTTATAACTTTGCCATCTAAAAATTCAATAATTCTTGTGCTATAAGTGCTTGCCAATTCTTTGTTGTGTGTAACCATAACAACTAGCCTTTCTTTTGCCAAGTTTTGCAATATATCCATAACTTGAACACTTGTAACACTATCTAGTGCCCCTGTTGGCTCATCTGCCAAAATAATGTCTGGATTATTTACAATAGCCCTTGCAATGGCAACTCTTTGCATTTGTCCACCACTTAATTGGTTTGGTCGTTTTTTTACTTGGTCACTAAGCCCCACAACTTCCAACGCTTTTAATGACCTAGCACGCCTTTCAGAACTTGTAACACCTGCTAGCGTTAAAGACAATTCAACATTTCTTAAAACGCTTAAATGTGGAATTAAGTTGTAGTTTTGAAAAACAAAACCAACTCTTTGGTTTCTATATGTGTCCCAATCTCCACTTTTAAATTGCTTAGTTGATTTTCCATTTATAATTAAATCACCATTTGAATATTTGTCTAATCCACCAAGTATATTTAGTAGAGTTGTTTTTCCACACCCACTAGGCCCCAAAATAGAAACTAGTTCGTGCTCTCTAAAGTTTATTGAAACCCCTTTAAGTGCTTCAACTTTATTTTCGCCATCTCCATATATTTTAACTATGTCTTTTAATTCAATCACTATATTTCCCCTTTTATAAACGCAATATATTTTATTAAAAAATTAAAATCTTTGATCGCTTATTTTTTAATATATCTTTTTGTTGGTAAAAAATATATATGAAATATACTACACGATTTTAATCAAAAATAGTTGAATTGTCAACAATTTAATTTGCAAAATAAGTAAAAAAATAAATAATTAATTGTATTAAAAATTTTATATTATCGGAAGCCGAACTTGCTTGCAAGGGTGAGGCTGATGTTTATACATACTAAGTGATGAGTGTGCGTTAGCACACAAATTCGATAGAATTTATCAAAATTTTATGCTAATAAAATTTTAACATCACATAGTTTATATTATGTATTATAAAATTGTAAGTTAATACAAGTAGATTATATTAACTTACAATAGTTAAAAATTATTATTAATATTGTTTTTAATTTACACTTAGATTATTTGTGTTATAATAAATTATATTTAAAATTTAAGGATAAAAAATGTTTAAACTAAAAAATTATTTAAAACCATATTCAGTGCACATAATTTTAGGCTTGTTTTTTAAAGGATTAGAAGTTGCAAGCGAAATTGTTACACCATATTTAATGACAAAAATAATTAAAATTGGAATCAATAATGCAGACAAACCTTACATTATAAAAATGACAATTTTGCTTATTGTAATAAACTCTGTTGCTGTTTTGTTTGCACTTATTGCACAAAAATTAGCCGCAATCGCAAGCAAAGGTGTTGGAAAAACCATTAGAAAAAATATGTTTACACACATCAACACTTTAAGCCATGCCGAATTAGACAAGTTTGACACAACAACTCTTATTAATCGTTCTGTACATGATGTTAGCCAAATAGAAACTGCTATTGGTATGACTATTAGATTAATAACTCGTGCGCCAATTTTATTAATTGGCTCAATAGTTATGTCTTTAATTATTGATCCAAAACTTTCCATAGTTTTTATAGTGGCTTTGCCAATTATTGTTTTAATTATATTTTTAATAATGAAAAAAACAAGTCCACTATTTGATCAAACAAAAGTTAAACTCGACAAAGTAACAAGTGTTACTCGAGACAATCTTGGTGGAATAAGAGTTGTTAGAGCATTTAACAAACAACCAAATGAAACTGCTAGATTTGTAGCATCAAACAAAGAATTAACAGACATTAACGTAAAAACAATTAAAATTTCAAGCGCATTGCAACCATTGTTATTTTTAGTAATAAACTTTGCAGTTGTTGCAATTATGTACTTTGGTGGAATTCAAGTTAATATTGGTGATGTTGACCAAGCAGATTTAATTGCATTTATTAACTACTTCTCTCAAATATCAATGGCACTAGTAATTGTTGCAAGAATTATTGTTGCATACACCAGAACCAATTCTAGCATAAAAAGAGTTGCCGAAGTTTTTAACACTAAAAACACCATATTTAGCCCAGAAAATCCAAAACATATTGACCAATTAAATATGCCTAACACGGTTGAATTTAAAAATGTTTATTTTTCATACAACAATTCCAAAAATGCAGTTGAAAACTTAAATTTGAAAGTTGAAAGTGGTCAAGTGATTGGAATAATCGGTGGAACAGGAAGCGGAAAAAGTAGCATTGTAAATCTAATTCCTAGATTTTATGACGCAACAAAAGGCGAAGTTTTAATTAATGGCGAAAATGTTAAAAAATATGATTTAAAAGAACTTCGTAGATTTGTTAGTGTTGTTCCACAAAACAATGTTTTGTTTGAAGGAACATTAGAAGAAAATTTGCGTTGGAGAAACGAATTTGCCACAGAAGATGATTTGATTTTTGCATTAAAAATTGCACAAGCGTATGAATTTGTTAGAGAAAAACCTGATTTTTTAAAAACAAAGGTGTTGCGTAATGGTTCAAATTTTTCTGGTGGACAAAAACAAAGATTGTGTATTGCTCGTGCTCTTGTTGGAAGCCCAAGAATTTTAATTTTAGATGATAGTTCATCAGCCCTTGATTTTCAAACTGACTTTAATTTAAGAAAAGCAATTAGAACAAGCCTTAAAGACACAACAATCTTTTTGGTTAGCCAAAGAGCAAACACTTTAAAGCACGCCGACAATATTATTGTTATGGACAACGGAAAAGTGGTAGACATTGCAAAACATGATGTTTTGCTTGAACGATGCGAAGTGTATAAAGAAATCTATAACTCTCAAAATAAAAAGGGGGTTAAGTAGCATGAAAGGATATTTAAAAATACTTAAAAAATGCTTTAAGCACACAAAATCTTGTTCCTTTTGGCTTTGGTTGGCATTGTTGTTTATAATTCTAAGCACCATTGGCGAACTTTTAGTTCCTGTAATTTCTGGTAACTGCATTGATTTTATCATTGGAGTGGACCAAGTTGATTTTCAAAGTTTAATTAAGTATAGCCTAATATTATTAGCAGTTGTAGGACTTACTTCCCTTTTCACTTGGCTTTTTAATTACTTAACAAGTTTATATATGTACAAGTCACTAGAAATCATAAGAAAAAAATTTTTTGACAAAATTCAAACAGTTCCTATTAGATATGTGGATAGCAACACTCATGGCGACTTACTTTCAAGAGTCGTAAACGACACAGAAGTTATGACTGACGGATTTTTACAAGGAATAAGCACAATATTTAATGGAGTTATAACTATTCTTGGAACACTTATTTTTATGATTTCATTAAACACAACTATTGCTTTAATTATTATTTTGTTAACTCCAATATCTTTACTTATTTCCTACTATATTGCAAAAAAATCAGAAAAAATGTTCCGTGCACATGCTAAAACAAGGGGCGACATGACAGGATACTTAGAAGAACTTATTGGTGGACAAAGAATTGTTAAAGCATTTAATCACGAAGAAAATTCAATTCAAAATTTTGAAGATATAAACATAAAAAATTACAAGGTTGGCGAAAAGGCTGATTATTATGCTAGCACCAGTGGGCCAATAACAAGATTTATAAATAGTATGGTTTACATTGCTGTTGGTGTAACAGGCGCTATACTTGCAATTTCAAATAAAATTTCAGTTGGTAGAATTTCAACATTTTTAAGTTATGCAAATAGTTTTGGAAAACCATTTAACGAATTGTCAAACGAAGTAGCCGAAATCCAAGCAGCATTTGCAAGTGCTGAAAGAATTTTTGCAGTGCTTGATGCTAAAGATGAACCAAGCGATTTAGAACTTCCAGAATTAGGTTATGTTGATGGAAGTGTTAAAGTTGAACACGCATATTTTAGTTATGTTCCAAAGCAAAAATTGTTGCAAGACTTAAATTTGGACATAAAGCCCGGTCAAAAAATTGCCTTGGTTGGACCTACTGGATGCGGAAAAACAACATTTATAAATTTGCTTATGAGATTTTACGATTTAACAGATGGTGCAATTTATCTTGGTGACACAGATATTTCAAAAGTAAAAAGAAGCAGTTTACGAAGCAAATATGGAATGGTTTTGCAAGAAAGTTGGATGTTTAATGCAACTGTAAAAGAAAATATTGCCTACGGCAAACCAAACGCAACTATGGACGAAATTGTTACTGCTGCTAAACTATCTGGTGCACATGAATTTATAGAAAAATTACCAAAAGGCTATGACACCTTAATTAATGAAGGTGGAAGCAATATTTCTCAAGGTCAAAAACAGTTGATATGTATTGCAAGAATTATGCTAATAAAACCACCTATGTTAATACTAGATGAAGCAACTAGCAACATAGACACCCGAACCGAGATTAAAATTCAACAAGCATTTGATATTATGATGGAAGACAGAACAAGTTTTATTGTTGCACATAGGCTTTCAACAATTAAAAATGCCGACTTGATTTTAGTTATGAACAAAGGAAACATAATTGAAAAAGGAACTCATAACGAACTAATGGCAAAAGGCGGATTTTATGCAAACTTATATAATAGCCAATTTGCAAACACAACTGATAACAATTAATCTATTAAACTTAAAAACATTTAAAATTATAGTTTAATTGTTTAAAATATTATTTTACACATTAAAAAAACTCCAAAATATTGGAGTTTTTTATTTCAAAAATTGGTTGGGGTCAATTTTTAAAATTTTACAAATATTTATTAAATTTTTTTTGCTAGGAAAATCGCCATTTGCCCACGCATTAAATCTGCTAGGCGAAACTCGCAAAACTTCACAAAATATTTCTTTGTCAATATCTTGTTCTTTAATCAACTTGTTAAATACATTTGTAAAATGTTTGTTTTTCAAATAACACCTATCCATATACAATATATTATCACATAAAAAATATTATAGCAATTAAATGTACGATATGTCGTACACATATTTTAATAATAATCACATATAATTTGTATGATATATCGTACAAGGAGATTAAGTATGTTGTGTGATTTAGTTAGAAAAAGAATTAACGAATTATTATGCGAAACTCACTTAACAATGTATCAAGTTAGAATTAAATCAAATATTCCAAGAAGCACAATCAATACTATTATGCAAAACAAATGTAATAATGTAAGCTTAAAAACCATTGTTTTGCTTTGTATGGGGTTTGACATAACATTGTCACATTTTTTTGATAGTAAATTGTTTAAAATTGAAGATATTGACATTTAAAAATCAAAGGTCACTCCTTTGATTTTTTATAACTTTTAAACCAACATTTTATAAATGCTTTTTTATTTGAATTGAAATATTTAATTAATTTTAGAAAGTAAATCTAAAAAATAAATTAGTTAAATTTTTACAATTTGACTGCATCTTCAATTAATGCTATAATATATGGGTACAAAGGAGAATTAATGAATAGCAGACGCAAACTTTTAAAAAAACTTAAAAAAAGCAACGCCATAAAAGAAGCCACAGAACTTGATTATAACAAAGATGGTTCGGTTCAAATTAATGTTGGCTTAAAAGATGCCGACGATTTCTTTTCGCCGTTTTCATATAAAACTTATGAACTTCTTGACCAAAATGTTGTTGATTACATAAATATGTGTGAATCAAGCATTCCACTAAATGAAGAAATTAGCATTGATATCCACACTGAAACACCAACCACCCATGATATGAAAAAAAGGATAAAATCTTCAATCAAAAGATATTACGCAGAAGATGTTGTTTTGATTAACAAAAAGTTAAAACGAAAAACCATATTAGGAATTAGTTATTTCATTTTAGGTCTTGTAATTTCTTTTATTGAAGCATTGTTTTATAGTGTTCTTTGGGATTTATATATTGACACAATTCTTGCCGTTATGGGCTGGTTGTTTTTGTGGGACGGAATTGAAATTATTTTGGAAGACCGTGCCGAGTTAAAACGAAAACAGATTAGAGATTATCGGCTTTTAAATGCAAAAGTCCATATAAGAAAATATAGCCGAAAAATTCAAAAAGAATTTGGAATTGGCGAGTTTGAAGATGATGAAGATTAAAGCAACAAACTTTAATCTTTTTTTACATTATTAAACAAAAACAATCATCTTTAGATATTATTTTAATTGCCAATATATATAATAAATGCTACAATAATGAATACAAATTCATTTTTGGTTTTATATATATGGCACAAGTAAAAAAAGATAAAATAAAACAGGATATAATAAACACAAGCATTAACCTTTTTTATTTATATGGTTATAATAACACTTCAATTAAATTGATTTCTGAAAAATTAAACATTTCTGTTGGAAACATTTATAACTATTTTAAAAATAAAGAAGAAATTTTCAACACAATATTAAATGATGATTTGCTTGATAGTTTTTATGAATTTATTAAAATTAGGTCTAATATAATATTAAAAAAAGAGTTAAATTTAGAAGTTCCAAATTTTGAAGAAGATTGGCTTAAAAACACTTTTTATCCTTTCCTAATTGAAAATTATAAACTTTTAATAATTCTAAAAAACAATTTAACTTCTAATGAAAATTTAAAAAATAAATTTAACACTTTAGTAAATAAATTAATAGATAGCAAAAAGCAATTATTAAAAAAATATTGCAATAAAGACATATTTGAAGGTTATTCGTGGCTGTCATATTCTGTGCTTTTAAGTAATATAGAACTATATGTAAAAATTTTAGAAAATGAACTAACCACAACAATGGAAAAAATAGATAAGTTAAGTTTGCTAGACCTTTACCAACAAAAAGGTATGCAAGCAGTTTTAAATAAAATAATGGAGTAAAATATGAAAAAATTTCAAATTATAGTAGACAGTGCTAGCGATTTAGATTCTAAATATGTAAAAAATAAAGAAATAGGTTTTAGGATTGTTCCCCTAACTATTACCATTGGGGATAAAAATTATGTTGATGATGACAACATTAATGTTGATGAAATGCTTGAATCTCTACATAAATACAAAGGCAAAACTTCAACAGCGTGCCCTTCACCAGAAGCATTTTCAAAATATTATACTGACGCCGAAAACACTTTTGTTGTTACAATTTCCTCAAAACTGAGTGGAACTTATAATGCTGCATGCTTAGGGGCAAAGGAATTTGAAAATGATAGCAACTTTAAGATTCATGTAATTGACAGCAAACTTGTTTCGGGAGCAGAAGAATTGATTGTTGACAAACTTGTTGAATTAATTGAAAGTGGTTTAGAATTTAATGACATTGTTACTGAAATTGACAAATTTAGAGATGAAAGACAATTATTTTTTACGCTTGCAAAGTTTGATAATTTAATTGCAAACGGCAGAATGAGCAAAATTGTTGCATTGATTGCCAAAACTTTAATAATTAGGCCTGTTTGCAAAGGTGTTGAGGGCGAAATTAAAGTAATTGAAAAAGTAATTGGCGTAAATAATGCATTTAAGAAAATGGCAACCTTTATTTCAAAAGCCGTACAAACTTTTAAAGACAAAGTTTTAATTATTAATAAATGTAAAGCCGACAACGAGTGCGAACAACTAGTTAAATTGATTAAAGAAAATTGTGATTTTAAAGAAATAAGAATAAAAGAAACAAAAGGATTATGTTCCTTTTATGCACTAGAAAAAGGTTTAATTGTAAGTTTATAAAAAAAAGCATCTCATATTTTGAGATGTTTTTTTGATTATATTAAAAAATATTTTTAATTTTTTCATAATAATTTCCAATTTTTTACATAATGTAAAATTGTAAAACATTTAAAGGAGTAGAAATTTATGAACAAAACAAAAAAATATTTTATTGTGGGCGTGTCACTATTAATGCTAGTTGCAATAATATTTTTAATTAGTGCTAACGCAAATAACTATGTCTATGCCAACGCAGTTGACACAACAAACAAAATAACTGTTGTTGGAAAAGGAGAACAAACATACAATCCTGATACTGCTTATGTTACAATTGGAATTGAAACATTAAATTCTTCTGTAACAGTTGCTCAACAAGAAAATGCAACCATTATGAATAATGTAATTGAAGTATTAAAAAACAACAATATATTAGAAGAAGATATTAAAACAACAAGTTATAGAATATTTGAAAAATATGACACACATTTTGGCGATAGATTTATGGGAAATCAAGTTTCAAACTATATTGAATTTAAAACAAAAGATATAGACAACTTAAGTTCTCTTTTATCAACATTAACAGAAAATGGTGTTAATTCAGTTAACGGAATTAGATTTTGCATCGAAGACACAAACTCAAAATACAACGAAGTTTTAGCACTAGCAATCAATAATGCAAAATCAAAAGCAGAGGCTCTTACAAATAATGCTAAAAATTTAGTTGCAACAGAAATTATTGAAGAATATTCTTATTATAATGATTGCTATTTTGATTCATATTCATTGGCAAAAGACGCAAGCAATATTACAAACATAAGTGCTGGTGAAGTTAAAATTTGTGCAAGTGTAAGAGTTGTTTTTGAACAACAATAATTTAAACTAAAAATTTAAAACTTTCTTAATATTATAATATCCTTATAGATTTTATTAATTAAAAAACCACTAAACAGTGGTTTTTTTATTTATCATCTTTACTTAAAAAACTTTTAAAATAGGAACAGAATAATAGTAAAATTTTTTATTTGCTTTTTATATTAACCAAAATTTCAAAATGATTTTTTAATTTGTTTTCAATAATTGTGTTAATTTTTTAAATAATGTATAATGTTTTTAATTGTAATACATAAGGAGAATTAAACTTGAAATTTGAAATGTGGTCCATTTGGCATATACTTTTTATTTTGTCACCATTTATTATAATGCCAATTTTATATTTTTCTCTTAAGAATAAGTCCTATAAAACTCGTTACATAGTTGGCGTGGTTATTGGGGTAATATCCCTTGCAATATTAATTATTAGAAATGTGGATATTTATTTAAGCCATGGATTTGACCCAGAAATTATTCCTTTGCAAGTTTGTCATTTTGGAAATATTATGGTGTTTATTAGCCTTGTGTTTAGAAGCAAAATTGCAACTTCAATTTTATGGAGCCTAAATTTGCTTGCCGCTTTTTCTTCATTAATTGTTGCAGATGCACTAGAAGGATACCAAACAATTTTTTGCATTAGAGCACAAGCATACATTTGGGGACACTTATTTATTGTAATTGGTGCATTGTATTCTGTTTGCTTAAAAATTGTAAGAATCGATTTTAAATCTTTTTTGTGGGGAATACTTGTCATAATATTACTTTTAATTCCATCAATTATTTTAAATTCGTATTTTAATGATGTTTTGGGTTACAATATCAATTATTTCTATATTTATGATTCAAGGGGTGTTCCTTTTGAGTTTTTATATATTGGAGATAGAGCAAAATATGGTTGGTTTACAATTAATTGGATTTACACACTATCTTTATCTGCAATATTTGGTGTGATTTTATATGGCATTTATAATATCCAAAAATTATTTTATTTAAAAGATAAAGATTACAAAACATATAACATATTTCAAAAGAAAAATATTTAATTAAAAAAATATCGCATTTTGCGATATTTTTTATTCACAATCAAGAACCACCTTAATTACATCTTTTGGATTTTCAATTAACAACTTAAATGCTTTTTTATAGTCATCCAACTTAAATCTATGTGTAATAAATCCGTCGGTTATCAACTTCCCTTCTTCCATTAAATCAATAACCATTTGAAATGTACTAATCTTTTTGCCTTGATAATTTTCCATACCATGACTATCAACTCCAACAACATTTAGTCCTTGCCACCAAATAGGAGTTTCATCAAACTTTGTTTTGGTCATTTGGTATCCAACTTTAACTAATGTTCCTTGTGCTCTTAACCAACGCAAAGTGTCGTTAAACAAAGTTCCTTTTCCAACAGTGTCATAAATTACATCAAATCCACCCATAATCATTGTGTTGTTGCCTTTTTTATATAATTTTCCATTTGTTGCTTTTGCTACGGCTTCATAATTTTCGCCTTGCAAAATTTCATCAGCACCAAGTTTTTTTGCAAATTCAAATTTGTTTGGATTTTTTTCCATAACATAAACTTTGCAATTTGGGTTTAACACTTTTAAAAACTGGATAACGCCAAGCCCTATCATTCCTGCACCAACAACCAAAACCTTTTCATTGTCTTTTGGCACTCTTTTTAAAACTGCATGCAAACTAACAGCAAAAGGTTCAATTAAAACCGCTTGGTCGTTAGTTAGTTTAGCAGGAACTTTTAACAACTGTCCGCTTGGAGCATAGTAGTAATCACCAAATCCAGCACCTACAATTTGTTTTACTGTGCCTTCTTCACCATAATTTCTACAATCTGCATAATTGCCTTCTTTACACTCTTTACATGGCTCAATGCCTTTTAAATCACAACAAGCCATATACTTATTCATTGTAACTCTATCGCCTACTTTAAAATTTTTAACATTTGAGCCTATTTCTTCAACAACACCAACAGTTTCATGCCCTAAATAAGTAATTTTTGATGCTGGCATTGGTAAAAATGCTGTGCTAGGACCTTGTTTGCAAGTGTAAAATGTCATATCCGAACCACATATTCCCGATTCTATATTTTTAACCTTTATATAATTTTCATTTGGTAATTTGTCATCTTTAATTTTTAAATATTTAATTGGTGAAACCTTGCTATGATAAAATTTTTTTGAAATTTTACTTAGCAATTGGATAGTTCCAATTTTTAAGATTTTGCCTTCAAAAATTATTGTTTTCATAACTTAACACCCCTAAATAAATTTATTTAATATAAATAACTCTTTTACTTAAACCACTTTTTCTTATAAAACACAACTATTGCAACAACAATAAATATTACACAAACGGCAATTACAATAGGATATGCCACGGCATACTTAAATTCTGGCATAATTAAATTCATCCCATACCAACCAACAATCAACTGCAACGGCATAAAAATTGCTGTAATTAAAGTAAATGTTTTCATCAAATTATTTTGTTTAATTTCAACTTGTGATTGGTAACTTTCTCTAAGTTGCGATAACACATCACGCAAATATAAAATTTCGTTATATAATTTTGGAATTCTTTTGCTTAAAACTAAAAATTGTTTTTGGTCTTCTTTTAAACTAAACAAATCTAAATGCGTTGAGAAAAAATCTATTATGTTATTTAATTGTTCATAATGGTGTTTGTATCTTATTAAAAGCCTTCTATAAGAAGAAATTTTTTTGGTGCAACTTTCCAAATCTTTTTCTTTAATCAATCTATCAGCAAAATCATTTAAATCATTTTCAAAATTTTCAAGTTTAATGTAATCATTTTCTGTTAGTTCTTCTATTAGGTTTATAAAAACTCCAGCATGGTCTAGTCCTGATGCCAACAAATTTTCAATTCTTGTTAAAAGCAAATTTTTGTTGTTTGTAACATAAATAGAAAAATTTTTAAAATCAGAATACAACCCAATTTTTTCAACTTTTGAACCATTTTCTGCCTGTTCTGAAAAAATAAAGTTAAAAGTTGCCAAATACTTGTCTTCATAAGTTTCAATCTTATTTGATGTTATATACCTTAAATTATCAATAATCTCTTTATTTTGTTTGCTGTCAAAAACATTATTTAATTGCGATTTTGATATTACTATTATTTTGTTGTTCCAATTATCTTTTAATTCTTCATCATTTTCTAAAATTTTTAATTTCATTTTGTAACCTCTTAATCATTTTACATTAAATTATAACACACAACTAAATAATATAAAAATGAATTAATTTGGATATGGAATTTTTATATTTTTTAAATTTTAAAATTTTCAACTACATTAATATAATTATATTACCCCTATTTGGTTGTTGTTATTAGTTATTGCATAATTATTTAAATTTCAATGAAAATAGAAATAACAATAAAAAAATTAAAATAAAAAAAGAAATGTTTTTTGCACTTCTTTTTTTACTTATTATTTGGTGCACCCAAAGGGAGTCGCTCCGTTTCGCCCGTCATGTTCGCCCCGTCATTGCCACTATCACGCCGGGGCAATTCGCTTCATCTGCCCACTGGGCACGCTCTTGCCCGTTCGACTCCATTTTTAAATAAAAAAAAGAAATGTTTTTAGCACTTCTTTTTTTTACTTATTATTTGGTGCACCCAAAGGGAGTCGAACCCCTAGCCTTTGGTTCCGTAGACCAACGCTCTATCCAATTGAGCTATGGGTGCATTTTGTTGTTCGTTTTGCAATCTTTATAATAAACCAAATATTATTTTATGATTTATTTTTTATTTGTCTTTTTTATTGCGTTATTAGTATATTACACTTAATTTTATTTGTCAATTACAATATAAAAATTAAATAAAATAAAAAATCCACAAATTTTAATTTGTGGATTTTTATTGTACAATCACTTTTTATTTTTTTTTAACATTATTGTTATTTTTTTGTTTAATCAACTAATTTTTTTCACATATTTTACAAACTTAAATCAATACTACGCCTTATTCAAATTTCCAATTTAAAATTTCAGGCATATCTATTCCATATTCACAAATATATTCCTTATGCTCTTTAAGTTTAGCGTCCATATCTTTTATTATCTTATTTTTTGTTGGGGTTGGAATTTTAACAACACTTGCAATTTGCTTTAACAAATTAAATCTATCTATTTTGTTTTTAACTCTCATATCAAATGATGTTGTTATTGTTCCTTCTTCTTCATATCCAGCAACATAAAGATTTTTGTTTTGTCTGTCGTAAAGCAATTCTTTAATAACTCTTGGATATCCGTGGAAGTTAAACACAATAGGTTTGTCAACCGTAAATATTTTATTAAATTCTTCATCGGTTAAACCTTCGCTATAATCTTTTGGTTGCAACAATTTCATAAGATTTAAAACATTAACAAATCTAACATTTAATTTTGGCAAATATTTTTTAATTAAAGTTACAGTTGCTATTGCTTCCATTGTTGGAGTGTCGCCAGCACAAGCCAAAACAATGTCTGGATTTTTACTATCATTTAAACAAGCAAAATCTAAAACTCCAACTCCTGCTTTAAAATGCTTTTGTGCTTGTTTTAAATTTAACCATTGAAATGATGGGTGTTTTGATGCAGTAATAACATTTACTTTGTTTTTACTTTTTGTGCAATCATCAAAAGTAACCATAAGTGTGTTTGCATCAAAAGGCAAATAAATGTTAACAACATCTTTTGCTTTATTAATCATGTGGTCAATAAAGCCAGGGTCTTGATGGGTGTAGCCATTGTGGTCTTGTTGCCAAACATTGCTTGTTAAAATTAAGTTTAATGATGAAATAGGCTTTCTCCATTTTAAACTTCTTGTAACTTTTAACCATTTTGTGTGCTGAGCAACCATGCTATCAACCACTCTTAAAAATGCCTCATAACTATTAAACATACCATGTCTGCCTGTTAGCAAATATCCTTCAAGCCAACCTTCACACATGTGTTCCGAAAGGTATGAATCCATAATTCTGCCATTAAGTGCCAACTTTTCGTCAGTATCTAGTATTTTAGTGTTAAAATCTCTATTTTCAACATCAAAAACTTTGTACAATCTATTGCTCATCGCCTCATCTGGGCTAAATATTCTATAATTGCCATTTTCTTTATTTAGTTCAAATAGTTGTTTAATATAACCACCAAGTTCAAGCATATCTTGTGCTCTAATTAAACCCGGAGTTTTTACATCTAATGCACAACTTTTTAAATCAGGCGTTTTTAATTCTTTAAGCAATAGCCCACCATTTGCATAAGGTGTTGCACTTATTCTTTTATTTCCCTTTGGCAAAATACTTGCAATTTCTGGTTTTAATTTGTAGTTGTCATCAAACAATTCTTCTGGTTTGTAACTAAGAAGCCAATCTTCCAAAATTTTGATATGTTCTTCCTTTTCCATACTAATTGGAATTTGGTGTGCCCTAAAACTATTTTCAATCATTTTGCCATCTACAAACTTTGGTCCAGTCCAGCCTTTTGGAGTTCTAAGAACAATCATTGGCCATGGAATATGTTTAGAATTTATGTTGTTTCTAGCATTGTGTTGAATTTGTTTAATTTGTTCAATGCATTTGTCCATTGTTTTTGCCATCAATTTATGCATAACTTTTGGGTCATCACCTTCAATAAAATATGGTTGATAGCCATACCCTATAAACAAACTTTCTAATTCTTTTTTAGGAATTCTAGACAAAATTGTTGGATTGTTAATTTTATATCCATTTAAATGCAAAATTGGCAAAACTGCACCATCTGTTTTGGGATTTATAAATTTGTTGGAATGCCAAGATGTTGCAAGCGGACCTGTTTCAGATTCACCATCGCCCACAATAACTGTGGCTATTAAATTAGGATTGTCAAAAACTGCCCCAAACCCATGAGCCAAAGAATAACCAAGTTCGCCACCTTCGTTTATTGAACCTGGAGTTTCAGGTGCAACGTGGCTAGGTATTCCACCAGCAAACGAAAATTGTTTGCAAAGTCTTGTTAGCCCCTTTTCATCTTGCGAAACATTAGGGTAATATTCACTATAAGTTCCTTCCAAATAAGAGTTTGCAACAAAAAAGTTGCCACCATGCCCAGGGCCTGAAATTAAAATCATATCTAGATTGTATTTTGTTATAACTCTATCGCAATGAGCATAAACAAAATTTTGCCCTGCACATGTTCCCCAATGTCCAACCAATTTTTGCTTAATATCTTCTTTTTTTAGTTTGGTTTTTAACAACGGATTTTTTAATAAATAAAGTTGTGCAACAGTTAAATAGTTTGCTGCCCTAAAATATTTGTCTAGTGTGTTTAAATATTCGTTTGATAATAATTTTGTGTCTTTCATTTGTTCTCCATATATCCTTTATATAAACATTATTAATATATAATTAAATTTGCGTTTTGTAAAATAATTTTAAAAACAAAGCCTATTTTCTACATGTTTTGCTTGTTGTTTATGATTATTATATGCAATTTAATTAAATAAAAAAGGAAATAAATTAAATTATTTCCTTTCAACAAACCATTTGCCAAACTCAAAAAATAAATAGGTTTCTTGACCATTGATTCTTATTAGATATCTTTCCCCAAAGCCTCCTACTTTTAAACTTGCTCTATTTTTTACTTCCACGACTTTGTCAATTTTAAAAATTTCATTGTTTATCCACTTGATTGATAGGGGAACTTTTGTTCCATCTATTAAAAATTTAACTACAACTTCAACATACTCTTTTTGCACTTATCACTTTAAAAAACTTAATGGATGAATATTGTGCTGTGGTTCGGTTGGGTCTATGGTGGAAAGTTCAATATCTCCTTTAACACAAGCCCTTGTAATTATTTTGTATCCAAACCTACTTCTTAATTCATCAATAGTTTCTTCTAACCTTTGCTTTTTTATTATATTATCTTCATTTATAAAGAAATTATACTGCAAAGGCTTGTCACATATTCCACTTGCCCTAACGCCTAATAATCTAATTGTGTCACTCCACGCATATTCACTTTTAAATATTTCATAAGCAACCGATGCAATAACTCCCGCAAGATTGGTTGGACTTTCCAACTTCCTTTGCCTGTCAATGCTTTGCAATTTTGAATTTTTTATGGTTAAACAAACCTCAGTGCACCACAAATTTTTGGCACGCATTCTTTTTGCAACATTTTCAGCAAGTATGTAAATAACACTTTTAACTTCGGCATCTGTTTTTAAATCTTTTGGACAAGTTGTGCTGTTGCCAACTGATTTTATTTTGTCTTCTTCGCCCACCATTTTAACAGGGCTACAATCTAACCCACAAGCAAAATTGTAAATAGATTCACCATTTTTGCCCAACAACTCTCGCATAAAATCTTTTCCTGCGTTTGCAATGTCGCCAATAGTAACAATGTTATTTTTGTTTAATTTTGCTTTGGTTTTTGCTCCAACAAAAATTAAATCGTTGCATGGGAGTGGCCAAACAATGTCCTTGTAATTTTTGTCGCTAATAACCGTAACGGCGTTGGGTTTTTTATAATCCGAACCTAATTTTGCAAACACCTTGTTAAAACTAACACCTATGCTTACTGTAATTCCAACTTCCATCAACACTTGCAACCTTATTTTGTTTGCCAATTCCTCAGCTTCTTTAAAATTTTTTACTCGTTCTGTTATGTCTATCCACGCTTCGTCAATTCCAAAACTTTCCACTCTATTGCTGTGCGACCTGTAAATATCCTTAACATACTTACTAATCTTTTTATAAACTTCAAAATGAGCAGGAACTGTGACCACTTCCTCCATACACTTGTTTTTTGCCTCCCAAATGGTATCTCCTGTTTTAACACCATAACTTTTTGCAATATAATTTTTTGCCAAAACAATTCCGTGCCTTTTTTCAGCATCGCCAACCACAACAGCAGCTTTGTTCCTTATGCTTGGATTAAGCAAACATTCCACACTTGCATAAAAATTGTTTAAATCTGAATGTAATATATATCTCATAGGCAATCACCCCTGCAACACACAAAATACATTTATCGAACATCTGTTCTAATTATATATCATAAAAAAATAGATGTAAAGCACAACACACCTATTTCCAAAAATTAACTAAAATAGATTTTAAAACAAAAAATATTCCATTTAAAACTGCAATTTTAAGCTTGCACAACCAAAAAATCAATTATAAAATAAAAACATAAAAAATAACACAAGGGAGTATTAGCCTTGTGTTAAGGAGTGTTTGTAAGCAATATTAAACTGCTTTCATAAATATAAACAATCTAAAACAAGTTTTTATTGGAAATTTTTGTAAATTTTTTAATATAATTTTTATTTTTAGCAAATTATGCAACAACCATTATTTATAAATTTCAAACATTTAAAATGTTATTTACAATATTATAGATTAAATATTTAATAAAATATTCAAACCCTATATACATAGTATAAAAGTATAAAAACATTTTGTGATATAAGGCATATATGATATTATATTTATTGTAAATTAATTAAAATTTAGGTTAATAATTAATTAAGATTTAAGTTAATTTAAAATTTATTAAAAGGAGAAGTATGAAAAATTTTTATCAACAATCAATAGAACAGGTTTTTGCTGATGTGGACAGTGATGAAAATGGTCTTACCAGCATTGAAGCCTCAGAACGCTTAAAAACTAATGGCGAAAATGTTTTAGAGCAGAAAAAAAAGAAAAGCCCTTTTACCATATTTTTAAGTCAATTTAAAAATATGATGATTTTACTGCTTATTTTAGTTGGTATTGTTTCGTTGGTTTACTCAATAGTAACAAACGAAAGTTTGCTAGAATCTATTGTGGTTTTTGGATGTGTTTTAATTAACTCCCTTATGGGATTTTTCCAAGAATTAAAAAGCGAAAATGCCATTGACGCCTTACAAGATTTAACAGTGTCAAAAATTCAAGTTAAAAGAGATGGTGCATGGGTTGAACTTGACACTAATGAACTTGTTGTTGGCGATGTGGTTTTACTAGATGCTGGCGACAAAGTGCCTGCCGACTGCCGAATTTTTAAATGCATAAATGGTAAAGTTGACGAATCTATTTTAACTGGTGAAAGCCTTGCTGTTGACAAGTCTGTTGACCCAATATCAAAAGTTTGTCTTTTGCAAGACAGAGTTAATATGGTTTATAGTGGCACAAGCGTTGTTAATGGAAAAATTGAAGCCGTGATTGTTGGAACCGGCATGAATACAGAAATTGGTGCAATTGCTGGTGGACTAAATAAAAAAGACGACACATTAACACCTTTGCAAGTGAAAGTTAAAAAAGTTAGCAGTTTTATTACTGTTATTGCATGCGTATTGATTGCATTAACACTTTGCTATGGTTTAATTAAAAATTTAGATGCAATTTCAATTATAATGCTATGTATTTCAATGGTTTTAGCATCAGTTCCTGAAGTTTTGCCAATATCTATCACAGCAACTTTAACAATTGGTGTAAACCAAATGTCAAAAAGAAAAACCATTGTTAAACAAATGGCTGCTATTGAAACTTTGGGTGCAACTCAAATAGTTTGTTCCGACAAAACAGGAACCATTACCACCAATCAAATGACTTTGGTTGAAATATTTACAAATGGCAAAACATATTTAGATGTAAAATCAAACAAAGATGAATTGCATCAACTAAACAATGTTTTAGCACTTTGCAACGACACTGAAAATGATGTAAAAGCAAAAGGCGAATACATTGGCGACCCTGTTGAAATTGCAATGAGTAAATATTTATATAATAAAAATATTGATATAAACACTATTAGAAAAAAACATAAAAGAGTTAATGAGATACCATTTGATTCAACTAGAAAAATGATGAGCACCATTAACGAATATTATGGAAAACTAAGAATGTTTACAAAAGGTAGTTTGGGTGCAATTATAAACAAAAGCACAAAATACCTAAAAAATGGCAAAGAATACAAAATGTCAAAACTAGTTAAAAATAAGTTTCTTTCCAAAGAACGCTCAATGAGTAGAAAAGCATACAAAGTTTTGGCTCTTGCCTATAAAAATGTTTCTAAAAAGAAAAATTACACCGAAGATGATGAGGACGATTTAGTTTTGGTTGGAATAATTGGCATGATTGACCCACCAAAAGATGGCGTTAAAGAAGCAGTTCAAAAATGTATTGAAGCAAAAATGCGTCCTATAATGATTACTGGGGATAGTTTGGCAACAGCAATGGCAGTTGCAAAAGATGTTGGAATTGCAACCACAAACAAACAAGGCGTTGAAGGAAGCGCAATTAATGGTTTAACTGATGATGAACTTGTAAGTTTTGTTAAAAAATATACAGTGTTTGCAAGAGTAACACCTGAGCATAAAGTTAGAATTGTTAGAGCATTTCAAGCTGCTGGAAAAGTGGTTGCCATGACAGGTGATGGCGTAAACGACGCCCCTGCTTTAAAACTAGCACATGTTGGAATAGGCATGGGAAAAGCAGGAACCGATGTTACAAAAAGTGTTGCCGACATTATTTTAATGGACGACAGCTTTGCAACAATTATAACTGCCGTTGAAGAAGGCAGACGAATTTACAACAATGTTTTAAGAACAATTCTTTATAACTTATCAAGTAACTTTGCAGAAATATTTTTAATTTTGTTTGGCATGATTATTGGCCAAGATATAATTACTGCACTTCATATTCTTTATATTGATATTGTTGCCGACACAATTCCTTCAATTGCATTGGCTTTTGAAAAAGACAGCAAGGATAGTATGAAAAAAGAACCTAACGGACTTAACAAACCAATTTTCAATGGGTTTATGGTTTCTTCCATTGTAGTTTCGGCAATTATTGAGGTTGCTGTTTCCTTAGTTGTGTTCTTTGTTGCTAAACATTATTTTGGATATGAAATTGCTCAAACATTGTCATTGCTTTCAGTTGTATTATCTGAATTTACATTTACTTACAACTGTAAAGAATTAAGAACTTTTGCGTTTAAAAAAGGTTTGTTTAATAACAGTTTTATGAATATAAGTATTTTAATTTTATTGTTAGTTCAAATAATAGTATTCTTTACCCCAGTTGGTGTCTTGTTTGGACTTTCAACAATAACTGTAATGCAATTCCTTGCAGTTGTTGGAATTAACATAATAGGATTTTTGCTAATAGAATTAGTAAAACCTGTGCTTTCAAAATGTTTTAAAGAATAAGATTGCTTAATATAAAAAAATAAAAGTTAGCATTTTGCTAACTTTTTTTATTTTATATGTTCAAACATATCGTTATTTATTAATGAATAGTCAAATATTTTCCTATATACTGAATTTTTGTTTAATTTTGAATAGCCGTTTAGTAAAATTTTAAAATCTTTAAATTCATTAAATTCATTTGAATTTCCACAATTTAAAAAACTTTTATTTATATTAATATCTACAATTTTTCCAATTTTGATATTGTTTAGTGCTTTATAATTTAATTCGGCTAAACATGGATAACCTTTTTGTTTTAACTCTAAATTAATTAAAAACGAAGATGCTTGAAACCTAGGATTGATTTCCATAAACAAAATTTCATCATTTTTAGTTAAAATATAGTCTATTCCAACTATTCCCCTATATCCTAAATTTTTTAAAACGCCTAATATCTTTTTTGTGTATTTGTTAATGTCGCTTATTATATTTTTGTTTAAAGTGTTTGCAAAAACAAAATCACCACCAACATAAGTAAAATTGGAACTATGAGACAAAATTAATTGTGCAGAAACAGGGAAAATAATATCTTTATCATTGGTTATAATTGCTGTTACATTTAGTGGCGTGTTTGATATATAACTTGAAACGCAAAATTTTCCACTTCTTTCTTTTATTAAAGAATAATCTACAGCACTTGTTACATTGTAAGTTGTGTTTCCACCAGCACCAACTTTTGCCTGAACAACAAATGTTGAACTATTCAACCTATTTGCAATCTCATCATAACTTAAATTTAAATCGTCTAGCCAAATATAATTTAAAATTGGAACTTCATTTTTTAACAACTCTCTTGTTTTAAACTTGTCGTTTAACATAAGAATTAAATCATCGTTGTTGCTTAATGTAAAATAATTGTTAAAATTTTTACAAACTTTTTTTGCTTTTTCGTTAAAACACATTATTTTTGCGTTGGAATTTTCACTTGTTATCTTATTTAATTGAGTTTCAACAAATTCTTTATATTCTAAATCTAAATTATTAATTTTTTTTGAGCCATCTTTTATAAAAGGAATGTTTCCCTTTTCATTTGTTGGATAAAGAGTTATTGAACCTTCAAAAAAACTTTCGTTGCAAATTGCATTATTTGCATTAAATCCCACATAATATACTTTTTCTTTCATTATCCTCTGCTTATTACTTCCTTAAAAAATGCATTTGCTTCAAATTTTCCATTATTATATAAATCCATAATTTCTTGCCTTGTTGCCCATTTAACATCCATAACTTCTTCTTCTTGAATTTTAACATTTTCTATTGGTGTGTTGTCCACAATAACCCAAACATCTAAAATGTCTGGGCAACCTTTGTAATATCTTAAAGTAGAATCAAAAAGAGTTGCTTTTGATCTGTCTATGTCTATATTCAATTCTTCCTTAACTTCTCTTGCAACTGCATCAAGCGACGTTTCGCCACTTAAAGCAGAACCCCCTGTGCATTCCCACATAAAAGCAAAACTTTTTTTTGCGTTTCTTTGAGTAATCAAAAACTCATCTTTATCATTTTTGATCCATGCATTTACAACCAAATGATATTCGTCATCACTTAAATAGTCGCCCCTATTTACAACTTTATTTAATTTGTTTCTATTTTTGTCGTATAAATCCCACTTTTCCATTTTTTTACCCCTATTTTAAAATTATTTTAAATTCTGCCACATTATTGTTTATTCCATTTGTTTCAACATCAGCACCTGCTTTTAAAAACTCGGCAAAAGATGACAATGCAAAAAGTTTTTGCCTTAATTCCTTGTTTTGTATGTTAGAATTTTCTATTGCCAAATCTAGCGTTGTACAAACTTGATTCAAAGTGTTTTTGTAAGATAATTCTTCATTGTTTTCCATTAATCTTCTCCTAAACATAAATCATCACATACTTTGTCGTAAGTTTCTTCAATATTAAAAATGTCAGTATAAACCTTTGAAGTAACATACCTTTCTATTGCTTTGCCGTACTTTTCTTCGTATTCAACGGCACAATTTATCCTTCTTTCAATGTCTGATTCTGTGTGGTTTCTAGTTTTGTCACTTAACAAGCGTTCTTTAACACCCGACTCAACATCTTTAAATGTAAGGTTTACTATATCAACCTTAATTCCATTTCGATTTATATCTATTAAAGTAAATAAATCTTTATAAGACACATAAAGCAAAATAGTGTCACTTAATCTCCATGCAGTTTCACAGTCTTCCATTAAAACACCATAAAAATTACCATATTCTTTTTTTACTGTTGGTCCGTCTCCAGAAGACAAAATAAATCTTTCTTCATCATAAAGTTTTTTATACTCATCATGCGTTAAGTATCTATAAAAACCATCCTTGTCATCACTTCTTGGACTGCGTGTTGTACAATGCCTTGGAACAACAATATTGTTTCGTGTTTCCAACAAATTACCAAGAGTTGTTTTGCCAGCACCACTTGGCCCCATAAGCGCAATTATTTTTTTCATATTTTACTCTCCTATAATTCACTTTTGCTTGTAAAATACTTTAAAAGTTTAACATATTGTAAATAATAATCTTTCTTTTGTGTTTTAGATTTTAGATTGATTTTGTTTGTATAGTGCAAATAAAACTTTTCTAATAAAATTTTGCACAAATAAAACTTAATAATTGTTAAGTAATCATCGTTAGTATAATTTAATTTGTTCTTTAAGTTATCAAAAAATTGATTGTATTTTCTTTTATTTAATTTACCATTTTTTGTAAAAATTTTTATTGTAATAACGGCAAAATCATATAATTTTGGAGCAACAAGTGTTTCGTCAAAATCAATTAAATATAATTTATTGTTGTTGCTTATAATATTGGAATAAGAAATGTCTCCATGATTCAAGTATTTTTCTTTTAAAATTTCTTTATCCTTAACTTGATTAAACACATTTTGAACAAATTTGCAATCTTCTTTTAAAAATTTTTCGTTAACATCTAAATTCAAAATGCCATTATAGTAATTTTGGCATTTATTAACAATTTCTATGTTTCTATCATCAACCAATCTATCTGTTAAAATTAAGCCTTGCAAATAAGAGTCATCAATACAATTTATCACATCTTTTTTTAAATATTCAAAAACATTAAAATAGCAATGGCACATATATATTGGCTCTTCGTTTATTGGCTTTACAACATTTATGTTATTTTTTAAATAGGCATTGTAAAGCATATTTGACAAACTAAAATCATAATCATACATATATTGCTTAATTATGTAGGTTTTACCACATTCGGTTTGCACATTATAAACCTTGTTTGCAACCCCACCATATTCCTTACTAATATTTAAAACTTTTGATTGCTTAGAAAGTGATAGTTTTAAAATTTGTTCAAAATTTTCAAGTGTAATTTTTGAACCAAAATATTCCTTAATAGTGGTTTCATACATTTGCAACATATTGCCACAAACTTGTTTTGAATTATAAAAATAATTTACTCTGTCAATATTTCTTTTTTCAAAAGTTTTATTTTGCAATGTGTTTATAATTTTAATTGCTAAATCGTGGCTGTTTCCCGTTTTATAAATGCTTGTATTATCTTCCAGCATTTCCACCATGCCTGAATTTTTGCTTCCAACAATAGGTGTTCCTGTTGCCATTGTTTCCAAAACAACATAAGGGAAATTGTCAAACAAAGATGGATACACTGCACACTTTGCTTTATTTATGTAAGAATTTAATTCAAAGTTTTTTAGTTGTCCTAAAAATTCTAATTTGTCCCTATGTTTTTCATCTACAAGTTGTTTAATATATTCAACTGTTGAAATATTAAGATTGTTTCTGGTTGTGTCCTTGCCAATAAATCTCGCTTTAAAATTAGGGAATTTTTCAAAAACTTTATTCAATGCCTTTGCTAACACCAAAACGCCTTTTCTTTCTTCTAAACTGCCTACATACAAAACCACATTTTCTTTTTCAATTGATTTGTCGTAATAAAAATTAACTAAATTTGCAGGGTTTGGAGTTACTTTAATAAGATGTGGTTTAATTTTAAAATCTTTTACTATCAATTTTTTTAATGCATTTGAACAACAAGTAATTAGATTTGCACTTTTTAGCATTTTGTCTTCCCAATCTAACATTAAATTTGTAACATCACCAAACTTGTTTTTATTATATTTTAACCACACTTTTAAAGGAGTATGAAGCCTTGCCACCAAAGGAATTTTTCTAAATTCCTCAAACAAAACTGTTTCTGCTCCCCAGTCTGGCACCTCAATAATATCAATTTTGTTGTCGTTTTGAAGTTCCAATAATTTTTCGCAAACTAGCTTTCTGTATTTAACATAATCATCAATTTGGTTTTCCGTTTTTTCAACATAAATTCTAAAAATATTTACGCCATTTTCAATGTAAGATTGATTTTTTGTTAAACCTCTGCATATAACATAAACCCCGTGCCCTTGCCTAACATATTCTTCAGCACATGCCTTTTGATATGTTGCAATACCACCAAAATTTGTTTCTTCCGGATACTCTTCATGAACCAAACAAATATTCATTTTTTATTTACTCCAAACTGTTTTACTTTTTTAAAACAATTATATCAAAAATAAATTTTTTTTACAATATAAAAAAGCAAGCTCACGCCTGCCTTTTAATTTTAGTATTTTACATATTATTCATCTGCCATTTGAAACTTGTCCAAATTTCCATAACTTATGCAGTGGTATTTACCTGACTGGCTTTGAAAATTAATATATGGAACATCTAGGTTGTCCATTTCACCATTCGTTAAAGCCTTTGAACTTAAATCGTAATTCAAATTACACATTATTGGACTAGGCAAATTTTTAGTTGTTGAATTTATTGGAGTGCACACCAAATCAAATATTTTAGTTGCATCACTAAACCTAACCACATTAAATGCATGTAAGTCCTTTTGTCCGTTTAAAAAAACTATTCCAGAAAGATAACTGCAATCATAACCCAAAAGTTTAAAGTAATTTTGTGCCAAAGCACTCCTTTCTGTGCACATAGATTGATTTGACCCTTTAAATTTGGATATTGAAAGGTCCTCGTCTTTTTTAAATGAATTTCTATATAATAATGTTCTAACAACATCATTAGGAACTCCATTTCCAAAATATTGAAAAACAGAAGTTTGAACTGCCAAAACACTTAATTTATCAACATCAAGTGGATTATCTAAATTGTAATTTGATGAAAGTTGCTTTATTTTGTCAAACAACAAAAAGTATGCACTATCATCATCTAAAACTAATGGTGCGTACCCTGAAACTATTTTACTTTCTTTGCCAAAAAACTTTGTTGTTACAACGGTTTTGCGTTCGTTGTAACTAGGCTTAAAATATTCCACTTCAGTAAAAGATTTTATCCTTTTGTTTAAAAACTCTAAGTAATCTTTACTATTTAATTTTACAATTTCTTTTATAATATTTTCCATAGTTCTATAAAAATTATACATCTAAAAAAATTACAAGTCAATGCTCAAATTATTTAACAATTTTTAAAAACCCATATACAATATTATAAAAAGAGATGTGAGAAATTTATGTTTGTAGGCTATATTAAAACAAAAATAGGAATTATTAAAATTATTGCAACCGACACTGAAATTGTGTTTGTTGGCATAGTTAATGAGATTGAAAACGACACAAAAAATAACGATTTAATTTTAAAATGCGAAAGTGAACTATTTGAATATTTTAATGGAACAAGAAAAGATTTTGATTTGCCCATAAAAATATATGCAAAACCTTTTGAAACAAAAGTTTTAAATTACTTGCAAAACATTGAATACGGAAAAACAATTTCCTATAAAGAATTGTCGCAATCTTTACACATAAAAAATGGTTGGAGAGTTGTTGCAAAAGCTTTGGCACAAAACAATATTATAATTTTGTTGCCATGCCACAGAGTTGTGTTAAGTAATGGAAAAGTTGGTGGCTACAAATATGGAACAAATGTTAAAGAATATTTACTTAACTTGGAAAATAATGCAAAATAATTAAATCATAAAAGGTTAAAAATAAGAGCAATTAAATTGCTCTTTTATTTTTTTAATTATATTTTTTTAGTTTGTGTTACAAAGATTAATAATTGAATATACAAAAACATAATTTTGTTTGTTATTTTAAATCTTATTTAACTTTTTCTATAATCTACTTGTGTTGCAAGTTAAATATAAAATTTGATAGTCTAGTGCTAACTCATCTAAAATTTTTGAAACACTTTCAAACTTTTTATTGTCCAAATTTACAAATGGGTCGTCTAATATAATGCAAGGTTTTGCTTTGGTAAAAATTGTGTCAACCAAAGCCAATCGCAAACAAATGTTAATAATATCTTTATAGCCTTTGCTAAAATACTCTATATCTCTAGTTTTGGTGTTGTCTAAAACATTAACATTTAAATCTGTGTCCACACTAATATTTTTTATTTCACTGTCATTAATTTTGTTTGCCCTATTTAAAAAGGCATCGGTAATTGGTTTTAAATACTTGCTACACAAACTATCTTTTGCTTTTCGTAAAAAACTAATTGTTGATGAAATTGTGTTGTATTTATTAAAATATTTTTTAAAGTTTTCTTTTTCAATTTCAAGCAGTTGAATATACTCTTGTTTTAAATTTGCATTTTGTTCGCAATTATTTTTTTGGTTAATCAATTTTTCTTTTTCGGTTAAATATAAACTTAAACCTGCATTTATTTTTTCTTCCAAAACTTTTAGTTCGTTTAAGTTTAAATTATTGTCCACCTTTAAACTATATTCTTTTATGCTATTTTCAAGTTCTTTTAACTTAATTTCAAGCCCCAAATATTCAAGATAGTTGGTTTTAACATCAGTTAATAATGTAAAATATTCATCATTAATTGTGTCGTAAAAATTGTTTAAAAATGGCAAAATTGCTTTTTCAATTTTTTGTTGTTTTAATTTTAATTCGTTTATTTCATTAAAATCTTGTTCTTTATTTTTTAACAACTTTAAGTAAATCAACACATCTCCACGAAGTTCTAATAGCGATTGTTTTATGTTTGATTCATCATAGCCGTAATTTAATAAGAATTTTTTTAGTTCGTTTTCTTCCTTTTCATACTCATCAAAAGTACTGCTATTTTTGTTTTTACTGTTTAAAACACCCAATATTCCAAACAACAATATTATTGTTGAAACAACAGTTGTTGCTATTCCTAAAACAACATTTACCTTATAACAAAAAACTGACACAAAAAGTAGAATAACACCCAAAAAACTTGCCAAGACCTGGTAAATTCGTTTGGTTTTGTTTGACGCAAAAGAATAATTATTGTTTTTATTGCTAGACATATTGTCATAAAGTGCTATTTGCGTGTCAATTTCATTTATGCTAGGCATTTTTCCATTAAACTTATTTGAATAGGTTTTTAATTCGTTGTCACTTGCACTTTCTAATGCTTCTAATTTGCCTTTTATTTTAATTAGTTCTTGCGACAATGTTATTAAATCGTTGCAAACACTTTCGTTGATTTCTTTATTGTAAAACATTTCTTTTAGTTCCAAATATCTTACCCTTACTTTTTCAACATTTTGCATTTGCCTTTCGTATTCTTCTTTATATGCCGAACTTGAAATTGCTTGTTCCAACTTTGGCTTTAAATTTTGCAACTTGAAATTTAGTTCTTCAATCTTTTTATTAACACTTTCAATTTCAGTTTGAATCATATTTGCGTTTGATTCAAAAGTTTGACATTCATTGATTTTAATTTCTAAATTACTAATTTTGTTTTTACTTTCAGCAATATATCCCGATTTGCCACTAAGTTTGTAGTATTTTTTGCTTTCGTTTTCTAACTTAATAATAACATCATCTATTGAACTGCCATCATCTATTCCGTAAGTTAAAGAAGCAAGTTTGTTTGAAAGTGTGGCATTTTCCTTTTTGTTAAATTCAACAATTTTTTGTGGAATATAGGTGCTTCTTTCAAAGCCATAAGAATCAACCCCAAAAAGTTCTTCGCCCAAATTTTCTGTAAAATTTTTTTCAATTTTGTTTGTTTTTAAGTTAATTATTTTAAAAGTGTCCATGCTTGGCTTTTCGCCAAAATATCTTTCTATCCTATAAGAATTGTTATCGTGTTCAAAATCCAAAGTTCCACCAATTAAAGATGTTGTTTCCCAAGTTAAATATTTAAGCCTTTCATTTTCATCACTCAAACCACCCTTATTGCCACCTTTGATTCCGTAAAACATACACTTTATAAACACCGCAAGAGTTGTTTTGCCAAAACCATTTTCTTTTAAAATTACATTTTTGCCATCATTAAAAGTGTAATCAAAATCTTTTAATTTGCCAAAATTTTTTATATGTAGCGATAGTATTTTCATAAATCCACCTCGCCATTTAATGCTTTAATTCCGTATAATATTACTTGCTCTTTTTCAATATCGCTTAAATCACTTGCTAAAACTTGCCTTATAAATTCTCCTTTTATTGAAACATCGTTTGAATATTTTTCAATGTCAATTTTTAATTTTGTTTTATTTTCAATTTTTGCAAAGTAAAAAATTTCGTTCAAATTGTTTTCTAAAAATGGCAAGTCAATGTTAGCATCTTCATCTATTTCTCCAACCAAATTTACTTTTATTAAACTTGTTGGATTTATGCCCTTAACATTTTCTGCAATTTTGTTGTCAATTTCTTTAATAGTGTAAAGGTTAGAAATATCCACATCTGTTTCAACAATTTCTCGTTTTGCAAAAGGAACAAACTTTGAATTTATTTGTCCATTTAAAACTTCCAATTCAATAAATCCTTTTTTGCCACATTCATCAAATCCACGCCCTTCTAAACAACCAGAATATGCGTAATAGGAATTGTCGTCTAATTTGTCTAAAAAATAAGAATGTATGTGCCCTAGTGCTAAATAATTTATATTTTTGTTTTTAAGCATGGACAAATTTACAATTTCAAAATTGTCTTCAACAAAATATTTAGACGCTTGTCCATGCATAACAACTATATTTATGTTGTTTTTATTAAGTTTTAAATTTGAATATAAAGTTTTAAAGTTGCTTTTAGTTATGTCAATTCCTGCAACAACAACATTTTCATCAATATTGTAATATTTCCAATCATCATTAAAAGTTAATAGATTTTGTGGAACTTCATTAATATAATTTAAAAAACTTGATTTTTCGTGATTTCCACAAAGATAAATAAATTTTATTTCTTTATTGCCTTTAATTAAATCCAACACATATTCACTTGTTGATTTATTTATTGATTCTGTGTCAAACAAGTCCCCTGCAATTATTATGGCTTTAACATTTTCGCTCCTTGCATAATCAACCATTTTGGAAAAAGTTAAAAGCAGTTCTTGTTTGCGTTGTTTTGCTTTTTCACTGCTTAGGCTACTTTCCATTTTTGAATTTAAGTGTATGTCAGAACAATGTATTATTTTCATAAATTACTCCTAAAAATATTTTACCATATATCTTACAATTTTAATAATTTAATTAAACAAAAAATTTATATTATATTATTTTTTATAAATTGACTTAAACTTTTATTAATTATATACTTAATAAAAATAATTGAGGTTATTATGGACAAAATGGACAAACAAATTTTTTTAGTTATTGAAGGCACTGATGGTTGTGGCAAAAAAACACAGTCTGAAAAATTGCTTGAAAGGTTTAAAGCATTAGGGCTTAATGTTATTAGGCAAAGTTTTCCTAATTATGACAGCATAAGCAGTGGCCCTGTTAAAATGTACTTAAATGGCGATTTTGGAGATAGTAAAAGTTTAACTGCAAAGCAGGCAAATTCTTTGTATGCAGTAGACAGACTTTGCACAATGCAACTATTAAAGCCTCATATTGAAAATGGTGGTAGCATAATTTTTGACAGATATGTTTCGTCTAGCATGCTACATCAAGCAGGATTAATTGATAACTTAAAAGAAAAAGATGACTTTTTAGATTATGTGGACAATTTTGAGTTTAACATTTTAGGTTTGCCAAGGCCAACTATTGTGTTCTTTTTAGATGTTCCTGTTGCAATTAGTCAAAAACTTGCAAATGCCCGAGCCGAACTTAAAAGTGGAAATGCTAACGACATTTATGAAAACGACACAAATCATTTAATAAACGCTTACAATTCAGGAAAATATGTTGCCAAGAAATACAATTGGCAAATAATAAATTGCATTGATAGTGAAGGAAACTTGCGAAGCATTGACGACATTAATGATGAAATATTTAATAAATGCAAAGATATTTTAAAAATTTAATATTCTGTTTAAATCATATAAAATTGTCAATCTTAAATTACATTATTAAATATAATAATTTTTTAATTAGTAAAAAATTTGAGAATAAAAAATAAAAACACCAAATTGTTATTTGGTGTTTTTTTATTTAATATATTAATTTATGTTGTATGTTTAAAAGACCAAAACAATCATTAATTGAAATATTACATCTTACATCATAGGTTTTAAATTTCTTAAAATTATCCCATGCAACTTGTCGTACCATTTTCGTTTTCTTAAATCACGAAGTGTTACAACATGCGAATTTGCAACAGCCGTTTCTAAATCTCGCCTAATATCAGTAATCACATTAGAATTATAAATTAAAACGCTACATTCGTAATTTTTGTACATGTGCCTAAAATCCATATTTGCCGTTGAAATTATGGTTGTTGCATTGTCAACAACAAGCATATTACAATGTATATATCCTGGCAAATACTCACAAATTTGAACGCCTGCACGAATTAAATCTGCAAAATATGTTTTACTTAAATTATGTTGCCATTTAACTTTTGGTGTGTTTGGAACAACTATTTTAACATCAATTCCTTTTTTGCTTGCAAGTTTAATTATGCTATTTATTTCGTTGTCTAAAATCAAGTATGGCGTAGTAATTATTATGCTTTCTTTTGCTGAATTTATTGCATTAATATAAACATTTTTTGTAACAGGTTCAATTGTAATTGGATTTGCACCAAACGGCAAAATATATTCTTTTGATTTTATTGGTTCATATTCTGGCTTGTATGAAGCATAATCTATTTCTTCTTTTGTGGTTAGTTTCCAATTAGTTAAAAACAAAACTGTTAAATTCCAAACTGCTTTTCCACTTACCTTTATTCCAACATCTTTAAAATACCCATAAGGCTGAACAATGTTTGCACTTTCATCACTAAAATCCATTGAACTAAAATATGCGTCCATCCCATCAATAACAACCATGCGCCTATGGTCACGATTTGACGAACTTAAATTAAAACGCAATTTTATTTTGTTAAATGCTTTTGCAATTATTAAATGGTTTTCTAACTTAAAAAATGTTCGCTTGTCATCAAAAGTTCCAATGTTTCCTTCGTCATCATATAAAAATTTAATTTCAACGCCTTCCCTTGCTTTTTGTTTTAAAACAGCAAAAAGTTCGTCCCAAACCTTGCCTTGCTTGTATCTATAAGATTCCACAAAAACATATTTTTTTGCTTTTTTGATTGAATTTAAAATACTATCAAAATACTTGTCGCCTTCGTTAAAATATCTAACACTTGAATTGTTGTTTACAGGCATTCCTGTAAAATTTGTAATGTATCTACATTGATTGTATGTTTCAACATTGTTCTTTTTCAATGCAGTTTCTGTTTCGCTGTCAACTTCCAAAAATTCTTCACTTTGATTGCTAATTTCTTGCCATGTTTTACGCTCTTTTTTGGTTCCGTTTCTGCCTCTTGTGTAGTAATATAAAGCCAAACCAAAAAATGGCATAATTATAACAACCACTGCCCATGCTATTCTATTTGAAAAAGTAACAATTGTGTTTTTTGAAATTGTTAAAGCAATAAGCAAAGCAAATATAGCAAAAATGCCATAGTACCACCAATCTAAAAAGATTGCACATACTATGTAGATTGCAACATTGGCAAAAAATGCTAATGCCAACATAAATTGAGTTGAAAATAAAAACTTGTAAAGTTTTTTCATTTATATTTCCTTTTACCTTATAGTGTAACATAATTAATAATTTTTAACAATAAAATATTTTTTAAAGATAAAAATTATATTAAAAATATTAATTTGTTATTGGTAATTTTTTATCGAAAGAAACCGAAAACTTGCTAAAAGTGATTTTTTTGATATATAAAAAATGCTCTTAATTAAAATTTTAAGAGCATAATTAATATTTTTAACTAAATATACATTTTAACAATTTTGTTCCACTCTTTAACATCTAAATCTTTTGCAACATCAACTTGTTTGTCGTTAAGCAAAATTTTACAAATGTGTTTGCCACATTTTAATGATGCCAAATATCTATATACCCCATCAACAATATAAACTTTGCCATTTTGAATTGCTATTGTTACAGGCTTAACCTTTTTATTTTTGTTAAATTTATTAACATATTTATTGATGCGTTTTTCTAAAATTTGTTGGCAAGAAACAGTTGGCAATAAGTATTTACCTTGCAATTCTAATTCAATTAAAGTTTTAATGTTTGACATTGTTTGTTCAAAATCTATGTTGTGAATTACATAATCAGAATCGTACATTCTTTTTTGTTCGTTTTTGTAAAACTTCATTCTATTTTTTATATTTTTTTCGCCACGATTTATAAGCCTTTCAATTAAAACCTTTTTGTCGGCAGTAAAAAAGAAAGAAATTATTTTTTCATCTTTGATTTTTTCCTTGGTGTTTTTAACACCAGCAACCGTAACATCTTTTAACACCACTTGATGTTGTTCTAATTTTTTTGTGATTGCTTCTTTCCCAATGCCGTAGTAATTGTTAGAAAAAAAATCAAATTCAAGCATGTCCCCTTCTTTGATTTTGCTTTCAAACTCTTCTTTGGAAATAAAGTGATAATTTTTACCTTCCACATCAGTTGGACGCATTTCTCTTGTAGTGTAAGAGGTTAAAAATCCATAGTTTTCGTTTTGCTCTACCAATTTGTTTATTACTGTGTTTTTACCAGAACCACTAGAACCTGAAACAAACGCTATTAGTCTATTTGCCATATCCACCCCATATAATAACATCTTATATTTTATTTTACTAAAAAATGCCTTTTTTTTCAACTAAAATATTTGCTTTGTTAAATATTTAGCCTTTACACATTTAAATTATAGTGTTTTGAAAAGTTAAGTTCGTATTTTCTTTGTTCTGTACTCTGCAACTCTTGAAGTTTTGAAACAAATGCCCCTTTTTCTTTATTATTAATATTTGAAATATGCAAATTGTAGTTATCTTGATTTTGTTCAATCAAATCTTCTTTTTGTTGGATTTCATCTTCTGTTATTGGGTTGTTTTTCATATAATTTTCTTGTAAAGTTTTTATGATATCTATTAACTCATCTTCTGTTTTGTTTTTTAATTGTTCTTTTGTTAACTTAGTAGAACTTTCAATTACAGAATTAATTAACGCCAATTTATTTGTTCCAATTCCTAATTGTTTTGCTTCTTTAACATATTCCATATCGTTTTGATTTTCAATTATAAGCGCCAACACCTCGTTATTTACTAAAAAATTATTAACTGTTCTATATACATTAACATCAACTGCTTGCGTTAGCCCCGAAACAACAGTTAACTTTATAACATTAAAATCATCATCGTTTGTACTCAAGTAACCCATTTTTAATGATTCTATAAGAACATTGTTTATTGCCTCCTCAACACTTATTCCATCAAAATTTTCGTTGGCTATAATAAGCCTTGCTTTTTCATTAAGTGGTTTAAAACTTATTACTTTGTCTTTGCTATTTGTTATAAACTCTATTTCAAAACCACTTTGCAATTTAACATAATTGTAACCACCATTTTTTATGCCTGTAAAAATTATAATCAAACTAACCACAACCGCCACCATAATAACACTTGCTATGCTAATTATTGAAGCCAATTTAGATTTCATTTTAATCTCCTATTAATTAATGTTTTTATTTATTTTTTGTAAATTTAAACAATTTATTCCGTTAAAAAAAGAAGTGCACAGCACTTCTTTCTATTTATAATGTTAACTTTTATACCAAACTTATTATCACTATATTTTAAACACATTGTAATGATTAGTTTGGTTTTGACATTTTGTCTAACAACTTCTTTATTAAAGGAACAACAACTAATGCCAAGAAAATTATTGCCAATATTATTATTACAATTATTGCAAAATCTGGAATAATTCTATTATAAGACACTTGTAAAGGGATTTGATTTACCCTACTTTCAATCCCATTTTCCACTGTTTTATAACTTACATTGTAAGTTCCTTTTCCTTTTGTAACATCACAAATGTTACCTTCAATCCACTTGCCAACATTTCCATATCTAAAATACACTTTAATGTCTGGATTTATCAAAACTAAATTGCCATTTTCATCTTTTTTAGGTTCGCCATTTTCCATAGCAACATTAAAATAAATGTATGCTTTTTGTGAAATTTTGTTTTTATTGTAGTCGCTACCTTGGTCTTTATTTTTTACCACAAATGTAAATGACGAATTAGGTGGAGTTACAGTTATTTCTTTGCTTAACAAAACTTCATTTGAGTTTCTATCAACAAAATCAATTTTGTAATTGTTTGCGCCTAATTTAAACATAAAGTTTGAAAGGTTTTGTGGATTATAATTGTACTCTGTATAAATTGCTTCTTCACTTTCTTCATCATAAGATTTAGTATAAATTTTTATATCAATTGGTAAAGTTTCAAAAGCAATATACTTTAAATAAACCGAACTATCAATATTTTCAGATAAATTTAATAAGCCTATTTCAACGCTAACATTGCTTGGAATTGCATCAATAGTTGAAATTGGGTTGCCAAACAAAATTAGTTTTGTTGTGGCATAAGTTGGCAATGTTAAATCACTAAAATTTAAAATGTTATTGTTCCTATAATCTAAAACACAATCGCTTTCTTGCGTGGTTAAAAATTTAATACTTTCAAATTTGTTACTGCCAGCATTAAAATTTGTTAACTTAGTAAAATATGTTACATCTAGTGTTCCACTTAAATTATTGTTAGAGATATCTAGCGTTTTTATGTTTTTAACAGGGCTTGTGTCGCCAACACTTATTGTTACTGAATTATCTTCATTTGTGGTTGTTTTTACCCCCGGAAACACAGTAACATCAAAGTTTTCAATGTTGTTATGGCTTAAATTTAGCTCTTCCAAACTTTCAAAATTTAAAAACTTAATGCCCGACAAATCTATAACATTGCTTGTTCCTTGCACAATGTTAGACAAATCTAGCATTGTAAAGTTTTTAAACATATCCATTCTTAAATAATTAGAAGTGTATCTATCGTCATAATGTTTGTATATGCTAAGCAATTTTTCACTAAGTAAATTGTCCGACACGCTGGTTATAATTCCACCCACAGCAAGTGGATCTTCTGGCAAAACTGCACCTTCTTTAACTTTGTATCTTTTACTTAAATCGTCTGTTGTATCTGTTGCCAAAACAGAATTATTTACTTCAATAGCATTTGAATTACTTGCCGAAACAACATTTGCAACTTCCAAGTTGTTAAAGTTTGCCAAACAAACAAATATTAAACTAAAAATCAATAATAATAATTTTTTGTGTTTAAGCATTTATTACCTCTTTAAGATTATTATAAGTAAAACTTTAAAAATAATCTAATTTGTTTTAATATTTATTATAGTAACAAATTTTATGATTTTTTACAATAAATATGATATACTTTACTAGTATTAATAAATTTAGGAGAAACAAATGATGGATATTTTGTGTGGATTTAAACCAAAAAACGAACAAGAAAAAGTTGATGTTGAACTAACCGAAAAATACCACAATCTATTTAATGATATTTGGACAAGGGACAACACCCTATGCCATTTAACAAGTTCTGCTGTTATAGTAAATGAAGATTTTACAAAAATTTTGGTGATTTTTCACAACATATACAAATCGTGGTCGTGGGTTGGTGGCCACGCAGATGGCGAACATAATTTACTTAATGTTGCACTAAAAGAAACACAAGAAGAAACAGGACTTGATGCCAATGAAATTAAAGTGTTAGAAAACACACCAATTTCTTTTGAAATATTGCCTGTTGCTTCCCATTTAAGACGAGGAAAATATGTTTCTTGCCACACTCATTTAAGTGTTGCTTATTTGTTTCAAGCAAGCGAAAAATCAAAAATTAGAATTTTAGAAGAAGAAAACAGCAACATTGCATGGTTGCCGTTTGATGAATTTTTGTCGAAGTCAACTGAGCCCCACATGATTCCTGTTTACACTAAAATTTTTAAATATATTGAAGAAAATTATAAAAAGTAAAAATAATTTAAATCAAAAATCTTAAGGTTACAAAGAGTTTAAATATGAAAGATTATGATGCAATTATAATTGGTTGTGGTGCAAGTGGCACAATGTGTGCACTAAGCACAAAAAATAAAAATGTTGCAATAATTGATTGCAATTTTTTGCCAAGCAAAAAAATTTTAGTAACAGGAAACGGAAGGTGCAATTTAACAAACTTAAATTTAGATTCATCATTTTACAACACAAATATTGATGCCTATCTAAACCAATTTAATGTTAAGCAAACTCTTGCGTTTTTTGAAAAACTAGGTTTAGAGTGGTATGCCGATGAAGAAAATAGAGTTTATCCTATAACAAACTCAGCAAAATCGGTTGTTGATGTTTTAAGCAAAGATTTGAAAAACAAAGTTGAAATGTTTTTAGATGAAACCGTTTTAAACATAAAAAAAGAAAATGAAAAATTTGTTGTAAGCACAAACAAAAATATTTTTTCTTGCAAAAAACTTGTAATTTCAACTGGTGGCAACACGGAACTTTTTAAAAATTTAAATATTTTATCTTCATCATTTACTCCAAGCCTAGTTGCATTAAAATGTTCCAACAATTTAAAAAACTTAAATGGCGTTAGAATATCAAACGCATTAGTTACTGCAATTTGTGAAAACAACAAAAAGAGCGAAATGGGAGAAGTTTTGTTTAAAGAAGATGGTTTAAGTGGAATTGTAATATTTAACCTTTCAAGCATTTTTTCTAGAGCAAAAAATTTTAATGGAAAAATTGTTATTGATATATTCCCTTCCCTTCCATTATCCACACTAAAACAAAAACTAGAAAATAGAAAAATGTTAAATGTTCCACTTAACAAATTTTTTGTTGGGTTTTTGCAAAATAGTGTTGCCGATGAAGTTTTAAAGCAATCAAAATTAAATGGCAACATTGATTCAAAAGAATTAACTGAAAATGAAATCAATGTTTTAGCAACCACATTAAAAAATTTAACATTTAACATTGTGGGTGCATATTCAAATAATCAAATTTTTTCTGGTGGTGTTGATTTGTCGGAATTAACATTGGGGCTAGAAAGCAAAAAAGTAAAAAATTTGTATTTTACAGGCGAAGTGTGCAATGTTGATGGCGTATGTGGTGGATACAATTTACAATGGGCTTGGACTAGCGGACACATTGTGGGGGAACAACTATGATTAAGGTAGAACAAATTTTTTTGCCCATCAATTACACCGAAAAAGACATTAAAAAAGAAATTTGCAAAAAACTAAATATTAACCCAAAAAACATTTTGGCTTATGAATTTTTAAAACTTGCCATTGATGCCAGAAAAAAACCAAATATAAAATATGTTGCAAACTTGGGTGTGGAACTATCAACACTTGTTGAAAACAAATTTGAGCATTTAAAATTTAACAACACCCCCAAAAAGTTGAATTACAAAAAGTTGAATTTAAACAAAAAAATTGTTGTAGTTGGATTTGGCCCTAGCGGAATTTTTAGTGCACTTGCACTTGCAAAAATGGGATTAAATCCTATTATTATTGAACAAGGCAAAATGGTAGACGAACGGGAAAAAGATGTGTTAAATTTTTGGAACAACAGAATTTTAAACAAACACTCAAATGTTCAATTTGGCGAAGGTGGTGCAGGCACTTTTAGTGATGGAAAATTAAACACTAATCTTAACAACGAATATTGCAAAATGGTTATTCAAGAACTTTATTTGCATGGCGCGCCAAAAGAAATTACTTATTTAAGCAAACCACACATTGGAAGCGACAAACTAAAAAATGTTGTGCTTAATATTAGAGAAGAAATAAAACAACTTGGTGGAACTTTTATGTTTTCCACCAAACTAACAAATATAAATATTAAAAACAATAAAGTTAAATCTATTGACTTAGTTGATGTGGTTTCTGACAAAAAGTGTACAATTAATGTTGATTACCTACTACTTTGTGTTGGACACAGTGCAAGAGAAACTTTTGAAATGTTATTCGACCAAGGAGTTGAAATTAAGCAAAAACCTTTTGCAATGGGTGTTAGGATTGAACAAAAACAAAGCGACATTAATTTAAGTCAATATGGGCTTGAACAACCAAAAGGACTTCCTAATGCCGACTACAAACTGGTTGAACATTTAAATAATGGCAGAGCAATTTTTACATTTTGTATGTGTCCGGGTGGAGAGGTTGTTGCAAGTTCTTCAAATGAAGGAGAAATTGTAACAAACGGCATGAGTAACTTTGCACGAAACAAAGAAAATGCAAATAGTGCCGTGCTTGTTAATATTTTGCCAAGTGACTACAACTCCACTCACCCACTTGCTGGAATTTACTTTCAAGAAAAGTATGAAAAACTTGCTTTTGAAATTGGTGGCAAAAACTATAATGCACCCGCTCAAACTGTTGGCAGTTTTTTGTATAATAAAAACATTAAAACCAGCATAAATTATTCCTACAAACCAAACATAACTTTTACTGAAATTGAAAAATGTTTGCCAGCGATTGTAACTGAAAGTTTAAAAATTGGTTTGCCACTTTTAAATAAGAAACTTAAAAATTTTGCAAAAGATGAAAACTTGCTTATTGCCATTGAATCTAGAAGCAGTTGCCCACTAACCATTTTGCGAAATGAAAATTTTGAAAGCAACATACTTAATCTTTACCCAGTTGGCGAAGGTGCAGGATATGCTGGTGGTATTGTTTCTAGTGCACAAGATGGAATAAAAGTTGCCGAAAGCATTTACAGAAAATTGGGCGGAACAATAAACTAACTAAAATTTAATAATTTTAAAATTAAGCAGTATTAATTAAAATAAAATAATATTAAATTTAAAAATTAAATTTTCAAAACAAAAATTCATATCATATGTTAAATCTTAAATCATATGTTAAGTTTTAAATAATAGTAAAAAAGAACAGATTTTAATCTGCTCTTTTTTTAATTGATATTTTTGTTTTTACACATTACATATTATAAGCCCAAAGTCCGTGCAAATTGCAATATTCGTAAACTGCAACACATTTTTCATCTTTTAACAAAGCAAAACTTGCGTTTGGTGTGCCAGTGTGGTCTAGTTCTTTAACTTGATATCCTAAGTTTGTTTGAAGAACAATAAAAGCAATGTGATGTTCTTCTGTCATAGGGTGAGCCACTGATCCTACTAAAACTTCAACATTTTGCCCATCAACTGTTACAACAGGAACATGTTTTTCAAGTGCCGCGTCTGTTGTGTTAGCATTTAATTCTTGCATTGGTTCCCCACAACAAAACATTGGAACCTTTTTGTCAACTAACTTAACGCTAACATTTCCACAATGTGAACATCTATAAAATACTAATTTTTTCATATATTTTTTAACTCCTCTTCCCATTTTGATTGATTAAATTTTACACATGCAGGGCTTGTTGATGGCACATAAACTATTTTAACATCACTTTTAACATATTTACAACATAAATTGTAACTTGCTTTGCCATTGCACAATATTTTTTTAATATTTGTTTTTGCTATCAATTCATCAATGTTGTTTATATCCTTTTGCGTTGTGTTTTTTAATAAGTTTAAGTCGCTTGAATTTTTTATATTACTGTTTTTTACAATATCCCAAAGTGCAATGTTTAACTTATGTAAATTTTCAATTTTTTTACCCACTGGCACATTAAAATCTATTTTGAATGTATCTTGCAACATTTTCCAAAATCTATTTTGTGGGTTGCCATAGTAAAATTGAACATTTCTACTTTTTATACCAGGGAAACTGCCCAAAATTAAAATTTTGCTTTCTTTGTTATATATAGGTTCAAGCCCAAAGTTCATACTATTTTCCTATTAATAATTTTCAGCCCTAACTTCAAAATAACTTTGAGCGTGTGCACAAACAGGACAAACTTCTGGTGCTTTTTTGCCAATTACTAAATGTCCACAATTTCTGCATTCCCACATTGTTTCGCCACTCTTTTCAAAAACTTGTTGCATTTCAACATTGTTTAATAATTTTCTATATCTATCTTCATGTGCTTTTTCAATTTTTGCAACTTCTCTAAACTTGTATGCTAAAACTGTAAATCCTTCTTCCTCAGCATCTTTTGCAAATCTTTCGTACATATCTGTCCACTCATAATTTTCGCCTTCTGCTGCGTGCAATAAGTTTTCACTTGTGTTGCCTAAAAGACCCAATTCTTTAAACCATAATTCTGCATGCTCTTTTTCGTTGTTTGCAGTTTTGGTAAAGATTTCTGCAATTTGTTCATATCCTTCTTTTTTTGCAACACTTGCAAAATATGTGTATTTATTCCTTGCTTGGCTTTCACCAGCAAATGCTTCTAGTAAATTTTTTTCTGTTTTTGTGCCTTTGTATTTATTCATAATTTTCTCCTTTTTAAAAATAATTAATTGACTTTTTATTTGTTGTTAAATTTTAAATTTTAAAAATTGTTTAATTTAAAATTAATAATATAAACTATAATATTAATTAATAAGCAATATAAATTAATAACTTATTTAAAATTAAGAACAATTCTTAAAAATATACATTAATATGTTAATGTTTATTTTATGTTTTGTCAACTCTTTGACAACACATTGTGTTTATGTTACTATTAATTAATTAGGAATAAGAATATGACAAAACAAAAAGAATTAATTGTTAAAATCTTAAAAGCGTATGGTCATTTAACAGCCGAAAATGTTTATAAATTTGCAAAGTTGACCATGCCAAATATTGCATTAGGAACAGTTTATAGAAATTTAAATTTAATGCTTGAAAATAATGAGATAAGCAAAATTTCTATATCAAATGGCCCTGATGTTTTTGACATTACCACTAAAAAGCACAATCATTTGGTTTGCGTTAAATGTGGAAAGGTTATTGATGTGTTTGAAAATATTGTAAATTTAAAAAAGATAAAATGCGAAAATGCAAACATTTTAGATTATAACTTATCCATAAACTGCATTTGTGATGATTGTGCTAAAACAAAAAAATAATTTTAGTAATGATTAAAATCATTTTGATTTAATTTTTGCAAAGTTTAAAATATAAATGACAATCTATTTTTTTATGGTGACAAATGAAAAAAGTTTTTAATAAAATTTTGGTGTTTTCAATTATTCTTTTAATTTCTTTTAGTTTTATTGGATGTGTTAAGTCTATCCCTGACCCAACAATCACAACAAGCGAATCTATTAAAAATGTAATTTTAATAATTGGCGATGGCATGGGGTTTAACCACCTAAACAATGCAAAAACTTATTTTGAATTGGAAAACTTGGTTTTTGAAGATGATTATCTTTGTTCGGTTAACACATCATCAAAATCTATTGGTACTACCGATAGTGCTGCTGCTGCAACTGCAATGGCAACTGGGGTTAATGTTTACAACAAAAGAATTGGCATGAATGGCAGTAAAACCCTTACAAACATAATGGAAATTGCAATTTCCAAAAACAAAAAAACAGGCATTATTACAACCGACAATCTTTATGGCGCAACTCCAGCATCTTTTTCAAGCCACACCAAAAAAAGAAGTAATTACGAAGATATTATAATTGACCAAGCAAACAGCAATATTAATCTCTTTGTTGGACAAAATTCTAGCAAATACACAGAATACAGATCTCAATTTGAATCTAATGGCTACAATATGTGTTATTCTTTAGATGAACTTAACTCAAAAAAAGATAGCACAAAAATTGTTGCAAACATACCAAACTTAAAATCTATTTACAATACAAACGAATCAAACCAAACCAATTTTAATTTAATTGCAGAATACGCATTAGATTTTTTAGACAATGAAAATGGTTTTGTTTTAATGATTGAGTGTGCCCATATTGACAAGTTTAGCCACGACAACAATTTATTAAGCGCACTATTTGAAGTTAGAACATTAATTGATATTGCAAACACTGTGTATGATTTTGCTTTTAATAGAAATGATACTGCCATTTTAATTACTGCCGACCACGAAACAGGTGGACTAAAAGCAGCAAAAACCAAAAACGACATATCAAATAAACTTTACACTAAATCTTCACACTCTTCAAACAATGTTCCACTTTTTGCCTATAATTGTTCTTTTGAAAATGTAAAGGAAGAAGTTAAAAACACATTTATTTTTGATATTTGCAACAATATTGTTAATCACTAAAAAAAGGAGTTTAAAAAACTCCTTTTTGTTTTAATTAATTGTTAAGCATTGTTTGTTTTTTTATTTTTAGCCTAGTGCAACATCTAGCACCATCATTATTACAAATCCAAACATAAAACTTAGCGTTGCCATGTTTGTGTGATTGCCCGTTTGAGATTCTGGCAACAATTCTTCAACAACAACATAAATCATTGCTCCTGCTGAAAACGACAATAGATATGGCAAAATTGGAGTTACAAGTTTTGTAAATAATATAGTTAGTGTTGCAAATATTGGTTCAACAATTCCAGAAGCTGAGCCATACAAAAATGATTTTGATTTTGTTAATCCTTCACCTTTTAATGGCATTGATATAACTGCCCCTTCTGGAAAATTTTGTATTGCTATGCCAACTGCCAAAACTAATGCACCTGACATAGATATTTCTGCACTACCAAAATACGCTCCTGCTAACACTATACCAGTTGCCATACCTTCCGGTATGTTATGAAGTGTTACTGAAAGCATTAGCATTGTTGCCCTTTTTAATTTAGAAGGCATACCCTCTGGATTTTGACTGTTAATGTGCAAATGTGGTATTATGCTGTCCAAAAGTAACAAAAACAACATACCCAAAACAATTCCAACCAATGCTGGAATAAAAGATAAATTGCCCATGTTTGATGAAAGTTCTATTGATGGCAATATTAATGACCAAATTGATGCCGCAATCATTACCCCACCTGCAAAGCCTAACAAAACTTTTTCCAACTTTTCATTGATGTTTTTTTTCATAAAAAACACCATTGAAGCACCAAGCATTGTTCCAAAAAATGGAATTAAAATTCCTAAAACTAATTTTAACATTGTTTTTTTCTTTTCCCCTTTTTACAATAGTCAACAATTAAATTTATTTTATAATCTTGTTCTAAAAAATCACATTTTTAATTTTCAACATTTTCCAATGGCTTTAACAATTTAACCATTGCTTTTAACCTTTCAACAATTTCCCCCTTGCATTTTCTTTTTATTATTTTTAAAATTTCAAAATAAAACCATCTTCTATGTTCGCTATAATCATTTAAAATGTTGGGGTTAATATTATAATCGTACAATAAGTTATGTAGTTTGTCTGCACACTCAACCATAATTAAATTAGAATCAAGTTTTTTTATTTGCTCCATAAAAGCCATTTTTCTGGTTTTATAATCTTTTATTTTGTTGTCTTCCGACAAAGACTTAACTGCATTTGCAATTTCTTCGCCAAACCTTTCTTTTATGTCGTTATAATTATAACTAGTGTCTTCAATTATGTCGTGTAATATTCCAATTATAACATATTTTTCGTCCAATCCCATTTCTTTAATCATATAGCCAACACATAATGGGTGGCAAATAAAATCTGTTCCATCTTTTCGTTTTTGCCCTTGATGAGCTCTTGTTGCAAACATAATTGCTTCTTCGGTTTTTGTGTACATAATCCCTCCACTTTTTGTCAAAAAGTTATAAATTAATGGAAAAATATTTATATCTTTTGTTAACAACTTTATAATATATGAGTTTTTAAATAATGCGCAACGCCATCATCATTACACGAAAGTGTTATGTCTGTTGCCAATTTTTTTATGTCGTCAATGGCGTTTGCAACAGCAATTCTTTTGTTGCACAATTTAAACATTGAAATGTCGTTGCCTGCATCAGCAAAACATATTGAATCTTTAAAATTAAAACCAAATCTATTTGCAAGCCACATTAATGCTGAACCTTTGCTATTGTTTTTGTTAATTATGGTTAACCAAACAACATTTGAAATTGAAACACTTTGAACGTGTGCCGACAAATTGTCCAACATATTTATTTCTTTTTGAGCACATTTAAGGTCTTCAAAATTTTCAAAATACACTTCCAATTTAGTTGCATCATCTTCATTTAGTAAAACTTCTTTGTCTTCAACTATTTTATTATAGCCTGCGCCAAGAAATATATCTATTCTTGTTAATGAGTATTTATTTAAGATTTTAATTACGCTTAAAATTGATGATTTTGCAATTTTATTTGCGTAAATGGTTTTGTTGTTTTTTAAATCATATACCAACGCGCCATCACACGCAATTATAAAATCTCCTATTAATTCGAAGCCATTATATGCAAATTTTACACCTTCAAGATTTCTTCCTGTGGCAACAATTAAAGTGTTGGTTTTTGAAACTTCTTTTAAGGTTTCGTAAGTAAATTTTGAAATTTTTTCATCTTTATTTAGTGTAGTTCCATCACAATCGACAACAACAATTTTGTTCAATTTTTTCCCCGTTATGTTAGTATTTTATTATTTCTTTAATTTTAGGATAAGCATTTAAACAATTAATAAATAGCAAATTATCCATACACTCTTTGTCAAACAATTTTTTTAGAACCAAAACATATTCATCTTTAAATCCAAATCCACTAGCCGCTCCAAAAAAATCTGTTCCAAACATCACTTTTTTGTATAAATTTGTGTCTTTGTATTTTTTTATTAAAGGCTCTATTTTATTTACATATTCAGCAACTACAATGTCACTAGGCTTATTTGTTACATTTTCTAACCCACCAGAAATATCTGTAAACACATTATCGTAATTTAAAACAAGGTTGGCACAACTTTCAAAATCGGGTTCATTAAAATGACTTGCCACAAATTTAACAGAAGGAAAGTATTTTGCTACATCTTCAATTTTGCTTGCATCAGCATAAGCAGAACCGAATCCATCTTTTAAGTTTTCACTACCAACTCCACAATGAAACACAATAGTTAAATTGTGCTTTAATGCAAAATAATAAATAGGGTAAAGTTTTTCGTCATTAGCGTAAATACTTTGATATCCCAAATAAATTTTTATTCCAATTATTTTATTTGTTCTTTTTAACCTTTTTTCAATTTTGTTTAGTTGTTTTCTAATGCTTTTATTAGCATCAATGCATTCAACTATAAATATATTGTCAAAATCGTTAACTGCTCTATAAAATTTATTTCCATTTCCAATTAGTGATTTTAATGCTTTTATTGAAATAGCATAATTGCCATTTAGGTTGTATTCATTAATTAATTCTTTGGTTTGTAAATGTGTGTGACAATCAATAATTTTCATTTTAACACCCCCCATTTAACTAATAAATTACTAAATATTTTATATAGTATAGCATTTATAAATAAAAAGTTAAAAATAAATATAACAAAAAAATAGGTTAAATTAACCTATTTTTTAATTTAAGTAACCTTTAATAATTAAATCTTCAGCTTCGGTTTGAGTTAGTCCAAGAGTCATAAGTTTTGTTATTTCTTCCCCTGCAATTTTCCCTATTGCAGCTTCGTGAACCAAACTAGCATTAACATTTTTTGCATCAATTTCAGGAATGCTTACAATTCTTGCGTTGTTCAAAATAATTCCATCACATTCAACATGTCCAAAACAATTTGCATCACCCACAATTTTAGAAACAAATTTTTGTTTTGAATTGTCTTTTGCAACACTTCGACTAATTACATTTACACTTGCCCCATCTTTAACCAACACAACTTTAAACTTGGTTGTGGCAGTTTGATTGTCTGTTGTTAAAATTTTTTCTTTTATAATTAATTTGGCATCTTTTTTTAATTTGGCATTGGTTAGTCTATTAGACGATGTAACTCCACCAAGTTGTATGGTTTCCATTTCAAACTCGCTACCATCTTCCATTATGATGTTTGTGGTTGGATTTAAAATTTTACCTCCCATATTTTTGCCTAATCCTAAGTGCTTTTCAATGTATTTTACTTTTGAGTTTTTTCCAATATGGAAAGTGTGAATTCCATCGTGACCTGATGCCTTTGTTGAGTCGTTGTGTATTCCACAACCTGCAACAATAAAAACATCTGCCCCATCTCCAATGTAAAAATCATTATAAACCAAATCTTTAAATCCTGCTTCGGTTACTATAACAGGAATATGCACACTTTTGTTTTTAACATTAGGCTTTACTATAATGTCAATGCCACTTTTATTTGTTTTTGGCACAATTTCTATTTCTTTTGTGCTTGCACTTCCTATGCTTTTTCCATTTTTTCTAATGTTATAACTTCCCGTTGGCACTTGGTGCAAATCTGCTATTTGTTGTAAAAGTTCTTCGTCAATCTTTTCCATTTTACACCTCACTTAATCTAGCACATTTTGAATTTTCAATTTTGCCCAAAATTTCGTCTTTTTTGCCCATTTTATAGCCTATGTTATTTAATAAAAGCACATAGTCGGCTATTTCTAATATTTTGTTTTGGTGGCTAACTATAATAATAGTTTTGTTTTTAAGTTTTTTAAAAATTTTTATCAATTCTTCAAAACTCCACAAGTCAATTCCTGCTTCAGGTTCATCAAACAAAAAAACTTCTCCACCTTTTGCCAACGCCATTGCTAGTTCAATTCTTTTAAGTTCCCCTCCAGAAAGCGTGCCATCTAATTCACGGTTTATATATTCCTTTGCACACAAACCAACTGTAGACAAATATTCACAAACATCATTTAAGTTTGTGGTTTTGGCACTTGCAACATCTAACAAGTTTTTTACAGTTAATCCTTTAAATCTAACAGGTTGTTGAAATGCCATTGTTATTCCTAAATTTGCTCGTGCAGTTACACTTAAATCGGTTATGTTTGTTCCATTGTAATAAATTTCACCACTGGTTGGCTTAGAAATTCCCATAAGCAACTTCATTAATGTGCTTTTGCCACTTCCATTGTGACCAGTTATTACTGTAATTTTGTTTTTCTTAAATTCTATGTTTATATCTTTTAAAATTTCTTTTTGTGCGTTTGTTTTTTCATCTAACACATAATAAGAAACATCTTTTAATTTAATCATTTTTCTCCTTTATTTTGCCTGTTTAATATTAACTAATTTTTTTAAATTAAGTCAAATATATGAACACTTATTCATACACATTATATCATAAAATAAAAAATAGTAAACATAAATTTTAACAATAAAAAATATGGAGTTATTTCCATATTTTTTTAATTTAATTAAAACAATGGTTTTTCCATATTTTCTGGAATTGTTTGATTTAAAAGTTTTAAAATTGTTGGAGCAATATTTGCCAACTTTCCATCACTTAGTTTAACATCTTTGTATTCATCAGAAACCAACCAAAGTGGAACAGGGTTTGTTGTGTGTTGTGTTAAAACATTTCCGTCTTTATCTAGCATTTCTTCACAATTTCCGTGGTCGGCTGTTATTATACAATGGCCTTTAACTTTTAAAGTTTCCATAGCAATTTTATATGCACATTCATCTACTGCTTTTATTGCTTCTATTGCCGCATTTAAATTACCTGTGTGACCAATCATATCTGGGTTAGAAATATTAACTAAAATAAAATCATATTTTTTGCTTTTTATTGCATTTACAACTTCCTCTGTTATTTCGTACGCTCTCATATTTGGATAATCTGAAAAATCTTTAACATTTACGCTTTCAATAAGTTTTCTGTCCTCACCTTTATATGCTTTTTCAATTCCACCATTAAAGAAAAAAGTAACATGAGCATATTTTGTTGTTTCAGAAATATGAAATTGTTTTAATCCCCTACTTGATAAAACAGCACTTAAGTTGTCATCTATCACTTCTGGAGGATATGCAACAAGCAAACCTTTAAAATCACTTGAATATTCTGTCATACAGCAATATTTTAAATTTTTAATTTTTATTTGCTTAAATTCTTTAAAATCAGCTTGAGTTATTGCATTTGTAATTTCTCGTGCTCTGTCGGTTCTATAATTAAAGAATATAAAACCATCGTTGTCCTTAACGCAAGCATCTTTAACAATTATTGTTGGCTCAACAAATTCATCATATATTCCATTTTCATAACTTAACCTTACTGCATCAACAGCACTGCTATTTTCGTATGTTGAAACACCATTTATTAGCATATCATAGGACTTCTTTATTCTATCCCATCTGTTTTCTCTATCCATGGTGTAAACCCTACCGGAAATTGTTGCAATTTTTGCTTTGTCTTTAATGTAAGATTCAATTTCCTTTATAAAGTTTATACCACTATCACGCAAAGTGTCCCTGCCATCTAATATGGCATGAATAAATATATTTTTAATTCCAATAGCATTCGCCATATCAACTAGTGCTTTTAAATGATTAATATGCGAATGCACTCCTCCATTAGACAGCAACCCCATTAAATGAAGATTTGAATTGTTTTCTAAAACATGATTCATAACTTCTAAAAAAGCCTTATTTTTAAAAAAGTTGCCATTTAAAATTTCATTATTTATTTTTGGCAAATCTTGATAAACAACGCGTCCGGCTCCTAAATTTAAATGTCCAACCTCGCTATTGCCCATTTGCCCTTCATTTAGTCCAACAGCAAGTCCACTGGCTTTTATTGTTGCGGTAGGATACAAATCTAATTTTTTTAAGTTTGGAGTTCCTTGTTGTTTTATTGCGTTACCATATTCGTTTGGATTAATTCCAAAACCATCTAAAATACATAATGTTACCATTTAAACACCTCTTTAAAATTTTATAATTTATTACACTAAAAGTCAATTTAACATATATATGTAAAAATAATTTTTGTTTTACAACAAAAAAGATAATTTGTCATATATAAAAATATATTTAATAATAAAGGAGTTTTTATGGTAATACACATAGTTAAATCTGGCGACACTTTATATAAAATATCAAATTTTTATGGAGTGCCTATTGAAAAACTTGTATTAGACAATCAAATTTCCACACCTAACAAACTTACTATTGGTCAAAATATTGTAATAGATGTGGACAAAATAAACTACACAGTAAAAAATGGCGACACATTGTACAAAATATCAAAAATGTTTGATATCCCTTTAAGTGATATTATTGAAAGCAATCCAGAAATTACAAATCCAAATGCCCTTAACGTGGGGCAAGTGGTTGTAATTCCATTGCCAAATAAAGAGTTTGGAAACATTGAAGTTAATGGCTATGCAATAGCAAATATTAATGAACAGGTTTTAAATCAAACTTTGCCTTATTTAACTTATCTTGCAATATTTAGTTATCAAGCAAAAGATGATGGAAATATGTCTTTATTGTATGAAACAAACTTAATAGAAAAAGCAAGAGCAAAAAATGTTGCCCCTTTAATGGTTGTTACAAATATTGGTGGAAGTGGTGGATTTGACAGTGATGTGGCACACTCAATACTTACAAACGAACTAGCCCAAACAACTCTAATTAACAACATCTTGAACACTTTATCCACTAAAAACTATTATGGGGTTGATATTGATTTTGAATATATTTATCCTTACGATAAAGAAAGTTATATTCAATTTTTGAAAAGATTAAACACCGAATTAAAGAAAAATAATTATTATTTAAGTGTTGCCGTTGCACCAAAATATAGAGAAAACCAAACAGGTTTGTTGTATGAAGCACACGATTATAAACAAATTGGCGAAATTGCAGATAGAGTAATAATTATGACTTACGAGTGGGGATATATGTATGGACCACCAATGGCAATCAGTCCTTATGACCAAGTTGAACAAGTGTTAACTTATGCCGTAACTGCAATTCCTAGTAATAAAATTTTAATGGGTATGCCAAACTACGCTTATGATTGGACCTATCCATATTCTCCAAACAATCCTGCAACAACATTAACAAATGTTAATGCCGTAAATTTAGCAATCGAAAAAGGGGCAACAATTTATTTTGACAAAACAGCAAAAGCCCCATATTTTAATTATGTTGACAATTTAAATAAAAAGCATATTGTTTGGTTCGACAACGCAGAAAGCACTTACGAAAGATTAAAGTTGGTTGACAAGTTTAAATTGGCAGGTGTTAGTTATTGGACAATTAACAATTTCTTTAACCAAAATTGGCTAGTTTTAAATAGTATGTTTAATATCAAAAAAATAGAAAATTAATAGTAATCCAAAATAAAAACTAATAAAGTTTCTTCAATTTACAAAAAACTCTATCTTAAATGATAGAGTTTTTATATATTAAGTGTTTCACAAGTATTAAACTAAATTTTAAATTACTTTATTAAAAACAAAATTATTTGTTTAAATCTATATTTTTATTTGTTTATTTTAAAATCTTTTCCTTTATTTAATAAAAAAAGTCACTTACTATAAGTGACAAATGGATTTTTTATAATAATGTGATTGCACCCAACCCGCTATATAATCCTGCAAAAGCGCCATTAGCAATTAAAATACCCCAAACAATGCTAAATGCAAAATTAACAATAAAGCCAATTAGAGCACCAATACCAGCATATTTTGCATCAGCAGGCCTATCATTTTTCCAAACTAAAAACAAAATTAAACCTGCCAATGGAATAAAGAATCCTAAAACGCCCCAACCCTTGTTGCCTTTTTTATTTTGTGCAGTAACAGGTTGATTTTGTTCCTCGAATTGATCCATACTCTACTCCTTTATTTTTTAAGCACATTTAATAACTCCAAAAGGGAATTAACGACTAAATTATATACCTTTTTGTCTCTTTATGCAACATTATATTAAAAAAAAGTAAATTTGTATAAAAATATTAAAAATTTAGCAACAAACACACCTTTATTCAACAAGAATCTTTAACAATTTTTTACTATTTATTAAATAGCATAAATAGTCATAACATGCATAAATATTTACTTTCTACACAAAATAAAAATAAATAATTATTAAATTAATTATTATATGTATTTACACTAAGATATTTAAGGAGGAACTTATGAAAGATTCATTATTAGTCGGTTTAGCCGTTGGTGCACTTGCAGGAGCACTATATGTTAGCCAAAACAAAAAAGCACAACAAGTTGTTGAAAAAGGCAAAAAAGCCGTAAAAAAACAATTAGAAAAAATGTAATATTTACATAAATTAAAATTAAATTAAAAAAAACTCTTAAATTTAAGAGTTTTTTTAATACTTAAAAATTATTCACCATCAACATCAACGCCAGCATCTCTTAGTAAATCGTAATACATTTGGAAAACAATTTCAATATCTGCATCATCTTCAACAAGTTTTAAATAATCTTGCATCAAATCTTCATCATAGTCAACCACAAAAACAAGCGCTTCGTCTTCTTTTACACCTTCCATTTCATCAACGGGTTTTAAAATGGCGTAAACTTTTCCATCTCTTGGAATAATAGCAACTTGTTCAAAACTTAAATTTTCGCCATTTTCATCAACAAACTCAATAGGCTCTTTGTTTTCTGGGTCAAGCAATTTTTTAAGAAATTCTGGTGGTTCGTACTTAACTGTATTATCAGTTTTTTCTTCTTCTATTTTTTTTGTCTCTTTTGTTGGTTTATTTTCCTCAACAGCATTTTTGTTTTCTTCTTTTTCTATTTCTTTTGCCATTTTTAAAACTCCTTATTTTTTCATATCTAAATAACTTTGCAATATGATTGTTGCTGCAAGTTTATCAATTACTTGTTTTCTTTTATCTCGCCTTACATTTCCATCAATTAAAACTCTTTCAGCAGTAACAGTGGTTAGCCTTTCATCCATATAATCAATTTTACAATCAACCACTTTTTTTAATTTTTCAGCAAATGCATAGGTTTTTTCAACCCTTTCGCCTTTTGTACCGTCCATGTTAATTGGCAATCCCAAAACTATAACTTTAACATTGTGTTCTTTTACCAAGTTTGCAATATATTGCACATCTTTTTCATCACTTTGCCTATTATATGTTTCAAGACCATTTGCAATAATATTCAAAATATCACTAATTGCAATACCAATTCTTACATCGCCAAGGTCTAACGACATTGTTCTATAATATTCCATACCTAATTTTAGCATAATACAAAGTTTAGTGCAATTAATAATTATAATTTTTAATTTTCTTTAACTTTCAACAAAATCAATAATTAATTTTACTTAATTATATTAAATTTTAATTTTTGTTTTGTTGTATTGCAAAAGTTTATAATTTATTGTATACTATTTTTGTTTAAATAAACATAATTTTATGGCCCTATGGTCAAGAGGTTAAGACGACACCCTCTCACGGTGTAATCTGGGGTTCGATTCCCCATAGGGCTACCAATCTAAATTAATTTAATAAAAAAATAAAAACCCTTATAAAAAGGGTTTTTTATTTTATGCTTGTTTTGGCTCGCTATGCAAAGTTAAGCCACTAATATCAATAGTAAATAATTGTGCATTATTACCATTTTCAAAAATAGTTGCAACACTTTCATCACTGCTTTACAACTAGCAATTTTTGTTTGTTGCATTTTCAGGATTCAAATTAGCAATCAAAACTTCTTTCTCACCAACTTCTAATTCAGTTTCTGTTTTGTTTAGACTAACATTTTCAAAATAAACAATATCATCACAAGGAACAAAAAAAGTTAACGAAATAACAATTAAAACAAATAATATTAAAATTTTTTCATTGTTATCTTCTTTTGAAAAAAAACTTTAATTATATTATCACAACACACTTTTCTTAATAATCATATTTATAAAATATTATGTCGATTAAAAAACAATATTTGTAAAATCATTTAGTTAAAGTTATTGACAAGGCATATAAATTTTTGGTATATTAATAGAGCAAATAAATGCAAAAACAACAAAAATATATGGAGAGTTGGCTGAGCGGTCGAAAGCGGCGGTCTTGAAAACCGTTGATGTGAAAGCATCCTGGGGTTCGAATCCCTAACTCTCCGCCACGAGGAGGCTGATGGACGAAAAGGTCTATTTCAGCCTCTTTTTCTTTTAAATTTTCATCATTTTTATGCAAATGGGAGTTCAAATTTTCAGAACTCCCATTTTTGTTATCAAAATTATTTTCACTTATTTCTTTTTTTTCAAATTTTTCTAAAATTCTTTTTGCGTAAAGTTCATCGTTATTTATCGCAAGTTCGTTTTCATTTCCTTTAATACCTCGCATAATAACAATAACTTTATCATTGAATAAAATCACCTTTTTTATAAATCGGTTGAAAAATTCGTTGCATTCAAACACGTCATCATAGTCTTTACTTGCAAACAGTGATATAAAATTTTTGACATCTTCAAAGTTTAGTGGCTTATCAAACTTACTCTTCTCTTCGGCAATTTTAAGTTGAATGTCCGCCCTGTCATTTTCAAGTTTGTAAAGCGTTTCACGAAGGGTGAGCGAAACTACGCCCTGTTCCATATTCTTCACAAGGCTGTTAATTTTATTGTTTATCTGCCTTAATTCCTTTTCAAGGCATTTGAGCACAACATTGTTTGAAATCACAGAGTTGTATCTATCCACAACCATATGTGCAATCTCTTCAATTTTGCTTGGGGTCAAAATGTATTTTTTAGTTTTGTCAATAATGAGTTGTTCAAGTTCGTGCTTGCGATAATTTCTAAGCAGACACGCCTTGCCCTTGACCTTTTTCGTGTGGCACTTGTAGTATTTATATCTCGTTCCCATATGGCTGGAACCCGCCTCAGCAATCACACTTTCGCCACAGTATCCGCAGAAGATTTTGCCTGTTAAAAAGTATGGGTCGTATTTGTCCTTTTTGTAGTTCCTGCGGAAGTGCTCCATCATACCATTCACCACTTGCCACAACTTTTCTTCAACAATCGGCGGAATTACATCGGCAAAAATTTCACCGCCAAACTTTTCTATCCCCATATATCTTTGGTTGTGTAGCATCTTGGAAATCGCATTGCCGGTCCACTTTTTACCAGTTGACGTTCTTGAGCCTTGTGCGTTTAAGTGGTCTGCAATTTCGGTCGCCTTTTCACCCACTGAATATTCATTAAACGCCTGTCGAACAAATTGTGCATGCTCTTCATCAATTTCCCAGCGCTTGTCTTCAACTTTGTAACCATAGGTAACCTGCCCACCTGTGTAATAGCCCTTAATCAAACTTTCACGAACCCCACGTTTAACCTTTTGGCTGAGCTCAGCAGAATAATATTCCGCCATACCTTCAAGCACGCTTTCCATTAAAATTCCGCTAGCGTCATCGGAAATATTTTCTCTTGCCGACAGCACTCGCACCCCATTCTTTTTAAGTTTCATTTTATAGTTTGCACTGTCATATCTGTTCCTCGCAAATCGGTCCAGTTGATATACCAGAACATACTCAAACTCTTTTTTCTTGCTGTCCTCAATCATCTGCAAAAAGGCAGGTCTTCTGTCAGTTGTCCCTGAAAGTGCCCTGTCGATATATTCGTGAACAACCACATAATTATTGCGCTCTGCATACTCGTGGCACACACGAAGTTGCCCCTCTATTGACTGCTCCGTTTGTCTGTCACTAGAATATCTAGCATAAATTACAATTTTCTTCATCTTTACTCCTATAATTTATTTTTTGTATTTTTGAGTATCTTTCATCACAAACACATACCACAAACTTTTTCATAAGTCCAGCACAAACCTGAAAGTTTTTTAGTTTATTTTTCCTCTGACTTTTGATATGAAAACACACTCCTTGGCGTCATTCTTTTTATAGTCTTACCTTGCCTTAATCCTACCAATAATTTCTCTACCAACTTTGAAACCGCCTCGGCGTAGACCTCTTCGTCAATCTCAATTTGTGGCTCATTTAACACCTTCTTTGAAACTCTATCAATCACAATCATATTGTTGAAATTTAGTTCATTCATAATTATTCTCCTCATCACAGTTAGAGAGGCAATGAGTTAAATAATTTTTTGTTTAAAGATTTTATTTCTTCTTGTTTTAAGTGGGATCCCAAAAAGTATTATCTGCTAAACTTTTTGGACTAATGAAAAGCCGACTTAGGTTAAATGAATTCTATAAATTTAAAATTCCTAACCGCTAACAACCTTCTAAAAGCGAAAGTGGGTTTCCCACTTCTCGGCTAAACATAGGTGGCGCAAAGTGCGTCAGTGCTAATAGGGGGTGCGTCAAAATATGCCCTTATTTTCTTGACTTTTTGGCGTATTTCTAGCACTTTGAGCCACCTCTTTTCCTGCTTCAATAATTTTAACAATCAATTTGTTCATAAACTTCAATTTTTCAACCAAATCAACAGCCACTTGCTTACTTTGCACTATGCCCATTAATCGCACCTATTTTCTAGAAAAACCCATATCCTTTACACTTTTCTTTGCCACTCATTTTGCTTGCCAAACACCGCCCATT
>CALVNY010000012.1 GCA_944350085.1 uncultured Clostridia bacterium | reverse complement strand
CATTGGGTTAATTTAAATTCACAAAAGGATTTGGTGCAATTAGACCAATTAACCCCTGGGGAAAAAATTATATACAACCAATTTAACTTTTTTTCATCACAGGTATTGGACATCCTTAAAGACATCCAAGGGAAGCAATTAAATCAACAACCAGTTCAACCAAAATTAACAAAAAATTATACAATTCACGATATTTTGGTGTCTTTGTTAAAAAAAGATGGGGTTGCAGAACCTGAAAAAGACCGTAAGTACCATATAATGCAGAATAATTTAAAGAGTATCAATATGGGTATAAAATCAAATTATACGGATTTTTATAAACCAACTGTGATTCAAGACCTTTGTGATGTCATAAAAAAAAACGTTAAAATAAATCGTGATTCCAAACGGAAACACGTGAGATATATCAAAGAAGTTATAACTCATGCGAATATTTTGGAACCAGATGTTTATAAAACTAACTTATTGAATATATTACCAAAATTTGATAAGACACCAAAATCCGAAAAGAATCCACATTTTCCGTATTCTGACGAACAATTATTACAGATGTTTGACCCAAAATATGATTATTTTAAAAAAATCCAGATCAATTTTGGGCTTGTATGATTGCATTATTTACTGGGTCTAGATTAAATGCAGTAATAACATTACAATATGGTGACATCATACAAAAAGACGGTGTTGATTGTATTCAATTTATTAAAAACCATCCGTTGAAACAACTTAAAACGGAAGCGTCTGAACGTATCGTTCCAATCCCAGAACAATTATTAAATATGGGATTTGTTCAATTCGTTCAAAAACAGAAACAAAAATTAAAAAAGACGGATTCTGATTTTATATTTTCAAAATGTCAGACAAAAAATGGAACGTATAACGGTAAATTTGTCGGACGTGGTGTATTAAAATTTATAACTGAAATTGGAATCAAAGGGTCAACAGATAAAAAATTAGATTTTCATTCATTCCGTAATAATGCGAGTATTAAATTACAAGGTGCAGGTATTACTCAATCTTATATCAACGATATTGTGGGTTGGGAAGGTGAAAACACAATGTTAAAAAGTTATTCAAAACACACTGTTTTACAGATTAAACAACAGGTTGATAAATTAAAATATGATTTTTTACAACCACATTTTAATAAATGGACGGAAATAATGAAAAAATTATAAATATAGTAAAAAATAGTATGTGGGAACTGGGAATTGCGGAAACAATGGGAATAAAATGATTCAGATTTAATTCCAGATTTGTCGAACCGCAAATAATAATAAACCACCAATCAAAATGTGGTTAAACTTATCCTGTGCCAAATTTTAATGGTTTCTTTATGGTTCTATATGGGTCCGAAACGGAAGAATTTAATGATTTTCTGCAACAAAATCAACGCAGAATATAATTTTATTTTGATTGTTCAGAATTTTTCCTAAATCGGTATTTACATTTCGTGTTTTATATTTTATAATCATTTTGAATCCGAGAAATTGGGTTCGGGGCTCGCTAAAGCCCAGTGAATCCGGTGCGAAAGCATCGTTAAAAAGATGTTTCGGTGTTTTTGCACCGTTATCATCCCTGGCTTATGGTCGGGGGTTCGTTGGTTATAAAACAGGGGTATCCCGAAGGCCACGGAATCATTGATTCACTGATTTAGCAACTCCCCGACCGTCAATTTCTTGACGGTCATTTTTTAATTTAAAGAGGAAAAATATGTTGGCAGCGCTTATTTTGTATTTTATCCCATCTTTTTGGGTACTGGTACGCAATACGGATAATAAGTGGCAAGTTATCTTTATAAACACCTTTTTGGGCTGGACTATTATTGGGTGGATCGCCGCTTGGGTAATGGCTAAATATGGCGATTAAATAAATAGAAAAGGAGCTGTTATGAGCAAAAAAAATCAAAACAAAACAGATGTCAAACAAAATGCGAAGAATAAAAAGTTAAATGAAAATATTTCTAAACTTAAAACGCTTTTTATTAATGCTGTAAAAACGGGGTATTATTATACAATTAAAATTTTGGTAAAATTAACAAAGCTGGAACAATGCCCTAGGTGCAAAAGGACAAACAAAGCATTTGATTATCATTTTATACGATCTGGGAAAGACGGGGTTAATAATATAAATAAGCCTGTTGCGACATTTGGGAAAAAGGTTGGTCAATATGTATGCAAACATTGTAAAAACAAGTATGAGCGAACTTTTAAAAAAGCCTATGTTCTTTGTCCAAAGTGTAATTGTCTTTTAACCAAAACAAATAAAAAATTTGTAGACCCCGATAGCATTAAATATGAAGTGGTCAAAAAGCATGCGTCTTTGTTGGACACATACAAATGGGGTAGAAAGATTTATGATTTGAATATAGAATACACTTGTCAAAACTGTGATCGCAAATATTTTCAACGCAAGAAAACGATAAAAGAACCATGTTGCCCATATTGTGAACAAGTTGGCGAACCAAAGGAAAGAAACTATAAAACAAATGTATCAAGGTATAGTAAATCCAAAGTAAAACGGGAACGCGTAATCACGGCAAACAGAAGAATTGCGGGCTATGTGCCGGTAAGTGTCACAGACACTTATGAAGAAGGAACTGCTGTAAAAGAATTATATTGCAAACATTGCGAGAATATAGTTTATAGAAGCACATCGAATTATACTGAAAAAATATAATCAAGGAGCAAAGAAATGAAAAGACAATGGAAAATCATAATCCCTGTGGTGGTTATTTGTATCATCGGGATCTTTTATTATCAATACAAGGATTTTCAAAAAGACTTTATATATAGACAATTCAGTGAATGCAGCGAATTTACTGGATTATACGAAGAATTGGCAGGAAAATATGGTTTGATATACAGAAAAGGAACGATGCTGGAACAAAGTGGATATTGTTCTTTGATTACGAACTGTATTACGGATAATATGTATAATAAATATCTTTTAAATGATATTTTTGGAATAGATTTATTCGAAGAAGGTGAAATTAAAAAAACAGTTTATTCATGCAATACAAAAGCAATCGAACGTCTAAAAATGTATACCCAAGAACAATTAGCAAAAGAAGAACACAATACAATTGGTGGAAATATATTTAATGAAAATTTTACACATGTAGACGGGTATTTTATGTGTTCTGATGAAATTGAACAAAAATATCCATGGTTGCCTGATTATAAAATTGATGAATTTTGTGGTTGCAATGTGAAAATATATACCAAATATGATAGAATTTATCGCAACAAGGTAACAAGTGAAAATCGTGAACAGATTATGAATGAAATAAATGCAGATATTATCAAAATTTGTGATTATGAAGCATTTGTTAAATGGGCAGAAGAACACAAGTTCTAAAAATACTTATTTGCGACTAAATAATTTTATGTTATAATACTATATATAATGGGATGATGTGTAAATTTTTGGTCGCCCTTTTTTTTATTAAATACCCGTTTACGAATGGTCGTTTTTTTATTATAATTTATTCGCAGAAGCAGAGTATAGGTGGCGATAACGAAAAAAATAATGTATGCAAAACAAAGTGGTAATCAGGTCAGTTTATACGATAGTTCCAATCGTGAATATTGTCGTGTTAATGGAAAATTAGTATCATATACATCAGATTTTGTTATTACCAGTGGTGGAATATTCAGCACCCATAACCACGTTTATGATTCAAACGGTAAATGGGTGCGTGATGTTCAAAAATAATAATTATTATTTATAAATAAAACAACATTTCAGACGAAAAGATATGATGTGAATTGACGTGGAATTTATTATCAGATTCCAATTCTTTGACATTATAATCATTCAAACGTGATCTAGTGTATTCAATTGGTTGAATTTCCATTACACTATCATCCAAATTCATATATTTTAACGTTTTGTACACGGCAGTTTGTAATTCTTGGTCGGTATATTGAAAAGCCCACAACAAAAGATTCCAATGGTAAATATGAAAT
>CALVNY010000011.1 GCA_944350085.1 uncultured Clostridia bacterium | reverse complement strand
CATTAAGCGAAACATATAAGTCTAAAACTGATGAAGAATTAAAAGAAACAACAAATATCTTAAAAGATAGATTAAGCAGGGGCGAAACATTAAATGACATTTTGCCTGATGCTTATGCGTGTGTTAGAGAAGCCAGCACAAGAGTTATTGGACAACGCCACTATCATGTTCAACTTTTAGGTGGTATTGCATTGTTTCAAGGCAGAATTGCCGAAATGAAAACAGGTGAAGGTAAAACATTAATGGAAACTTTGCCTGCTTATTTGCAAGCACTAGATGGAAAAGGTGTTCATATTGTTACAGTTAACGAATATCTAAGCGAGCGTGATGCTGAATGGATGGGCAGAATTTTTAATTTCTTAGGATTAACTGTTGGAGTAAACAAAACAGGTATGAACCCTGACGAAAAAAGAAAAGCATATCTTTGCGACATTACTTATAGCACAAACAACGAACTTGGATTTGACTATTTAAGAGACAATATGGTAACTAGAAAGGAAGATAGGGTTCAAAGAGGATTTAACTTTGCTATTGTCGATGAAGTAGATAGTATTTTAATTGATGAAGCAAGAACTCCTTTAATTATTAGTGGCAGAGGAATGAAAAGCAACGATATTTACAAAAGCGCTGCTGCTTTTGCAAAATCTTTGCGTGCAGGGGATTATGTAATTGATTTAAAAGAAAAAGCAGTTAGACTAGAAGAAAAAGGTGTTGCAAAGGCTGAAAGATATTTTGGTGTTAAAAATTTAAGTGACATTGAAAATATTGAACTTAACCACCACATTAACAATGCACTTCGTGCAAGATTTATTATGAAAAAGGACGAAAACTACATTGTTAAAGATGGCGAAGTTATAATTGTTGATGAATTTACTGGGCGTCTTATGATTGGCAGAAAATATTCAAATGGACTTCATCAAGCAATTGAGGCTAAAGAAGGTGTGGAAATTAGGGACGAAAACAAAACTCTTGCAACTATCACTTTCCAAAACTTTTTTAGATTGTATCACAAACTAAGTGGTATGACAGGAACAGCAAAAACTGAAGAAATTGAATTTAACAAAATATACAACCTAGATGTTGTTCAAATTCCAACAAATTTGCCTGTTATTAGAATTGATGAACCAGATATTATTTATAGTACTGAAAGGGCAAAAATTAAGGCAATAGTTGAACATATTAAAAAAGTTCATGAAACAGGACGACCAATTTTGGTTGGTACTATTACTATTGACAAAAGTGAACTTATTTCAAAAGAATTAAAGAAAGAAAAAATTAAACACAATGTTTTAAATGCTAAAAATCACCAACAAGAAAGTGAAATAATAGCACAAGCAGGTAGGCTTGGAGCAGTTACTATTGCAACAAATATGGCAGGCCGTGGAACAGATATTTTGCTTGGTGGAAACCCAGAATTTATGGCAAAACACCAAATGAGAGAATTGGGCTACAATGATGCTGAATTAGAATATGTACATGTTTTGGAAGATAGTGGCAATGAAGAAATTGAGCAAATGAAACAAAAATATAGAAACTTTAAAAAGAGTTTTAGCGAGCAAACAGACAAAGAAAAGGAGCAAGTTAAATCTCTTGGTGGGCTTCATATTGTAGGAACAGAAAGGCACGAAAGTAGGCGTATTGATAATCAGTTGCGTGGTCGTGCAGGACGTCAAGGCGACCCGGGAAGCAGTGTTTTCTTTGTTAGTATGGAAGACGAATTAATTAAGCGTTTTGGTGGAGAAAGAATGCAAGCAATTGTTAAATTCTTCAAAATTGATGAAGACACACCTTTCCAAGTTAAAATGCTTAGCCGTCAAATAGAAAATGCTCAAAAAAGAATTGAAGGCTTTAATTTTAGTTCAAGAAACCAAGTTTTAAAATATGATGATGTTTTAAATCAACAAAGAGAAATTATTTATGGCGAAAGAAACAGGGTTTTAGATGGTGCTAATGTTCATGAAGAAGTTGTTGATATGATTCAAGAACTTGTAAATAAAATTGTTAATGACCATATAGACCAAGATAAAACTTACGACGAATGGGATTTAGACGAAATAAATTCAGCATTAGATGGTAAAGTTTTGCCAAAAGACACTAATTTTGTGACAGAAAATTTAGTTGAAGAATTAGAGGCTGAAGAATTAGGAGATGTGGTTGCAAAAGAAGTTATTAAAAATTACGAACAAAAAGTTGAAGAAGTTAAAGGCTTAGGAATTAATTTTGAGGCTATTGAAAGAGATATTTTGTTAAGAGTGGTTGATAGTTTGTGGATGGACCACATTGACTATATGAATATTTTAAGAAATGAAATTGGGCTTAGAGGTTATGGTAATCACGACCCTATTATTGAATATAAGCGTGAAGGCTTTGAAATGTTTGAAAATATGGTTGATAAAATTCGTGAAGAAGTGGCACTATTCTTAATAAAAGTAAAAATTGAAGTTAAAGTTGAAATTCCAAAAATGCCAAATGTTCCAAAGGCACAAACTCCAATTGAAGTAAGTGGCAATGTAACAAGTGCAAAAACAACTAAAGCAGTGGGCCGAAACGATTTATGTCCATGTGGAAGTGGTAAAAAATATAAACATTGTTGTGGGAAATAATATATTTTTAAATAAATAAAATTAAAGGCAAATTAAAGTAGGCTAAAACACAAAAAAATTTAAGTGATAAACTAATTAAAGTTTAAATAAGTGCTATTTGATTTTAAACAATGTTAAAGTTATTTAAGGTGATGAAATGTTAGTTTTAAATGCAGAACAAGATAAATTAAAAGAATTAATGGATAGTTACAATGTTGCTATCCATTGTCTTTGACAAGGAAAAGTTAGAACAAGAAAAAATTGAAATTGAAAACAATTTAACCAAGCCCGAAATTTATAGTGACTTAAATAAAAGTAAAGTTTTAAATAAAAAACTTGCAAGCATTAATGTAAAATTGGATGAAGCAAACGATATTGGAAACAAGTTAAAAAATTTGCAAGAGTTTATAGATTTAAGCACACTAGAAAGTGATGAAAGCATTGTTGTTGAAATAGAAAAGGAACTTAAAAATTTAACAAAACTTGTTGAAGAATTTTACACAAACACATTATTAAAAGGCAAATATGATAGTTACAATGCACTTTTAAAAATACACAGTGGAGCAGGTGGAACTGAGGCGTGCGATTGGGTTGAAATGCTTTTTAGAATGTACAATATGTTTGCCACAAAAAAAGGTTTTAAAGTTAACTTGTTAGATGCAGTTGATGGTGATGGTGCTGGATTTAAAATGATTCAAATGGAAATTCAAGGAATTAATGCTTATGGATATTTAAAAGGTGAAATTGGTGTCCATAGACTTGTTAGAATAAGCCCGTTTGATAGCAATAAGCGCAGGCACACATCTTTTGCCAGTGTTGAGGTTTTGCCTGAGATTGAAGAAGACAATGCAGTTGAAATTAATCCAAACGATTTAAAAATTGACACATTTAGAGCAAGTGGGGCTGGTGGACAGCATGTAAATAAAACCGATAGTGCAGTAAGAATTACTCATATTCCAACAGGAATTGTTGTAACTTGTCAAAATGAGAGAAGTCAGTTGCAAAACAAAGAAACTGCTATGAAAATGTTAACAAGCAAATTGGTTAGTTTAAAAGAAGAAGAAAATAAAAAAAATACGGATTCCTTAAAAGGCGATGAAAGAAAAATTGAGTGGGGAAGCCAAATTAGAAGTTATGTGTTTTGTCCATATAAATTAGTTAAGGACAATAGAACAAATTTTGAAACAAGTAATTTAGATGATGTTATGAACGGAAATATAGATGATTTTGTGTTTGAATATTTAAAATCTATATAGAAGGTAAAATATGTATAAAGAAATTGCAGAAGAAAAATTTAATAAATTAAAAAAGGAATTTAAAACTCGTGATATCATAATTTTGGCGATTGAAAGTAGTTGTGATGAAACAAGTGTTGCAATAATTAAAAATGGGCGAGAAGTTTTAAGCAACATAATATCTAGTCAAATAGATATTCATGCTAAGTTTGGTGGAGTGGTTCCAGAAGTGGCTAGCCGTAATCACTTGATGGCAATAAATGGCGTTGTTAAGGAAGCATTGCAAAAAGCAAATGTTGAATTAAAAGATGTTGATGCGGTTGCTGTAACTTATGGAGCAGGGCTTGTTGGTGCACTTTTAGTTGGTGTAAACTATGCAAAAAGTTTAGCCTATGCACTTAAAGTTCCACTAATAAAAGTTAATCACATTAAAGGACATATTAGTGCAAATTATATTGCAAGTCCAAACTTAGAACCACCATTTTTAAGTTTAATTGTTAGTGGTGGACATACTGCTATTGTTAAGGTGGAAAACTTTTTAAAAAATACTTTAATTGGGTCAACAATTGATGACGCTATTGGCGAAAGTTACGACAAAGTTGCAAAAGCCTTAGGGTTAGGATATCCGGGTGGACCAAAAATTGACAAATTGGCAAAAGAAGGCAAAAATAACATAACTTTTATTACTCATAACATTATGCCAAACGGATTTAATTTTAGTTATAGTGGATTAAAAACTGCTGTTATTAATTATATTCACACTAAAAAACAAAAAAATGAAGAAATAAACATACCAGATGTTTGTGCATCTTTTCAGCACACTGCTGTAATGGAAATTGTAAACAAAACAATTAAGGCTGCAAAAAAATATAAATTAAAAACAGTTGTTGTTGCAGGTGGCGTTGCTTCAAATAGTTATTTAAGGGAAACTCTTTCAAATTTGGGTGAAAAGGAAGGATTAACTGTTTTGTTTCCACCAATGGTGCTTTGTACAGATAACGCTGCAATGATTGGTGCAGAAGCGTACAATAATATAATTTCTGGAGAAGGTCTTGCAGATTTAACATTGACTGCTGTAAGTAATTTACATCTTAAATATTCTGTTAAATAAATTAAATACAATTAAATATAACAATTAAAAATAATTAACATTTAATAAAATTAGTGACGAATTGATTATTAAAAAAATAAAAAATCAGCAATATGCTGATTTTTTTGTTTTAATTTTATTAAAATTTATTAAACATTTTTATAAACAGAAATTTCAGAACATTCAAGGCTGTCAATACTCATCCAAGACAACCAGCCATATCTTAATCCTTTAACTTCATCTTTAGTTACATTAACTCCATCAGATTTTCCTAGCCCTGCATTTTCATATTCAAATACAGTTTGGTTGTTGCTATTAACAAGTGAAATGTTTAATTTGATTTCGTTATTAGCATTTTCAACAAAGTTAAACCTAAATGTGTACCAACCATCTGCTAAAACAACAGCATTTTCACTGCTAGTTGCAATTAAGTTGATTCCATCACTTGAACCATTTTCTGTATATCCAACTTTTACACTGTCATTAATTTTTCTAACATAAACACTTCTTTCTGTTATAAAACTACCATTTTGACCATTTAATGAAACAGTCCAGTTAAATCCTTCATTGTTTTCAAATTCACTTGAAACAATATTGAATTTTGCATTAACTGTTAGTCCACCATTAATCCAATCAAAGTTTTTGTCTTCTTGGCCAAAATAGGTGTTTGCACCATTATCATCTTTATCATCTTTACCAAGTTGAACTGTTTTGCTGTTAGAATTGTATGTAACTGTTCCGTAAGTGTTACTAAAAACAGAGCCTGCATTTTGTGAGAAATCTGAAACATAAACTTGTTTTGTGTTTGGAGTTTCTTTTCCACAAGCAGCTAGTAATAATAGGCAAGGAAGGACAAGAATTGCTAATAAGAAATTTTTTATACTTTTTTTCATTTTTTACTCCTTATAAAATTTTGTATTTTCTATTTAAAATGTTACCATTTATTTTTGTTTATGTCAAACAATCATAGAACAAATAACTTATAAAATTAGTATATGCTAAATTAACCTAAATATTATAAAATTTAACAAAATTTTTAAATTTAATTTTTAAAAAGATTAAAATATTAATAGTTTAATAATATATAGCAAAAGTATATGTGCTGGATAAAAAATGTAAAAAATATATTTTAAATTGTATTTGCCTTTGTTTCCATTGTAAAAATATAATATTAAAATTGAAAGCAAAGAAAATATTTGGTAATCAATTGATAGCATAGTTAAAAAACATAATGATAAAATTGCAATAAAATATTTTAAGTTACTATCTTTAAAAAAGTAAAATATTAAAGGCAAAATTACTCCAACTATTCCATATTCAATTACACCTAATAAAAATAACATAAGCAAAAATATGAAAAATAAGATAGTGTAAAAGGTGTATAATAATTTATCCTTATTTATATTTTCAATAAGATAAATTAAAATTATTGAAAATATAAATGTAAATAAAATATTAAGCCTAAACACATTAAAAGCATAACAATAAATTGGTTCTGTTATAATTGCAAAAATAATCAATAATGCTAGATATTTCTTTTTAGATTTAGTGTAATAATATCCTTCTGCAATAAAAAATGCAAATATTGGAAAAGACAATCTTCCAATAATTTTTAAAACCAAGATATTAGGAAATAAAATTGCACCTATATGGTCAATTAGCATTGTTATAACTGCAATGATTTTTAAAATGTTTCGATTTAGTATTTTCATAGTTTAATTTTAACACAAAAATTAAATCATAAAAAACAATTTTAAATGCAAAAAAAGCAACTTAAAGAATTTAAGCTGTTTTTTATTTTTATGTTAAATATATATAACAATAAATGTTTTATTTTATTATAAATAAAAATTTATATTAACTTACACTTTCATTTTGTGTGGTGGTTGAACCTGAACAAATTAAATACTTTACAATTCCACTATAAATTGAATATGCAACATTATTTCTATATTCTTCATCATTTAACAATTCTTCATCGTTGCTATTGCTTAAAAATCCACATTCCACAATGCAACTAATTGCACTAGAACATTCTAGCATATAATATTCGCCATGATTAGAATTTTCTCTGGCGTTGCTTAAATGAACTTTCATTTGTTCTTGGATAGAATCTGCCAATTCTTTGCTTTTTTCATCATTTATTTCGTAAAAAGTTTGCGTTCCATATTCACTTGAATCTGAAAAACTATTTGCATGAATTGATATCACCATAAATGGATTAACTCTATTTATTATTTGTTTTCTTTTTTCCATGTCACTTGTTTTGTCTTTTCCAAGAGCATCATCACCATTTCTTGTTAAAACAACATTAAATCCAAAATTGGTTAGGTATTCTTTAAGTTTTTTTGTTATTTGTAAATTGATTTCTGCTTCAGTTACTCCAGTCGTCGTTCCAACGCAACCACCGTCCCAGCCACCATGTCCTGCATCTATAACTATTGTGTATTTAAAATATTCATTATTTTTGCTCGCGCTTGCTATGTAATTAAAAGACAAGCAAAGTATAAAACTCAAAAATGTAATTGCCATAACACCAAGTATTGGCTTTAATTTAACAACTCTTATCATAATAACTCCTTGATAGAATATATTAAAAATAGTTTTAAAATATGAATACATAAAGTTAGTTTTAAATTAAATTTATAATTTATTGTTGTTTGCTTTAATTATAATTTCGTAATACATAAATTTTTAATTGTAAATGTATTTTATAATTTATTATTTTTATATATATTTTAATAAAATAAATTTTACATATAATGGTTTATTTTGTTTAATTTAAGTTTTGTGATATACTAAAATGTAATTTAAAATTAAAATAAGAGGCTGTTGTTGGAAAAATTAATAGATTTAGATTATGTTGTAAGTAAAGAAAAAGCAAAATTAACCAATCCACAGGTTTTGGCTTTTATTGGCGATAGTGTTTATGCTTTGTATATGAAAACTTATGTTGTTCATAACAACATAACAAATTCAAACAACTTAAACACATTAACAAACAATTTAGTTAACGCAACAAAGCAAAGCACTGTGCTTGAAAACTTGCTTAATTTTTTTAACGAGGAAGAAATGGCTATATTTAAACGTGCTAGAAACTACAAAACAGCAAATGTTGCAAAGCACGCAAGCGTAGTGGATTATAGAAGAGCAACAGGCTTAGAGGCAGTAATTGGCTATTTATATTTAACCAATGAAGTTGAAAGATTAAATTCTGTTTTAAAAATGTGTGTAGGAGAAGATTAATGAAAATAGAAGGTAGAAATGCGGTAATTGAAGCATTAAATAGTGGTACAACAATTGACAAACTATATGTAAAACAAGGTGCGTTTGACAAAGTTTTGCAAAAAATTATTGATTTGGCAAGGAATGGGAATGTTCCAATTAAGTTTGTAAATAATGATGCCATTGACAAAATGTCGGATACAAAGCATCATCAAGGGGTTATTGCATTTACAACGGAATTTAAATATTCAACTGTTGAAGATATTTTAAATGAAAAACCTGTTCCATTTATTTTGATATTAGATGGAATTGAAGACCCTCACAATTTAGGAAGCATAATAAGAGTTGCCGATTGCATGGGTGTTAGTGGAATAATTATTGGCAAAAATAGGTGCTGTTCTGTTAATGAAACGGTTATAAAAGTTAGTGCAGGTGCAACAAGTTATGTTAAAATTGCAAAAGTTACTAACATAAATACCGAAATTGAAAGATTGAAAGAAAAAAACATTTGGGTTTATGCTTGTGAACTTGGTGGCGATGATTTAACAAAAGCAAATTTAAAAGGTGCAATTGCAATTGTTATTGGAAGTGAAGGCAGGGGAGTTTCACATTTAACAAAAAAGTTGTGTGATGGAATTGTAACAATACCACAAAAAGGCAATGTTAATTCATTAAATGCAAGTGTTGCAACAGGCATTGTGTTATATGAAACTATGAAACAAAGAGATTAATTATGGATGAATTACTTGAAAAAGCAAAAAATGGCGACAAGTATGCTATTGAAAAGTTGCTTGTTGAAAATAAACAATTAGTTAATTCTGTGGTTAGAAAATATTTTTTAATTGGTGGAGATGTGGACGATTTGGTTCAGGAAGGTATGATTGCACTTTATAATGCAATACTAACTTATGACAAATCTAAAAATTCATCTTTTAGTGCTTATGCGTACACAGTTATTGTAAGGCATGTAATTTCCACCGTAAAACAATATAACAACAAAAAAAATCTTCCATTAAATGAAGCATTTAATATGAACAATCAAGGAGCAATTAGTTTTAGTGATGATGAAGATGAAGTGGGATATACATTAACCAGCACTAAACCAAATCCTGAAAATGAACTTGAAAATTTAGACACATATAACGAACTAATGAAACAAATTAAACTTGTTTTAAGTGATTATGAAAATGAAGTTTTGCATTATTACTTGCTGGGTTACAATTATACAGACATTGCAAACAAACTACAAGTTACGCCAAAAAGTATTGATAATGCATTAAATAGAATTAAAAACAAATTAAATTTTTTAAAGGATAAGGAGTAAAAGTTTGAGTTACTTAGCATTATATAGAAAATATAGACCAACCAATTTTAATGAAGTAATAGGTCAAAAACACATAGTTACATCTTTAAAAAATCAAATTTTAAATGACCAAATTTCTCATGCTTATTTGTTCACAGGAACAAGGGGAACAGGTAAAACAAGCATTGCAAAAATATTTGCAAGGGCAATAAATTGTGAACATCCAATTGATGCTTCACCTTGTGGAGAATGCTCAACTTGTAAAGCAATGCTAAATCCAAACAATTTAGATATTATTGAAATTGACGCTGCAAGTAATAACAGAGTTGATGAAATTCGTGATTTAAGGGAAAAAGTAAAATATCCACCTGTTAATGGCAGATACAAGGTTTATATTGTAGATGAAGTGCATATGCTTACCGATAGTGCATTTAATGCGTTGTTAAAAACATTAGAAGAACCACCAAAACATGCAGTATTTATTTTGGCAACAACCGAAGTTCAAAAACTACCTGCAACAATACTTTCAAGATGTTTGCGTTTTGATTTTAAATTGCTTGAAAATGATGAGATTGAAGGATTGTTAAAACGCATATTTGATGATAGCATTATAAAATATGACAATGAAAGCGTGGCTTTGATTGCAAGGCTAGGCGAAGGCAGTGTTAGGGACGCACTTAGTGTTGCTGAAATGTGTGTTGCATATACCAACAAAAATGTAACATACAGTTCTGTTATTGAAGCAGTTGGGGCAATAGACAAAAAAGTTTTAAGTAATTTGGCAAAGTATATTTTAAAAGGGGAAGTTAATGCAATTTTAAACACCATTAATTCAATTTTAGAAAAAGGAAAAGTTGTAAGCCAACTTGCAAAAGACTTAGCAAATTATTTTAGAGATTTGGCAGTAGTTAAAACTTGCGAAAATGCAAATGAAATTTTAAAATATCCTACCGACATTTTAAGTGATATGGAAGGTTTGGCAAAGGAAAATTCCATAACAAAAATTCTTAATGCATTTAAATGTTTGTCAAGTTTGGACAATGAATTTAGGTATTCAACAAACCCTAGAAGTTTGTTTGAACTTAATGTTTTAAACTTAACATTAGATAATAGCCTTAGTTTAGAAGAAAGAGTAAAAACTTTGGAAGACAAAATAAATTCGGTGTTGCCCTAGCACAAAAACAAAAAACATAGGCACAAATGTTGCAACCTTAAATATTGATGTTGAAAACAAAATTCCAGCCAATATTGTTAATCAATTTGACACAAACTATAAAGTTTATGACAAAAAATTAGAAGAAAGGGCTTTAGATAGTAAAGTTGTTTTTGGTAAGTTGATGGTAAATGTTAGGACAAGTGGCGAAATTGTTTTAACATCTTTGCTTGGTAATATAACACAAACAAGCACAGATAGTGATTACTTGTATTTATATACAAATGATGAAAGTATTTTTAAAACATTGTCAAAAAAAGAAAATATTGACATATTAAATAGTAACTTAAAAAAGTTTACAAACTTAAAAGTTTTGCCTAAAATACAAAATGAAGAAACAAAAGTGGATTTAAAAAAGATTCTATCCGAAAAATTTAAAGGATACTTTGTGGATTAAAATTTAATTATTAATTGTAAAATTTAATATATAAAATAGAAGGAGAGTAAAAATGTTTAAAGGAAATTTTGGATTTGGTGGTGGTGCAAATATGCAACAACTAATGCGTCAAGCACAAAAAATGCAACAGGATATGGTACAAAAACAAGAAGCAATCAATAAAGAATTAGAAGAAACTGTTTTAACTGCAACAAGTGCTGGTGGTATGGTAACATTAGAAATTACTGGCAAAAGAGAAATTGTTAGCTTAAAAATTAAACCAGAGGCTGTTGACCCAGATGATGTTGAAATGCTTGAAGATATGGTTGTGGCATGTGTAAATGAAGGGCTAAACAAAGTTAAGGAATTAGAAGATAAATTAAATGGAGATATGCCAAAATTAATTTAAGGAAAAATTTATGAGCAAAGATTTAGAAAGTTTAGAAAACTTAAAAAATGCTTTTACATTATTGCCGGGTGTGGGAAACAAAACGGCGATGAGATATGCGTACCACATTTTAAAATTGTCAAAAGAAGATGTTCAATTTTTTGCACAAAGCATGGTTCAAGCAAAAAACAATGTTAAGTTTTGTTTAGAATGTGGATATTTTACAGATAATGATGTTTGTTCTTTTTGTGTGGATAGAGCAAATGCTGACACAATTTGCGTTGTAAAAGAACCAAAAGATGTTTTGGCTATTGAACGCACAAAAAGTTTTAAAGGATTATATCATGTGTTGCACGGAACAATTAATCCTCTTGAAAATAGGGGGCCAGATGATATAAGAATAAAAGAACTTTTGCAAAGAATAAATAAACATAATATTAAGGAAGTTATTGTGGCAACTAATCCAGATGTTGATGGCGAAGTTACGGCATCTTATATTGCAAAGTTGCTTAAACCACTTGGAATTAAAGTAACAAGAATTGCACAAGGAATATCTATTGGTAGCGAACTTGAATATGCTGATGATGTTACACTTGGCAAAAGCATAATGGAAAGAAAAATTATTAATTAA
>CALVNY010000010.1 GCA_944350085.1 uncultured Clostridia bacterium | reverse complement strand
TGTTAGATTTGTCGCTTACATTATATGAAATGTTATTTTCGCCAACATAGATTCCGTTTTGGAAATTTGTAACTTCTCCATTTTCACCTGTGAATAATGAAATTGAACTTACAAAATCGTAAACATTATAATCATTGCTTCCGGCAATTGAATCAATTAAGTGTAGTTGGTATTTTGAACTATCATAAGGGTCGTAATTTTTTACATAATAATTTTTAATTATATTATTATTGCTGTCAATATAGTTTATATATATTTGATTAATAGGAATTGTTAAATAATTAAAAGTTCCTAAATCTTCAGTTCCTGAGTTAAATATACTATTAAATAAAGCATCATCACTTGAAATGTAATCACTATATTTTTCTGTTGAATTTGGAATTGTGTTTTCAAGATTTCCTATAATCTTAATTGCTTTGTAATCACCCCAAGAAACTGTTGCGTCAGTTGAAACAATGTTATAAGAGTTTTCAATTTCTGGAGTTACATTTACATAAGGTCTTGTTAAATCATAAATTATGTAATATCTAAATTCGTTTCCTGCTTCATCTTTTAAGTAAAATAATATCAAACAAGAAGTGTCCAAATCAAACACGCTATCAACATGTGCACGATTACTTTCAAACATATCAAAATCATAATAATATTCGCTAGTTTGTGGTGTTGATGTTAAATCTAATTCATAATTTGTTGTTACATAAGTTGAACCGTCTCCTAAAACTACTGTTCCTGCTGTTAAGTTTTTTGTAAAGTATATTCTTTTATATGTTACAGTAATTTCTGCGCCACTTGCTTTTCTATCAAAAAGTAGGGCAAATGGTTGGTTAAATAATGTTGAATTATTATAATATTCATTTAAATTTGCAGTTGTAACAAACTGATAATACAAAATATTGTCAGAATTTGTTTCATAAACTGAGTCAACAGCTTGTGGTTTTACTTTGCTTATTGGGTCTTTATCAATAATAAAACTATAAGTGTCTTTTGAAACTGCATTTAGTCCGTATGAAACTGTTACAAAGTATTTTGCACTTTCACTAAGAATTGTGCCTTGTGTGTAATTTGAAGATATTGTTGATGTTCCTGCAAAATTTGTTTTGGTTACTACAACATTTATTGGAGCATTAAAGTAGTTGTCATTTAAACTTGTTGTGCTATTAGGGTTAACTATAAATCTTACATCTTTGTTTGTGTACCCATTTTCAGAAACAGCATTTTGTTCCTCAGTAACTTCTTCAATTTTTATTTGTGGGGAAGTGTTGTTAATTACAAATATAAATGCTTGGGTATGAACAACTGAATTTCCAGTGTTGTTTCCAACAGAATATTCACTATATGTGTAATTGATTATGATTTCGTAATACCCAGCATCTTCAACATAAGCATCTTTTCTTAAATAATCAAAAGTTGAATTTGAACTGTTTATGTTTGCGTATTTATATTTGCTAGATAATGATTTTATTCCATTGTAAGAATATTCGCCAAAATAAGAAAATGAAATTGGCGGTTGGTCGGTGCTTACAACGGCAAAATTTTCTAGTTCTCCGCCCATTGCTTTTATTTGGTCGTATAGTTTATTTGAGCCGTCATAACTATTTAAATAAGAAGAATCAAATAAATATGAAACATCGCTATAAATTGTTCTTGAAACATCTTCATTTATTAAAAGCATTTCAGATGATAGAACATTTCCTTTATTGCTTAAAGCACCTTCATTAAGCATTAATAATTCGCTTTGTTTTCCGCTATTGTTGTAATTTGCAGTAAAACCAAAGATGTGAAGCTTGTACATGCTTCTAACCATAGTAACTTCATTTTCGGTTTCTTCATATAGATTGCTTTCTGCAACTATATTATTACAAATAACAAATTCGTTGCTTACATTAACTATGTATCTATTTGTTATTGTGTAAACACCTTGTTCTGTAAAATTTAATGTAACAGGGTAGGTGTTTCCAACTTTTTCTATTTGTTTTGTAAAAGTGTCGTTACTATCAAGAGTATTTACAAATGTTAATGTTCCAGAATTTAAGTCTTGATTTAATGTAAATGTGGATGAATATGTGGCAGAGTCTTTATTTCTTACCTTTGTAAATTCAATATTATATTTGCTTGCATCATAAGAGTAGGCAGGGTAATCTTTTTTATTGAAATTATAAAAATATTGAATTGTTCCATCAGATGCATAGTTGCCCATATCAACAGTTGATGAATCAAAACTTGGATAATTTATATATTCACTTTCATCAAGCAAATAAAAAGCATATTTCATTGTTGTTCTATCAAGAGTTTCTGTTGCAGTGCTATAAGACCAATTATTTTCAATATAAGTTCTATGAACACGCATTACTTGATAGTCTACTTCAATTGTGTATAGGCCACTAGCGTTTTCAATTCTTGAACCTTTTTCTCCGGTGTCAGTTCTATTGTAAACATTTGTTAAATCAATAAATTGTGAAAAGTATGTATTATTACCATTTCCACCAGGGATTGTTTCGCTGTCTTCGTAATTATTATTAACATAAATAGGAGTGTCATTAAAATAAATGGTTACATTTAAGTTAATCAAAAAGTTTAACACAGTTTCCGATGAAGCAATTATTTCTGATTGTGGTTTACCAAAAGAAAAGTAAACATTTTCTGCAGTGCCTATTGAACCAACTTCAGCATTTTGTTTTGCCAAGTCGTTATAAAGCATTGTGAATTGTGGTTCTTCATATTTACCACCAATATTTTGCCTTGTTGCCCACTCATCTTCGGTTGGTGTAGAATTTGCATATTGGAATTCCCCAGAGGCTATTCCACTATAAAACCTATTTAGTTTAACTAAATTGTTGTCTACGCCATCAATAACTGCATAATCGGCTTTAACTTCATCAACATTATCATTTTTTTGGAACACAAAAGATATGCCACACACTAGTAGCATAATTGACAATAGTATTGTGTTAAGTATATTAAATAATTTTGATTTTTGCATAATAACTCCTATTACACTTAAAACTAAGCATTAAATATTTTTCCATTTTTCGTAATTATTTTTTATAAAAAACATTTTTACTTATTAATTTTATCATATTGAAAAAATTATACCAACTAAATTTATTTATATATATAAATTAATATTTATAGTATACACAATATAAAAAACAATATTACAATATAAAAATCATTATATTCTATTTACAATCTTGTTACAATCTTGTTTTAAATTTTGTTTTATGTTCCATAGAAAATTAAATAAATTTAAAGGGATAAATACTAATTCCCATCAATATAAAATCTAAGAGAAAATATAGGTTTTACTGCAAATTTAATTTTGTAAATAAAATAAAAAAACATCAACTGATGTTGATGTTTTTTAAATTAAACCAAATGAACCACCTGACATATTGCCATTATCGTTATCATTTTTTAAAACTTTTTTATTTCTTTCCCTTATGTCATAGTATAATTCAATTTCGTTAAACACTTGTGGAACTCTAAATTCCTCAGTTGCTTTTCCAAGGCTATAAACCTTGGTTGCCTTGTAACTTGGAGTAAATTTTGTTTTCATAGGATTTTCTTTTAAAACACTAACTATAAATTCATCTTTTAAAGAACCTAGTTCTTCTGGATAAATAAGTGGTCTGCTTTCCAAACTTACACTGGTTGTTTTAGATTTTGAATCTTCTTCTTTGCCTTTACTAATTGTTGTGCTTTCAGTTTCAACTGATATGTTTCCACAACGCTTACTAAATTCTTCTTTTGTTCCTTGGTCGTTACTTGCAATATAAATATGGATATTACAGTTGTCTTTTACTATGTTTCCAACTTCTTCGCCATATTGAATTGTTAATTGTGAATATGATTGAATAATAAGTGTAAAGAAAATATTTCTAGACCTTGCAACAGTAATTACTGTTTTAAAATCTTCTATTTTAGGCATATTTGCAAATTCATCAAGTAGGAAGTAAACAGGTTTTTTAAGTTTGCCACCACGAGAGTTTGCAGTTGCAACAAGTATTTTATAAAGTTGTGAAATAAACATTGTTGCAATAGCATGTCTTGTTGTTTTTTCATCAGGAATTTTAATAAATAGTGCAGTTGGTTCTTCATCAAATCTGCTAAAATCCATTTCGTTTTTACTGGTTGCAAAGCACACACCAGTGTCAGCAAATAGCCCCATTCTGTCAGTAACTACACCCATATATGATTTTGCAGTTTTATCTGCATTTGTTACAACTTGGTTTGCAAGTTGTGTTGCGATGGATAATTTCCCTCTGCCTTGGAAATATTCTGTAAGTGACCTTATTGGATTGTAAGCATCATTATCTTTTAAGTTACAAATTTTTGCTAAATTAAAGAAATTAAATTTTTCTTTTGTCATTCCAAGTTCTGGGTTTTCACTATCTTCAAGCATTGCAACCATAACGCCCAAAATCATATCTCTTGCACCTCTTTCCCATATTGGATCTTTACCTTCAATAGGGCATAGAACAATAGAAATGTCTTTTAAGTCTTCAAATGCTTCATTTTTTAATTGTTGTCTTACATTTTCAACTTGGTTACGCATTGCTTCTTTACTAGATAATGCCATGCCTTGAAATTCGTACCACTCATTTCTAAAATTGTCTTGTGGTGAATATTTTAAATTATATTTACTTGGATGTCCACCTTGATGAACCTTAACTTCACTTTCTAGATTTAATGCTCTATGATGCATTTCGTAAGGTCTTGTCATTGGATTCCAACAAGTGCTTTTAAATGGTTCTTTTAAGTCAAACACCATTAAGTTGTATCCACGCCTTTTTAGTTTTGCAGAGTGTGTGTCGTAAATTTCGCCCTTTGGGTCTGTTATAACCAAACTTGGTCTAGCAGAAGTTTCACTAAATATTTGAATTGTTGGATTTATAAATTGTGTTGTTTTACCAGCACCAGTTGTTCCAATAACTAAACAATGGAAATCTTTGTTGTACATATTAACTTGAATATCATTGCCAACAAGTTCCGCTCTAATTGGAACACCAACTTTTGTTAAATTCCTTAATCTTGAATAAGGGCAGTACATATACTTAGAATCGGTTCTTAGGTCTTTTGCTGAAACCCAGTGAGTGTCATAGTATTTTTTAACATCTCCACGCTCTTTAACTTTGGCATCACTATTACTTTCTTTTTTGCCATTCATAGCACTAGATGCAAACATAATTGTTATAATTATTGCACCTATTCCAACTATTCCTAAAACAATAGGATCAAACATATATAACTGTATTGTTTCGACATTAATATCAGAAATATTTCCACCTTCGTCTAGGAAAATTGCAACTACAATTCCTACAACAAATAGAACTATACAGCATACGAAAAGCGTAAATAAGTATTTAAAAAACTTTTTCATAGAAATTTCTCCATCACTAATTTATTACATACACTTAAATTGTATTATATAAAAAAAATATTGTCAAAGCAAAAGTGCAATTAAATATAAATATGGTAATATAATATTATTTTACTATAATAATTAATTTCTACCAATATAAAAAAACATTTTTATAAAATTTAATTAAACAACTAGTTTAGGGGGAATACATTTTATTAACAAAATTAAAATGTCTATTTTTTATGGTGTAATTTTTTAAAAAAATTAATTGTTGTAAAGTTGATTTATGTGCATATTAGCAATTAATATATAACTAATGTCACAAATATATGAATAAATATAGTAAAATGGAAAAAAATATATAAAAATGCTTTGACAAAAATTTATTTCGTGGTATTATAAGTTTAGAAAATAACATATTTACAAATATGTGGAGGAAAATGGAAATGCAAATGTTTTTATTTAAAATGGCAAAAGCTTTGACAGGTGTTTCAATGTTAGGTGGTGAAACTGAGGGAAGTTGGAAAGAAGCTACTTGGTACACAAATATTGTTCAACCTATTGCAAATGCTCTTAATGTTGCATTAGGACCAATCTTAATTTTGTTAGGTTCTGCTGGTGCAATTTATGCTATTGTTCTTGGTGTAAATTTAAGTAGGGCTGAAAGTGCAGATAAAAGGGAAGAAGCTAAAAAGCGTTTGATTAACTTCGTAATTGGTATTGTTGCAGCAATCATTTTACTTGTATTGTTAAAATTGCTTGTTAAGAATATTGATTCAATTTTAACATGGATTACTCCTGATACAACTGGTGCAGAATAATACTAAAAATGCTTAATTTAAAAAAATAATTTTATGAAAGGGTATTTTATGCCCTTTCTTTTTTCAAAATATTTCTAATTATAAATTTTAAAATCAATAAATTATTAATAAAAAGAACATTTTAGTGAACAATATTATAAGGATAGTTTTTAATATATATAAAATATAAGTAATTTTATGTATTTATTTGCTATTAATTATTGATTTTTGTAATATTTTATTGTAAAATTATAAAAAACAATCTTCCGTGTGAGGAGGGGATATGAGTAATCTATTAATAAAATCATTAAACTTAGGAATAATAGATAGTGCTTTAAACTGGTTAATAGGTGCATTAACTACACTTTTTCAATGGTTAGTTAATTTTACTATTGATTTGGTTATAAAAATACTTGCAGATATATTGTATTCTATTGGATTAACATTATTATCATTAGTTGACTTCTTCCAAGCATTTTTTAATGCATTGTGTGGACTAGGTACATATTATGATAATGGTGTTGCTATGCAAGGTGATCCTATTTTAGCATTGATTACAAATAAAGCAGTACTTCAAGTATTTTTAGCCCTAACTATTGTTGCAGTAATTATGCTTATCCTTACAACAATTATTGCAATGGTTAGAACAGAATTTACAACTGAAGGTGCAAAAAACACAAAAGGCAATATTATAGGTTCTGCATTAAAAAGCTTAGCAATGTTTTTTGTAGTACCAGCTGCATGTGTTTTTGGAATTATTTTGTCTAGTGGGCTACTAAAAGCCGTTTACAATGCAACCAGTGGTGGTGATGGTGTTACTGCTGGCGCAATGGTGTGGTATGCTTCAAGTTATAATGCAAACAAATGTAGAATTGATTCAGTTGGCACGGCTATAGTAGAAGAAATTACTTTTTATGAAGATAACTGGATAAACTCTTCTAATTCAAAGTGGGCTGCCGATTTTAACATTAATCAAGGATCGGATAGTGAAAGAAGAGAAGCTGTTGCAAATGCAATAGACAATGCATTTAAAAATGAAACAGAAATTGGCAGTGATGGGCCAAGAGGTATAGGATCAATATCTTATTCTTTTACTGACTTAATGGAAGGGGATCTTAGTGCATTTGATGAAGATGAAAAAAGAGTAAATTATTATTCATACAGAAATGTTCAATTAACAAAAGAATACTATGAACTTAGAGGAATAAATTACATAACCATGTATTTAGGTGGTGGTATTGCAATATACATTATGTTTATTGCTGCCTTTGGCTTAATAATAAGACTTTACAAATGTGCTGTTTTATTTATGGTTTCTGCACCAATTTCCGCCTTAACACCTCTAGATGGTGGATCGGCATATAAAAACTGGCGTAAATTGATGATTGGATCAGTATTATCTGCATTCAGTGTTGTTGTAGCATTTAACTTAATTTTCTTATTAATACCAATTGTAAGCAATATTAATATTTTTAAGCCATCAGGATTTACAGCTGTATGGAATAGACTTGTTAGTTTAATATTTATTTTAACAGGTTTGTATAGCATTAAAGAAACTTCAAAATGGGTTGCTAGTATGCTTGGAATTGAAGATCCACTTGCCGCTGGAAGTGAAATTGCAGGTAAGGTTATGGGTACTGTTGGAAAAGTTGGAACATTGGCTGCGACTGGTGGAATGGCAATGGGGGCTAATGTAATAAAGTCAGGGCTAGCTTTAAGCAGTAGAGTAGCAGCTGCTGCTGGTAAAGATGGTCCAGGAAAAGTAAGCAAAGCTCTAAGTTCTGCGGCTGGTAAAGTTGGTAAATTTGAAGGTAAAATGGCTGGCATGGGTCAAAGCGTAATTGGAAAAACAATTACTAAACAAATGAATAGATTTGATGACTTTGCTGGTGGAGCTAATGTGTTTGGCGGAGCTGAAGGTGAAGGTTTAGGTGGTCTACTAAACAAAGGGGCTACAAAACTTTATGGGACATCATTAAAAGCTGGTGGATTTGCTCTTGGTGCAGGTGGTGGAATAGTTGGAGCTGTTGCAACCAATATTGAAGGCCATAATAAGAAAGAAGAAATAAAAGAAAAGAAAGAACAACTTAAAACTGACAAAAATAGGCTAAAAACATTGAAAAGTAAAAATAAAGAAGATTTAACTTCAGAAGAGATAAAAGAGATGGGAGATTTAGATAAGAGAATTACAGAAAATAAATCTGAAGTTAGAAAATATAATGTTTGGAATAGATCATTAGGAAGTGTTCTATCGGCTGGTGCTAGTTATAGTGGCGGAAATGATAAAATGTCTAAATATTGGTCTAAAATAAATGATGAAGCTGCAACGTTTACAAAAACACAAAACCAAGCGAAAGATTTTGGTGAAAGTGTTGAAAAAAATGTTGGTGATGCATTAAGAGCTGCAGCAATGTATGGTGGAGTAAATACAGAAAAAGGTAAAGAGGCTGCAAAAGGTCCAATTGAAGAATTGGCTAAGAAATTAAACACCACATTTGATAAGATTGTAGAAAAATTGCAAACAAAAGATGGGCAAGAGAAATTAAAAAAAGATGGTTATGCTTCACTTAAAATTTTAAACGATTATGCTGGCAAAGTTGATGTTAACGTTTCAGGGTTTGATCCTTCAAAATTAAGTAGCATGGATAATTTAAAACCTGAAGGATTTAATAATGCCGAAGAAGTAATTCACAATATGTTATCAGCACAAGGTGTTTCAGGTTCAAGTTTAAAAGAACAAATAGATAAGAATATGCAAGAAATTAAGGCAGAACAAAAGAAAGTTGCTGATGAAATTAAGAAAGAAACTGATAAAATGTTAAAACAAGCAACATTGATAGCTAAACAGATGAAAAAATTAAATCCACCTAAAAAATAATGATTAACAAAAAGAAGGAGAAATTCTCCTTCTTTTTTGTTTTAATGTTTCAAATTATTTTGATTTATTTTACAAATAATATATACTAATATATATAAATATATAATTAGAAATGTGTGCTTATTAAAATTTAATTATTTTTTATTTTATAATGATTTTTTAGGAGATTAAAATGAGATTTATACCAAGAAAGTCAAAAGTAAAGATGGAACTTTACAGAAATTTTACTATAACAGACTTAATTATTGCCTTTTTGTGTGTGGCTGGTGTAATAATGTTATTTACTGCAAACTTTCCATATCACATTTATGTTGCATTTAGTGCAACAGCTTTTTCTTTAATGTTATTTATGCCAGTTGCTGAAGATGTTAAATTGTACTACTCAGTTGTTTTAGTATTTAAGTTTTTGGCATATCAAAAGAAATATACAAAAGTTTACACAAACAAAAAATTTGATATTAAAAATATTATGCCTTTTAATGGTGTCAATTCAGGTAAATACTTAGATTTTGGTGAATATTATGGCATGGTTCTTGAAGTAATGCCAATGGAATTCTTTTTGTTGGATGAAGATAAACAAAATGATGTTATAAATACCGTTGGGGCAGCACTTCAAAGATTAACAAAAGACCAAAAATGCAGCATTGTAAAAATTAAAAAACCAATGATATTAGATGCAATGTCTGCTTATGAAGATAAAAAATATAACACATTGCTTGATATGGCAGATAGGGGATTGTATGGACAAATGGAAGTTGAAGCAAGATCTCCTGTTTTTGAAGAAAGATTGTCTGCTATAAACTATTTAAATACAGATGATAAAATCATAAAAAGTCATTATTATTTTGTTGTTTATGATAAAGATAGGGAAGCACTGGATAATACTATTCAAGGGTTTATGACATCTCTTAGTGGAAGTGCAACACCTATTAGTTCCAAAGTTGTTGAAGAAAACGAGTTACTTGCTTTCTTAAAAGCAACATTTGCTGATGATTTTGATGAAAGGGAACTTGATACTCTTGCACCGGCAGATCAAATTAAATGGACTTATCCCGATGAAATTAAAATTGGAATGAGCACAATTTCTATTGATAGAATACCTTATAGAACATTTACAATAACTGATTATCCTATAAATGTTCCAAATGCTTGGGCTTATCCTTTATTTGAACTAGACGACACAAGAGTAATTGTTAATATAACACCAATTGAAAAATATAAAGCAGAAAAAATGCTTGATAAATCTTTGCTTGAAATGGAAATTAAATTAAATAAGGTAGGCAAGGCAAGTACAAAAATTGAAACTGAAACCCATTATGATACTTTAAGAGAGTTGCTTACAAGTTTAAAAAATAATGGCGAAAACTTATATAATGTTAATATGCACATAACTGCAAAAGAAAGTGCAAAAAAGGAAGTTAGAGCACAATTAAAACAAAGAAGTTTTAGATATACAGAAAATTTCGGTAGACAATTAGATGCCTTTATTAGTGCAAATATAAGTAGAAGGGACTCATTGGAAGAATTTGCAAGGGGAATTCAAACAAGTTCAATTGCTGCAATGTTTCCATTTATTAGTAACGCATTGCAAGATGAAAGAGGTTTTTATTTAGGATATAACACTTATCCGGTGTTTACCAATTTCTTTGTTAGAAACAACGAAAGAGTTAATAGTAACATGATAGTTATTGGAAAATCAGGTTCTGGTAAATCTTTCTGTACGAAAACTCTTTTAACTAATATGGCTGCGGATAATACTCGTATATTTATTCTTGACCCTGAAAATGAATACGAAATTTTGTGTAGAAATTTGGGTGGAAAAATGATTGATGTAGGCTCATCTGTTAATGGTATTTTTAATCCATTTCATATATTTTCAACACTTGAAAGTGATGAGGGTGAAGATGATGACTCATTCAATGGACACTTACAGTTTTTGGAACAATTTTTTAGGGTTATTTTAAGTGGTATTAATAGCGACTGTTTTGAATTGGTTAACTCATTAACAATACAGTTATATAAAAGAAAAGGCATAGATAGAAATACTCAACTTAACTCATTAGAACCAAAAGATTATCCAATTTTTGATGATTTTATTGACTTAATTAATGAGAAATTAGAGGAAGAAAAAGATGAATATATTGCAAGAAATTTAAGGACAATCAAGCTTTATATTGAGAAATTTGCAACAGGCGGTAGAAATAGTAACTTATGGAATGGCCCAACATCAGTCGTTACAAATGAAAACTTTATATGTTTTAACTTCCGTAGTCTTGTTGCAAATAGTAATGAAATTATAACTAATGCACAAATGCTTTTGGTATTTAAATATTTAAACAATGAAATTATCAAAAATAGGGATTTTAACTTAAAATATTTTGCAGATGAAAAATTAGAAGAAGACCATAGGCGTGTTGTAATTGCCGTTGACGAAGCGCACGTGTTTGTTAGTGCAAAATATCCAGTCGCTCTTGACTTTATGGCACAAATGGCAAAACGTATTAGAAAATACTATGGAATGCAAATTGTTATAACCCAAAATATTAAGGACTTTGTTGGTACAGAGGCTATAGCACAACAAAGTACTGCAATTATTAATGCTAGTCAATATTCAATGATATTTTCACTTGCACCAAATGATATTACAGACCTTATTACTTTGTATAAAAACGCTGGTGGAATAAACAAGGAAGAACAGGACAGCATAGTTACTGCTGGTCGTGGTCAGTGTTTCTTGATTACTAGTGCTATGAATAGAACAACTGTTAAAGTTGATGCATTAAAAACTGTTAGAAATTTGTTTGAAAGAAGAGATTAATATAAATTTTTAAGTATTGCAAAAATTGCATATATATTATATAATATTTATAATAAAAACTATGTTCTGCTTACTTTGTATTAGGAGAAAATTATGGGAAATTTAAAAGAAGATATTGTAAAAAGTATTAAAGAAGCAAGGGAAATTGCAACAAGATTGGGATTTAAGAATGTTAAATCTGCAATGGAAACAAATGCAAGTAGTTTTATTAGAACAACTATTGACAGCAATGCAAGATTCTTTGATAGAACTGAATTAAATAGTGGTAATCAATCAATTTCTCAAAATGGAAAGACTTACTCCATTGCTTTAACTGACGATAAACTTCCTGATGAAACTATTGATTTCTTTTTCAATGGATTAATTGGATATTATAATTACAAGGCACTAGTTGATAACACCAAAGATTTTTATTCAGTTTATGACGCGGCCATTGAAAGAGACCCAACAATTGATGTTGTAACATTGGTTGGTGATGCCATTACAATGGAAGGGGAAAATTCAAATAGTTTAAAACTTGATTTGTTATATTTAAAAAACAACACTCTAGGAACTTTAAATCAAAAAACAGTTGGTTTTGAAAATGCATTATTCCACATTTTTGGAGCATATCATGAAGAAGATACACAAATTCAACTTTTTATAGATGCAATTTGTGATAAAGTTGATGATGCTCAAAAAGGGTTAATGAAACAAAATATAATTGATTGTTTCAATCGTGCAAACGAAAGATATGGAGCATGTGAAAATATAAATAATGCTTGTAAAATTCTTATCGAAAAGTTTTCTGGGGTTGACTTTGATAATTATCATGAAAGGATAACAAAATTATACGAAGAAGAATCAGCAAAGTACCCACTAATTAGTAAATACGAAAGCGAAGTTAAAAATAATTTATTAACAATTAATGCTAACAAAGAAACCATTTCTAAATATAATAAGTTGTTATCTTCATTGAGAGATTTAAGTGAAGTAGAAAAAGATAGAAACAAATACAAAATTGAAAGAGATAGTAAAATCAATGCTTTACAAAAATTAGAACATGAAGAAAAAGAAGCAAGATCAAATTCTAGTTATTCTGAAAAGCAAAGAAAAACACTATTAAATCAAATTGCAAGTGACAAACAACTACTTTTAGATAGAATACATGTTATTAATAAGGAAATTATACCTAACTTAGATTTAGAATATAACATCTTATCGAATAACACTAAAAAAGTTGCAAATATTCCACCTTGTTATCGTAATGTTGTTGATCCAACAACAGGCACTGCTAATAAAGTTTTTGTTCCTTCAGCAAAAATAACAATTGAAGGAAAAACAAGGGAAGTTGCAAATCCTGAAAAATTAAAGGGAGTAATTTCAGGTTTAGAAAGTGAAAATGATAAGTTAATTTCAAAGACTACAACCCAAGATGCTTATTTAATTGCTTCAAGTAGTTTAATTCTTTATGCTTTAAACTTCCAAAGACTTGGTGGGGAAATTGTTGAGGCTGTACAACTATTAGAGGATGTTGGTAAAAATGATAGTGATTTAGATTTTAATTCTGAGCAAATTAGGCAAGCATTGTCAATTTCTAATAACTTAACTATTTTAAGTAATCAAGATTTCTTTGATGGAAATAGACAGCTATTAGATTTGCAAATTGCGCGTAAAAATATATTATTTGAAATTCAAGAAAAATATGCACAACCAGTTCAAGATAAAGATGGTAATATGGTGTTGCCAGAAGGAAAACTTGATATCAACTTGTTAAAGTCGGATATTGTACAATTGTGTTCTGATAAGAAAAATCCAGATGGTAGTGATAACATATTCTTTGGTAGACACAGAGAAATATTCGAACAACTTGGCGTTGCAGTAAAAGATGTTGTACATACAAAGAAAATTAATAATACAAATTATGCTAATTTGAGACTAAAAATGATTGATCCAAAATTAAAAGATTTTAATTTTAGATCAAAGATGTATGATTATTATAAAAAACAAAGTTTAATTCCTGTAAAACAAATTAAAATGGGAAATATAAAATATACATTAGAAGAAGAATATAAGCCACATCAAACATTTAATAAACCAACCACTGATCCACCACCTCTACCACCAGAAGAACCTAAAAAAGCTGATTATTGTAGGGAATTGCGTAATGCTTTAAATCGTGAAATTGATGCGTTAAATGGAGCAATTAACAAAGGCAATTTAGAAAATAGTGAAAGTACTGAGTTTTATAAAAAATATGTTGAAACTTTACAAAAAGTAGTTGCAAGTTTTGATTATTATATTGGCAAACCAGAAAAATTTGAACAATATCAACAAAAACTTTTAAAGACTCTACAAAATGGTGGACAATTAAGTGAAAAAGACTTTTTGATGATTAGATTTTGTCCTATAACCAATCCAATGCTTAAAGAATATCAAGATAAAATTATTGCTGCAAATAATAGTGGAAACAAAGAAGAAATTGAAAAATTATTGGTTAGGGGAGTAAGAGGAAGAAGTGAAATTAAGCACGGCAATTCTATTTTCCCTCATCCATTAAATGAAGGTTTAAAAGCAACAATCTTAACTATACATAACAGCCAACCATTAGTTAATGGAAAATTTGATTTAAAACAATTCAATATGCAATACTTAAATAAATTGCAAGGTGCACTTACTGAAATTCAAACACAATTTAAATCAATATTTGAAAGCGAAGATTATGAAAAATATAAAGACTTTTTAACTCTTGAAATTGTTGATGGTAAACTAACCGTTACTAACGATTTGTATGTTGGAAAAGATGGGAAAACCTATACAGCAAACCCTTATGATAAAACTTCTATGGAATACAAAAGCCCAGCAAACCCAATGGTTGATAGATTGCCTGTTACTGCACAAATATATACAATTGGTGCATCAGGTGATTTGGAACTAATTGATGTTGACACTTTTAAAAATTCTGGCAAGGCTTCTGAAAATTTGGTAGAAGTTTCACCAGGTAAATATGCTATTGAATCACAAGTTAATGAAATTAACAATTTGGCGGTTATGTCTATGCAAACCAATCCAAAAATTCAGGCACCTAAAGTACAAATTATTCCTATTACTTCAATAGAAAGTACAAATGAAAGCACAAATGAAACTGTAACAGAACAAAGTACAGAAGGAGCTGAGGAAGGAACTACTAACGAAGGTTAATAATTAACTTATTTAATAATATAATTATAATAAATGTATTTTTATATTAATTATTGATTTAAATATAATTAAAAAAACAATTAAAATAACGATTTGTGTATATTGATTATTTTAATTTTACTATTTAATGCTAAAAACTATACTAAAATTAAGGTAAATAAAAAATGGAAAATAATAATTACGAACAATACGAGTTTCAATATTCACATAAATATGTCCAAACGGGCAGTATAAAAAACGATTTATATCAAGTAATTAAGGCTGAATTAGCATATATGCTTGATAATGTTTATGAACAATATTTGGATAAACTATCAATGAGTGAAAACGATAAAATGAGCGATTTTTATAGCGACTTTTTAAATATTGTGGGAAGGCTTACTAGTTGTTTAAACGACATTAAAATTGGAAGTATTAGTGAATATGTTAAATATTTTACGGAACATTTTAATAAGCAAATGTTTAGTGTGAGTTATGTTAAAGAAACAGAAGTTGCATTATCTTGCTTAACACAATTTGATGTAATAACAACTAGATTGGTTTATGATATTTTAAGTAAAATGCCAGCTATGACTTACAATGCAGATTTTAATCCATTTTTAGTAATTGAAAATTATTTTGCTTATGCAAAAAATCCAATGTTTCCAAACTTTTTAGAATACCTTAATACTTGTCATGATGTTATTTATGACACTATTAGACGAAAAATATAAGGAGAATTATAATGGCAAAAAATACAAAAATGTATAAGTACCAAATAATAGAGCATATTATAAGTAGTGTTGAATTTACAACAAAAGAAGAAGTTGTTGAATATGCTAAAAAAATGCTTGAATTAGTTAGAAATAGTAAAGAATATACACTAGAAATTAAACAAGCATTTGAAGATGCTTATGCAGAAATTTTAGAATTAACACTTGATAATTTAAAAGAAATTAAAAAAATTATTTCTTAATAAAAAATGTGGGGCAAACCCACATTTTTTTATTGTAAAATTTTTTATTTTTAAAATTATATAATAAGTTACTTTTTGTTTATACAACAAAATTTTTTATAGATATTTTTATGCTTTGTTTTTTGAGTTAAAAACATTTTCTATTTTAAATTTAACTAATTCTTTTACATATTTTTTCCCATTATTTAAGTAGTTGCGCATATCAACATCGCTTAAATTATTACTTAAATATTCTCTAATGCCAGCAGTAAAGCCAATTCTTAAATCGCTATCGACATTTACTTTGCAAACATTTTTTTCACACGCAATTTTTAACATTTCTTCTGGAACGCCTTTTGCGTTTTGAATTGATGCACCGTATTTGTTTGCTAAATCTACATATTTTTTAGGTATGGAACTAGCACCATGTAAGACAAAAGGGTAGTTTGGAAGCATTTTTGACAATTCTTCTAAAATGTCAATTCTTAATTTTGCTTCACCTTTAAATTTATAAATTCCATGGCTTGTGCCAATAGCTATTGCAAGGCTATCACAACCTGTTTTTTTAATAAAATCAACGGCTTGTTTTGGGTCTGTATATAAATGCACATCGCTTTTTACATCATCTTCAACTCCTGCTAAAACCCCTAACTCTGCTTCAACTGTTACATTGTGCTTATGTGCATATTCAACCACTTTACGAGTTAATTCAACATTTTCATCATAAGGCAAACTTGATGCATCAATCATTACATTAGTAAATCCTAGATTGATTGCATTTACACAGTCTTCAAAGGTTTTTCCGTGGTCTAAATTCCAAATAACTGGAATTTTTAAATTTTTAACTGAATTTTCAACCATACCTTTTAAAAAGTCATTGCCCATATATTTTATTGCACTTGTGGAACATTGGATAATTACAGGGCTATTTAATTCAACTGCAGATTCTAAAATTCCTTGTAAAACTTCCATATTAACAAAATTAAAAGCTCCAATGGCGTATTTGTTGTTTATTGCATCTAAATATAAATCTTTGGAATTTACTAACATATTTGCTCCTATAAAATAAATAAATTAATTTTACATTTTAATGTGTGAAATTTATTTTATTAATTTTAAAATATTATATTATTAATAATAATTGTATTTTATTTTAAAAAATTTAGCAAATGTTATTTATTTAATTTTAAAATAAGAGATTTAGTGATATACTAAATATATAAAAGTATAATTATTTAGGTAATTTGTAATAAAAATAAATTCTTGGAGTGAATTATGAAGATAGGTTTTATTGTTCCTGTAATCAAAGAATTTGATATGGATTTGGCGTACAAAAATATTGAAAAAGCATGCTTGGATTGTAGGGCAGAATTTGAAATTATTTTTGCTCTTAACACAAATTTAAACACAACTTTTACTAACATTAGGTCAAAATTTGTTGAAAACGCAAAAGTTTCTGCATTTATGGTTGACAAAAAAGTTGAACAACATCAACTTATTACTGTTGCAATGAAATATTGCGAAGGATTTGATGCAACTATAATTTATACAGCCAAAGAAGATTTTAATGTTGAAGTTATAAAAGCATTTATAACAAGTTGGCAAGCGGGGAACAAAATTGTTTACTTAAAAAAAGTTTATACAGGTTTTAATAAATTTGTTCAATCTATTGGCCGAGCATTTTATAATATTGGAACAAAAGTTGTAGGTGTTTATAAAGATATGCACACGGAAAATGATATTCAGTTGCTTGACCGTGATGTTGTTTTAACAATTAATAAATTGCCAGAAAAAAATAGGCAACTTAGAACACTTGATTCTTTTATTGGATATCCTTACGATATAATACACATGCAAATTAACAAACCTAGTGGTAAGGCAAAAGAATATGACGAAAAACCTAAAAAATTTTATTCTAACATTAGTTTGGCATATGTGTTTTTGACACTTAGTTTTGCTTGTCTAATTGCAGACTTGGTTGGCTTAATTGCAAATATTAGTTATGGATTGTTGGTTCATTTTTTGCTTTGGTTTGGTGTTTTTGCATTTCTTTATGCTTTTATTATTTACTATACAAAAGCAAAATTAGTAACCCGTGTTGGTGTTCCACTAGACAAAGAAGAGCTTAAAGATTTGTCAGACAAAATAGAAAAATATAATATTTGGTAAAAAGTAGCGAAACAGCTACTTTTTTATTTGTACTAATTAAATTATTTTAAAATTTTTGTTAAAATCTTTTTTGTTTTAAGTATTTATTTACTATAATGTTAAATAATAATAAAGTAATAAAATATTTTGTTAATTGCAAAAAATTTTAAAATTAAGATATTACAAATTATGTAATAAATGTTTTATAAGGAGATGAAAATATGATTGATAATGATAGAATTTTGGCAGAAAAATTAGTAAATTATAGTTGTAGCGTAAAGCCAGGAGAAAATGTTTTAATAGAATATAGTGATTGTAGTGAATATTTTATTAAATGCATTGTTCAAGAAGTTTTTAAGGCAAAAGCACATCCATTTTTAAAAAATGTAAATAGAATTTTGAAAAAAGAAATTTTAAAAAATGGCGATGAAGAATTATTTAAACTTATGGAAAGTTTTGATATGGAAGTTATGAAAAAAATGGATGCTGTAATTTTGGTTTGTGGTGAGGAAAATGTGTTTGAATATAGTTCTGTTCCACAAAGCAATATGAAATTGTATCGCAAAATTTATCATGACCATACTGAACTTAGAGTAAGTAAAAAATGGGTTTTACTAAAATATCCAACTTATGGTTTTGCACAAAGTAGCAATATGGGAACAGAAGAATTTACTGATTACTTTTTTAAAGTTTGCAATTTAGACTATGCAAAAATGGGTAAGGCAATGGATAATTTAAGCGAACTTATGAGTAAAACAGACAAAGTTAGAATTGTTGCAAAGGACACAGACTTAACATTTAGTATTAAAGGCATTCCAAATATAAAATGTTGTGGTGAATGCAATATACCAGATGGCGAGTTGTACACTGCTCCAGTAAAAGAAAGTATTAATGGTAAAATTACTTTTAATATTCCAGTAACTTACAATGGTGTTAGACATGATAATATTTGCTTACATTTTGAAAATGGCAAAATTGTTGAAGCAACAAGTTCTAACACACAAAATTTGATTGAAATTTTAGACACTGACGAAGGTGCAAGATACATGGGAGAATTTAGTTTTGGATTAAACCCATACATCAAAAGCCCAATTTTAGATATATTATTTGATGAAAAAATGTGCAATTCTATTCATATGGCAGTTGGTTGTAGTTATGACGATGCTTATAATGGCAACAAAAGTGCTGTTCATTGGGATTTAATTCAAAGTCATTTAGAAGAATTTGGTGGTGGAGAAATTTATTTTGATGGCGTGTTAATTCGTAAAAATGGTTTGTTTTTACCAGACAATTTAGTTGCACTAAACCCTGAAAATTTGGTAAAATAATTATAGAGATATATTGAAGGAGAAGTTTATGGGAAATAAAGCAAAAGTTGGTATAAATGGATTTGGTCGAATTGGTAGATTGGTTCTTCGTTGTTCATTTAACTTTGACAATGTTGAAGTTGTTGCAATAAACGACCCATTTATTACTGTTGATTACGCAAAATATTTACTAGAATATGATACAATTCATGGTAAATTCAACGGCACAGTAGAAGTAGATGGTGAAGATTTAGTTGTTAATGGAACAAAAGTTAAATTTTATAGTTCATTAAATCCTGAAGAAATTGATTGGGCAAAAGCTGGTGCTGATTATGTAGTTGAAGCAACAGGCAAATTTACTAAGGGTGAAGATGCTAAAAGGCATTTAAAAGGCGGAGCAAAAAAGGTTATTATTTCTGCACCGGGTAAAGAAGTGCCAATGTTTGTTTATGGTGTTAACCACGAAAAATACACAAAAGATATGGAAGTTGTTTCAAATGCAAGTTGTACAACAAATTGCTTAGCACCTATTGCAAAAATTTTAAATGACAATTTTGGTATTGTTGAAGGTCTTATGACAACTGTTCACTCAGTTACTGCAACTCAATTAACTGTTGATGGACCAAGCAAAAAAGATTGGCGTGGCGGAAGGGCTGCAACAGGAAACATTATTCCTAGTTCAACTGGGGCTGCAAAAGCAGTTGGTGAGGTTATTCCAGAATTAAAAGGCAAACTTACAGGAATGAGTTTTAGAGTGCCAACCCTAGATGTTTCAGCAGTTGATTTAACCGTAAGACTAAGCAAAGAAACAACTTATGAAGAAATCGACAAAGTTATGAAAGAATATTCCAAAAATCAAATGAAAGATGTTTTAGGATACACTGATTTGCCACTTGTTTCTTCAGATTTTGTTGGTGACACCCATGGAAGCATTTTTGATAGTAAAGCAGGAATTATGCTAAATCCAACTTTTGTTAAAATTGTGGCTTGGTACGACAACGAACTAGGTTACACAACTCAACTTTTAAGATTAGTTAGCTATATGCAAAAAGTTGATAGTAAAAATTAGTTAAATTTACAAAGGAGGAAAAATTTATGTTTAAAAATGCCAAAGCAAATCTTGCTGCTGCAATAATTTTAAGTGTTTTAATTATTGGTGGCTTACTTGGCTTTATATTTTTGTATGATTTTCCAGAATATTATAAAGTAAGTGTAACTAATGCTAGTACAGAAGGCTTTGAAATTGTAGCACTTGATGGTTACGATAAAGACAGAATTAAAGAAGGCGATGATTTTAAATTTAAAGTTACTTTAACAGATGAATATGCAACAAGCGTAATAACAGTTAAAGTTAATGGCGAAGAAGTAAATAAGTATGAGTCGTTTGACTATTACTATATTCAAGATGTTCAAAGTGATTTAAATATTGAAATTAGTGGATTGCAAAAAAATCCTTAAAAAGTGGCAGTTGCCACTTTTTTTATAACCAAATTTAATGTTTTAATTTTTAAAAAAATATTAAAAATCAATTAATAATTAAGTTAACATTATGTTAAGTTTATTTTTTTAATTTTATGAAAAATTTTAACTACAAAAAGTTAAATATTTCATTAATAATATTCACTTAACAAAAAGACAAAAATTTGGTATAACTAAACTAAGAGTAAACTAAAAGAGGTAATTTGATGAATTGTCCAATCTGTGGAGCAAAAGTTAAAAATAATATATGCCCTTATTGTGAGATTACAAACAAACAAATAATTTATGCAAGCAACAAACAAGCAAAAGAAATTAGAAAAGCAAAAAAAGACCAAAGCAATATTCATTATAGTTCAACTTTACCAAAAGATGTAAATAAAGTTAAACTATGGATTTTTTTAATCTTTGGTGGTTGGTTTGGAGCAGATAGTTTTTTAACAGGCAAATACACAAAAGGCATTTTTTGTTTTGTAACATATATTGTTTTGATTATAACTGGCACTTTAAAAACCTTGGCTGAAATGAATAACTGGGGAGCAAATGCAGTTGACACTTTTGGAGCATTGCTTTCTTTGTTCTCAATATTTGGTGTTGTAGTGTTTTTGATGTGGTTTGTTGGTATTATTGCAATGATTACAAAAAAATACAAAGTTCCTGTTGTTATTCCAAGTAAGGAGATTGCTGACCAAATGCATATTGAAGCACAAATTGTTGAACAAAATAAAAAAATTGAAAAGGAAAATAGAAGGAATTAATTAAATGGCTAAAACAGTTGTTGTAGGAATGAGTGGTGGGGTTGATTCTTCTGTTGCTGCACTTCTTTTAAAAGAACAAGGCTACAATGTTATTGGGCTTTTTATGGTTAATTGGGAAGAAACAGAAAATGATTGTTGCACGGCGCAAAGTGATTATGAAGATGTTAAAAGAGTGTGCACAAAAATTGGTATACCATATTACACTGTAAATTTTGCAAAAGAATATATGGATAGGGTTTTTAAATATTTTTTGGAAGAATATCGTTTAGGCAGAACACCAAATCCAGATGTTTTGTGCAACAGGGAAATTAAATTTGGACCATTTTTAGAATATGCAAAAAAATTAGGTGCAGACTACATTGCTACAGGGCATTATTGCGATATTGAGCACAATAGTGATGGATATCATTACTTGCTTAAAGCAGTGGATAAAAATAAAGACCAAACATATTTTTTAAATCAATTAAATCAAGAACAATTAGAGAGTGTGCTTTTCCCGTTAGGGAAGATGAACAAAGAAGAAGTGCGTGAAATTGCTCACAAATATAATTTAGTAACCGCAGAAAAAAAAGATAGTACAGGAATTTGCTTTATTGGTGAACGCAATTTTAGAAAATTTTTGCAAGAATATATTCCAAACAAAAAAGGTAAAATTGTTGATGAAAATGGTAATGTTGTAGGAGAGCACGAAGGGGTTATGTATTATACCCTTGGACAGCGTAGGGGACTTAACATTGGTGGCAAATCTGATGGAAATGGCAAACGCTGGTTTGTGCTTGATAAAGATGTTAAAAACAATGTTTTAATTGTTAGTCAAGGTGAAACTGATAGACTATTTTCAAATGCACTAATATCTAACAAAGTTAATTGGATACCACATACACCAAATGAAAAGGTTTTTGATTGCTATGCTAAATTTAGGTATAGACAACCTGACCAAAAAGTTAATGTAACACTAAATGATGATGGTAGTGTTTATGTTAAATTTAAAGAAAAGCAAAGGGCTGTAACCGAAGGGCAATATGTTGTTTTTTACAACGAAACCATGTGCTTGGGTGGTGGAGTTATTGATAAAGTAATTAAGGAGTAAATTATGGAAAAAGGAATGCTAATTTTTAATTATGGAACAATGAATAGCAGTAAAACTGCAAATGCTTTAATGTTAAAATATAATTTAGAACAAAAGCATTTTAATGTTCTTCTTCTTAAACCTGCAATAGACACTAGATCTGGCGAAAATATTATAAAATCAAGAATAGGTTTAATGAGTGAGGCTGTTACATTTAATGAAGAGGATAATTTAATTGACAAACTAAAATATTATGAGTTTGATGCAATTATATTAGATGAATGTCAGTTTGCAACTGAAAAACAAATTGAAGAGTTAAAACTTATTGCAATAGATAAAAAAATAAATGTTTATTGTTATGGTTTAAAAACAGATTTTACTTCTCACTTGTTTGCTGGAAGCAAACGACTAATCGAATTGGCAGACAAATTAGTGGAACTTGAAACTTATTGTGAATGTGGTAATTTGGCTACAATAAATGCTCGTTTTGTTGATGGAAAAATTGTTAAAAGTGGCGAACAAATTGTAATTGGCGATGAAGATTTATATAAACCAATGTGTTATTCTTGTTGGCTAAATGAAAAATAAAATGGTTCTTGGTTGATTAATGCAACTAATTCATATTTAAAATAAAAATTAAACTCCTTTTGGAGTTTTTTTATTTTTGTATATGGTTTTTAAAATTAAATTTTAAATTAACATTTTCCAATATTTTATTGCGCATTTTATGAAGTTAAATTGTTTTAACTTAACTTGTCAATATGTTTTAAATTATGTTATTATATATTTATGAAAACAATAAGCAAAAATTCAGTTATTACTTTGGAAATTAAAAGAAGTAAATTTATAGGTTACACTTTTTCTTTTAGCAATATTGATGATGTTGAAAAAGAGTTAAAAATACTTAAAAATGAACATAGTAGTGCAACACATATATGCTATGCATATATTTTAGACTCATTGGAAAAATGTAGTGATGATGGCGAACCTAGTGGAACTGCTGGATTGCCAATTCTTGAAGTTATTAAAAAGAATAATCTAAACAATATATTAGTAGTTGTAGTTAGATATTTTGGTGGAATAAAATTAGGTGCCGGTGGATTAATTAGGGCATATAGTAAGTGTGCAAGTTGTGTTTTAAAGGAATCTAGTATTAAAGAATTAGTTTTGTATAATATGTACAAATTAGAATTGTTATATGCAAATATGCCTTTATTAAATAAAATTATAAAAAATAATGAAATTATTATTTTAAATACAACTTATGCAAATAATGTTATTTGTGAAATTGCAACAAATTTAGATATTTCAATATTTAGTAATATATGTTTAAGTGTTGAAAAAATGGGTAGAGAGTGATTTTAATGGAAAAAAAATTAGAAATAACTGATGTAACAAATCAAAAAAAATCTACTGACAGGGTTAATGTGTATGTCAATGGGGCATATTTTGGTAGTGTGTTTATTGATGTTTGTTTAAAGTATGGAATTAAAAAAGGTGCAATTTTTAGTGAAAACAAACTAAACGAAATTTTTTTAGAAAGTGACAAACAAATTGCACTAAACAAAACGGCAAAATATATTTCAGCAAAATTAAAAACCACAAAGGAAGTTGAAGAATATTTAACAAAAAAAGAATATAGCAAACCTGTAATTGATTTTGTTGTTTCAAAACTTAAAGAATACAAATATTTAGATGATGAAAGTTATGTTAAGTCCTATGTTAACACTTACAAAAACAAATATGGTATTTTAAAAATAAAAAATAATTTGTTAATTAAAGGAATTAGCAAAGAATTTTTAGAAGAATTTTTTAAGGACTATGAAACCAATTTAGAAAGTTTAGAAGAAATGGCAAAAAAATATTTAAAAAACAAAGAAATTAACTATGAAAATCTAACAAAATTATTTAGATATTTGGCATCAAAAGGTTTTAGTTATGATGATATAAATTTGGTAATTAATAAATTAAAAGGAGAATAAAATGTTAGTTGGAGTTGACACTATTGAAAGTGAAAGAATGAGTAGAAACTTAAATGACAAAACACTAAAAACTTTTTTTACTGATTACGAAATTGAGTATTCAAATAAAACACAAAACAAGGTTTTGCGTCTTGCTGGAATTTTTTGTGCAAAGGAGGCTTTTTTAAAGGCCCTTGGACTTGGAATTGGTGGTGGAATTAATTTGCGCGAAATTGAAGTAAATCATTATGAAAATGGTAAGCCATATTTAAAATTGTCAACAAATGCTAAAAACTACATAAATGGCTTGGGATTTAAAAACTATGACATTAACATTTCACACACCGACAAATTTAGTTTTGCAGTGTGCATTATTAGTTAAACATACTTAAAGAAAGTTTTATAATTATTGGGTTTTATATAAAAATATTTTTTTAAAAATTTATATTTGCTTAAATATTTTATTTTTTATTGCACAAATTATAGTTATAGAAGTTTAGATTAATTCTAAACTTTTTTTAAAACCTAACCAAAATTTACAAGGAGAGTTTTCTTTGAACAATTTTAAAGATTATAGTTTAGAACTGAATAAAAGAGTTAATAATATAAAACTAGAAAAACTTATTTTGGATATCAAACATAATATAATAAAAGAAGATATTGTTTCTTTATATAAAAATTATGATTTTGATATGGAAAATTATATCGGCTTTGATTTAGAATCTTTAAATGATTATGAAAATTGGTTAGGTGAAAATATTGGACGAGATTAAAAGAGGAGATATTTACTATGCAGATTTAAGCCCTGTTGTTGGAAGTGAACAAGGGGGAGTTAGACCTGTTTTAATTATACAAAATGATGTTGGAAACAAATATAGCCCAACAGTGATTGTTGCTGCAATTACAAGCAAAATTGATAAAGCAAAAATTCCAACGCATATAGAATTAAAAGCAAGTGATTATGGGCTTGTTAAAGATAGTGTTGCATTACTTGAACAAATTAGAACTATTGATAAAAAACGATTAAAAGAGAAAGTGGGATATGTTGATGGTTTTAAAATGAAAAACATTAACAATGCACTACTAATTAGTTTGGGATTTGCATTTTAATACATAAATGCAAATAAATTTTAATTTTTTAGCATATATTAAAGTAACTTTTGTTAAAGTTGCTTTTTTTAGTTTAACATTAATCATATTTTTTATTTTAAATTATTAAATTAAAAAAATTAAATACAATATTGGGTTTTAAAAACCATATTAGGAATTTGTTAATTTGCTTTTAAATTATATTTTAAATAAGCCATATTTAAGTATAAAAAGATCCTTTAAATTAGTAAAAATTTATGTATTGACATTATTGCTGGGTATGTTATAATATTATGTAAGTAGAAGTATGAAAAGTGAGGTAAAGCAAAATGGCTAAATCTTATTTTGTATTAGAAACTAAAAAGAAAAGGGGAACCGAATCCAGCGATAGCGTTTGGGATGTTTCATTAACTAAAAACCATATTACAGAAAATGTGGCAGACCTTTTTTATGAATATTTAGAATCTTCACTTGGTACTATTAGTTATTTTAAAGTTAAAGATGTTTTAAACGATTTAAAAAGTGCAAAAAACAATAATAGTAGAAATGTTGCACTTGGTATTTTAATTAGTAAAGTTGGCGGAAAAGAAGTTTTGGGCGGATATGTAGATAGTGCATGGAAAGCCCTAAATGATGATTTGCTTTTAGATGTGCAAAATGGCAGATCTGGATATAGCACTGATGAGTATAATGCCTTTTATAATGGCGTTACAGTAAAACCAGAAAACAGCCACTTGATTTACGCTAAAGAAAAAGATTATGCTGTTTCGCAAGGAATTGATTTAAAGCCATATAAAAAGAGCAGTGTTACAACAAACAACGAAGAAATTCCACTTGAAAATACAACAAATGGAACAGACAACAACGGAACAGACAACAACGGAACAGCACCTAATAATGAGCATGTAGTTGAAGAAAGTAATAATTCTCAATCACAACAAACAACAAATAGTACACAACCTGAACAAGCAACCAACAACGAACAGGCTCAAACAACTTCTCAAACTAACAATGGTGGGCAACCACAAAATACAAACACAAATCCAGGTGCAACTCCTACACCTGCTGCAGGTAATGAAAATGCTTCACAAAGAGCAAAATTAACTCCTGCTGAATCAAAGGCTGCTGGAAAATATAATAGAGTAAGCAATTTCTTTGGTAGACACTCAGCACTACTAACAATAACTGTTTTAGCATTAGGAATTGTTGGTTCTGCATTTATACCTTCAACTTTCTTTGCAACAAGTGTTATGAGTTTAATGGTATTAGCTGGTGTTGGTTGGTTAACAAGTTTCCTTGTTATGACTGTAACTCCTGTTAAGCATGCGAAAAGAAGAAGCAAGTTAAGAGAAAAAATTTCTAAGGATTGTGTTTCAACTAACAAAATGTTAAATTCATTTAATAGTGATTTTAATTCTATGGAAATGTCTGCAAGAGGCAATCACAATTCACAAGCAAGAGAATCTGCATATCGTGGTAGACAAAATTTACAAAATGCTGTAAATAGATTAAATTCTGCATTAACACATCAAGAAGAATTGTATGACATTATAAGACAAAGAAGAATTAGATTTACAGATAGTGGCAAATATGGAAAGGCAAGGAAATTAGAAAATATGCCTGTTGCTATTAAAAATTTCATTTCAACTTTTGCTAGATGTGAACTTGCAGTGCGTGAATATAATGACAGAATTGATTCTATAAATGAAAGATTTAATTTGGATATTCAAAAAGAAACTTTGGCTAATTGGAATGAAATAAAAGAAAAAGTTTATAGATACTATCCAAATGAGTTAAATGAATATTATGAAAGATTTGGTTACACTCGTGACCAAGGTGAAGAAGAATGTCCAAGGAGAGTATCTTCAACAGGTGAGGCTTTAAGGGCATATGATTTTGAGACAGAAAGGACAGAAGTGTTAGCACCTAACAGTGAAATTGAACCAGAAGCTGTTTCAGAAACAGCTGCTGAACACACTGAAACTGCAACATCAGAAAACAACGAAGAATTTACAGATTTACCTTAAAAAAATAAAGGGCAAAACCCTTTATTTTTTATTTTTCTTTTTTTAATTTCAATTTTTTTAAAAATCATAATTTTAGTGTTGTTAGTATTAATTGACTATTTTTGCTTATTTTGTTATATATAATATTAGTATTAATTTTAGGTGGATTATGGAAAAAACAAATACCAAGTCAATCATTTTAAAAGTTTTATATATTTATGTTGTTGTTTTTTTGTTTTTTATGCTTTTGCTTTCTGAAAATAGGTGGGCAAGTGCAAGCATAATTAATATTCTTTCAACAATTATGTTTTGTTTTATTGGTGGACTTATTCCATTTTCTATAACTAATTCATATAAACAAACATATAAATATGCTTTAATTGCAATAGGGTGCATTGGATTAATATTATCTGTTGCATTGGGGTATGTTTTTTACACATATTTACCTAAACTAACAAGTTTAGTTAAAGTTGTTCTTTTTCTAAGTTCATTTTTGGCTGTAAATTATTTGGTTTGTGATTATAACAACAAAAGTTTTAATGTTTTTAAGTTTAATATAGACCTTTCATATTTTAAATTGGTTGTTATTATTGCAAGTGCATTTTTGGCCATTTTGCTTATTTTTGACGCATATATCCTTAGTGTTAGTTGGTATGGCGTAATGGTTGGAACAGGCTTTTTGCTTGCAATGGCTTTATTTGTTGGATTGTCGAGTTATAGAAAAATAAAAAGTGATGTTGTTTTCGATTTGATTTTATGGATTTTTCCATTTTCAATAGTTGGAGCAAGGATATATTATATTTTATTTAGTTTAGAAAAATATGATTGGTCATCTTTCTATGATATCATAGCCGTTTGGGATGGGGGCCTTGCAATTTATGGCGGAATTATTGGTGGCGTTGTTGGACTTGTTATTTGTTGTTTAATAAAAAAGTTAAACATAATAAAAATTATGGATTTGGCTGCGCCATGTTTAATTTTAGGCCAGGCGATTGGAAGAATTGGATGTGTTTTTGCTGGCTGTTGTCATGGTTATGTGGTTACTAACGAAAAATTGATGTGGTTTCCATTTTCAATTTATATTGATTCTAATTGGTATTTAGCCACTCCTTGCTATGAAACTTTTTTAAGTTTAATTGGTTGTATTGTGCTTATTTACGTTGTTAGAAAGTTCAATTTTAGTGGAATTGCTGTTTCATCATATTTTATTTGGTATGGTATAGAAAGGGCAATCATTGAAACTTTTAGAGGCGATAGTTTGTTTATTGGAAATACAAATTTAAAAGTTTCACAACTTTTAAGTGGAATTTTGGTTTTGGTTGGAATTATATGGCTTTCTATTATAATTATTAAAAATTATGGCAAAAATAAAAATATAAATGAAAAGGATAACAAAATATAACTTAGTAAATTTAATTTTATTAATAACATATATTGCCATAATTATTGTACAAAGTGCTACAAATGTTTTTTTAATGGACACAAGATTTTTCTGGTTTATGGCATTTTGTTGTTTTGTAGGTGTTAGTTTAATTTTTAAATTTTTAATATTTAAAAGCGATAGTAGTTTATGGTTTGGAGTTACACTAATCAGCGTTGCTATTACAATATGTTTATTTTATTATTATAATTTAAAATATGAACAATTTTACGCTAGTTTTTTAATTTCGCCAATAATTGGCAGTTTATTTGTTGGACTTATTTTTAAAGATGTTTTACAATTAAAAATGATAATTTACATTTTATGTTTTATGGTGCCACTTTATTTATTAAATTTTAGTATAATAAATTGGTATGTTTGTGTTATAATTATTGTAACACTAATTATTATGTGTGTGTTTTTACTTAATTTTTTACCAAAAATTTTATTTAAGTTAAAAAACAGGAAAAGTTAAAGGAGTTTCTATGGGAAGATTTGATTTTGACAAACACGGTTACAATCCCACACAAGTTGATAAATATATTAACAATTTAACATTAAAATATGAAGAAAAACTTGCCGAACAAAAAGATAGGCTTATTTCGTTAAAATCAGAACTTGATATGGCTAATGCAAGTTTAAATGAATATAAAGATAAGGATAAGCAAATAAGTCGTGCTTTGGTTATGGCTGTTGAAAAGGCAGAACAAATTGAAGATGCTTCAAAAAGAATTTATGGGCTAGAAATCAAGCGTGTTAGATTGCTTTATAATCGTTGGGAAGTTTTGTTAGAAGAAATTGAAAATAGATATCCTAATTTAGCAACCACAGGTAAAACTAAAATTTTGCTTAAAGATTTTAAGCAAAATATTGAAGAAGTTTTAAAACAAAATAACAAACTAACTTCAGTTAGAGATGATATAAAAGCCACAACAGATGATACATACATTAAAAATATTTTAAATAGAATGGATTATGTTGAAGAAAAAGTTGGGCAAATAAAACGCAATGAACAAGAAAAAAAAGCAAGAAAAGTTATTGAAGATGTTCAAATGAAAGTGGTTCAAGCACCAAAAAAGGTTCAAAATGAAATTAAACCAACTGAAAAATTAAACGAAGCAGTTGTGCTTAAGAAAAAAGTCCAAAAAAGCACCTTTTCAAGTTTAGATGATGTTGAAAATGAAACTAGAACTAAAGTTCAAAAAAGTGCAACAAAAACAAGCAAACCATCATTTAAAGAAGTTGATATAAATAGTTTAATTGAATCTCATAAAAAAGAAAATAATAGGTTAAAAAACTTTAAAATTCCAAGTATTAATAAAAAACCACTTGAAGGCAATATTATTGATAAATACTTAAATTCTGATGATGATGAAAACAATCCTTATGCAAAAGTTATAGCAAACAAAAAGAGAAAAAAAGAACAATTATTTGAGTTCGCATTTCCAGAACCAAACGAAACGGGATACGATTATAAAGATGCACTTCATCCAAAAGAAGAATTAGATGAAATTATGAAAGCGTTTGATTTTTACAATCCAAATGAAGATTAATTTTGTAGCATATAAAACTATTAATAAAGCATTAATTAGTTAATGAAATTTAAAAAGTAAGAGATTAATCTCTTACTTTTTTATATAAATTTATGTTTGGGAATATGAGCATATTTTAATATGTTAATATAAATAAATGTTGATATGTAACTTTATAAATAAAATTTAATAAAATCATTATAAAATCCAATTAGATTAAGCAATGATTAAATGCGCAAATGTTAATAATTATTGACCCAAAAAAACAATATATACACATATTTTTGGTTAGTTTGCACAAAAAACCAAAAACACACGGGTATGTGTGGGTGGGGTATAAAAAAATAGTTAAAAAATAGTTAAAAAAAGTGTTGACAATGGATAAATGTAATGGTAAACTAGCAATGCATTTAAGAAATAAATGCGAGGACAATAACAAATAAATATAGTGTAGAATTAAGAACTTGTTAATTTCAATGAGTAAAGAACTACAAAACAAAGTAAACGTTAAGTGATTTGTTTTGAGAAAAGATTAAACATTAGAGTTTGATCCTGG